>NZ_JBIRGM010000001.1:0-553778 GCF_044328025.1 Streptomyces sp. NPDC018000
CGGAGCACCGCCGGCGATCGTCCGTCAGTACATCGAGCAGCAGAAACGCCCGCTCTGAAGTGCGGGTCAGAGCAGCCCTCAGATGCATTCATCCCCGGCGTGAACACCGGGGCCTTCTGCAAGAGTCCCCGTAAGTAGGGCCTGTCTCCCGTAAGAGAGACAGGCCCTGCGGAGGAAGCCCTCAGCCCTTGCTGACCGCCGCCAGGATCTCCGGGAGCCGGTTCGCCGTACGGGGAGCGGCGAGCCGCAGCCCCGCCCAGGAGATCAGCGCCCCGTACACCGCACCCGCGGGCAGCAGGAGCCACAGCCACTGCTCCAGATCGGCGGCGTGCAGCCAGATCGTCGCCGTGATCACGGGTGCGCAGAGCACCGCCGCCGAGACCATGCCGCCGACGAGCGAGATCCAGGCGAGCCCGGCCTGTCCGGGCGCCACGTTCTTGAACGCCCCGTCCTGCGGGATCGAGTACGGGAAGTTCGCCGACGCCACCGCACCCGTCGCCAGCATCGCGCCCAGCAGGGCGAGCGACAGCCCCAAGGCGTCCGGCAGGGTGCCCCAGTCGCCGAGCATCGCCGCTGTCAGCACCGTGACCAGGATCGTGTACGGCAGTGTGATCAGCAACAGCGCCAGTGCCCTTGCCCGCAGTTCGAGGTACGCGTCCCGGGTGGAGGAGATGGTCAGCGCCACCATCCAGAACGCGGAGGTGTCCTGCCCGAACTGGTTGTACATCTGGATGCCGAGCATCCCGGCGGCGAAGCAGGAGAAGTAGACCGAGCCGACGCCCTGCAGCGCGTTGAGCAGCGGCACGATCAACCCGATCGCCAGCGCCGTCACCCAGGCGGCCTTGGTCTTCGGGTCGCGTGCGACATACCGCAGACTGCGCTCCATCACCGGACCCGTACGCCCCGCGGGCAGCAGCGCGGAGAGCCTGGAGCCGCTCCTGTCGCTCTTCTCGCGGACCGGTCCGGCAGCGGCGAGGGTCGACCCGTCCGGGGCCGTCATCAGCTTCACCAGACTCCGCCGCCACAGCCACAACAGCGCGAACAGCGCTGCCACGGACAGCAGCAGCTGTACGGCGGCCTGCCCGTACAAGCCTCGCGACGCCGAGTCCACGGCTCCGACCGCCGAGGCGGGCGGCAGCCAGCGCACCACGTCCGCGGCCGGTTCGAGCGCGGAGAGGCCGCCGGCCTGTCCGAGCCGCTGCGCACCGAAGTTGACGACCTGGAGGCCGACCGCGATCACGAGCCCGCTGAGCACCGCGAGATCGCGGCCCTTGCGTGATGTCAGCAGCCGGGTGTTGGCCGTGGCCACGGCACGTGTCAGCGCCACGCACAGCAGCAGCGTGAGCGGCGCTGACACCACCGCGAACACCGCACCGGCCGTACCGTGCGCCACCGCGAACACCGAGCCGACCGCCAGGCAGAGCGTGAACAGTGGGCCGATCCCGACCAGTGACGCCGCCAGCAGCGCGGCGATCAGCGGGCGCGGCCGCAGCGGCAGCATCACCAGACGGCTCGGGTCGAGGGTCTCGTCACCGCTGGGGAAGAACAGCGGCATCACGGCCCAGCCGACCGCCAGCACGCCGGTCAGCAGGACGACGAGGGCATCGACATGGGCGTGTCCGCGCATCAGGATCAGCCCGAGCAGCTGGCTCGCGGCGATCAGCAGGGCGAAGACGACGGAGGTGATGTACGCGGCCCTCCGGCCGGCCGACTGCCGCAGACCGTTGCGCAACAGGGTCAGCTTGAGCCGTACGAAGACGGTGACGAGACCCTCGCGCCCGCTCGTACCGTCCCTGCCGCGGGCGGTCCCCACGGGGGTGTCGAGCACGCTCATCGGTCGCCGCCCAGCCAGTCCAGGGAGTCGCCGGCGGCCCGGGAGCCCGCACCGACGAGTTCGAGGAAGGCGTTCTGCAGCGAGGAGGCATCGCCGCGCACCTGGGCCAGGGTGCCCTGGGCCCGAATCCTGCCGGCGGCCATGACGGCCACCCAGTCGCAGAGGGACTCCACGAGCTCCATCACATGGCTGGAGAAGACGACGGTCGCCCCCGAGCGGGTGTACCGCTCCAGAACCTCGCGGATGGTCTGCGCGGACACCGGGTCGACGCCCTCGAAAGGCTCGTCCAGGAAGAGTACTTCGGGGTTGTGCAGCAGTGCGGCGGCGAGCCCGATCTTCTTCCGCATGCCGGTCGAGTAGTCGACGACCAGCTTGTGCTGAGCACCCGCCAGATCGAGCACGTCGAGGAGCTGGGTGGCCCGCTTGTCGACCTCGGCGCCCGGCAGCCCGCGCAATCTGCCGGTGTAGGCGAGGAGTTCGCGCCCCGAGAGGCGTTCGAAGAGCCGCAGCCCCTCCGGGAGCACGCCGATCCTGGACTTCACCTCGACCGGGTCGCGCCACACGTCATGGCCGCCGACCTCGATCAGCCCCTGGTCGGGGCGGAGCAGTCCGGTGACCATCGACAGCGTGGTGGTCTTGCCGGCGCCGTTGGGTCCCACCAGACCGATGAACTTGCCTGCGGGCAGCTCCAGATCGATCCCGGCGACTGCGGTCTGCTCCCCGAACCGCTTCCAGAGCCCCTGTACGCGAACGGCGGGCGGCGCCGTGCGGGCTCCGCTCGCCTCTCCCGTTTCCCCCGTCCGTACCGCTCTGTCTTTTTCTGTCCGGTCCAGCATGGTGTGTTGCCTTTCGGTGTCCCCGTATTTGGGGACAGCTTACGAAAGGGCACTCTACGGGTGGCGACCCCGATGAGCTCTTCCGTGCGCAGCGCAACTTCCGCCACTGCATGGGGGTACGGGCGTGCTGGGCGTGGTCAGGGCTCATCGATCCGGCATGCGGGGCGCATGGATGCATGGGTGGGGGCGCGTGTGAGGCGGCGCCCGATCGGGCGGGTAGCCATATGCGGGCAACTCCGGAACGGTCGGCCTCTGTCATGCGCCGACACGAATGGCAAGAAATGCGTCGGACATGACGAACACGATGAATGTGTGCATTTTCCGTGTACTTGCCGGGCAGTGATCCGCTCATCGATCACTGCGGCCTCAGGGGGAAACATGGCAGCCAGGCCTCTCGTCGCCCGCCAGCCGAACGAACGGCTCCAGGCGCTCATTCAGGAAGCCGGCAGCTCCAACGCCGGTCTCGCCCGCCGCGTCAACATGGTCGGCGCGGAGCGCGGGCTCGATCTGCGTTACGACAAGACCTCCGTGGCCCGTTGGCTGCGTGGGCAGCAACCACGCGGCAGGGCAGCGGGAATCATCGCCGAGGCGCTCGGCCGCAAGATCGGCCGGACGGTCACGATCGACGAGATCGGCATGGCCAACGGCAAGAACCTGGCGTCCGGCGTCGGCCTGCAGTTCGCCCCGACCGTGATCGGGGCGATCGAGCAGGTCTGTGAGCTGTGGCGCAGCGATGTCGGCCGACGCGACTTCCTGTCCGGTTCGACGATCGCATCGTCGGCGCTGGTCGAACCCAGCCGCGACTGGCTGATCAGCGGCGCCGACCCGCAGGTGGCCCGGGCTGCCGGAACCCGCGTCGGGATGTCGGACGTGGAGGCGGTACGGGCGATGACGGCCGCGCTCGTCGACCTCGACCACCGGTTCGGCAGCGGACATGTGCGGCCGGTCCTGGTGCACTACCTGAACAGCGTGGTCTCCGGGCTGCTCTCGGGGGCGTACCGCGAACCGGTCGGGCGGCAGCTGTTCGCGGCGGTCGCGCGGCTCACCGAACTCGCCGGGTACATGGCGGTCGACACGGGCCAGCCGGGGCTCGCCCAGCGCTACTACATCCAGGCGTTGCGTCTGGCGCAGGCGGCGGGCGACCGGGCGTACGGGGGTTACGTACTGGCCGCGTCGATGAGCCACCTCGCCGCGCAGCTCGGCAATCCGCGGGAGATCGCCCAGCTGGCACGGGCCGCGCAGGAGGGCGCGCGCGGGCGGGTCACCCCGAGGGCGGAGGCGATGTTCTACGCGGCGGAGGCGCGCGGACACGCTCTGCTCGGCGACGCCCGGACCTGCCAGGCGGTGACGGGCAGGGCACTGACGGCCATGGAGCACGCCGAACCGGACACCGGGGACGATCCCGACTGGATCGCCCACTTCGACCACGCCTATCTCGCCGATGAGTTGGCGCACTGCCACCGCGACCTCGGCCAGGCGGAGGCGGCCGCACGCCGGGCGAAGGAGTCCCTGGACGGCCACCCGGAGTCCCGGGCCCGCCGCCGCGGCATCGGCCTGGTGCTCCTCGCCACGGCCCAGGTCCAGCTGCGCGAGGTGGAGCAGGCCTGCCACACGGGCACGCGGGCGATGGAGCTCCTGGGGCCGGTGCGCTCCACCCGGGGAGCGGAGTATCTGGACGATCTGCAGCAGCGCCTGATGCCGTACGGGGACGAGCCGGCGGTACGGGAGTTCGGGGCGCGGCTGGAGCTCCAGGCGGCGTGACCGGGCCCGGCCGGGCGGAGCGGGTTGCCCCCTTGACCGAGTCCTGGGCCGGCCGGCACATGGGCGCCGGGTGTTACCACGCTTGTGAAGGGGCGGTGAGTGACATCAGGCGCTTGGCGAAGGGCGGCAGCCACCCGATAGCGTGAGCCGACGATTCCGTAGGTATACACGTAGGAGTCCCGGTGACGCAGAGCGGACAGGGTGACGAGCAGCAGCTTCCTGCTGTACGGCCCGCGCACGAAGGTGTCGTGCTGCCCGCGGGTGGCGGCGAGCCCTGGATAGCAGGGGGGCCCGCGGATCAGGGCGCCCCGGCGGGCGGCCAGCCGTGGGGGCAGCCCTGGGGGCCGCAGGCGGCGCACCAGGACGCCTCGTCGCAGCCACAGCCACACGCTCAGGGGCAGGGGGCGTACGCGCAGGGACAGTACGGGCAAGGGCAGTACGGTCAGGGGCAGCCGGCGCAGGCGTACGGACAGCCGCAGGCCCAGCCGCTTCCTCCCGTACAGCCCCCGCAGCCCCCGCAGTCGTACGCGCAGCCGTTGCCGCCCGAGGCCGTGCCTGGCATGGGCATGGGCGGGGACGCGGATGCGACGCAGTACATCGCGCCGGTGCCTGCCGGGCCCGCGCCGGGCGGGCTGCCGCCCGAGAGCCCCGCCGAGGCCACCCAGTTCCTCGACCACGGAGCGCCGCAGCCGCAGATGTACCAGCAGCCCCAGGCGCCTGCGCACGGCGGCGAAGCCGAGGCGACCCAGTTCATCCAGCCGGTCCCCGGTGGCGCCCCGTACGGCATCAGGCCCGGAGCCCCCGACGACCGGCAGCCGCCCGCCGAGTTCGACAACCTGTTCCGCAACAACGGGCCCGCGGGCGCCACCCAGCAGATGCCCCGGCTCGATCCCACGCAGCAGCACCAGAGCGCCCGTCAGCCCCCGCAGCCCCAGTACCAGTCCGTGGACGAGGGGCCGCAGGGGCCCACCGGGCAGCGCAAGAAGCGGCCGCACGTCACGCTCATCGCCGCGGTCGTCGCCTGCTGCGCCGTCGTCGGCCTCGGCGCGGGTGCGTTGATGAGCGGTGGCGGCGACGACAAGGGCGTGGACGACAAGCAGCCGGTGGCCGCCGCCGGATCACCCGACGACCAGCCCTCCGCACAGGCCGCGGCCGATCCGGCGAAGTCGCAGGCCGAGGCGCTGGACGAGCTGCTGGCGGACAGCAACAACAGCCGTTCCGCGGTCATCGGGGCCGTCGAGAAGACCAAGAACTGCACCGATCTGGACCGGGCCGAGGCCGATCTGAAGGGCGCCGCCAAGCAACGCCGTGATCTGGTGACCCGGCTCCAGGGGCTGAGCGTCGACAAGTTGCCGAACCATGCCCAGCTGACCGCCTCCCTCACCAAGGCCTGGCAGGCGTCCGCATCCGCCGACGAGCACTACGCCGCGTGGGCGAGCCAGGCCAAGCACGGCAAGAAGGTCTGCAAGCACGGCAAGGCCCGCACGACCTCCGAGACGCAGCAGGCCACCGTGCAGAGCGGTGAGGCGACCAAGGCGAAGCAGGAGGCGTCGGGTTTGTGGAACTCGATCGCGTCGAAGTACGGGCTGACCCAGCGGTCGGCGACCGAGCTCTGAAATCAAGCTTCTTCGGCGATCGAGGAGCGGAGGTACCGGGGGATCGGCCCCGGTACCTCACCCCTTCGCGCTTGCATCCGACAGCGTCTTCGTGACGTCCACGAACCCCTTCTTGTCCGCGACGAGCCGCCCGTCTCGCGCCACCTGAAACGTCACCTGGGTGTTCACGATGCGCGGATAGGCGGACGAGCCGAGCATGTCCTCGTAGCGCCAGCGCAGCACCGGTGTGAGGCCGCCGGTGTCGACCGGGGTGCCGTGGCGGAGGGCGGAGGCGAGTTTCCCGGCGGTGATCTGCGGGGCGTCGATCGACTTCACGAGTTCGTTCAGCACGGTGTACGCGATCCACGTGGTCTGCACACCCGTGTCGTCCGGGTCGATCCGGTTGTCGCCGAAGGCGTGCTTACGGATCACTTCCCGCATCGGCTCCCAGCGGGCGTCGCCCGAGTCCGGGTACCAGCCGGTGATGTACGCCCCCTCGAACGGGCTGTTCCGGCCGCCGGTGCTGTCGATCAGCGGCTGCCCGACACTGCCGAGGACGGACGAGATCCGTACGTTCCCGTACGACGGTTCGAGCCGGCGGAAGGAGTCGAAGAAGGTCTCCGTACGGTCCCCGAGCACGGCCGTCACACAGCCGCCGCTCGTCCCCGCCGCCTGGAGCGCCTGCTCGGCGGCCTTGTCGTACGAAGTGGCCGACTCCTTGGCCCGGATGTCGGCGGGCTCGGGCCGATGGGCCTCGGTGAGACCGGTTCTGAGGAGCCAGGCCTGGCCGTCGCCGCTCAGGGTGTCGGGCCGCACCACGGACACCCGCTCGCAGCTGCGGGCGAGCTGCTGGGCGTTGCCCGCGAGCAGCGCGGCCTGGCCGCCGTTGACGGGGTAGGAGTTGTAGCTGGTGAACTCCTCGTCGGAGGCCCCGTAACCGCCGATGTAGGGGATTCCGGCGGTCTCCAGCGGCGCCATGAACGACGAACCGTGCCGGCTGTACGAGCCGACGACCGCCACCGCCTTCTCCTTGACGGCCAGCCGGGCGCAGTTTGCCGCGCCGACCGAGGTGTCCGCCTCGTCGCAGGTGACGACGCGCAGCTTGTGTCCGTCGAGCCCGCCGTTGCTGTTGGCCCAGCGGGCGTATGTGCGGGCCATGGCGGTCATGCCCGCCATGTTCACCGTGTGCGAGGCGTCCGGATTCGCCGCGCCGCCCGGAGCCCACGTCACGACGGTGAGGGGCTCCCTGGAGCCCCCCGAAGCCCCAGGGAGCGCACCGCAGCCGGTGACCAGCAACGCCCCGACCGCCGCCATGCTCGTGAGGAGCCTGTAGCGGCGGGGGGAGGTGGGGTGTTGCCGTCCGGTCATGGGCACGAACATTTCCGCCCGTGGGGTAACGCTGCTGTGTGCTCCGCACAACACTCGGTGACATCCGGGTGAATTGCAGGGGTCTGTGCGGGGAGCCGAGAAGGGAACGTACGATCGACAACCGTGCAGCAAGGTTCGGAGAACACTTCCCGTCGCGGCCGTCGCTCCTCCACCATGGGCGGCATGCCGCTGAATGACATGCCGTGGTGGCGCTGGCGCAGCAACGTGCGCTCGGCGCTGCACATGCTCTCCGACCCCGTCTTCCATCACGAGTGCTGGCTGGCCGGCCGGGAAGGGTACGGCGACGTCACCGACGCCGTGTACCGCCTGGTCGAGGACACCTGGCTGGACAACTGGTCCGCCGAGAAATACGTCGGGACGATCTTCCGCGACTCCGCCGAGTCCGCTCTCGTCGACGTCGCCGTGCTCCGGGTGCTGCGCATCATGCACCAGGTCGGCGCGGACGCACCCGTGTCGGCGTATCTGGAACATCACGGCTGGCCGGAGGCCGTACGGGCCGCCCGCGAGGCCCATGTGCTGCTCGCCACCAACGACGGCGACGACCCGGACGCGCCGCCGAGCTCCCTGGACGTGCTCCGCATCATGACCAGTTCGGCCTGATCCCGCTCCGGTGTGGCACGCTACGGGAATGACCGCGCCGCAGCCTGCTGAGACCACCCCAGAGCAGTACGTCCTCACACTCTCCTGCCCGGACAAAAAGGGCATCGTGCACGCCGTGTCGAGTTATCTCTTCATGACCGGCTGCAATATCGAGGACAGCCAGCAGTTCGGCGACCACGACACAGGTCTGTTCTTCATGCGTGTCCACTTCTCGGCGGACAGCCCGGTGACCGTGGAGAAGCTGCGGGCCAGCTTCGCCGCGGTCGGCGACTCCTTCCAGATGGACTGGCAGATCCACCGCTCCTCGGAGCGGATGCGGGTCGTGCTGATGGTCAGCAAGTTCGGGCACTGCCTCAACGACCTGCTGTTCCGCTCCCGGATCGGGGCGCTGCCGATCGAGATCGCCGCCGTCGTCTCCAACCACACGGACTTCGCCGAACTCGTCGCCTCGTACGACGTCCCCTTCCGGCACATCCCGGTGACCAGGGAGAACAAGGCCGCCGCGGAGGCGGAGCTGCTGGAGCTGGTCCGTGAGGAGAAGGTCGAGCTGGTCGTCCTCGCCCGCTACATGCAGGTCCTCTCGGACGATCTGTGCAAGCAGCTGAGCGGCCGGATCATCAACATCCACCACTCCTTCCTGCCGAGCTTCAAGGGCGCGAAGCCGTACCACCAGGCGCACGCCCGCGGTGTGAAGCTGATCGGTGCGACGGCGCACTATGTGACGGCCGACCTCGACGAGGGGCCGATCATCGAGCAGGAGGTCGAGCGGGTGGGCCACGGCGTCACACCGGACCAGCTGGTCGCCGTCGGTCGCGATGTGGAGTGCCAGGCGCTGGCGCGGGCGGTGAAGTGGCACGCGGAGCGCCGCATTCTGCTCAACGGCCGCCGCACGGTGATCTTCTCGTAGCGCCCGGGACAGCCCTTAGAGCCGGCTCAGCGACGCGGCCGCGAACAGTACGTCGCGGATCGCCTCGCGGTTGCCCTCCTGACCTGCCGCAGCCTCCGCCGGCGGCACGTGCCCGGCCACCAGCTGACAGAACTCGACGCTGTCCAGCGCGATCTGCGCCACGGCGTGTGCGGGCGAGCCGATCGCGGCCGGGGAGTCCAGCGGGATGTACCAGTCGCCGCCGCCCGCGCCTTCGACCTCCAGATGCAGCGAACGGCCCGGCGAACCGGCCGTCACCAGATGGCGGGCGGGCCCGGCCAGCCCCGACCTGCGGCGCTCGGCAAGGGCCGCCGGGAGGAGCCGGGCCGCCAGGTCGATCATCCGGTTGAGATGGGCGGCCGACGGCGCCTCGTACGGATAGTCCACGGCATGCGCGATGTCGCCGCCGTGCACCCAGCATTCGAAGGACCGGTCCAGCAGCGAGTCGTGCATCGGAAGGGCGAAGTCCCCGTACGAGACGGAGAGGCCGGCGACTTTGCGACCGGCGAAGGACACCGTACGGATGAGGGTGTGGCTCTGCTCGCGCCACGGCTCGCGGATCGCACGGGTGAGTGGCCGCCGGGCTCCCGACCAGTACTTCTCCGTGCGTGCCCCGGGCGGAAGCGGCCAGTCGGCTCCCCGGCCCATGGTGCCGTCGCCGAGCGGTACGTCGAGGCCGAGAGCGGTGCCGACCAGTCCGTCGACGGTCATGAGGTGGCCGATGACGCCCGCGACCGTCGTCTTGCGATTGACCGCCTGCTCGCCCTCGAACCACTTCAGCCGCACCGGGGCGTGCCACTCCGAGCGGCCGATGTCACGCAGCAGCGCGTCGAGCCGCGCGGTCTCCGCGTCGTACGGGGCGGCCCAGTCGGGCACCGGGATGTCCGCCGGGCGGCGGCTCAGACAGGTGTCGATCACGCGGGAACGCAGCGTCGGATCAAGATCCAGGCTGCGGTCGGTCTGCAGCAGGCCGACCGCGTCGCGCAGCCGCAGGGCCTCGTCCGCACACGCGGCGCACACGGTCAGGTGCGCCTCGACGGCCTCGGTCTCCTGTGCCGAGCAGGTGGCCAGGGCCCAGGCACCGAGGAGGGCCTTGAGGACGCGATGGGACAGCATCAGCGCCGGTGCGGCCGACGGGTCCGGTGGTGCCACGGCAGGTTCCGGCGCCGTCGGCTTCGGGGCCGGCTGCGGCTCCTGGGGCACGGGCAGTGGTAGGGGGACGGCATCGAGGTCGAAGTCGTCCGCGGCGGCCCGCGGTCCCGGAATGCGCCGCGCGTCCTGCACCTCGTCGTCGCGTCCGTCGCCCTCGCGTCCGTTCGCGTGCTCGTCACCGGTCACAACGGCCGTCCGTATCCGGGCGGCGGCGCCCCCTCCAGCGGACGGGTGTGCGCGGTGGAAAGCAGCTGCAGACCGAGCCGCAGCCGACGGCGGGCCTCGTCCTCGGTGACCCCGAGGTCGGCTGCCGTCTGCCGGTAGTCCCGGCGCTGGACGTACGCGAGCTCCAGCGCGGCCCGCAGCGGGGCGGGCATGGCCGCCACGATGTAGTCGGCGCGGGCCGCGGCCGTGGCCCGGCGCACCCGCTCCTCCAGATCGGCCCGGGCCGCAGTCCCGGTCTCCTCGTCCGCACCGCCCGGGAGGCTGTCCTCCTCGCGCAGGCGCCGTACGGACTGGCGGTGCGCGAGCCGGGCCACCCAGGACCGCATCGAGCCCTGCTTCGGGTCGTACGCGTCCGGGTTCTCCCACACATAGCCGAAGACCTCGCGGGTCACCAGATCGGCGGCGGTCTCGTCGTCGAGCATCCGGTGTGCCTGGCTGTGCACGAGCGAGGCGAACCGGTCGTAGAGCTCGCCGAGAGCAGCCGCCTCGCCGCGCGTCAGCCGCTGCTGCATCATGCGGTCCCAGCGGGGTGGTGCGTTCCTCGGCATACGACCCCCCAACCCTGTTCCCCTCGTCACGTCGAATGTAGTCGGCGGCACAGACGATGCATGGCCTTTACGGCAAGTCCGCCCCTGATGAGGCCCGGGACGACAGGGAATGCGCCATCCGACGGCGACGGTTCCGGTTGTGTCCTGCCGGGCGGGCCGGTGTTTCAAGGGGCCGCGGCGGGGGCAGCCGCGAGAGGGAACCGAAACTTCCGGAACGTCGGAGTCCCCGCAACGAGAGGCCCAGCCCCATGAGGAGTTCTCGTCCTCCTGGAAACCACCCACCGGCTGCAGCCACCCGCGCCCCCTTGGTCACCCAGGAACGCTCCCGCAGGCCACTGAAAGTGGCCGAAACCGTGCAGGGCGAATGGACCGTGCTGCGCATACGGGGACAACTGGATCTCGTGACGTCACCCACCGTGCGCCAGTCCGTTCATGACACGGTCGCCATCGGCCGCCACGATGTGGTGCTGGACCTCTCCGAGGTCCTGTTCTGCGATTCCAGCGGCGTCGGCGTACTGATCGCGGCCCGCCGTCTGCTGCGCTCCTGCGGGGGCCGGCTGCGGCTGATCCTGCCGGCCCGCGGTGCGGAAGAGGGGTCCCACGTCAACCGGGTGCTCGCCGCCCTCGGCGTACGCCGTCTCTTCGACGTCTACCCCGACCGGTACGCGGCCGTCGACGACGAGGCCCGGCCGCTCCCGGCGCGAGGGCGGTCCACGACCAGGTTTTAACACCGGTGGTGGGCGAGGTCGAAAATGACATGGGACGCCTGTCGGCGTCGTACGCTCCCCGCATGGACAGCGCAGAGTATGAGCGCAAGATCGCCTTCCGCTTCGCCGCCTTCGACCAGGACGGCAACGGATACATCGATCGCGCGGATTTCAGTGCCACCGCGGCCCGTCTGCTCGCCGAATTCGGCACGACGGCCCGCAGCGACAAGGGCCAGGCGCTCTACACCGGGGCCGAGGCATTCTGGCAGGGCATGGCGGGCATCGCCGATGTCGACGGGGACCAGCGCGTCACCCGGGAGGAGTTCGTGGGCGGGGCCGTGAAACGGCTGCGCGACAACCCGGAGCGCTTCGCGGAGATCGCCCGCCCCTTCCTGCGCGCCGCGATCGCCGTGGCGGACCAGGACGACGAGGGCGCGGCCTCCGTAACCGCCGTGGAGCGGGCGCTGAAGGTGCTGGGTGCGAGCGCGGACGCGGCCGCGTTCGCGGCGCGGAACCTGGACGCGGACCAGGACGGCAAGGTCGCCGAGAACGAGGCGGTGGCGGCATTCGCCGCCTATTTCACGGTGATCGAGCCGGACGCATAGCCGGGACGCGGGCGGCCGGAACGGGGCCGGGCCGCCCGGCAGTGTGGCCGTCCCGGTTCATGCCGTCCGCAGGCGCTTCTCCAGCAGGGTGACGCCGTACCTCCGGCCGCCGTCACCGTTCTTGGCGGGGAGCGTTCCCGTCACCGTGTAGCCCGCGTCCTCGTAGTACCTGCGCAGGCGCGGGTTGTCCGCCAGACAGTCCAGGCGGCAGAGGTCCCGGCCGAAGGACGCGATACGCCGTTCGGCCTCGGTCAGCATGATGCGTCCGGTGCCGGGCGGTGCGGCCGCCCGGTCGGTCACCAGCCGGTGGACGTAACCGGCGACGGGCGGTTGCTCTCCCCAGGCCGCCGGATCCTCCCACCACACCTCCCAGGCACCGACGACCGGCGCATCCGCGCCCGAGGCGGCCAGCCATGTCTCGCAGTCGTCGAGGCGGGCCAGGAAGTGCGACCGCCCGAGCTCGCCCGGCTGCCACTGATCGATGCCCCGACCGGCCTGCCAGCGGGCGGCTGCGTCCCGCAGGCGTGCGAGCTCGCCCACGTCGCTCTTTCCGGCGCGCCGGAAACGGAGGAGCGGACGGGGCACTGCGTCGGTCATGACGGGAGATTCTGTCAGGTGCCGCACGGCGCTCGCCGCCGTGTTCCCGTTTCAGGAGAACTGTTCGCGCAGTTTGTACTTGAGTACCTTCCGCAGCGTCTCGTTGCGCGGCAGCGCCGCCACCACCTCCAGCTGTTCCGGCAGCTTGTGCACGGAGAGGCCCTCCGCCCGCAGGTAGCCGGTGATGTCCGGCAGGGTCAGGGGGGCGGCGCCCGCCGGCTGTTCCACGACCGCGCAGACGCGTTCGCCGCGCTCCGGGTCCAGGAGCCCGATCACCGCCACGTCCCCGACGCCCGGGTGCCGGTGCAGCAGATCCTCTATCTCCTTGGCGGAGATGTTCTCGCCCTTGCGGATGATGATGTCCTTCAGCCGCCCGGTGAGCACCAGATGACCGCTCGCCTCGAGATGGCCGACATCGCCGGTGATCAGGAACCCGTCCGCGTCGAAGGCCGCGGCCGACGCCTCCGGGTTCAGATAGCCCTTGCAGACGGCCTCCCCGCGGAGCCGTACCTCGCCGTCCGTGCCGTGCGGCAGCGGCTTGCCGCCCTCGTCGGTGATCCGTATCTCCATGCCCTCGGGCGGGCGCCCCTCCGTCCCGGCGAGGTGCTCCGCCGTGTCGTCGGGGGCACCCATCGTGATCATGGGGACCTCGGTCATGCCGTACCCGTGGGTGAGCTGGACGCCCATCTCCCGTACCACCGCGTGGTAGACCTCCGGCGGTTTCGGCGCCCCGCCGCCCGCCAGCAGCCGCAGGGTGGGGATCAGCTTCCGCTCCGGGGTCTTGCGCTGCTCGGTCAGGAACATCGAGTAGAACGCCGTGGACCCGCCCGCGACCGTCACCCCGTGGCGCCGGTAGCCCTCCAGCGCGTCCGGCATCGCGAAGTGCTCGAAGAGGACCGCCGGGAAGCCGTACAACAGCAGCATCACCGTGTAGTCGGGCCCGGCGATATGGGCGAAGGGGAACGCCATCGAGCCGATGTCGTCGGCCGACAGATGCAGCGCGTGGGCCAGGCAGGAGCCCCCCGCGATCAGGCTGCGGTCGGTGTGGAGAACCCCCTTCGGATCGGAGGTGGTGCCCGAGGTCCAGTAGATCCAGCGCACCGCCGTCCCGTCGGCGGGCGGCGGAGGCAGCACGGACGGGTCGCCGTCCGGCAGTGACTCGTACGCCTCGAAGACCAGTGGCGGGTGCTCCGCCTCCGCGGCCAGCCGGTGTGCCATCGCCGTGTGGTCGAAGCCGCGCCAGACACCGGGCACGGCGAAGAAGCCGGCTTTCGACTCGCGCAGCGCGAACCCCACCTCGCGGTCCCGGTAGAACGGGATGACGGGTGTCTGTACTGCTCCGATGCGGGTGAGGGCGAAGGAGAGCAGCGCCGTCTCGAGACGGGTCGGCAGCTGCCAGGCGACGACGCTGCCGGGGCGCACGCCCATCCCCCACAGCCCGGCCGCGACCCGCTCGCAGCGGCTGCGCAGCTCGCCGAAGGTGAGGGTGCGGTCGTCCTGGATCAGGACGGGGAGGTCCGGGGTCAGCGCGGCCCGGCGTTCGATGAGTTCCCAGAAGGTGCCCGATGCGCCCAGGGCGTGTGCGGTCTCGTTCACTGCGTTCCCCGCTCCCTTGTAACTGACGGGTAGTCAGATCGTGTCGAGAGCGTAGGGCGCCGCGCCTTGTCGGTCCAGGGGTGCGGGGCTAGCCTGATTGCCGAAACCAAATCTGACGAACCATCAGATGCGTGCAGTGTGCGCCGAAGGGGACACCATGACGGAACTGCCTCGGATCGTCAGCGTCGACGACCATGTGATCGAGCCGCCGCACCTCTTCTCGGCCTGGCTGCCCGCCAAGTACCGCGAGCGCGGCCCGCAGCCGCTCACCGCGGGCATCGGCGAGCTGGTGTACACGGGGGGCAAGTACGTCATCACGATGGACCCGGACGGGCCGCCGACCGACTGGTGGATCTACGAGGACCTGAAGTTCCCGTACAAGCGGAACATCGCCGCCGTCGGCTTCGACCGCGACGACATGACGCTGGAGGGGATCACCCGGGCCGAGATGCGGCCGGGCTGCTGGGACCCGGCCGAGCGCCTCAAGGACATGGACCTCAACCATGTCGAGGCGAGCCTCTGCTTCCCCACCTTCCCGCGCTTCTGCGGCCAGACCTTCGCCGAGGCCCACGACAAGGAGGTCGCCCTCGCCTGCGTGCGCGCCTACAACGACTGGATGGTGGAGGAGTGGTGCGGCGACAGCGGCGGCCGGCTCATCCCGCTCTGCATCATCCCTCTCTGGGACATCGACCTGGCGGTCGCGGAGATCGAGCGGAACGCGGCGCGCGGGGTGCGGGCGGTGACCTTCTCCGAGATCCCCACGTATCTCGGGCTGCCGTCGATCCACACCGGCTACTGGGACCCGTTCTTCGCGGCCTGCCAGGAGACCGGCACGGTCGTCAACATGCACATCGGGTCCAGTTCGCAGATGCCCGCCGCCTCGCCCGACGCCCCGCCCGCCGTACAGGCCAGTCTCTCCTTCAACAACGCCATGGCTTCGATGATGGACTTCCTGTTCAGCGGCGTGCTGGTGAGGTTCCCCCGGCTGAAGCTCGCCTACAGCGAGGGCCAGATGGGCTGGATCCCGTACGCCCTGGAGCGCGCCGACGACGTCTGGGAGGAGCACCGGGCCTGGGGCGGGGTGCGCGATCTGATTCCCGAGCCGCCGTCCACGTACTACTACCGGCAGATGTTCTGCTGCTTCTTCCGCGACAAGCACGGCGTCGCGTCGCTCGATGTCGTCGGGCGGGACAACGCCACCTTCGAGACCGACTACCCGCACGTCGACTCGACCTTCCCGCACACCAAGGAGGTCGCCCTCGACCACGTCAAGGGACTGGACGACGAGACCGTCTACAAACTGATGCGCGGAAACGCGATCCGGATGCTCGATCTGGACCTGGACAAGTAGGCGCGCGGTGGATCTCGCGTACACGGAGGCCGAGGAGGAGTTCCGGGCACGGCTGCGCGAGTGGCTGGCCGCCGTGCTGCCCACCCTGCCCGCGAAGCCCGGCCCCGACGACTGGCCGGGGCGCCGCGCGTACGACACCGCCTGGCAGCGGATGCTGTACGACGCCGGTTACGCGGGCCTGCACTGGCCTGTCGACGCGGGCGGGCGGGGCGCCACCCCGACCCAGCATCTGATCTTCCTGGAGGAGACGGAGAAGGCCGGAGCCCCGTACGTCGGCGCGAACTTCGTCGGGCTGCTGCATGCCGGGCCGACGATCGCGGCCGAGGGAACGGCCGGACAGCGGGCGCGCTGGCTGCCGCCGGTGCTGCGCGGCGACGAGATCTGGTGCCAGGGGTTCAGCGAGCCCGACGCCGGCTCGGACCTCGCCTCGCTGCGGACCAGGGCGGTGCGCGACGGCGACCACTACGTGGTGAGCGGGCAGAAGATCTGGACCTCGCACGCGGAGGTCGCCGACTGGTGCGAACTGCTGGTGCGTACGGACCCGGCGGCGCCCAAGCACCGCGGGATCAGCTGGCTCGCGATGGAGATGGACGCCCCCGGCGTCACCGTCCGTCCGCTGCGCACCCTCGCCGGGTCCACCGAGTTCGCCGAGATGTTCCTCGACGAGGTGCGGGTGCCGGTCTCGCACCGCGTCGGCGCGGAGAACGACGGCTGGCGGGTCACGATGGTCACCCTCTCCTTCGAGCGCGGTACGGCGTTCGTCGGCGAGGTCGTCGCCTGCCGCCGCACCCTGGACGCCCTGGCCGCCGAGGCGCGGACGAACGGCCGCTGGGACGACCCCGTCCTGCGCCGCAGGCTGGGCAGGCTGAACGCCGAATTCCGGGCGCTGTGGCGGCTCACCCAGTGGAACGTCAGCGAGGCGCAGAGCAGCGGTGGCGTGCCCGGCACAGGTGGCTCGGTCTTCAAGCTGCGCTACTCGCAGGCCCGCCAGGAGCTGTACGAGGCGGCCGCCGAGGTGCTCGGCGCGGACGCGGCCGACCTGGACCGGGAGTGGGCCCTGGACCGGCTCTCCTCGCTCTCGTACACCATTGCCGCGGGCACCTCGCAGATCCAGCGGAACATCGTCGCCGAGCGGATTCTCGGCCTGCCGAAGGGGCGCTGACGCAGCTATGGACTTCCAGCTCTCGGACGACCAGCGGGCCCTGCGGGCGGGGGTACGGGAACTCCTCGCCGGGCGTTTCGGCAGGGACCGGATGCGGGCGGCTCTCGACGGCGGCAGGGGCGTCGACCGGGCCCTGTGGCGGGAGCTCGGCGAGGCCGGGTTCTTCGCGCTGCGGCTGCCGGAGACGGAGGGCGGCGTCGGACTCGGCCTGCCCGAAGCGGTCCTTCTTTTCGAGGAGGCGGGGCGGTCGCTGCTCCCCGGACCGCTGATCGCCACCCACCTCACCGCCGGTGCGGTGAAGGGGGCGGCGGAGGGCGAGACGGTGGTGACGGTGCTGGACGCGGGGCAGCCGGTGGGGCATCTGGGGGATGCGGACGGCCTGCTCGTACTCGGGCCGGGAGAGGCGCGGGCCCCGGGGCCGGGTCCGGAGCCGGCGGAAGCGCGGGCCGTGACCGGCGGGGCGCTGCGGGATGTCGTACGGGAGGCCGCCAGGCCGGTACGGTCGCTCGACCCGTTCACGCCACTGTGGCGGGTCACGGGCCCCGTCGGGCCCGGCGATCTCCTGTCCGGAGGGGCGCGGCTGCGCGACGAAGGCGCCCTGCTCGCCGCCGCCGAACAGCTCGGAAGCGCCGCCCGTACGACCGAGATGGCCGTCCAACACGCCGGTGAACGTGAACAGTTCGGTTCACCGATCGGGTCATTCCAGGCGGTCAAACATCTGTGCGCCGGGATGCTGGTCCGCGCCGAGCTGGCCCGCAGCGCCGTCTACGCGGCGGCCGTGACCGCGGACCGGGTCGAGATCGCGGGCGCCAAACTGCTCGCCGACGACGCGGCGGTCCGCAATGCGCGCGACTGCCTCCAGGTGCACGGCGGAATGGGCTTCACCTGGGAGGCGGACGTTCATCTGCACCTCAAGCGGGCCTGGCTGCGGTCCGGGCAGTGGCTGGCGGCGGCGGCGGCCGAGGAGGCACTTGCGGCCGACCTGTGCTGATCGAGCACGGGTTCCGTGGAGGCTCCGGCCGCGCGGCAGGGGGCCGATGTGCGATGCAGGAATATGACAGGCAGACCGTCAAGTCTCACGCTGCGCAGTCACTCAGCGCAGTCGGCGGACTCCGATGCCGGCTTGCGTCCTTTGCGTAATTCGTCACGGGGCGGAGTCGACGCCGGGCTCGGGTACGCTCCGTTGGGTGCGAGAGGTTCTGGAACCGGATAGTCCGGATGTTGCCCGTGCGGTGACTCCGGTCCGGAAGAGGTGCCCTGCTCGCATTTCACGCAGAAGCGGCGAGCCTGCCCGGGGAACGACTCCCGCAGCCTCGATGCGCCTCTGTTCGACTTCCCGCAGCGCGCGTCGCACAGTATGCACCACGCGTACTCCTTCGCGCTGGAATATGCCCGAAGCGCTTGTTGCGGTGACTGTACGTCAACCATGCTGGCTTGTAAGGGAATCACGTTCCGTGACCCTGAGGAGGCGCGAGGCGATGTGTCCGCCGGTTCGGATGGTGTGAGCGGTGCAGGTGCTTCAGGTTCAGCTGGAAGTCGGGCCGGATCCCGCGGAGGTCGGGAGAGCCCGTAGATGGGCGCGATCGAGACTGGTCGGGTCCGGAATAGGGGACGACGAGCCGCTGGCCGAGACGCTCATCCTGCTGATCTCGGAGCTGGTCACCAACGCGGTGGTCCACACCGGGTGTCCGGCCGTGCTGCGCATGCTGTTCGGCTCGACGGGCGCGGCCGGTGCGGCCGGGACCGTACGGGTCGAGGTGGCCGACTCCAGCTGTCGTCCGCCGCAGCAGCGCCACGCGGCGGGCGAGGACACCGGCGGCCGGGGCCTGGAGCTCGTCGACGGCCTCGCGGACCGCTGGGGCTGGCAGCCGGAGGGCGCTGGGAAGCGCATCTGGTGCGAGGTCGACCGGGGCGTCCCGCTGATCCAGCCGGTGCACCCGGGCGCACAGGGTGTTCATGGCGCACCGGGCGCACCGGATACGGCGGCTGCGGACCGCGAGGCGTACAAGCCATCACGAACCTTCACGAATCGCATATAAAAGTTGAGACAGACCGGCACATGAGGGGCGGCGCCGGCCCGCGTTCCTTCACAGGACGGCGACCGGGGCGACCGGGGTGCCGGTCGCGCCGATGAACGGTTCCGGCATCGCGGAGAGCAAGAAGCTGTACCGCCTCTCTTCCGCACAGGCTGTGGACAACTTTTCCAGGTGCCAGTTCTGGCCCTGCAGCATGCCCATCTCGACCAGGTCCAGTGCATGCACCCCCAGCCACAGATCCTCGATCTCGGGCGGGAAGATCTCGAAGGTCAGGGTGTCATTGGCGACTGCCGCGACATCGCGCGCACGGAACCACTCGGGCGTCCGGATCGAGAGACCGGGCGACGGATAGGCGTACGCATGCTTGTCGCCCGCCAGATAGACCTGCACCTGCCCCGTCCGTACGAGCACGATGTCACCGGCCCGGACCCTGACCCCCGCCAGTTCCTCGGCCGCGTCCAGGTCCTCGGGGGTGACGGCATGGTCACCGGGCAGCCTGTCCGTGCCGTGTGCGCGTGCCACATCGAGCAGGACTCCGCGCGAGACGATGTGCGGTGCCTTGTCGATCCCGCTGAACTGCGCGCCGCCGTGGGCGGTGATCGTGGCGGCCGGGCGGCCGTTGTAGATCTTCCCCGAGTGCGAGGCGTGGGTGAGGGCGTCCCAGTGCGTGGCCGTCTGCAGGCTCAGGACGGCTGTGTCGTCGCTGGTGGCGACGGTGCCGGGGCCGAAGAGTTCCTGGTTGATCTGGACCATGGTGTGCAGCGGATTGATCCGCCCCGGGATCAGCCCGCTCTGGACGCCGTCCTGCTGGAGGGGGAGTGCGAGAGGGATGCGCAGCCCGGTGCGGACGCCGGCGACCGCCTCGCGTACGACCGCGTCGGTGATCAGGTTGAGTGTGCCGATCTCGTCGTCGGCGCCCCAGCGGCCCCAGTTGTTGACCCGCTTGGCGATGTCGTGGAACTCGGCGGGCAGTGACACGGGACCTCCCGGGGCTTGTGCTCGTGGACCTGATGGCCCATAAAATCTAACGGTCCGTCAGAAATAGCGGGAAGGGGCCGGGCATGGGGAACTTCTTGGCAGGCAAAGTGGTGGCGGTGACGGGTGCCGGGCGCGGCATCGGGAGGGCGGTCGCGCTCGCGGCGGCGGCCGAGGGGGCGAGAGTCGTCGTCAACGACTACGGCGTCTCCATCGATGGCGGCGAGCCGAGCAGCGAGATAGCCGAGGCCGTCGTCAAGGAGATCGAGGCGGCGGGCGGCCAGGCGGTGGCCGTCGCCGACGACATCTCCACGATGGCGGGCGGGCAGCGGATCGTGGACACGGCGCTGGCGCAGTACGGGCGGATCGACGGGGTCGTGTGCGTGGCCGGGATCCTGCGGGAGCGGATGCTGTTCAACATGTCCGAGGAGGAGTGGGACCCCGTCGTCGCCACGCACCTGAAGGGCACCTTCACCGTCTTCCGGGCCGCTTCGGCGGTGATGCGGAAGCAGGAGGGCGGCGGCACACTGATCGGCTTCACCAGCGGCAACCATCAGGGCAGCGTTGCCCAGGCCAACTACAGCGCCGCCAAGGGCGGGATCATCTCGCTGGTACGGAGCGCGGCGCTCGGCCTGCACAAGTACGGTGTCACGGCGAACGCCGTCGCCCCGGTCGCCCGTACCCGGATGTCCGCCAATGTGCCGATGGAACTGAAGGAGATCGGCGAGCCGGAGGATGTGGCGGCGCTCGTCGTCTACCTGCTCAGCGAACGGGCCCGCAAGGAGAAGATCACCGGCCAGGTGTACACGATCGCAGGCCCGAAGATCGCGGTCTGGGCCCAGCCGAGGGAGCTGCGGGCGGGGTACGCGGAGGGGGCCTGGACCCCGGAACGGATCGCGGACTTCCTGCCGGGGACGGTGGGCACGGACCCGATGCCGATGCTGGCGCAGCTGGAGGAGATGGCCGCGGCGGCTGCGGCAAGGGCGCGGCCGAACGCGTGACGGGGGCGCCCCGGGGCCCTGCCCCGGACCCTGGCCTTTCTGGCCTTCTGGCCTCGGACCCTGGCCCTCTGCCATGGCCCCCGGCCCTTCGCCCGGAATCCGTCCTTCGCCCCGGACCCCGGTCCCCAATCGCCGGACGCGCTTGATCCTGCAACAGGAGGCAACGTGGACTTCACCTTCGGCCCGGACGACGCCGCGTTCCGCGACGAAGCCCGCGCCTGGCTGGAAGCGCACCTCGTCGGGGAGTACGCGGCGGCCGTCGGCACCGGCGGCCCCGGCAGCGAGCACGAGGGCGTCACGATCCGCCGCGAATGGGAGCGCGAACTCGGCCGCGGCGGCTGGATCGGCCTCGGCTGGGACAACCACGGCGCCGGCCACGGCAACCGGCACGCGAGCCTCACCCAGCAGGTCGTCTGGGCCGAGGAGTACGCCCGCGTCGACGCTCCCGCCCGGGTCGGCCACATCGGCGAGAACCTCCTCGCCCCGACCCTGATCGCCTACGGCACACAGGCCCAGAAGCAGCGCTTCCTGCCCCCCGTCGCCCGCGGTGACGAGCTGTGGTGCCAGGGATACAGCGAGCCGGGCGCCGGATCGGACCTCGCCGGGGTACGGACGGCCGCCGTACTCGACAAGGGCAGCGGCGGCCACCGCGTGACCGGGCAGAAGATCTGGACGTCGCTGGCCCGGGACGCCGACTGGTGCTTCGTCCTGGCCCGTACGGAGCCAGGCTCCAGCCGCCACCACGGCCTGTCGTTCCTGCTGGTGCCGATGGACCAGCCGGGCAGGATCGAGGTGCGGCCGATCCGTCAGATGTCAGGGACCAGCGAGTTCAACGAGGTCTTCTTCGACGGGGCGCACGCGGAGGAGTGCGTCGGCGGCGAGGGCAACGGCTGGGCGGTCGCCATGGGACTGCTGGCCCTGGAACGCGGCGTCTCCACACTCGTCCAGCAGATCGGTTTCGCCGCCGAACTCGACCGGGTGGTCCGGGCCGCCGTCGACGGCGGAGCCGTCACCGACCCGGTACTGCGCGACCGCCTCGTGAGGCAGTGGGCGGAGCTGAAGACCATGCGCTGGAACGCCCTGCGCACCCTGGGCTCCACAGGCGACCCGGGCGCACCCAGCGTGGCGAAACTGCTCTGGGGCGGCTGGCACAAACGTCTGGGCGAACTGGCCGTGGAGATCAGGGGCGCGGCGGGTGCCGTCGGCCCGGGCGAGTGGTCGGCGCAGACACCGTACGAACTCGACGAGGCACAGCGCCTGTTTCTGTTCACCCGGTCCGACACCATCTACGGCGGCTCGGACGAGATCCAGCGGAACATCATCGCCGAGCGGGTGCTCGGCCTACCGAGGGAGCCGAGATGAGAGGCGTCGTCTTCGACGGCAAGCGGACCGAGGTCGTCGACGATCTGGAGATACGTGATCCGGGCCCCGGCGAGGTGCTGGTGGCGGTGGCAGCGGCCGGACTCTGCCACAGCGACCTGTCGGTGATCGACGGCACGATCCCGTTCCCGTCGCCGGTGGTGCTCGGGCACGAGGGCGCGGGCGTGGTGGAGGCGGTCGGCGCGGGCGTCACCCATGTGGCGCGGGGCGACCATGTGTCGCTGTCCACGCTGGCCAACTGCGGGGCGTGCGCCCAGTGCGACCGGGGCCGGCCGACGATGTGCCGCAAGGCGATCGGGATGCCGGGGCAGCCGTTCTCGCGGCGAGGCAAGCCGCTCTACCAGTTCGCGTCCAACTCGGCCTTCGCCGAACGCACCCTGGTCAAGGCCGTGCAGGCGGTGAAGATCCCCGCGGACCTGCCGCTCACCTCGGCGGCCCTGATCGGCTGCGGGGTGCTGACCGGAGTCGGAGCCGTACTCAACCGGGCGAAGGTCGACCGGGGCGACACGGTCGTGGTGATCGGCACGGGCGGCATCGGGCTCAATGTGATCCAGGGCGCCCGGATCGCGGGCGCGCTGACGATCGTCGCCGTCGACGCCAACCCGGCGAAAGAGGCGGTGGCACGGCAGTTCGGCGCGACGCACTTCCTGGCGTCGGCCGAGGGCGTACGGGAGATCCTGCCGAGCGGCGCCGACCACGTCTTCGAGTGCGTGGGCCGTACGGAGCTGGTACGTACCGCGATCGACCTGCTGGACCGGCACGGCCAGGCAGTCCTGCTGGGTGTCCCGGCGGCGACGGCGGAGGCCTCGTTCCTCGTGTCGTCGCTGTTCCTGGACAAGTCGATCCTGGGCTGCCGGTACGGCTCCTCCCGCCCGCAGCGGGACATCGCGCTCTATGCGGACCTGTACCGGGAAGGCAGGCTGCTCCTGGACGAACTCGTCACCGAGACCTATGCGGTGGAGGACTTCGCCAAGGCGGCGGACGACGCACACCACGGCCGGGTGGCACGGGGGGTGCTGGTGTTCTGACCTGGCCCGGGCCCCGCACCGGGGCCGGAGCCGGGGGTGACAACGCGGGCCGCGCTCGGGCCCTGCCGCTTCTCACCGGACGGCGGCAGGACGGGCAGGCCGCCCTTCCCACGACACCATGTCCGTCCCCCATCCGGCTGCCGCATTGCACGAGCACAAGCGCTTGTCCATGCCAAGGCTGCCACAGACACACCAAGAGTGATCAGGCGTGAACCGGACTCCTGATGCCAACTCCCCGGCAGATCACGAAACGTCGGAAGACGCATCGTGTCTGTACCTGCCGCTCGGTTGGGCTGCGCCGCCCCTCAGGAGTCTTCCGCTTACCGTTCAGCAGGGTAGTTCAGTCGAACAACGCTCCTGGTCGGGTGATCCCGCGGTGCTTGGGGCGCAGCAGCAGGGCCTCTTGGTAGCTCGGGGTTGTGGGAGGCAAGGGGCAGTCACGGGGCCCTGTTGCCGCAGTCTTTCGCGCTCGCGTCTGTGGGGCCGAGACGGCCAACCAGCTCACCGCCTGCTGCGCGCGCCTGCCCGAGACCGCCTCTATGCCCGAGGAGCGCGAGCGCGCACAGCGGTGGCAGTAGCGGCGGTGACAAGCAGGCATGAGATGCGCGAACGGCGCGTATGAGGACGAGGCGGATACCGGACTGGTTGTGCGTGTGGCAGACCGCGTCGGTGATCTGTGCCTGGGGTGCTCGACGCGGCGCGCACGCGGCGCTGATGGCGCTGGTGATCCGGCTCCGGCCCGAGGCGGCCGCCCGGTGACGGACTCAGCCCGCCCGGTCAAGAGGTTCGAACCCGACCTGCAGGCGCAGACCGAGCGCGTCGGCGAGGCGTTCGAGCAAGGGGAGGGTGGGCATGGTTCCACCAGCTTCGAAGCGCGCCACGGCCGACTGGTGCAGCCCGGCCGCCTGCCCGAGCTGTGCCTGCGTCATGCCCAGGGCCTCGCGTCGCTCGCGCACCGCGCTGCCCAGTTCGAAGCGGATACGGGCGGCTTCGTAAGCCTCACGGGCCGACGGCGATGCAAGTGCCTCGGCCCGCAGATCGTTCCACCTTCTGCGCTCGGTCATGGCTTCACTCCTCGTCCGCCGTGTGCTGTTCGTCTGCGCATCGCACCATGGCCTGCCTGGCCCGCTCGATCTCTCCGGTCTCCCGCATGCGCTGCTTGCGGAACACTGTCAGCAAGATGATCCGGCGCCCCGAGGCGATCCAGTAGGTGATCCGAACCGCGTCGGTGCCCAAGTGGAACCGGAGCTCCCGGAGCTTGCCGTCCAGCTGTCGTGTATACGGGTCTCCGAGCAATGGGCCACGCGCGACCAGCAGGTCCACGTAGAACGCGACCGTACCGCGATGTCTGTCGTTCAGCCCGAGGAACCACCGCTCCACCTCCGGCTCCAGTTCTGCTGCACCCCACGTCATAACAGTGACGTTATGAACAGCTTAGCCGGTTCACCCGGAGATCACCTGGGATGTACACCATCGAGTGGTGCGATGTGAGGCGGGCGGGAGCGTGGGCGGTCGCCCGCTCTGGCGGGTGCGGCGCCTCGGCGATGCAGTGGCCCTGTCAGCGGTGACCAGCAACAATTGGGCCCCGCGCACACAGACCCCCAGGAGAGATCCGTTACCGTGCGTTGCGTAGCCCGAGAATGTAGGTCGCAGTCAGCGCAACAGCACGGTCTTCGTCATGTGACAGATCCGCGAGGGCGCGTGACGCCGTGATTCCCGGGATATCCGCGAGCGCCTGTGTCAGCCGTCCACGCGCAGACGATGCAACGGTGCCGTGGGCGAGGCAATCAACGAGCCCGGTAGCGATCTGATCCGCCAGCGCGGGATCACTCGCGAGCGCGCTCAGCGCATCGGCTGCATCGGTGTCGTTCGTCCCCTCGACGATCACGTCGATGAGCGTCGGGACCGCGTCGGCCACTCCACGTGTCCCGAGCGCCAGAGCCGCACACCTGCGGACCACGATGTCGGAGTTCGTGAGGGCGTCCCGCAGCAGTGCGGTCGCCTCACCGTTCGGAATCTCGGCGATGGACTGGACGGCACGTTTCCGCACCTCGGCAACCGGTGAGCCAAGGCCCTCCGCCAGCAGCGCCAATCCGCCGTCGCCCGATTGCGCCAAAGCCCATCGAAGGGCTCCGGCGACGTTCGGGTCCGTCTCACTCAGCGCTGCCTCGACCAGAGCTTCCACTGGCACCGAAACCTCTTCAGCCGAGGACAAGGCCGCGCGCTGGCGCTTCCCAGCGCTCTCCGACCCCAAGGCCTGGAGAAGTGCGGTGATCTGGAGGACGTCCTCCCAGCCGGCGGGTTCCGCGGCATCGATCCGGCGGAGTCGCGTGAGCAGCGCTGTCTCACCCGCAATGCGTTCTCGCGTCTGGCGTATGAGGTCGTCGACGAGCTCCGAGGGCTTGAAGCCGGGATCATCCAGCGCGCACCCGACTTCACGCAGCGACAGCCCCAATGACCGCAGGCTCTCGATCTGGAAGATTCGCCGGATGTCCTCGCTGGAGTACTGGCGATAGCCGGCCTCGGTACGACCCGTCGGCCGCACCAGGCCGAGCGAGTCGTAATGCCTGAGCATGCGGGCGCTGACCCCGGACCGTCGTGCCACATCACCGATCAACACCGCCTATCGCCCCTCCTGGCTGGTCGTGCCGAGGGTCATGGTGCGCTTCGCCTCCTCGATCGCGAACTCGAATCCGGCATCCGGGGTGCGCAACAGCCGTTCCGTGGCGATCGCGTGCTGACGCACGAGAGGGTCGAGATCCGTCATCGCGGCGCGCAGGGTCGGCGTGATCACCTCACCGAGCGCGATCAGCGCCCGGCTGAGGCTCAACTGCGTCTCACGCTCGCCGCGCCCGAGCTGTGTCGTCAACACTTCGGCCAACTCGGGTTCTTCGCCTTCGGGCACGAGTACGACCGCTGCTCGCCAGGCGCTCCGCGCCACCTCGTCGTCGGCGTCGGTCAGAAGCGCCCGTGTGATCGCAGGCCACGCTTGCCGATCCCCGATCTTGGACAGCGTGTGCAACGCCTGGCTTCGTGCCTGCGCACGCTCCGAGCGGACTTCAATGAGAAGCTCCGGGACCGTCATTGATGCCGAGTGGCGGGTGAGTGCCCACGTGAGCATCTCACGCACGTAGAACTCGGGCTCGATCGCGCATCGTTCGATGAGCTTGTCGATGAACCGCGGGTCAGGAGTCGTGCCGACCGCCAGCGCTGCCTGCAGCCGCACCGACGAGCTCCTGTTCTCCAGCCCCTGGAGAGCGCGAACTGTGTCCGTGTCCTGTTTCGGTATGGGCATCGGGACACCTCCTTGGCCACAGTGAAGGCCTTGTCACCGTGTCAAGGTCAAGCGGGGTCACGCCGCGAGATCACCAGGCACCAGGTTCCGCGTCTACCTCGCGCGGCAGCCGACGCCCGTCTACTCGCTGAACCGTCCGAACCTTCCCCGGTGGAACAGCAGCGGATCACTCCCGTCCGCCGCTCCCAGCGCCTCCACCCGGCCGACGACGATCAGGTGGTCGCCGCCGGTGTGGACGGTCTGGATACGGCAGTCGATCCAGGCCGGTACGGAGTCCAGCAGCGGCGACCCGGTCGCCGGAGCCGCCTCGTACGACACCCCCGCGAACTTGTCGGCCCCGCTCACCGCGAAGCTCCGGCACAGCGCGCCCTGGTCCGCGCCCAGGATGTTGACGCAGAAGGCCCCGGCGCGGGCGATGCGTGGCCAGGTCGTCGACGTACGGGCGACCATGAACGTGACCAGCGGCGGGTCCAGGGAGAGCGAGGCGAACGACTGGCAGGCGAAGCCGGCCGGTCCCTCCGCGTCGTCCGGGTCGCGAGCGGTGACGATGGTGACGCCGCTGGCGAAATGGCCCAGTACGCGGCGGAATTCGGCTGGATCGACCGGCAGCCGCTCGTCTTCGGCGACAGCCCGCAGATCCGGACGCGGCAGCGGATCGACCGGCGCCGGCCCTGCGGTGGTGGAGGCGCCGACGGACCTGAGGTACCGGACGGCGGTGGCGGCCATGCCTGCGTGTCCCATCACGATTCCCATTGAAACTGACGCGGCATCAGATGGGAAGGGCCGGGAGAGGCCTCCGGGCGCGAGGGCGGTACCGACCCCGCACCGGAAGCGGTGCGGCCGACCGAGCCGAACCTCCCTTCAGCCCGAAGGCGGAACGGCCTGCGGCGAGGAGGCGCCCGCCGGCCTGCTGCACGCGCCTGTCCGAGACCGCCTCTACGCCCGAGGAGCGCGAGCGCGCACAGTGGTGGCAGTAGGTCCTGGATCTGCGCATTGCCAAGCGTGCGGTGCCGGCCGACGGCCGCACCCGGCTGATCGCCCGCATCCAGGACTGGAGGCAGAACTGCATCCCGCAGGACCAGCCCGTGCTGGTCCTGTTGAGCGGGCAGCCCGCCGCAGGCAAGAGCCAGGCCATGGCGGCCACCGGACAGCGGCACGCCAACCAGCATCTCGTGCCCCTGACCGGCGATGAGTTGCGTTCGTTCCACCCCCGGCACCAGGAGCTCCTGGACAACGAGCCGTGGCTGTTCCCCAAGGCCACCGGGCAGGCCTCCGGCGCCTGGGTGCGGATGAGCATCGAGTACGCGCGCGACAACGGCTACAGCCTGATGCTTGAAGGCGACTTCAGGGATCCGGCCATGACCCTGGCCACAGCGGAGGAATTCGCCGGGCTGGGCCGCCGCGTCGAAGTCGTCGGCCTGGGGGTGCGCGCCGAGCACAGCCGCTTGGACAGCCTGTACCGGTTCCTGGAAGGTGGCCGCTGGACTCTGCCGGACCGACATGACCTGGCGTACCGGATGATGCCGGAGACGATCGCGGCCGCTGAGGCGAGCCCGGCCGTGCAGCGCATCACCATCACCGACCGCAGCGGCGCCGACCTGTATGTCAACGACCGTTCGCCATCGCTGCGATGGTCGGGAATGCGGGGGTAGCCACACGGCCGGATTCGATCTTCCGCAGAGTTTCTGGCGAGATGTGCGAAGCGAGCGCCACGTCCAGCATCGAGCGGCAGCCCCGGGCTCGGCGGAGCAGGGCGCCAATGCGCTGTCCGCGTTCTACCTCGGCGGGGGTGAGCGGCAACCTGACCGCGACCCCATTCTAATACCGGTACAGTTGTACCGGTATAGTTATTGGACGCACGTGAGAGGTCCCCCATGATTGAGATCTTGAACTCAGCGCGGCTTGAGCGGGCGAGGGACACCGGCGCCCTGGTCGGAGACATCCTGCACACGCTGGAGCAGCGCAGCACGGTCGGGGCGAACCTGCTGGACATCGACCAGTGGGCCAAGGAGATGATCACCGAGGCGGGAGCGCAGTCCTGTTACGTCGACTACGCGCCTTCCTTCGGGCGCGGCCCGTTCGGGCACTACATCTGCACGGCCGTCAACGACGGAGTGCTCCATGGGCGGCCTCACAACTACACGCTGGCAGACGGGGATCTGCTGACTCTCGACCTCGCCGTAGCCAGGGGCGGGGTGGCCGCGGACGCCGCGATCAGCTTTCTGGTGGGCAAGGCCAGGCCAGCGGAGAGCGTCGCGATGATCGAGACGACCGAACGTGCACTCGCCGCCGGCATCGCCGCCGCCAAGCCTGGGGCGCGCATCGGCGACCTCTCCCACGCCATCGGCACGGTCCTCAGCAAGGCGGGCTACCCGATCAACACCGATTTCGGAGGCCACGGCATCGGCTCGACCATGCACCAGGACCCACACGTCGCGAACACCGGACGGCCCGGCCGCGGATACAAGCTGCGCCCCGGACTGCTGCTCGCCCTGGAGCCCTGGGTCATGGCCGACACCGCCACACTCGTCACCGACGCCGACGGTTGGACGCTGCGCAGTGCGACGGGCTGCCGGACCGCGCACAGCGAGCACACCATCGCCATCACCGACAACGGAGCCGAAATTCTCACCCTGCCCACGCAGACACGACCGTAAGAGAGCCCGCACCGCTGCCGCGTCAGCAGACCCGGCTGCCAGGCGCGGCCGGGCCTGGCCCTCGGTTTACCGGGACTCTTGCAGAAGGCCCCGGTGTTCACGCCGGGGATGAATGCATCTCAGGACTGCTCTGACCCGCACTTCAGCGCGGGCGTTTCTGCTGCTCGATGTACTCACGGACGATCGCCGGCGGTGCTCCGCCGCAGGATGCCGAGAAGTACGAGGGCGACCACAGGTGTCTGTGCATGATGGCGTGGTTGGTGTGGCCTGTGAACTCTTGGCGTATCCGGCGGGCGGAGGCGCCCTTGAGGCTGTTGACCAGTTTGGAGACGGCGACGTTGGGTGGATAGTTGATCAGGATGTGGACGTGATCGCGTTCGCCGTTGAACTCCTTCGGTTCCGCCTCGAAGTCCTCGCGCACCTTGCGCGTGATCTCTTCGCAGCGTGTCAGCATCTCGTCGTTGAAGACTCCGCGCCGGTACTTCGTCACGAAGACCACGTGGACGTGCATCGCCGAAACAACGTGCCTGCCATGCCTGTAGTCGTTCTCCTGATTCACGAGATCAATCGTCGTAGGGTCTTGGTTGTGCAGCTTCGCTACAACTTCCGGGCTTATCCGGATGCGGCCCAGTGCCGTGCGCTGGACCGGGCGTTCGGGTGCGCGCGGGTGGTGTGGAACGACTGCTTGCGCGACCGGAAGGAAGCGCACGCGGCGGGGCTGCCGTATGTGACGTCGGCCCAGTTGTCCCGGCTTCGTATCACCGAGGCCAAGCGCACCGGGGAACGGGCTTGGCTTGCCGATGTGTCGGCGGTCGTTCTGCAGCAGTCTCTTCGGGATCTCGACACCGCCTACAGGAACTTCTTCGGCAGTCTCAAGGGAAAGCGGCAGGGCCGGAAGGTCGGGGCGCCCCGGTACAAGTCGAAGAAGGACACACGGCAGTCGATCCGCCTCAACGCCAACGCCTTCTCCGTGAAGGAGAACGGCATGGTGTATGTGGCCAAGGTCGGCGATCTCAAGGTGAAATGGTCGCGTCGGCTTCCGGCCGCGCCTACGTCCCTGACCGTTGCCAAGGACAGTTCGGGGCGGTACTTCCTCAGCTTCGTGGTGGACACCGAGCCGGACATCCTTCCCGGGGTGGAGGCGGAGTCGGGTATCGATCTCGGTCTGTCCGCCTTCGCGGTCCTGTCCAATGGCGAGAAGATCGACAGTCCGCGCTTCCTGCGCAGGGCGGAGAAGAAGCTCAGGCGTCTTCAGCGGGAGCTGTCCCGCAAGGCCAAGGGATCGAAGAACCGGGCCAAGGCTCGTATCAAGGTTGCGCGCCAGCATGCCAAGGTCGTGGACCGGCGCCGGGACTGGCATCACAAGGTGTCCACGCAGATCATTCGCGACAACCAAGCGGTGTATGTGGAAGATCTCGCGGTGTCCGGTCTCGGCCGCACCCGGCTCGCCAAGTCCGTGTATGACGCGGGGTGGTCCGCGTTCGTGGGCATGCTGGAGTACAAGGCGGTCAAGCACGGCCGCATGTTCGTCAAGGTGGGCCGTGCTTTCCCGTCTTCTCAGGTCTGTTCGGCCTGCGGATTTCGGGACGGTCCCAAGCCCCTGCATGTGAGGGAGTGGACGTGCGGCGCGTGTGGCACCGTGCACGACCGTGACCACAACGCAGCCCGCAACGTCCTGTTCGAAGGACGTCGTATCGTCGCCGCCGGACGGGCGGAGACGCTAAACGCCTCGCAGAGCGCCGGTAGGACCGGGACGAAAGTCCCGGCACAGCGCGTTGAAGCAGGAAGCCCCCGGAAGGGTCACACGACCCAGGCCGGAATCCCTGGACTTTAGGCCAGGGAGCACGTCAATGGTGGGCACTCGTATTCAACTGTCGTCGGTTCTCCGAGGAACCCAGCCCGCTGGTGACCGGCTGTGATCGCCAGGGCTGGAGTTCATGGAAGGCGTCGTGGGTCAGCGGGATCTGGCCGAGGCCGAGTTGCCGCAGCCTCTGCGAGGGGTTCCCCTACTGGTCGTGGCGCAAGGCCAGCCAGGCCACTCCGCTGCTGGGCTTGTCCGTCGCCACCGGCGCAGTTACCTGTCGGTGGGCATCGGCGGTCCGGTGTGCGAGGGGATCAGGGCGGCGAGTTCGTCCGGGGTGCGCGGTCCCGGTTCGGAGGTGGGCAGCAGGCCCTGGGCGCGCAGCAGCCGGGCCGCCGCGATTCCCCAGGGAAGCCGCAGCCCGGCCTGCTCCAGGAGTTCGCTGCGGGCCAGGGTCGTTCCGGCGGGGCCGACGTGCGCGCCGGACGGGGTGAGCAGGGCCGCGTCGTCGGCCCAGCGCAGCGCGAGGTCCACGTCGTGGGTGGCCATCACCACTGTCGTGCCGCTCGCGCGCAGCCCGTCGAGGGTGGCGAGGAGGAGTTCCTGGCCGTCCGGGTCGAGACCGGCAGTCGGCTCGTCGAGGATGAGCACACGGGGACGCATGGCGACGGCGCCGGCGATCGCCGTCCGCTTGCGCTGCCCGAACGAGAGCAGGTGGGTGGGGCGGTCGGCGAGGGCGGTGATGTCGAGGGCGGCGAGGGCCTCGTCGACGCGTGCCCGGACTTTGGTGTCGGGCAGGCCGAGGTTGAGCGGTCCGAAGGACACGTCCTGGGCCACGGACGCGGCGAACAGCTGGTCGTCCGGGTCCTGGACCACCAGCTGCACGGTCGTGCGCAGCCGGGTCAGTCCCTTGCGGTCGTACGCGACCGGCTGTCCCTGGACCGTCAACCGGCCCGTGCGCGGTTGGAGCCCGCCGCTGAGCAGCCGCATCAGCGTGGTCTTGCCGCTGCCGTTGCGGCCGAGCAGGGCGAGGGCGCGGCCCTCCTGGATGTCGAAGTCGAGGCCGCTGAGGACGGTGGGTCCGTCCTCGTAGGCGAAGGACGCGTCCCGCAGGGCGACGAGGGGAAGCTCGCTCATGTCAGCGGCCTTTCGAGTACGAAGGTGAGGGCGACCAGGGCGGCGAGCAGGGCGAGGCTCGCCGCGACGAAGTGGCCGGAGATCCGGGCCTCGGGCAGCAGGACCCGCAGCGCGCCGTCGTAACCACGCCCGGAGAGGCCGTCCTGGAGCCGGGCCGCCCGGTCGAAGGCCCGGGCGAACGCGGTGGCGCCGAGCCCGGCCAGGGAGCGCCAGGTGGCGGCCCGTGTGGTGTGTCCGAGCCGGGCGGCCTGCGCCTCGCGGATGCGGCGGACCGAGTCCAGGAGCAGGAAGCTCATCCGGTACGTCACGAGGGCGACGTCCACGACCGGCGCGGGAACACCAGCGCGCACCAGCCGCGGCAACAGGTCGGACAACGGTGTGGTGAACGCGAACAGCAGCACGCCGAGTGAGGCGGCCGAGGTGCGGAGCAGCAACTCCGCTGCCCGCACGGGCCCGTCCGGAGCGAGGGCGACGAAGCCCTCGGGGCCGCCGACCTGGACGAGCAGGGGGGCGGCCCCCGTCACGCAGAAGCCCAGCGGCACCTTGTACGAGCGCCACAGTCGGCGGGCGGGCACGCCCGCCGGGCCGAGCAGCACGACGAGGGCCGCTACGAGGACGAAGGCCGCGCCCGGCCATGGAGGCAGACAGATGGCGAGGACGGTGAGGCCGAGTCCGAGTACGGCCTTGTCCGCGGGATGGCGGCGGCGCCAGCGATTGCTGTGCGCCGCCGCGTCGATCGGCAGCACGGCGGGTCAGGACTGCCCGGCCGGCGGAACCGACGGGGCGCTGTCGCAGGAGCCCTCCGGGGCTGCCGGCGTTGCCTCGTTCTGGGAACGCGCGCGCTCCTCGCCCTGCCGTCGTCCCTTGCGCAGGCCGAAGTAGTAGGCGAGGACGCCCGCGCCGAGGGCGGCCTGCAGGGCGAACAGCGCCGACTCGATCTCACCGGACGGCGGCTCGTACAGCGGGGAGAACCAGGGCTTGTAATCCGGCTCGAGCTCCGTGATCGCCGTCTCCGCCTCGGCGTCGGCACCGGCGAACGGCTCCTCCTTGTGGTCGCCGAGGCCGAGGGCCAGGGGGAGGACGGCGAGGGCCGCGACGACGAGCAGCAGCAGGGTGTTGATCTTCGTGTTACGGCTCATCGGGCCACCGCCTCCGAACCGGCCTGCTCACGCCTGCCACCGGTCACGAGCACGCCGAGCCGGGTGAGTTCGCCCTTGCTGGACTGCACCAGCAGACGCATTACGAGAACCGTCAGCAGCCCCTCGCTTACTGCCAGCGGGATCTGCGTGACGGCGAAGATGGAGCCGAACTTGGCGAGCGCGCCCGTGAATCCGCTGCTCGGGTCCGGGAAGGCGAGCGCCAGCTGCACACTGGTCACGCAGTAGGTCGACAGATCGGCGACGAACGCGCCGAAGAAGACCGTGACCATCAGCGGCACGTCACACCGGCGAAGGAGCCGGTACATGCCGTATCCCGCCCAGGGCCCCACAATCGCCATCGAGAAGACATTGGCACCGAGCGTGGTCAGACCGCCGTGCGCGAGCAGGAGCGCCTGGAAGAGCAGGGTGATGGTGCCGAGGACCGCCATGACCGGCGGCCGGAACAGGATGGCACCGAGGCCGGTGCCGGTGGGGTGCGAGCAACTTCCGGTGACGGAAGGCAGCTTCAGGGCGGACAGGACGAAGGTGAAGGCGCCCGATGCACCGAGGAGCAATGTACTCTCCGGATGCGCCTTGACTTCACGGGTGAGTGACCGTACTCCGTGGACGACGAACGGCGCGGACGCGACGCCCCAGGCGACCGCGTGCGCCGGAGGAAGGAAACCCTCGGCTATGTGCATGGCTCAGCGAACCCTCTCCAGCACCTCGTGGATGGTTGACATGCCCTGGCCGGTCTCCTGGCTGACGGGTACCACCGCCCGTACTCCGCCTTCCCGGGTCCTGAGACCCAGTGGCTGCCCGCAAGGGCCGGAGCCGGACTTCCCGATCACAGTGGCGAGGGCCGCACCGGTTTCTCACCGGATTTCCCGTTCACCAAGGCGTGGTGACACTAACGGCCCTGAGCGGCGGTGACAAGCAGGCATGAGATGCGCGAACGGGGCGCATGAGGGCGAGGCGGATACTCTGCTGCTCGCCTCCCGCCCCGCCGGCTGGGACCTCCACCGCGCACCGCGACGGCCTTGGTCGACGGCTACTGGCGCTGGTCCTTTGCCGGCACGTCCACCACTGAGGCGGCGTACAGCCGGGCCCTAGGCGATGCAGTGGCCCTGTCAGCGGTGTGATTCCCGGGATATCCGCGAGCGCCCTGTGTCAGCCGTCGACGTGCAGACGATGCAACGGTGCCGTGGGCGAGGCAATCAACGAGGGCTGCCCTGCGTACGACGGAACCCGCGACTGGCGGATCGGCGGCACGCCGGACTGGCCCGAACTCAACTATGAGTACGGGACCCGGATTCACCGGACTGGTACACGCTCAGCCGGTGAGGAGCCCCGAACCCGCCAGAGCAGGGGCCGGGACCGGGGCGAGTGCTGGCGGTCAGCTCCCGGCTGCGTACATCACGAAGTCGGTCCAGGCCTCGGGGGTCACAGCGAACCGGGGGCCCCGCGCGTTCTTCGAGTCGCGGACGTGGATCGAGCTGGGAGTGGTCGCGACCTCGACGCAGTCGTTGCCGTCACTGCTGTCGCTGTAACTGCTCTTGAACCACGCCAGCTCGGGAGCATCCTCGGCGGAGGTCTTGCGGATCATGTCTCTCCCAGCGCTTGCTCGATGAAGGCCAGCGACTCCCGTGGAGTGAGAGCCTCGGCTCGGATGATGCCATACCGCAGCTCAAGGACCCGGAGCTGCCGCGGATCAGAGACCGGGCGCCCACCGTGCACGCCATCTGTACGCCCCACCCCGGAGCCGTCGTCGAACTTCAGCACTTGGATCTTTCCGCCTGTTCCAGGGTGGTCCCAGCGGTGGGTCGGCATTACCTGAATCTCGACGTTCCGTATCTGCCCCACTTCCAACAGGTGCTCAAGCTGCTGGCGTCGCACCATTGTCCCTCCGATCGGGCGGCGCAGCGTCACTTCTTCCAGGACAAAACTGAGATCCGGTGCCGGTGACCGGTCGAAGATGGAACGGGGCTGCCCTCGGAGTCGGCCGCGCAGATCGTCGCCGAACTGGCGACCAACGCCGTGGTCCACGGCCGCGTACCGGGCAGGGACTTCCGGCTGGGCCTCACGGTCCACGGCGGCGGTGCCGGTGTCGGCGCGTTCCTGCGGATCGAGGTGTGCGACACCCGTGGCGGGTGCCTTCCGCCCGGTCCGAAGGGCATGGCCGTCCCGGATGGCGACTGCGAGTCCGGGCGCGGTCTGCTGATCGTCGAGGCGCTCGCCGACCGTTGGGGCGTCAGCCCCGGTCCCGTGCCCCGCAAGACGGTCTGGGCAGAGCTCGACCTCGCACCGTGACCGCCGCCACCGGGTCGCGGATTTCCACGATTCGGTGGCCCGCGACGTGGCGGCGCACGACATCAAAAGCCTCAAAGGACGTGGCAATTACCCTTCCCAGCCCCACCCGGCCTCCCGTCACCCACACGGGTGAGGTTCACCAACTGAGCTGGAGTTCATGCCGGTTGGCTGGCATATGCTCGCCGCGAAAAGCAACCCCAGAGATGCGTCGGCCCCCGGCCGGGACTCACAATCCCGATCGAGGGCCTGACCAACGAGGAAGAGAACAGCTTCCCGATGGATACCCAGCAGATTAGCGCGTCTTCACGCTCCTCGTCCGGTGTCGTGCACGACAACTCCCGGCACACCAGCCGATTCACGGTCGTGGGCAACCACCTCACCCAGCACCGCGAGCTCTCCCTCACCGCGATCGGGCTCGCCGCACACATCCAGTCGCTGCCCGCCGGGGCCAGGATCGGCATCAAGGACCTCGCCGGACGCTTCCCGGAGAGCGAGGCCCGGATCGCCGCAGCGTTACGCGAACTCGAAGCCCACGGCTACCTGCGACGCACCCGCACACGCCTGGCCAACGGCCGGATCGTCACCCGTACCGTCTCCTGCAACCAGCCTGCCGACCGGCGGCCCGCAGACGCTCTGCCGGGCCGTGAGTGTCCGCCGCGCCCGCAGCGTACGGTCCGGCCGTCGACGCCCGTCCGGCCCTGCCGGGAGTCCGAAGCCGACGACGCGCATCCGGCCAGGTCCCGGACCCATGCCAAGCCCGTGCCCCGTCGTGAGCCCGCGCCGCTGCTCGTACCGCAGCCGGCCTTCCCCGCCGCGTCCCTCCTCCGGACCGCCACCGAGCTTCTCGCCGGGCTGCACCGCCAGGACCCGCGCCTGCTGCTCTCCCTGAAGGACGTGGACGTCCTGGCTCCGGGGGTCGCCGCATGGCTGGAGCGCGAGGTCGGCCCCGCCGCTGTACAGCACGCCCTGACCAGCGACCTCCCGCCCGAAGGAGTGAGTCGCCCCGTCGGTCTCCTCGCCCACCGACTTACCGCCCGGCTTCCGCCACCGCCCCCGTTCCGGGCCCCGGCCACGCTCCCGCCCCGGCCGATCCCGCTGCAGAACTGCGACGGCTGCGACCGGGCATTCCGCGCGGCGGAGCCAGGAATGTGCTCCGTCTGCCGGAGTGACAACTCCCATCCGACCGCTCAAGAACTCTAGGAAATTCATATGGTCAGTTCGTCCCACGAGGCGATGCATCGCATCTTCCAGGAGTACCCGGGACTGTTCTCCCGCGTCTCCGAGGTATTAGGGGTCGAGATCGGTCCGCCTGCCTCAGCCACCGTCATGCCCACCGACCTCACCGAAAACCGGCCCCTCGAACGCCGTGTCGACACCCTGCTGCGCATCGACATGGAGGACGACCGGTCCTACCTTCTGGCGATCGAGGCCCAGGGGAAGAAGGACCCGGAGAAGCCGGCGAGCTGGATGTACTACCTGTCGTACCTCCAGGCGAAGTACAAGCTGCCGCCCATGCTGCTGGTCGTCTGCCAGGACCGGGCCACCGCCGAATGGGCCGCACGCCCTTTCACCTTCGGGCACCCGCAATCGCCCGTGCTCACCCTGCAAGCCCTCGTCGCCGGCCCGCACAACATGCCGGTGATCAAGGACGTGGCCGAGGCCCGCAAGGACCTGGCGCTGGCCACACTGGCCGCGATCACACACGCTGACAATCCGGACGTCGGTGCCATACTGAAAACCCTGTCCGCCACACTGCGGGACGTGCCGGAAACCATCGCCGATCCCATCGTCGAACTCATCGCACAGGGCCTGGGCAACCGCCCGGCCGCACAACAGTGGAGGAACCTGGTGGCCGTGGACCTTTCTTTCTATACGTCAGCCATTTCGGAAGAAATCCGGGACGAAGGCCGCGCAGAAGGTCGGGCACAAGGCCGCGCAGAAGGTCGGGCAGAAGGTTGTACGGAGGGCATCGCGAGAAGCATCCTGCTCCTCCTCGCCCAGGCCGGCACCGACGTACCCGACGAGGCGCGTGAGCGCATCACGGGCTGCGCCGATCTCGACATCCTGAGCCGCTGGCTCCTGCGGGCCGCCACCGCCGTGTCCGTTGAGGACGTCTTCGCCGAGAAGTAGGCAGACTGCGGCCGGGACCCGCCGGTGGCCTACGCCAACGGATGAGTCCCGGCCGCACACCAGGGGAGGAACCCGGTGGCTGCGGACCCCGGGCAGTTCCCCCGTAGTGACGGCGACTGACGTGAGCGCCTCCAGAGCCCTCAAAGCCCCCGGTACTTCGGCGTGCGCCGCTCAACGAAGCTCGCCACGCCCTCGTTGGCGTCCTGCGTCGTCATATTGATCTCCTGGGCCATCGCCTCCGCCGCAAAGGCCGTCGCCCGGTCGGAGTCCAGGGAAGCGTTCACGAGCTGCTTGGTGAGGGCGATCGCCCGGGTCGGGCCGTCGGCCAGCCGCTGGGCCCACGCGCGGGACGCCGCTTCCAGCTCCTCGTCCGGGACCACCCGGTTGACCAGCCCCAGACGTTCCGCCGCCGCCGCCGGGAGCGAGTCGCCGAAGAACATCAGCTCCTTGGCGCGCTGAGGGCCGATCAGGCGCGGCAGCAGATACGCGCCGCCGCCGTCCGGTACGAGGCCGCGGCGTACGAAGACCTCGATGAACTTCGCCGACTCGGCGGCCAGCACGAGGTCGCAGGCGAACGCGAGGTGTGCGCCGATACCGGCCGCCGTGCCGTTGACGGCCGCGATGACCGGTTTCTCGCAGTCCAGGACCGCGCCGATCAGGCGCTGAGCGCCGAGCCGGATGGTACGGGCCACATCGCCCGGTACCCGGTCGCCCGTCGACGGGGCGCCGCGCAGGTCTGCGCCCGCGCAGAAGCCGCGACCGGTGGCGGTGAGGACCACGGCCCGGACCGTCGGGTCGGCGGAGGCCTCGGCGAGGAGCGCGATGACGCGTTCCCGCTGGTCCCAGGTGACGGCGTTCATCGCCTCGGGGCGGTTGAGCGTGATCCACGAGACGCCGTTGTCAGTGGTGTGGAGTATCAATGAGTCGAGCGGGTCGGCCGGCGCGGCGGGCCCGGTGTGTTCGGTGTGCTCGGCGGTGTCTTCGGGGGAGGACGGCATGAGGCAGCTCCTTGGCAGGTGGTGGGGTGACGGGCGGCGGGAGGGGAGGCCCGGTGACCGGTCAGCGGCAGACGGCCAGCGCGTCCAGTGCCACCGCGCCCTGTCCCCGCCCCAGCACCATCAGCGGGTTGATGTCCAGCTCGGCGAGGTCGTCGCCCAGTTCCAGCGCCATCCGCTGCACCCGCAGCACGACCTCGACGAGCGCGTCCACATCCACCGGGGGGCCTCCGCGTACGCCTTCCAGCAGGGCGCGGCCGCGCAGTTCGCCGAGCATCGACCGCGCCTGGTCCTCGCCGAACGGCGGTACCCGTACCGCCGCATCGTGCAGTACCTCGACCAGCACACCGCCGAGCCCGACCGTCACCGTCGGTCCGAACAACGCGTCCTGCGTGACACCCACCATCATCTCGACGCCCCGCTCGACCATCTGGCAGACCAGGATTCCGTCCAGTTCGACGCCCTCGTACCGTGCGATGTCGGTCAGCTCGCGGTACGCGTCGCGCACCTGGCTGGCGGAAGTGAGCCCGACCTTGACCAGACCCAGCTCGGTCTTGTGCGCGAGCCGGGCGCCCGATGCCTTCATGACCACCGGGTAGCCGACCAGTCCCGCCGCCCGGACGGACGCCGCGGCGCTCGTCACCAACTGCTCGCGCGGGACGCGGATTCCGTACGCCCGCAGCAGCTGTTTCGCCGCGTGCTCGCTCAGCTGCTGGCCCGGGCGCATCAGTGCCTGCGCCTTGCGGAACGAGGGCGACGGCGTGCGCGGCGCCTCGTCGAAGGGGGAGCGGTAGGAGGCGGTGAATTGGTGGTGGTCCAGGTAGGCCTTCACGGCGGTGATGCAGTTGCCGAAGGTGCGGAAGGTGGCGACGCGGGACGAGCCGAGCAGCGTCGTACGGTACGCGTCCTCCGTACCGACCGGCGAGCCCCAGATCACGCACACCAGCTTGTCCGTGGTCTCCGCGGCGTCCACCAGGTCCTGCGCGAGTTTGTCGCTCATCGGGGGGAAGGGCCCGGTGATCGGACAGATCAGCACCCCGACGGCGGGGTCGGCGAGGATCGCGTCAATGATCTTCCGGCCGCGCCAGTCGCCGACCGGATGGCCGCCGTTGTCGACCGGGTTCGCCACGTTCAGATAGCCCGGGATCCACTCGTGCAGCTCGCGCTGCTTCTCTTCGGACAGGGTGGGAAGCTTCAGCCCGGCCCCGGTCGCCAGGTCCGAGAAGTGCGCCCCCGTGCCGCCCGAGATCGAATACACGACGACCCCGTCGGCCACCGGCTTCCGTGCCCGGGCCAGCAGGGTGGCGGTGTCCTGGAGTTCGTCGAGGCCGTCCACCCGGATCACGCCGAACTGCCGCATCGCCGCGTCCACCACCTGGTCGGCACCGGTCAGCTTGCCCGTGTGTGACGCGGCCATCCTGGCCCCCGTCTCCGTACGCCCCACCTTGACCGCCACGACCGGGACCCCGGCCCGCGCCGCCCGGTCGGCGGCAAGGAGAAAGGAGCGCCCTTTCTTGAGCCCTTCCACGTAACAGGCGATGGCCCCGACCTCGGGGCGCTGCGAGAAGTACGAGATGAAGTCGGCGGTCTCCAGGTCGGCCTCGTTGCCCGTGGGAGCCCAGTGCGAGAGCCGCACGCCCAGCTCCTGAAGGGTGTAGACGGGGCGCCCCTGGTGACCGGACTGAGTGATCAGCGCGATCGCCGGCCCGTCCAGATCGTCCCGGAACTTCTCGAAGGCGTTGAGGTTGGTGTTCGGCCCGAGCAGCCGCAGCCCGGACCGCTCCACGGCTGCGGCCAGCCGCGCCTGGGCGGCTGCGCCCTCCTCCCCGGTCTCGGCGAACCCGGAGGCGAAGGCGACGGCGAACTTCACCTTGGCCTGAGCGAGTTCCTCGATCACCGGCAGCGGATCGCCGACCAGAAGCACAGCCAGATCGACCTGCTCCGGCAGGTCCGCGACGGAAGGACAGCAGGCACGCCCGAACACGGACTCCCGGCTGGGATGCACCGGATGCAGCCGCGCCCCTACCCGCTCGGCCCAGTCGATCAGTTGTCGGGTGATTCCGGTATTGGGGCGCCCCTCGGTGTCGGACGCGCCGATGACGGCCACGGACTCGGGCCGGAAGAACCGGTCCAGATCCGGCACGGGCGCGTGCAGCGGGCGGCCGCTGACATCGAGATCGCCCTCCGTGGCGGCGGCCGCCATGCTGTGGACGATGGCATACGGTTCTTCGCCGCAGGCCACCACCCTGGCGCGGAAGTCGGTGGTGAAGGTGCCGTGAGTCGATCCAAGCATCGTTCCGCCCACTTCTGCTCGAAGTCCGTCAGGTGCTAGTGCCGGTCGCGGCACCAGTGCTCGCGGCCAGCCTGAAGCTGACACTCTGTCAGGTTACTGAACTGACGGCCCGTCAGGAATGGGCTTGCAGGCAAAGGATGATCCGGGCGCGGGTGGCCCTCGCTTCGCACGTTCGGCCCGGATCCCGGGAGCGGCGTGGCGAAGGTCGTGGTGAACGCCACGCCCACGGCCTGCCCCGGGCCTTCGCGGCGTGGGGTGCGGACGGCCCTTCCGGTCGCGCGGCGTGCACGTTCGCAGGGCGGGGCCGGCCGGTCAGCGGGTGCGGGCCAGCCTCTTGGCGATCTTCCGTGCGTCCAGGGCCATTTCGCGGAGCATTCCGCTGATCGGGTTGGTGAACCCGGTGAAGTACAGGCCGGGTGCCTGCCTGGGTGTACGGCCGCCGCGTACCACCGGCCGACCCCGGGCGTCCAGTACGCCGAGGTGGCCGACCAGGTCCTCCAGGGCCCGGCGGTAGCCGGTCGCCGCGATCACCGCGTCCGGGGTGATCCGGTTCCCGTCGGTCAGCACCACCGCGTCCTCGTCGAACGACTCGACGGCCGCCACCGGCACCACCCGGCCGCTCTTCACCGCGTCGATCAGCCCCACGTCCTGCACCGGAACGGCGCCGTCCCTGGCCCGTGAGTACAGGCCGGTGTCCGGACGCGGGAGCCCCCGCTCAGCGAGGTCGGGCACGGCCATCCGTGCCATCAGGCCCCCGGCCCGGTCGACCAGTCGGACCGGCAGCCTGCGTGCCAGGATGCCGGTCGCCTGGGCGGGCCAGCCGGCCGTGGAGCGGCGCACGATGTGCGGCACGGTGCGCACGGCGATCCGCACCCGGGACGCACCGCCCTCCACCAGGTCGACGGCGATCTCCGCGCCCGTGTTGCCGATGCCGACGACGAGGACGTCCCTGCCCGCGTACGGGGCGGGATTGCGGTAGTCGCAGGCGTGTACCAGATCGCCGGTGAAGGTGTCGCGGCCGGGCCAGTCAGGGATGCGCGGGGTGTGGTTGTAGCCGGTGGCGACCACGACGGCCCGGCTGGTGAGCACCCGGCCGCCGGTCGCGGTCAGTTGCCAGCCGGCCCCGTCCGGGGCCCGGTCGATCCGGGACACCTCGACGCCCGTCACCACTTCCAGCCCGTGGTGCTCGACGTACTTCTCCAGATAACGCACCACATCGTCCCTGGCCACCCAGCGTCCGAACCGGCGCGGCATCGCAAGTCCGGGCAGCGCCGACCACCGCCGGGTCGTGTGGAGGTGCAGCCGGTCGTAGTGGCGGCGCCAGGACGCGCCCACGTTCCCGGACTTCTCCAGCACCACCGTTCGTACCCCCTGTTCGCGCAGGGCCGCGGCGGCGGCGAGACCGCCCGGGCCGCCGCCGATGACGTACACGGGCCGGTCCTCGGTGAGGGCCCGGGCGGGGCTACCGGCGGTAAGCGCGTTGTCAGGCATGGTTCGGAGCGTAATCGCGCACTCTTTCGGTGGGTCTCGGCCAAGACCGGAATCGATTGCGAATTCATCACGGGCGTGCGGCTTGTGGGCGCTTCTCGCACGCCTCTTGCGCGAGCCGTCGCCATCAGGTGAACTGACGTACCGTCAGATCCAGTGAGAGGGAGGCCGCATGCAGACGATCTGGCTCGGCGGGGCCGAGTGGCTCGCCGTTCTCCGGATAGGCCTCGGCCTGTGGTGGCTGGAGAGCTGGCGGCACAAGGACAAGAAGGGCTGGTTCGAGCGCGGTACGGGCATAGCCTGGGCTGCCGACGTGGCGGAAAAACACCGATGGTCGGCCGTACGCAGTGGCTTCCGCCGCATCGTCGCCCCGCGCCCCAAGGCCATGGCCTACCTCGTCGTGTACGCCGAACTCGCCCTGGGACTCGGCCTGATCACCGGATTCCTCACCCCCGTCGCGCTCGTCGCCGGACTCCTCCTCAATCTCCTCTACCTCGTGCTGATGATCCACGACTGGGCCGAGCAGGGGCAGAACGCGATGATGGCGCTCATCTCGCTCGTGGCGCTGTTCGCGATGTCCTGGCAGACCTGGTCCCTCGACAACGCGATCGGACTCTTCCTGTGACCGCGACCGCCGTACGTTTCGACCTGCCGGAGCCCGACGCCTTCACCCGCCCCTACTGGGACGCCGCCGCCCAGGGGCAGTTGCTGATCCGCCGCTGCGGTGCCTGCGGGCGCGCCCACCACTACCCGCGCGAGTTCTGCCCGTACTGCTGGAGCGAGGACGTCGTCTGGGAGCGGGCGAGCGGGCGCGCCACGCTCTACACCTGGTCCGTCGTCCACCGCAACGACCTGCCGCCGTTCGGTGCCCGCGTCCCGTACACCGCCGCCGTCGTCGACCTGGCCGAGGGGCCGCGGATGATGACGGAGATCGTCGAGTGCGCGGAGTCGGGCCTGGCGATCGGCATGCGGCTCCAGGTCGCCTTCCGGCGGGAGGCGGGCGAGGAGGCCGTCCCGGTCTTCCGGCCCGGGCCCTCCGGTACCGGCTGACCGGCTACAGCCCCGGCGCCCCCCATACCGGGAACCACCGGGCCAGGTCCTTCTCCATCCGCAGGTCGTCCCCGAGTACCGCCCGGACCTGCAACTCCAGCTGGTTGTCACGCTTCTCGACGCCGCCCGGCAATGGCGCGAACGGATAGAACGTGCCGCGTTTGTAGAGGTAGACCAGGGCCAGCGGACGGTCCCGCGCGTCCCGGAAGCCGATCAGGGAGCAGAGTAGCTGCGGCCCGAAGCCGCCGTCCTGGAGCAGGGTGTTGACCGCGTGCAGGTCGTTGACCAGGGTGGCGACGTCGTCGGGGGACTGACGGGCGAGCAGCCAGGTGTAGCCGTACGTGTCCTGGCTGAACTCCACCGGAATGCCGCCCCGGTCGGTGTCGGCGTCGAGCAGTTCGCGTACGTCCTGCTGAATACGGGCGAACGTGCCGCCCTCGACGCCTGCGAAGCAGACCGAGCCGAGGCCGGTGGGCGTGAACCCGGCGCCGGCCTGGAGGGTGAGGGCGGCGGAGGGCACGGCGAAGAGTTGGTCGAGGTCGGGGCGGACCGGTTTGCTGCGGCCCAGAATGGCGTCGAGAAGACCCATGAACGTTCGTTCCTTACGGACGGGCGAGGTCGGCGGAGATACGGGCGAGCTGGTCCAGACGCTGTTCGAGGGTCGGGTGGGAGGAGAGCAGCCGGCTCAGGCTCTCCTTGGAGGAGAACGCGGGAACGAAGTAGAAGGCGTTGTACGGCTCCGCCTTCCGCAGGTCCTCGGTCGGTATGCGGGCCATCTGGCCGCTCACCTTCGTAAGGGCGGAGGCGAGCGTCGAAGGGCGGCCGGTCAGCAGGGCGGCGGTGCGGTCGGCGGAGAGCTCGCGGTAGCGCGAGAGCAGCCGGGTGAGCAGGAAACTCAGGCAGTACACGACCGCGCTGACCAGCGGGATCAGCATGATCGCGATACCGACGGGGTCATTGCTCCGGCTGTTGCGGGAGAGGCCGCCCCACAGGGCGACACGGGTGACGATGCCGGCGAGTACACCGAGGAAGGAGGCGATCGTCATGACGGCGACATCACGGTGCGCGACGTGCGACATCTCGTGCGCGAGCACGCCCTCCAGTTCCTGCGGTTCCAGTCTGCGCAGCAGTCCGGTGGTGGCGCAGACGAGGGCGGTTTTCTCGCTCCGGCCGGTGGCGAAGGCGTTCGGCACATCGCTCTGGGCGATCGCCACCCGAGGCTTGGGCATGTCGGCCAGGGCGCAGATCCGGTCGACGGTGCCGTGCAGTTCCGGCGCTTCCTCGGGGGTGACCTCCCGGGCACCCATGCTGAAGGCCGCGATGCGGTCGCTGAACCAGAACTGGGCGATGAACATGCCGCCCACGAGGATCAGAATGATCGGCCAGGCGCCGCGCAGCACGGCGAGCAGTACGCCGACCAGGACCACGTACAACAGGCCGATCAGGAACATGGTGCCGACCATGCGTGTGGTCAGTCCGCTGTCCTGGGCGTAACGGGAACGCGTGCTGGCGTGGCTGCGGGAACGGATTCGGCTCATTTTCGCCTCCAGTCACCCTGATGCCTTCCATCTTGCCCCTTTCACAAGGAACGCGGAGGCAACCGGATGGCTCGAAATGCCCGCTCGGCCCGGCGGGCGGAAAATGGATCTTCCCGAGGAGATTTGGCCGAACAACACCTGGACGCATTAGGTGCCCGAGGCATCTAGTGGGCTGGAGATCGGTTAGGACTCCCCATCTCTTTGCGAGGTCCGCCATGGCAGACGCCGAGACCGTCTCCTTTCCGCAGAACCGCACCTGTCCCTACCACCCGCCGACGGGATATCGCGAGCACCGGGGGCAGCGGCCCGTGTCCCTGGCCAAGCTCTTCGACGGCCGCACGGTGTGGCTGGTGACCGGGCACGCCGAGGCACGTTCGCTCCTGGTGGACCAGCGGCTCTCGTCCGACCGGGAGAACCCCGCGTTCCCGTTCTTCGCCGAGCGGCTGGCCGCGATCAAACTGCGACGCGTCGAACTGCTCGGCGTCGACGACCCGGAGCACAACGCCCAGCGCCGGATGCTGATCCCGAGCTTCACGGTCAAGCGGACGACCGCGCTCCGGCCGCAGATCCAGAAGACCGTGAACCGGCTGCTCGACGCGATGGCCGAGCAGGGCCCGCCGGCCGATCTGGTCGACGCCTTCGCCCTGCCCGTACCGTCCATGGTCATCTGTGCCCTGCTCGGGGTGCCCTACGAGGACCACGAGTTCTTCGAGGCGCAGTCACGCAAACTGCTCCGCGGTCCGGCGGCCGCGGATGTCGAGGCAGCGCGGGACAAGCTGGGCGACTACTTCCGCGTGCTGATCGAGCAGAAGCGGGCCGCCCCCGGCGAAGGGCTGCTGGACGAGCTCATCGTCAAGCAGCTGGAGACCGGGGGAGTGGACCACGAGGAGCTGGTGCGGCTGGCCCAGATCCTGCTCGTCGCCGGGCACGAGACGACCGCGAACATGATCTCGCTCGGTACGTTCACGCTGCTCCAGCATCCCGGTCGGCTGGCCCGGATGCGTGAGTCCGAGGGCCTGATGGGTTCGGCGGTCGAGGAACTGCTCCGCTTCCTGTCCATCGCCGACGGAATTTCCCGGGTGGCCGTCGAGGACATCGAAGTGGGCGGGGTGACCATCCGTGCGGGGGACGGCGTCATCCTGACCACGTCGGTGATCAACCGGGACGAGACCGTTTATCCGTCACCGGACGAGCTGGACCTCGGCCGGAATGCGCGCAATCACGTCGCTTTCGGGTTCGGAATCCATCAGTGCCTGGGCCAGAATCTGGCACGGGCCGAGCTGGAGATCGCGCTGCCCGCGCTTTTCGACCGCTTTCCCGGTCTGCGGCTCGCAGTACCCGCCGAAGAAGTCCCGTTCAAACCTGGTGACACCATCCAGGGGCTGCTCGAATTACCCGTGACATGGTGATCGGAACATGGTGATCGAAATGCGACCGGAAGGCTCTGCCGGAATGCGGATCAGTATCGACAAGGACCGGTGCATCGGCGCGGGCCAGTGCGCGCTCACCGCGCCGAAGGTGTTCACGCAGGACGACGACGGGTTCAGCGAACTGCTGCCCGGCTACGAGGAGGCGCTCGACGGCGCCACGGTGAAGGAAGCCGTCCGGGTCTGTCCGGTGCAGGCGATCACCCTCGGCTGACGGGCCGTCCCCGGCCGTGCCCGTACGGCGGGGGCCGCGCGGGCACGGCCGGGCCGGAGGCCCTACGGCCAGAGGAGTTCCCGGGACCAGTTCGCGTCCTGCCTGCGGTAGCGCAGCCGTACGTGCCTGCGCGCCCCGTCGCCCTGGAAGAACTCGACCTCCCGCGCCTCGACCACGTACCGGGTCCAGCTCGCGACCTGTGCGTCCGGTTCGTTCCGCGCCCGCTCCCAGGCGGCGTCGGCGGTGCGGACCAGCTCCTCCCGGGAGCCCAGCACCTCGCTCTGCGAGCCGGTCAGCGCCGAGGCGAGCGCGCCGGTCGAGCGGGCGTGCAGATCGGCCAGGCTCTCCTCGGGTGCGCACGCGGTCACCGGACCCCGCACCCGCACTTGCCTGGCCTGCGCAGGCCAGTAGAAGCCGAGCGCCGCGTACGGCCGGGCGGTGAGCTGACGGCCCTTCGCACTGGTGCGGTGGGTGGCGAAGTGCCAGCCGCGCTCGTCCGCGTCGTGCAGCATCAGCGTCCGCACATCGGGGTGCCCCTCGGCGTCGGCGGTGGCCAGCGACATGGTGTGCGGCTCCACCTGCCCGGCGGCCACCGCCTCGGCGAACCAGCGGTGGAAGAGGGCGAGCGGGGCCGGCGGCGCGGCGGCCGGATCGAAGCCGGGAAGCTCCACGTCCCAGACACGCTGGGCATGGAGCAGGTCCAGGAAGCTCTGGTGTGCGTCGGTCATGCCCCCATTGCAGCGCATGCCCGGTACGGGGCGGGCGAGGCCATCGCTGTAGCGCAGCGGGACACACAGGGCTACTCTGGTATGCATGAAGACCATCACCCAGCGCGAGTTCCGGAACAACTCCGCCGAAGTCATGAACGCCGTGGAGGCGGGCGAGGTCTTTCACATCACCCGCAACGGAATAGAGGTCGCCGAACTGCGGCCGCTCACCCGGAAACGGCAGCTGAGCTCCGAAGAGCTGGTGGCCAGGCACCGTCGGCTGCCCCGTGTGGACAGCGTGCTGATGCGCCGCGAGGCCGATGCCTTCTTCGGGGCCGAGGACCGGGTCGGCGACGACGACCCGTGGGAGCGCGAGCGTGGCTGAGCGGCATGCCGTGGGGGTGCTCGACACCTGCACGTACATCGATCTCGATCTGCTGCGTGCAGAGGATCTGCCCGTCCTCCCGGCGCTCACCGCCGTGACGATGGCCGAGCTCCAGCAGGGTGTGGCGATGGCCCGGGATCCCGGCGTGCGGGTGGCCCGGATGGAGAAACTCGGTGCCGCAGTCGCCGACTTCGAGCCGCTTCCCTTCGACGGGGACGCCGCGGCCCGCTACGGGAGCCTGGTGGCGCTGGTGATCGCTGCCCGGCGCGATCCCCGCCCCCGGCGCATGGACCTGATGATCGCGTCCATCGCCTCGGTCAGGGGGCTGCCGCTCTATACGCGCAATGCGGCCGACTTCAAGGGGCTGGAGGGGGCCCTCACCGTCGTCCCGGTGTGACCGGCCGGCCGACGGCCCGCCCCCTCACCCCCGCCCCAGCACCACCGTCCCCGATGAGCAGAACCAGCCGCCCGTCCCCGATGCCACCGCCAGCTCCGGGAGCCGCCCGCCCGCCCTGCGCACCTGGCGGTCTCCCGCCTCGCCGCGCAGCTGCCGTACCGCCTCCACCAGCAGGAACAGTCCGCGCATCCCGGGGTGGCAGGCGGACAGGCCGCCGCCGTCCGTGTTGACCGGCAGCTCGCCCGTCAGGCCTGTCCGGCCCTTCTCCAGGAACGGGCCGCCCTCGCCCTTCGCGCAGAAACCCAGGTCCTCCAGCGTCACCAGCGTCATATAGGTGAACGCGTCATAGATCTCGGCGAGATCGATGTCCGCGGGCCGCACCCCGGCCCGTTCGAACGCCAGGCGGCCGGAGACCGCCGCGGGGGAGACCGTGAAGTCGTCCCACTCGGACATGGTGGAGTGCGAGATGTGCTCACCCGTACCGAGGATCCACACCGGATCCTTCGCCGTGTCCGGTACATACTCCTCGGCGGCCAGCAGCACCGCGCAGCCGCCGTCGCTGCGGATGCAGCAGTGCAGCTTGGTGAACGGGTCCGCGATCATCGGTCCCGACAGCACGTCGTCCACGGTGATCGGGTCACGGAACATGGCGTCCGGGTTGGCCGCCGCGTTCGCCCGCGCCTGGACCGCCACCTCGGCGAGCTGCTCCAGGGTCGTCCCGTACTCGTGCATGTGGCGGCGGGCGGCCATCGCGTACTTGGCGATCAGTGAGTGCCCGTACGGCACCTCGAACTGGAGCGGGCCGCGCGCCCCGAAGGAGAGATTGGACGTCCGGCGGCCCGCCCTGATGTCCGCGCGGGCCGTCGACCCGTACACCAGCAGCACGGCATTGGCGTGACCCGCCGCGATGGCGTCCGCCGCATGGGCCGCCATCACCTCCCAGGTCGAGCCGCCGACCGCGGTGGAGTCCACCCAGGTGGGCTTCAGCCCCAGATACTCGGCGACCTCGACCGGGGCGAGCGTGCCGAGTCCGGCGGAGGCGAAACCGTCGACCACGGACCGGTCCAGACCCGAATCGGCCAGTGCCCGGCGCGCGGCCTGGGCGTGCAGGGCGTACGGCGTGGCCTCGTCGACGCGTCCGCAGTCGGCGAGGGATATGCCGACGACAGCGACCTTGCGGTGGGAAGAAGGCATGGATCTGACGGTACATCAGATCCATGCCGGACGGACCGCCTGGCGAGGCAGGGATCTTCCCGTATCCCTGTGCGTGGCCCTGTGCATCTGCTGGATTCACCCCTAATATGACGCCCCGTCAGATCGGAGGCCGAAGGCCCCTGAGGGGAAGGAGTCCGACGATGGATGCCGCCTTCACCGCGGAACAGGACGAGATCCGCCGCACCCTGCGCGAACTGCTGGCCAAACGCAGCGGACCCGACGGCGTCAGGAGTGCCGTACGGACGTCCGGCGGGTACGACGAGACCCTGTGGCGACAGCTCGCCCAGGACCTCGGGCTGCCCGGCCTCGCCCTCCCGGAGGAGTACGGAGGCGTCGGCTGCGGCCTCGCCGAGCTCGCCGTCGCCTGCGAGGAGACCGGCCGCGCCCTGCTGCCGTCGCCCCTGATCGCCACCGCCGCGCTTGCCGCGCCCCTGATCGCCGCCCTCGGCACCGAGGCCCAGCGCACCGCCCTGCTGCCGCGCATCGCAGCCGGCGCACTGACCGCGACCCTGGCCGTCCCCGGCGGCTCGCTCGCCACCGCACTCGGCCTCACCGGTGACCCCACCGGCGGTGCCTGGGCGGGTGGCGGCCGGGCCGGCGGTATACAGGCCAGGCCGGTCGGCGGCGCGGAGGGCTGGCGGCTGTACGGGGAGGCCGCGCAGGTCCTCGACGGGCACAGCGCGGGTCTCCTCCTGGTCGCCGCCCATGCCGGCGGCTTCCCGCGCAGCCGTACGCTTCTCTTCCTGGTCCGCCCGGACACGGCGGCCGGAATCGTCCGCACCCGCCGGACCTCGCTGGACGAGACCCGCCCGCTGGCCCGCATCGAACTCCGTGACACCGAGGCCGAACTCCTCGGCGCGGACGACGCCGTGGACGTCGCCGGCGCGCTCGCCCCGGCCGGACGAGGCCTCGCCGCACTGCTCGCCGCGCAGGCGGTGGGGGCGGCGGCGAGCGCACTGGAGCGGACCGTCGAATACGTCAAGGCGCGCGAACAGTTCGGCCGGGCGATCGGCTCCTTCCAGGCCGTGAAGCACCGCCTCGCGGATCTGTACGTACAGGTGCAGGCGGCCCGTTCCGCCGCGTACTACGCGGCCTGGGACCCGGCGGCCGGGGGCCTCGCCCTCGCCCAGGCCCTGGAGGCGCTGCGCATCACCACGGCCGAGGCCGTCCAGCTGCACGGCGGGATCGGCTTCACCTGGGAACACGAGGCGCATCTGTACTTCAAGCGGGCCGCTGCCGACGAACTGCTCTTCGGTCCCGTCCACCGGCTCCGCGACCATGCGGCGCAGCAGGCCGGGCTGTTCGCGCCGTCGCACGGGCAGTCGTCCATGGCCTCGGCATCGGCCGCCCGGGGATCGGCCGGGAAGGTGGCGGTCTGATGGCGCCCGGCGTCCGGCTGATCCAGAAGGTGTCCTCGACCCGCACGTTCGCGAGGGTCGCCCCGCATGTCATCCCCGCCATGGACCGTACGGTGCACCGGCTCACGCGCGGCAAGGTGCTGCTCAGCGCCCGGATGCTGCCGGGGCTGATCCTGACGGTGCCGGGCGCGAGGAGCGGGCGGCTCAGGACCACTCCGCTGGCCTGCATGCCGGAGAAGGGGACGGAGCAGAGCTGGATCCTGGTCGGCAGCAACTTCGGCCGTACGGGGCACCCGGCCTGGACCGCGAATCTGCTGGCGGGTCCCGGCAAGGCCGTCGTCAACTGGGAAGGCCGGGACATTCCGGTGCGCGCCACACTGCTGCAGGGCGCGGAACGGGATGCGGTGTGGCAGACGGCGCTGAAGTTCTGGCCGCCCTATGCGACGTACCAGGCGCGGGTCGAGCGGGAGATCCGGCTCTTCAGGCTGGAACGGCGGAGTGACGCCGCGACCTGACGCGGAAGCGGTGCGCGCAGACCGTGGGCGTTGGCGATGCGCGGAAACTGTGCGCCGGAGCGATCAGTGGAACGGTCCGGGTGCACCGACGGCGGACCACATGCGTGGTCCGCCGTCGGCAAGACAGGACCTGGGGCGCCCGGAATGGCCGCGCGGTGCCCAGTGGGGGAAGGGGCCCGGCGCGGCGCTACCTGGTCGGCTTTCTGCCGGTGATGCCCAGATGCACCAACAGTGCGAGATTCGGTTTGAGTTCGGCCTGCTTCACGCCCCAGGTCGTGAAGCCCTTCTGGTGCGAGGCGACCGAGGCCAGCATCGCGACGAGCGAGCCCGCCATCGCGGCGGCGCTGACGTCCTTGTCGACCTTGCCCTTGGCCTGGAGCTCCTTCACCGAATCCGTAAGGGAGTTGGTGATCGAATTCAGGATCTTCATGCGGATCTTGTAGAACCGCTTGTCGCCCTCGGCCGCTCCGAGGTCGACCACGCGCAGGATCGCGTCGTGATGTCGCCAGAAGTCGAGAAATCCCTCGACGAGTTCTTCGGCGGTCTGCCAGCCGGCCTTGCCGACCCAGGAGCGGCCGGCGACCAGTTCGGTCAATCCGGCGCCTTCCTTGGCCATTTCTTCGGCGATTTCGAGGACGGCGCCTTCGACGTCGGGGAAGTATTGATAGAAGGTCGCGGGTGAAGTCCCCGCCTTCCGGGCGACGTCGATGACTTTGACGTCCCGGTACGGCGAGGAACTGAGCATCTCGCTGAGGCAGTCGAGCAGCTTCTGCCGCGTCGCCTGTCCGCGTCGACCGGCCACGCGGCCGTCGACGGTGCGCACTTGTCCTGTCATGCCGTCAGCTTACCGAGGGGGGATCGGAGCGCGATTCGGCCGACTGCAAATGGGGAGCACCGCAGGTGGGGTGGGGGAAGTGGCCGGATATCGACGGATGAGTCCTGAGCGGCGATAAGTCTTATCAACAGCCTGTGGATAACTTCCGTGGATAACTTTGTGTGACGCCATGAGCAAGGAACTCCTCTGTCGAAAATGAGTTCGATGTGGACGGGTCGGGGCGCGACGCGTGCCGTCCACGGTTACGTTGGGTGTGACGAGCGTCACCGCCATGCACGGTGAACGGCCGCGACCGGCCGCGGGCAAATGCGAACGAACCGTGACCGACTGCGAACGACCGCGAACGACCGCGACGGAAGGACCGGGCCCATGGCCGCATTCGCGCAATCCGCGCCGTGCTGGGTGGATGCGCAGCTCCCCGACCTCGAAGCGGGCAAGCGCTTCTACGGTGAGCTGTTCGGCTGGACCTTCCGGACCGGCGACGGGCCGTACGCGGATGCCCTCAGCGACGGGAAGCTCGTCGCCGCACTCGCCGCCAAGCAGGACGGCCGGATGCCGACCGCCTGGGGCATCTACTTCGCCACCGACGACATCGTCGAGTCCGTCGCCCGCATCAGGGAGGCGGGCGGTCAGGTGATCACCGACCCCGTGCGGGCCGGCCGGGCCGGAGTGCTCGCCCAGGCGGCCGACCCCGGCGGAGCGGTCTTCGGGCTCTGGCAGGCCGGTGACCGCGAAGGCTTCCAGAAGCAGAACGAACCGGGTTCCTTCTGCTGGACCGAGGTCCACACCCGGCAGAAGGATCGCGTCGACGCCTTCTACGAGGAGGTCTTCGGCTTCCAGGGCACCGATGTCGACGCCTTTGGCGCAGGTGGATCCGGCACGGCCGAGCCCGCCGCCGACTTCCGTATGTGGTCCCCGGAGGGCACGGAACCCGGGCCGGACACCGCGGTCGGCGGGCGCAGCGTCATCACCGACGCCTTCCCGGCCGAGATGCCCAGCTACTTCCTCAACTACTTCGCCGTCGAGGACTGCAACGCCGCCGCCGGACACGCCGTACGCCTCGGCGGCCGCATCTCCGCGCCGCCCTTCGACATCCCGTACGGGAGGACGGCGGTCCTCCAGGACGACCAAGGTGCCGTGTTCGCCGTACTTCAGCCCCCTGTGCCCGAGAAGAGGGCAGAGTGAGGTGTGACACCCCGGTCCGCCCCCGGGTTCGCAACCAGGACCACAGCCAGGAACAATCGGGGTGCGCACCGCCGGGTGGTGCCCAGTGGTGAGACGCCGTACAGGGCGGGTTTTCGCGGGCTTCTGTTTCCTGAGGCCCGTACGGGGAGGTGGCAGGGCAAGTGGTGGAGCAGCTGACGCAGCACGACCCGAGGCGGATCGGCCCGTTCGAGGTGCTGGGACGGCTAGGGGCCGGTGGCATGGGGCTGGTCTATCTCGCCCGCTCGGCTTCGGGCCGGCGGGTGGCGATCAAGACGGTGCGTACCGAGCTCGCCGAGGACCAGCTGTTCCGGGTCCGCTTCACGCGCGAGGTGGAGGCCGCCCGCGCAGTCAGCGGCTTCTACACGGCCGCGGTGGTGGACGCCGACTCGCGGGCCGCCGTGCCGTGGCTGGCCACCGCCTATGTGCCCGCCCCGTCGCTCGAGGAGATAGTGAGTGAGTGCGGGCCCATGCCGGTCCAGGCGGTGCGCTGGCTGGCCGCCGGTATCGCCGAGGCGCTCCAGTCGATCCACGGCGCGGGGCTCGTCCACCGCGACCTGAAGCCGTCGAACGTGCTCGTCGTCGAGGACGGCCCGCGGGTGATCGACTTCGGGATCGCGTCCGGGGTCTCCAACACCCGGCTGACCATGACGAATGTCGCCGTCGGCACACCCGCCTACATGTCACCCGAGCAGGCGCGGGACTCGCGCAGCGTCACCGGCGCCAGCGATGTCTTCTCGCTCGGCTCGACGCTGGTCTTCGCCGCCACCGGCCATGCGCCGTTCCACGGCGTCAACCCCGTCGAGACCGTCTTCATGCTGCTGCGTGAGGGACCCGATCTGGAGGGCCTGCCCGACGAACTGAGGCCGCTGATCGAGTCCTGTATGCAGATGGACGCCGGGCTGCGGCCCACCCCCGCCGATCTGCAGGCCCAGCTCGCCCCGCACCTCTTCGCCTCCGGCAGCGACGACAGCGGTACGGCCTCGGCATGGCTGCCGGCCTCCGCCACCGCGATGATCGAGCAGCGTCGCGGCGGAGGCCGCAGGACCGCGGCTCCCGCACCCCCTCCGCCCCCCGTGCCGCCGCCGCCCCAGCAGCCGCCCGGCGCCGACCGTGCCGCCGCCTGGCGCAGCGGCGCCGGCGCGCACTCCCCGGCCGCCGTCTCCGCGCAGCTGCCCGACGAGGGCGGCCCCGTCCGGCTGCCCGGTGCGAAGGTGCCGATCGGCCCCGGCCCGCGCGCCCAGGACGTACGGGCCACCGCCACGGCCACCGCGGACGTCGGCCCCGCGACCGGCTGGGTGCGCCCGCCCACCGGGGTGAACGGCACGGCCCCCGCGGCCCCGCCCGCCCCCCTGCCCACGCCCGCGCACGCCCCCGAGACCGCGCCCCCCGGCCCGGACCGCTGGCGGCCCTGGCGGTTCCGGATGTCCAACGACGTCTGGGGGACGCCCGTCGTCGCGGGGGATCTCCTCTACGTCACGTCGTTCGAAGTGCACGCCCTGGACATCGGCAACGGACGACGCCAGTTCAAGACCCGGGACGTCGCCTGGGTGATGGCCGTCGAAGGCGGCCGTATTCACGCCTCCGACGGGCCGTCGCTGTACGCCCTGGACGCGGCGACCGGCGCCGAGCGGTGGCGACTGCAGACCGATGCCTGGGTGTACTCCCTCAAGGCCGACCGCAACACCGTCGTCACCGGCACCAGGGGCGGCGGCGTCCAGGCGTGGGAGGCGTCCACGGGCGAGAAGCTGTGGGAGAGCAGCGGCGTACAGACCGACTTCGAGACGGCGGAGGCCGGGCCCACGATCCACGACGGCACGGTCTACCTCTGGCAGGACGCCCGGCTGCGCGCCGTCGACGCCCGTACCGGCATCGAACGCTGGTCGTACCCCATTGGCGACGCGGCCTCCTGCGGCGGTGTGCCGGTCCGGGTGACCGCGGCGCCGGACGGCTCCGTGTACGCCGTCGCGGGGGCCCGGGTCCTGGCCGTCGACACCGTGTCCGGTCATGTCCGCTGGCACTTCGAGTCGCCCGCGGTCTTCCTCTCCCCGCCCGCGTTCGCGCCCGGCCCCGCCGTCACCGGAGGCGGTGTGTACCTCGCCGACTACCTCGGCACGGTGTACGCGCTCGACGCCTCGACCGGCAAGGACCGCTGGCGCATCGCCACGGAGTCCCGCCAGTCGATCGAACCGGTCCTGGTCACGGCCGGGAACGTCCATGTCGGCAGCGGCAGCGCGCTGTACACGCTCGACGCGGTCACCGGCACCCCGAAGTGGCGGTTCGCGGCGGGCGGCGAGGTGGTGGGGGCCCCGGTGGTAGCCGACGGCCGGGTCCACTTCGGCTCCGCCGACCACGTCCTGTACACCCTGGACGCGGCGGGCGGCCAACTCCGCTGGAAGCTGGCGACGGGCGGCGAGATCACGGGTTCGCCGGTGGCGCGGGGCGGTGTCGTGTACGCGTGCAGCAAGGACCGCTGCGTGTACGCGCTGGATGCGCTGAAGGGAACGGGCACGGGCAGCCGCCCCCGGACCTAAGGGCCTCAGGAGTGCGGAGGCCGCCGCGGATCGGGCCCCTCGTCCGGTACGACGGGGTACGGCACCGTGTCCTGCCCCTCCGGGCCGGTCACCGTGTGCGGCGCCGTGTCCTGCCCCTCCGGGCCCGGGCGGCGGGCCGTCGGAGAGGGCCCCGTGTACGGGTCCGGCTCGGGCTCCGGCAATGTACTCGTCTGCACGGACGGCCCCGGCTCCTGCGTGGGCGGCCATGTATCCGGGTTCTCCGACCCGGGGGCCGCATACGGCTGGACACGGCCCCGGCGGGCAGTCCGGCGCCCACCACCGTGCCGCCCCGGCATCACCACCGCCCCCGACAGCAGCAGCACCCCGCCGCCCATCGCGTACGCCACCCCCCACTGCAGCCCGGAACCGTCGCCCGCGACCGTCAGACTGCCCAGCGCCTCCCCCTGGCGCACCATCCACAGCACGGTGAACCCGAGCACCACCACACCCGCGGAAGCCACCAGCAGCCGCGACCGCAGCACCACACCGGCCACCGTCAGCAGGGCGGCGAAGAGAAAGGCCAGGAAGATCGAGCCCAGCGGTCCGGGCCGGCTGCCGGTGACACCCGTGAACAGCTCGTCGATCCGGTAATGGCGGCCGAGACGGCCGTCGTACCAGTCACGGAAGGGGCTCAGCACGGCGGCCGCCGCTCCTGCGAGAGCGAGGACCGAGCCGAGGACGTTGCGGACCATCATCGGCCTCCTGCGTGTGCGCGGACCGGCGTCACGGATCAGCACCGCTCTCGGCGTCGACGCTACGCCCGGCCCCTGCCTCCCGCACCTTGCGCTACCGTGTCGCGCGGTCGTTCGACAACAGCAACAGCAACAGCACGGACAGCGACACGGACAACAACACAAGGGGGGCTGCATCGATGATGCGGCAGCACATAAAGCTTTCCGCGGTACTGGTTGTGGTGGTACTCGCACTCACCGGCTTCTCGGCCTCCGGTCGAGGCGGCAAGAGCAAGGGATCGAGCAGCGGCGGCGGCGGTTGCTCCAACTCCGGGAAGAGCAACGGCAGCTACCACCGCAACGACTACGACGACAACGACGACTACGACGACTCGTCGAGCAGCTCTTCCGGCGGCTCGGGCTACGAGACGCCGGCCCCGGATGTCACCGCTTCGGACGAGCCGCAGGTCCACGTCCTGCGCTGCGCCCAGCCCCGCAAGGGCAAGCGCAAGGCAGTCACCACCTCCACCGTCCGGCTCACGGCGAACGCCGTCGGCTCGCACACCTACGAAGTCGATGTGACCTTCCTCGACGCGGTGGGCAACACCGTTGACACGGGTGAGGCGAGCGTGGACGTCGAGGGCGGCGAGACCAGGACCGTCTCCGTGCGGATGGACAGCCCGCGCAAGGTATCCCGAGTGAAGAAGTGCCGGGTCGAGGCCGAGCTGAGCCACTGACCTCAACGCATCCGGAACTCGTTGCCGCCCCGCGCCCGGAACAACTCGCCCTGCCGCTCCGGCGGCAGGTTCCCGAGTGCGATCAGGTGCGGGGCATGGGCCATGGCCTGTGCCCTGGCCGCCTCCTTCGCGGACCACACCGCCCGTACCGTCCCCTGCACCGCCCGGGCCGGGTACGAGGCGATCACCTCCGCCGCCCGCAGCGCCGCTGCCACCGCGCCGCCGGGTGCCGTCAACTCACTGACCAGCCCGGTCTCGTACGCCCGACGTGCCGTGACGCGTTCGGCCGTACCCATCAGGGACATCCGGGCCACCTCGCCGAACGGCATCCGCTGCGCCATGGAGATCGCCTCGTACGCGCTGACCATGCCGTACGTCGTGTGCGGGTCGAAGAACGTCGCCTCCTCGGACGCGATGACGAACTCCGCCTCGCCCAGCAGATAGAAAGCCCCGCCGCAGGCCATCCCCTCCACGGCCGCGATCACCGGCTTCCACAGGTCGTTCGCCTTCGGCCCGATCGCGATCAGCGGATCGTCGATCGTGTACGGGGACGAAGGCTGCGGAACCTCCACGCCCCGGTCGATCCCCGTGCAGAAGGCCCGGCCGCCCGCACCGGTGACGACCACGGCCCGTACCCCGTCGTCGAAGCGGAACGCCTGCCAGACCGCGGTCAGTTCGGCGGCGGTCGCCAGGTCGATCGCATTGAGCTTCTCGGGCCGGTCGAGGGTGACGAGCGCGACCCCGGTCTCCTTGTCCGTCTCCGTCCGCAGCGCCATCGCCGATCACCTCTCCAGCAGCCAGCGCACCAGGGTCACTTCGGGAGCGACCGGGCAGAAGACCGCCTTCACCGGGGCCCCGATCCGCAGCCGCCCCGGATCGACGGAGTCCAGCGGGGCATCCGGCCCGCTCACCACGTTCCCGACCAGCCGGATGCCCGGGGCATCGGCCGGCTCGACCACGACGGCGTTGTACGGGGCCTGCGCGGCGTACGCGGGCAGCAGCGGCGGATGCGGCAGCACGTACGACCAGATGCGGCCGCGCCCGCTGAGGGGCCGCCACTCGCTCTCGAAGGACTGGCAGTGCGGGCAGCACGGCCGGGGCGGGAAGCGTAGCCTTCCGCACTCCGGGGCGGCGCACGCCTGGACGCGGAGTTCGCCGCGGGCCGCGTACTCCCAGAAGGGGGCGCCGTCCTCGTCCACGACGGGCAGCAGCATGGCATCCATCCCGGTCAACTCCTCAGCAGTATGGCAGATGTGGGCACGCCCTCGCCGGCGGTGACCAGACAGGTCCCGGCGTCCGGGACCTGTGCGGTGGAGGCGCCGCGCAACTGCTTCACGCCCTCGTTGATGAGGTTGAAGCCGTGCACATACGCCTCACTGAGCCCGCCGCCCCCGGTGTTGATGGGCAGCCGCCCGCCGCTCTCCAGTGCCCCGCCCTCGGTGAACGCCGCGCCCTCGCCGCGCCCGCAGAAGCCGTACCCCTCCAGGGAGAGCGGGATGAGCGGGGTGAACGCGTCGTAGATCTGCGCGACGTCCACGTCGCCGGGGCCGAAGTCGGCCTGCTTCCAGAGCTGCCGGGCGGCCGTCCAGGCGGGTCCGGTGAGCGGGTCGTCGTTCCAGTAGTTGACCATGCCGTGGTGCTGGGCGGGCAGCCCCTGGGCGACGGAGTGGATGTAGACGGGTTTCTGCCGGCAGTCGCGGGCCCGCTCGGCGGAGACGATGACGCAGGCCAGTGCGCCGTCCGTCTCCAGGCAGTTGTCGAAGAGGCAGAGCGGCTCGCTGATCCAGCGCGAGGTCATATACATGTCGCGGGTCAGCGGCCGCTCGTACATCACCGCGTCCGGGTTCTGGTTGGCGCGGTTGCGGCAGGCGAGGGCGACGTTGAAGAGATGGTCGCGGGTCGCTCCGTACTCGTGCATGTACCGCCGCGCCAGCATCCCGATCTCGTCGGCCGGCCGCAGCAGCCCGTACGGGCGGGTCCACTGGGCGGGGGTGGGCAGTTGCACGGCGGTGTTCTTCCAGGGGCGGGGCCCCGACCCCCGCTTCCGCGACCGCCAGGCGACACCGACACTCGCCTGTCCGGTCGCCACGGCGGCGGCGAGATGTGCGACCGTCGCGCACGAGCCGCCGCCCCCGTACCCCACCTTGCTGAAGAAAGTGACATCGCCCGCCCCGATGGCCTTGGCGATCTCGACCTCGTCGGTCTCCTCCATCGTGTACGAGGCGAAGGCGTCCACTTCCGAGGCGGCGATGCCCGCGTCGTCGAGCGCCGCGACGATGGCCCGGCAGGCCAGGGTCTTCTCGGATTCGGGGAGTTGTTTCGCGAAGGCCGTCTGCCCTATGCCGGCTATCGCTGTCACGTCCTTGAGCGCCGCCACCGCCACCTCCGAGACCGTCATGACTGCTGACAGCGGCTGAGGCTACAGCTAATCTGACGGATAGTCAGCTACTGCGTCAGAGAGGGCGAACGATGCGCGGCGACGAGGAGTGGAGCAGCATCCCCAAACTGATACGGGCAGCGGCGCAGCGGTACGGGGACCGGGAGGCGGTCGTCGAGGGCCGGACCCGGATCTCGTACGCCGAACTCGGCGACCGCGTCGAACGGGCCGCCGCCGCCTGCATGGCCTCGGGCGTCGAGCCGGGGGACCGGGTCGCCATCTGGGCGCCGAACACCCTGGACTGGATCGTCTCCGCGCTCGGCGCCGTCACGGCCGGGGCGGTCCTCGTCCCCCTCAACACCCGCTTCAAGGGCACGGAGGCGGCGTACATCCTGCAACGCAGCCGGGCGAAACTGCTCTTCGTCACGGGCACCTTCCTCGGCACGTCGTACGTGGCGTCCCTGCGCCGGGCCGACGTACGGCTCCCGCACCTGGAACAGGTGGTGGTGCTGGCGGACAGCGCCCCGGACGACTACGTCACCTGGAAGGACTTCCTGGCTGCGGGGGAGGGGGTGTCCGGTGCGGCGGTACGAACCCGAGCCGACGCGATCGCCCCCTCGGCCCCCTCCGACATCATCTACACCTCGGGCACCACGGGCCGGCCCAAGGGCGCGGTCATCACCCACGCCCAGACCCTGCGCTGCTACGCGATCTGGAGCGAGCTGGCGGATCTGCGCGAGGGCGACCGCTATCTGATCGTGAACCCCTTCTTCCACACCTTCGGCTACAAGGCGGGCATCATCGCGTGCCTGATGCGGGGCGCGACGATGGTCCCGCAGCCGGTGTTCAACGTGGACACGGTCCTGGCCAACATCGCCGCCGAACGCATCTCGGTCCTGCCGGGCCCGCCCACCCTCCACCAGTCCCTCCTGGACCACCCGGCCCGGGACGCCCACGACCTCTCCGCCCTCCGCCTGGTGGTGACGGGCGCGGCGGTGGTCCCGCTGCAACTGGTGGAACGACTGCGCACGGAGCTCGGCACGGCGACGGTCCTCACCGCGTACGGCCTCTCCGAGGCGAGCGGCATCGTCACGATGTGCCGGCGCGGCGACCCGGCGCGGACGATCGCCTCGACCTCCGGCCGGGCGATCCCGGGCACGGAGCTCCGCGTCCTGGCCGACCCCGGAACCCCCGGCGAGGTCCTGGTCCGCGGATTCAACGTGATGCAGGGCTATTTCGAGGACCCGGACACCACGGCCGCCGTGATCACCTCCGACGGCTGGCTCCGCACGGGCGACGTGGGCGTCCTCGACGAGGACGGCAACCTCCGGATCACCGACCGGATCAAGGACATGTTCATCGTCGGCGGCTTCAACGCGTACCCCGCCGAGATCGAACAGCTCCTCGGTCTCCACCCGGACGTGGCCGACGCGGCGGTGATCGGTGTCCCCGACCCCCGACTGGGCGAAGTGGGCAAGGCGTACGTGGTCCGCCGGGCGGGCGCGACGCTGACGGCGGACGACCTGATCGCCTGGTCGAGGCGCGAGATGGCGAACTACAAGGTCCCGAGGGCGGTGGAGTTCGTGAACGAGCTGCCGCGCAATGCGAGCGGCAAGGTGGTGAAGGGGGAGCTGCGGGAGCGGGGGTAGGCGATGTCGTCGACCGTGCCGCACGCAGACATGCAGCGGCCGCGGCGGCTCCCCCTCCGCGCCGCCGCGGCCGCTCCCCCGTACCCCGTCGATTAGGTTTAGTTGGCCGGCTCGCTCGTCGCGTGCATGTCATTGGTCGTGACGCCGCCGCCCGTTGCGTGCATGTCCTGCGGCTTCACGGTCCCGCCGGTGGCGTGCATGTCCTTGGTGGTGATCTGCCCAGCGTCCGCACTGGTGGCGTGCATGTCCTGCGGCTTGATCTCCGTGTCCTTCTTCGCGTCAGCCATGTTCGTCTGCTTCCTAGGCGTCTCAGTCTGTGTTCGGCGAGGCCCGCCCGGCTGTTCCCCCGTGGACTGCCGGGCGGGCCTCTCAGGGCCGTTCACACTAGTGCTACGGCCTTGGTGTCAATCCGTCTGCCCCCCGACGCGGCGGGTCGACATCCATGAGAGTGCCCGGCCGCGATAAACGAACGATGAACGCCGCTCGGATCCGCGTCACGTGGTTGCCGAGGGCGCCGTCCGTGCCAGCAAGTCGCGTACCTCGGCGGCCTCGTGAGAGCCGAGCCGGTCGTAAATGATCAGTGCTTCGCGCCAGCACACCTGTGCGCGCCCGAACTGGCCGATGTCGTCGAGAGCGCGGCCGAGCACGGTGAGCACGTTGCCCCGACGCCATTCGCCGCCGATGCCACGCAGGGAGGTCAGGGCCTGTTCGGCCTTGGTCGCCGCGTCGGCCGGGCTTCCGGACGCGAGGTCGACCTCGGAGAGGCGGAAGAGGGTCATTCCCTCCCACAGTCGCTGGCGGCTGTCCCGGAAGACGTCCAACGCCTCCAGAAGGCGTTCCGCCGCGGTGACGAACTGGCCGCTCTGGGTGAGAGCCATTCCCAGTGCGTAGCGTCCGTTCGCGCTCCGTAGGGCATGCCCCATGCCGTCGTAGATGTCTATGCCCTGCTGGGCCAGCGAAACCGCGCTGTCGGTACGGCCGGTGGCCAGATGTATGCGGGACAAGTTGCACAACGCACTCGCCTCACCGGGGCGGTCCTGGATCTCACGGAAACGGTCGATGGCCATGGTGAGGTACTTCTCGCCGTCATCGTGACGGTTCTGATAGAGCGCCATGATTCCGAGGGCGTTCGGAGCCCAGCAGCCCGGGAGCGGATCGCACGCGGTTTCGACGAGCCGCATGACCTTCTCCGCCTCGTCCTCGGCCTGGTCGAAGCGCCCCGACGTGTGGTGCACGTCGGCCAGCGTCATCAGGGCCCGCACTTCCGTGCGTCGATCGCCCCCTGCGCGGGCGGCATCCAGGACGGCGAAAGCGGTGGTCTCGTACTGCTTCGAGTTCGCTCCGGACTCGCCCAGGTCGAGCGCGCACCAGAGCAGATCGACGGCGCGCGGCAGTGTCGAGGGGCGGGACGACTGGCGCACGCAGGAGAGCAGAGGACCGGCCTCCGTGTAGAGCCAGTCGCGTGCCGTGTGCCTGCCGTCGAAGACCAGCCCCGCGTGGCCCGTCGGCTCCAGGTGATCCACCAGCCGGTCCCCCGGCCGCTCCAGCGCGTACACCCCTGCCGCCGTCGCCAGATAGAAGTCCAGCAGTCGCGACAGCGCCGACTCCCGCTCCTTCGGATCCTGCTCGTCCCGTTCCGCGCAGGAACGTGCGTAGAGACGCACCAGGTCGTGGTAGCGGTAGCGGCCCGCAGCCGCGGACTCCAGGAGGCTGGTGTCGACCAGAACCTCCAGCAGGTCTTCCGCCGCGTGGGTCTCCAGGTTGAGCAGCGCCGCCGCCGCGGCCAGGGAGATGTCGGGGCCGTCGGCCAGGCCCAGGAGGCGGAAGGCGCGGGCCTGGGCGGGTTCCAGCTGGCCGTAGCCGAGTTCGAAGGTGGCCTTCACCGCGAGGTCGCCGGCCTGGAGTTCGTCCAGGCGGCGGCGTTCGTCGGCGAGTTTGGCGGCCAGGACGGAGACCGTCCAGGTGCGGCGGGCGGCCAGGCGGGAGGCGGCGATGCGGATGGCCAGGGGGAGGAAGCCGCAGGCGGCGACCACGTCCAGGGCGGCGTCGCGCTCGGAGTTGATGCGTTCCTCGCCCGCGATGCGGGTGAAGAGCTGGAGCGCCTCCTCCGGGGACATCACGTCCAGGTCGACCAGATGGGCGCCGGCCAGGTCGACCATGCGGACGCGGCTGGTGACCAGGGCCGCGCAGCCCGCGGTGCCGGGGAGGAGGGGGCGGATCTGGGCCGCGTCGTGGGCGTTGTCGAGGAGGACCAGGACGCGGCGGCCGTCGAGCGTGGAGCGGTAGAGCGCGGCGCGTTCGTCCAGCGAGTCGGGGATCGCGGAGTCCGCCGTGCCCAGGGCGCGCAGGAACGCGCCGAGCACCGTCTCCGTCTCCGCCGCCCGTGCGCCGGCGCCCTGAAGGTCCACGTACAGCTGGCCGTCGGGGAAATGCTGTCGCGCCTGGTGGGCGACGTGCACGGCGAGGGTCGTCTTGCCGACGCCCCCGATGCCGGCCAGTGCCGATACGGCCATGACCGAACCCTCGGCGGTGGCCAGCCGGTCGCCCAGCTCGCGTACGAAGGAGGCGCGGCCGGTGAAGTCCGGGACGGTGGCCGGGAGCTGGGCGGGACGCACCGGTGCGGGAGCCGGGGCCGGTTCGCCGGCCGGGCGGGCCAGCTCGTCGTCGGCCCGCAGAATGCGCTGCTGGAGCTGGGACAGCTCGGGGCACGGGTCGACGCCCAGCTCGTCGGCGAGCAGCCGTCGGGTGTCCGCGTACACCGCGAGCGCCTCCGCCTGGCGGCCGCTGCGGTACAGGGCGACCATGAGGAGCTCGCGCAGTCGCTCGCGCAGCGGGTGCGCGGCGGTCAGCGCGGTCAGTTCGGAGACCGCCTCCGCGTGGCAGCCGACCTCCAGGTCGAGATCGAGGCGGGTCTCGGTGAGCTGGAGCCGCCATTCCTCCAGACGGGTGCGCTGATTCTCGGCGTACGGGCCGGGCACGGAGGCCAGGGTCTCGCCGTCCCACAGGCCGAGCGCCTTGTTGACGAGGGTGCGGGCCTGGCCGCGGTCGCCGTCGGCCCGGGCCTTCTCCGCCTCGGCCGCCAATTCCTGGGCCACAGTCAGGTCGAGGGCGTCGCGCCTGGTCCGGATCGCGTATCCGCCGGCGTCGCTGACCAGCGTCTGCGAGTCGAGGATCTTACGGAGCCGGGAGGCGTACGTGCGTACGGCGGCGAGCGCCTGCGAGGGCGGTTCCTCGCCCCAGATGGCGTCGATGAGTTCGGAGGCCGTGGCTGTGCGCCCGCCGCGCAGGAGCAGTGCGGTCAACAGGGCGCGCTGCTGCGGCGAACCGGAGGGCAGCGCTTCTCCGCCTCGCCATGCCCGTACCGGTCCGAGCACGGAAAAGCGCAGATCGGCGCCGTCGGTCGACTGCCGTTTCGGAGCGCGTTGCTTCGGAACATGCGTGCGCGGCCCGTTGTCGCGGTCCATTGCTCCCCCTGCCCTGCTCGCCCCGCCGGTCCTGCCGATCGTGCCGATGCTGTCTGTTGCGGATGGCCCGCCAAGTGCCGGTCCGGTGCGGGTTGATCCGGATTGCTCCGTACCGCTGGTATCGCGCTCAACAGTCTGCCTTGTTTTGGGCGGACACGTCAGCAGTGAGTGACTGTCTGCACAAGCCCTCGACAACGATTGCGGAACGGGGGCCGGTACAGATAGCTGACGGTTCGTCAGATCGACGCTACCGTGGAAGGCATGGAGACCTTCCCGAAGATCATCTCGGTGGACGACCACACGGTGGAGCCCGCTCATGTCTGGCGGGACCGGCTCCCGTCCAAGTACCTCGACCGCGGTCCGCGTATCGTTCGCGCACCGCTCAAGGAAATGACCTTCATGGGCGGCAAGTTCGCGCCCGTGATGGGCGCGAAGGGCGACGAAGGGCCGATCGGCGACTGGTGGGTGTACGAGGATCTGCACCGCCCGCTCACCCGGCTCGACACCGCGGTCGGCTACGACCGGGATGAGATCAGGCTCGAGGTCATCACGTACGAGCAGATGCGTCCCGGTTCGTTCTCGGTCCCCGACCGGCTCGCCGACATGGACGTCAACCATGTCCAGTCCGCCCTCTGCTTCCCCACCTTCCCCCGCTTCTGCGGCCAGACCTTCACCGAAGCGAAGGACCGCGAGCTGGGGCTGCTCGGGGTGCGGGCGTACAACGACTGGATGGTGGAGGAGTGGTGCGGCCCCGAGGCGAGGGGCCGGCTCATCCCGCTCACCCTGATCCCCCTCTGGGACGCGCAGCTGGCCGCGGACGAGGTCCGACGGAACGCGGCGCGCGGTGTGCGCGCGGTGGCGTTCTCCGAAATACCTCCGCATCTCGGGCTGCCGTCCATTCATACGGACGAGTGGGATCCGTTCCTGCGGGCCTGTGACGAGACGGGGACGGTGATCGCGATGCATATCGGCTCGTCCTCGAAGATGCCGTCCACCTCGCCCGACGCCCCGCCCGCAGTCGGTTCCACCATCACCTTCGCCAACTGCTGCTTCTCGATGGTCGACTGGCTGATGAGCGGCAAGTTCGACCGGTTCCCGAACCTCCGGATCATGTACGCGGAGGGCCAGATCGGCTGGATTCCGTACATCCTGGAACGCGCCGACGTGGTCTGGGAGGAGAACCGGGCCTGGGGCGGCGTCGCCGACAAGGTCCACCGCCCGCCGTCGGAGCTGTTCGCCGAGCACGTCTACGGCTGTTTCTTCGACGATGCCTTCGGGCTGAAGAACCTGGACTCGATCGGCGTCGGAAACGTCCTGTACGAGACGGACTACCCGCACTCCGACTCCACCTGGCCCAAGTCGCGCGAGGTCGGCGAGGCGCAGATGGGGCATCTGGCCGCCGATGTCGTGGACCGGATCGTACGCCGCAACGCGATCGACCTGCTGGGGCTGACGGACGACGGGCTGTGGGCGGGGCCCGGAGGACGGTAGGAGGCGCAAAGGAACGTGACACCCGGGGTGCGGGGTGTCACGTTCCGTCCGACCCGGGTGCCTCCGGAGGGCCGTCAGGCCTTGGTGACCGGCTCCTGGAGCTCCGTCACCCACTTGTCCTGGTCCTCGGGGCACTCCAGGTTGATCTCGCGGGCGTATCCCGCGGACCGGTAGCCGTTGGCGTCGATCCAGCGGGCCAGGGTCTGGGTCGTCGGCAGTACGCCGTCCATCGAACCCCGGTGAACAATGGTCGCCGCCTCGAACGGCGGCAGCTCGACCACCGTGATCCCGGTGTCGCCGAGCGGGCCCACCGGGGCGGAGACCGTCACCCCGGCGTGGACGACGACCGCGCCGCCGCCTTCCGGAGCGTCCTCGTAGCGCGCGATCCCGGGGCCGCTCGGGCTGACGCCCACCGTGCCCAGCAGCGGGAAGAGCCGGTCGTACAACGGGCCGATCACCGGAGTGATGTCCTCCGGTCCGTAGCCCGCCGCAGTGCCGGTCAGCTCGGCCACCCGTACCGCGGCAACACTCTTGACCACCACATCGTCCGCAGACATGCGTCCCTCGCTCTCGATCGACCGGAGCCTCGCCTCGACCCGTGCCAGCCGTGCGGCCGCCGCCGCCATGGCCTCCTCCAGCTCCGCCCGCCGCAGCCGCAGCATCCCGTGCAGTTCCTCCGGCCCCACCTGCTCGTCGAGGACGGCCTGCACCTGCTGGAGCGTGAAGCCGAGATCCTTGAGGGCGATGATGCGGTTGAGGCGTGTGAGCTGGGCGGCCCCGTAGAACCGGTAGCCGGTGGCGGGGTCGGTGCGGTCGGGGCGCAGGAGCCCGATGGCGTCGTAGTGGCGCAGCATCCGGGCCGACACCCGTCCGTATCGGGCGAAGTCTCCGATGGTGAACATGATGTCTCCCAGTGCACGGCCTCACACGGTGTCAAGGTCAAGCGGCGCCGTGCCCGCCTCCCGGAAAAGGCAGGAGCCCCGTTCCCCCGCCGAGGCGGAGGAGCGGGGCTCCTTGGGTACTGCTAGCCGGCCGCGATCGGCCGACCCGGGCAACTAGGCCGGGGTGACGTTCTCAGCCTGCGGACCCTTGGGTCCCTGAGTGACGTCGAAGTTCACGACCTGGTTCTCCTCGAGGGAGCGGAACCCGGACGCGTTGATCGCGGAGTAGTGAACGAAGACATCCGGGCCGCCGCCGTCCTGGGCGATGAAGCCGAAGCCCTTTTCAGCGTTGAACCACTTGACGGTTCCGGTAGCCATAAGCCCTCCTTGGGCCAAAGGGTTGCCCTGCTCCAGAACCTGCAAAGAAGTCTGAAAACTACAAAAGCCTGCGGGTTACATGCTCCGCAGGCTCTGTACTGCAAGGGAAACCAAACTGCAACTTGCGTCGAGCCTAGCACGCAGCGTGTACGGAAGGGTAGAGGGAGAGATCACTTCACCCGGATGTCTGATTGCCGGGCTGATGGGATGACGAAGTGAAGTTCCCGGAGGGTGTCATCGAGGCGCCTTCAGAGGGTTCGGGAGAGGACTTCCGGGCGTCCCCGGGAGGGTGGGTGCCGGTGCGACCCGGGAGTGGGATCAGGTGCCCGCCCCGCGCACCCGGTGCCGTCCGGGTGATGCCACGGGTCTAGCCTCGCGATGTGGACAATTCAACCGTCTCAACCCTCGCGGACGACGACCGTCGCAGCCGGCCGCGCGTCGGCCACATCCAGTTCCTGAACTGTCTCCCCCTGTACTGGGGACTGGCAAGGACCGGGACCCTGCTCGACCTGGAGCTTTCGAAGGACACCCCGGAGAAGCTCAGTGAGCAGCTGATCAGGGGCGATCTGGACATCGGCCCCGTCACACTGGTGGAGTTCCTCCGCAACGCCGACGACCTGGTCGCCTTCCCGGACATCGCGGTGGGCTGCGACGGGCCCGTCATGTCGTGCGTGATCGTGTCGCAGGTGCCGCTGGACCGGCTGGACCGTGCCCGGGTGGCGCTCGGTTCGACCTCGCGCACCTCCGTGCGTCTGGCCCAACTGCTGCTCGCCGAGCGGTACGGGGTCAGCCCGGACTACTACACCTGCCCGCCGGACCTCGGAGTGATGATGCAGGAGGCGGACGCCGCCGTGCTGATCGGCGACGCCGCGCTGCGCGCCAACCTGCACGACGCGCCCCGGCTCGGTCTCCAGGTCCACGACCTGGGCCGGATGTGGAAGGACTGGACCGGGCTGCCGTTCGTCTTCGCGGTCTGGGCGGCCCGCAAGGACTATCTGGCGGCCGAGCCCCACCACGTGAGCAAGGTGCACGAGGCCTTCCTGGCCTCGCGGGACGTCTCCCTGGAAGAGGTCACCAAGGTCGCGGAGCAGGCGGCGCGGTGGGAGGCCTTCGACGCGGAGGTGCTGGAGCGGTACTTCACCACCCTGGACTTCCGCTTCGGCCCGGACCAGCTGGCGGGCGTGCAGGAGTTCGCGCGCCGGGTCGGCCCGACGACCGGCTTCCAGGCGGACGTGAAGGTCGAGCTGCTCGGCGGCTGACCGGACGGCGGACGGGGGCGGCAGAGCGGGGCGGGGCGGAGCGCCGGGCGCGCGCCGGGCGGGCGCCGAGGAGGCCGTGTGCGGGGAATGGCCCGGGATATGGATGAATCCTGTACCTCTGGCTCGGATATCTCTTCCCGCCCCCCGCCCTCACCCCTTCTCCCGGCCCGGCTATCGATTCGGGTTAATACGAGTCGAATAGTCGATTCATGGATGGTGTCCGGGGAGAGTCCCGGTCATGTGCCGGAATCGCTCGGGTGAACGACGCATTCACGCCTTTTGTTGTGTCGAAAGCCGTTGTTCGTTCCCTTAGGGGTGAAATCGGCGGATGGTTTCCTCTGTGACCCGATGACCTTCGCCCCTAGGCTTCGGTCGGAGGTCAGGCCGGTCCGAAGGGGGGAGTCGATATGCAGCCGCTGGAAGCCGGCGAACCGCTGACCATCGGTGCCTACCGATTGCTCGGCAGGCTCGGTGCGGGCGGCATGGGCCGGGTATATCTGGGGCGCAGCGCGGGCGGACGTACCGTCGCGGTCAAGGTCGTGCACCCCCACTTCGCTTTCGACGAGCAGTTCCGGGCCCGTTTCCGCCGGGAGGTGGACGCGGCGCGGCGCATCGGCGCGCAGTGGACGGCGCCCGTCCTGGACGCCGACCCGGATGCTCCCATTCCGTGGGTCGCCACCGGCTATGTGGCCGGGCCCCCGCTGTCCACCGCGGTCGCCGAGCACGGGCCACTGCCCGAGCACGCGGTGCGGACGCTGGGCGCCGGACTCGGGGAGGCGCTGGCCGTGGTGCACGATCAGGGCCTCATCCACCGCGATGTGAAGCCGTCCAACGTGCTGCTCGCCCTTGACGGCCCGCGGCTGATCGACTTCGGGATCGCCCACGCCATCGGTGCCACCGCCTCGCTCACCTCCAGCGGGGTCTCGGTCGGCTCGCCCGGCTACATGGCACCGGAGCAGATCCGGGGCGTGAACATCTCGGGCGCGGCCGATGTCTTCTCGCTCGGCGCGGTGCTCGCGTACGCGGCGACCGGCACCACCCCCTTCCTCGGCGACTCATCGGCCGTACTGCTCTACAAGGTGGTGCACGAGGAGCCCGAGCTGGGGGAGCTGGAGGGAGAGCTGCGGGACGTCGTCGCCGGGTGTCTGGAGAAGGACCCGGAGGACCGGCCGACCCCCATGGAGCTGGCCCGGCAGCTGGCGCCGGGCGGGGCGGCGGCGCTGGTGGCGTCGGGCTGGCTGCCCGGTTCTCTGGTGCGCGAGGTCAGCCGGGCGGCGGTCGCGCTGCTGGACCTGGAGCCGCAGGACGCACCGGTGCAGTCGGGGCCGGTGCCGTTCAGCAGTGCGTCGTGGGACGCGAACGGTGTCGCCGGTGCGAACGGTGGAGGTGGTGCGGGCGGTGGGTTCGGCCCGCCGGCCGGGCCGCCCCCGTCGCATGGACCGACCCGGCCGAACGGGCCGTCCTCATGGCCCATGACCGCCGGTATGGCCGGGTCGGACGGGCCGACCGGATCATCCGGGCTGCCTGGGCAACGTACGTCCGACCCCGGTTTCTCCGTCACCGTCGGCGCGGACTCCGGGCCGCCCCGCCCCGATGCGAACCGCGGCCGGAGGCTGAGCTGCACCGTCGCCCTGGCCGTGGCGGGTGCGCTCGCCGCTGTGACCGTGGGCAGCGCGTACATCTTCGATCTGATGCCGGGCGGCGGCGACCGGGAAGCCGCCGAGCACGGCGATGTCGGCCACACCCCGCCGGCCGCCATGTCCTCCGGGCGGCCGCCACAGCCATCGGACTCGGGTACGGGTGGCTCGGAGCAGGTCAGCGGACTTCCGAAGGCGTTCATCGGCACATGGAAGGGCTCGATCACCGAGAAGACCTCCGGGCAGCCGCACGGCACGCTCACTGCCGTGTTCACCGCGGGGAAGAAGGGCACGGACGTGGTCCGTATGACCACGGAGGTCAGCGCTCTCGGACTGACCGTCCGCTGCAGCAGCATCGCAAGCCTCTCGTCCGGCACCGACAGGGAACTGACGCTCCGGGAGCGCGCCGATCCGGAGCGCCCCAGCGACAAGGCCCTGTGCACATCCACCACCTCCGACATCCACTTCACGCGCGCCGCCGACGGCACCCTCCGCTTCCGGTCCGAGGAGCGGGGCGCGGGCCTTCCGTACGGCACGCTCACCCGGTCCGGCAGCTGACGCCGACAGGGGCTGGCGTAGGCTGAACCGGTTCGTAGATCCGTTGAGAAACCGCCGAAAGGTGACAGCCCGGTGACCGAGAAGGCCGACCTTCAGCCCATCCTCGACCGAGCCGCCGAGGGCGGTCGGATCACCCCGGAGGAGGCTCTCGACCTCTACCGGTCCGCGCCGCTGCACGCACTCGGGGCGGCCGCCGACGCCGTACGCCGACGCCGTTACGCCGGTACGGAGCACATCGCGACGTACATCATCGAGCGCAACATCAACTACACCAACGTATGCGTCACGGCCTGCAAGTTCTGCGCGTTCTACGCCGCGCCCAAGGACACCGCCAAGGGCTGGTCCCGCGACCTCGACGACATCCTGCGCCGCTGCGCGGAGACCGTCGAACTCGGCGGCACGCAGATCATGTTCCAGGGCGGGCACCACCCGGACTACGGCGTCGAGTACTACGAGGAGCACTTCTCCGCCATCAAGAAGGCGTTCCCGCAACTGGTCATCCACTCGCTGGGCGCCTCCGAGGTCGAGCACATGGCCCGGATCTCCAAGGTCTCCGTCGAGGAGGCCATCCAGCGCATCCACGCCGCCGGTCTCGACTCCTTCGCGGGAGCGGGAGCCGAGCTGCTGCCGGCCAGGCCGCGCAAGGCGATCGCCCCGCTCAAGGAGTCCGGCGAGCGCTGGCTGGAGATCATGGAGGCCGCGCACCGTCTCGGCGTGGAGTCCACCTCCACCATGCTGATGGGCACCGGCGAGACCAACGCCGAGCGCATCGAGCACCTGCGGATGATCCGCGACGTACAGGACCGGACGGGCGGCTTCCGGGCGTTCATCCCGTACACGTACCAGCCGGAGAACAACCACCTGAAGGGCCGGACGCAGGCCACGCTCTTCGAGTATCTGCGGATGATCGCCATCGCCCGGATCTTCCTCGACAACGTCGCGCACATCCAGGGCTCCTGGCTGACCACCGGCAAGGAGGTCGGCCAGCTGTCGCTGCACTACGGCGCCGACGACCTCGGCTCGATCATGCTGGAGGAGAACGTCGTCTCCTCCGCCGGTGCCAGGCACCGCTCCAACCGGCTCGAAATCATCGACCTGATCCGCAAGGCGGACCGTGTACCGGCCCAGCGCGCCACGACGTACGAGCACCTCGTCGTCCACGACGACCCGGCGAACGACCCGGTCGACGAGCGCGTCGTCTCGCACATCTCGTCCACGGCGATCGAGGGGGGCACGGCCCACCCGGAGCTGAAGCTCCTCAACGCCAACTGAGGCCGACCGGCACATGGGGGGTGGGAGTAGGAGCGGGGCTGGGTGCGTGCAGCTGCAAGGCGGAGGATTGAGGCATGGCGGAGCCATGGTGATTGACGACAACGCGGCAGATGTGCGTGCCCAGCTCTGCGACGCCGCCCCCCGTGTGCCGGTCGGCCTGAGGCCGCTTTGCTGACCGTTCACACCGCGCCGCTGGTCCTTCCGGTCGGCGCGGCGCCCATCGCGCGGGGCGCGGTCGCCGTGGAGAGCGACCGAATCGTCGCCCTCGGACCGTACGACGAGGTCGTCGCCGCCCACCCGGCGGCCCGGGTCCGCACCTGGCCGGGCGTCATCACACCGGGACTGCGGCAGTGGCACGGCCGGTGGCTGCTCACCCGCTGCTACCACCCCGACCCGCGGGAGGCGGACGCGCTCGGCGACCAGCCGCTGAGGGGCGAGGAATTCGAGCGGCTGGCCGCCGGGATGGACGCGACGCGGTGGGCGGGCAGCGTACGGCGCGGGCTGCAGCAGATGCTGCGGTACGGCACGACGCACCTCGCCGGCCGCTTCCCCGACCCGGCCGTCCGTACCGCCGTGGCCCGCTCGGGTCTGACGGAGGTCTCGGTCGTCGGCGCCCCCGGCATCCTGCTCGGCGAACCCGACCTGGACCCGTTCATGGAGGGGCGCGACCTGCCCGGTTCCGTGCACGGCCCGATCACCGTCGGCTCCCGCGCCGACCTCGCCGTCTTCGATGTCCCGGACGAGGACGCGCTGAACGAGTCGGGGGCCGGACCGTGCGTCGCCACGGTGCTGGGCGGGCGGCTGGTGTACCGGCGTCGTTAGGACGTGTGTCCGGCCCCGGCATGGACGGGGCGTCCGCGCCGTCACGGGACGGACGGGCCGCGCAGGTACGTTCCCTCGGACGTGTAAGGCCACGCGTTGGCGACGCACCCCTTCAGCCCCTTGATCTGCTGCATCATCGCGGGCGCGGGGCGGCCGGGCCCCGGGCAGGTCTCATGGCCGTGGCCCAGCCAGTGACCGACCTCATGGTTGATGATCAGCGCCCGGTACTCGGCCAGCGGGCCGTCGAACTGCGGCGACCCCGTCATCCACCGCTTCAGGTTCACCACGACCGTGGTGCCGACGCGGCAGTTGACCTCGCCGCGGGTGTTCAGCCCGGCCGCCCCGCAGAGCCGGTCGACGGTGTCCGGTGTCGCGATCCGGATCACCAGACCGGCCTGGCCCGAGTCGACCTGCTGGAACGCGTCGCGCCCCGTACGGGTCCAGCCGCGCGGGTCGGCGAACATCTCGGAGACCGCTGCCGCGGCGGGACGCGTGGCCAGACCGGTGCCCCGCTCCACCTCGACGCGGTAGCGGTGGACGGTGCCGGTGCCCTGGCTGCCGGTGTGCACCGGGGCAGCGGTGACGAACGTACCGGAGCCGTGCACGGGCACGGACGTGGACGGGGTCCGGGACAAGTCCACACGCTTTCCCGACTCGGGCTTCTTCTCCGCCGTGCGCCCCTTCCCGGCGCCGGTGCCGGTATCGGCCTTGGCGTCGTCGGCCGAGGCGGAGGGGCGCGGACTGCCGGGCGTGGAACGGGAGCCGGGGGCCGACGCCGACGCCCCTTCACCGCCACCCCACGGCCCCCACACGAGCGCCCCGCAGAGCAGCAGCGCACCCGGCACCAGCACGGCGCCCGTCACCCGTATCCGGGTCTTCCGGCGTCGGGCCCGCCGGACCGCACCACGACCTTGCCCGCGGCCACGCGCCCGGCGGCCCCGCTCCTCACCCACCATGGACGGACTCCTGCTTCGGCTCCATCGGGAACGCTTCGGCATAACGCACCAGGCGCAGGAAGCGGGCGTCCCGGGCGACGTGGAGCAGCTGGTCGGCGGTGACCGGCGCGGAGACCATGGCGGAGTCGTCGCCGTCGACCGAGAGGACGACGGCGCTGTCCTTGAACGTGAAGCCGACGCTGACGCCGACGATGTCCTTCCCGTTCTTCGAGCTCCCGATCGCGGTGACGACGCGGGCCACGATCCCGTCCGGCAGGGTGACCCGCTCGCACTGGTACTTCATCTCCGGGGCGTCCTGGCAAGGCGGCTCCTGCACCGAGCTGCCGGACGGGGCGCCCGACGGGCCGCCGCTGGGACGTACGGAGAAGACGACGGGGAAGACATGGCCCCCGGACCCGCCCTGGTACTGGCTGACGGCCAGGTCGACCGGGCGTACCGTGCCGAACGCCGGGGGCAACAGCTCGTCCAGCACGGCCGCCGCCTGCTGCTGGAACTTCTCCTGCCGTCCGCGCTCGGGCGCGGGCAGGTCGGCCATGGACGACTCGCCCGGAGTGGGTGTGTTGTGGACGGGCTCACGTGGCGGCCCGGTGGGCGAGGGGGCCGGCACCGGGGAGCCGGGCGTGGGCGCGGTGGCTGCGGGGGACGGGGTCCCGGGACCCGTGCTCGGTACGGGCGAGGACGCCCCGACCTGTGCGATGCTCTCGCCCGTACCGGCGCCCGTGCCCCAGGACGGCAGCGTCGCGCCGAACACCCCGAGCGCCACCACTCCCACCACCCCGCCACCGATCGCCGCCCGCGCCCTGGTGCGGCGCCTGCGGCCCGCGGCCAGGGCGACCGGCACCAGGTCCGGCAGCGGCGGCGCTCCCTCGGCCGCCTCCGCCATGGCCTCCCTGATCAATCGGTCCTCGCTCTCCTGCGGCACGTTTTCCGGAAAGATGTCCATGACGTTCTCCTCAGCAACGGGTGGTGTAGAGGCGCGGGTCGCCCAGCCGCGTACGCAGCGTGGCGAGCGAGCGTGAGCACTGGCTCTTGACGGTGGACTCGCTGCAGCGCAGCAGCTCGGCGACCGTCTGCACGGCCAGGTCCTCCCAGTAGCGCAGGACGACCATCGCCCGGGCGCGGGGCGGCAGTTCGGCGAGCGCGGTCAGCAGCGTCACCGTCAGCTCGGGGCCCACCGAGGAGGTCGGGGCATCGACATGGCTGTGGGCCAGGAAGTCGCGGAGCCGGCGCCGGCGCTCGGCGAGATACGTCCGGGTGAGGACGGTGCGCGCATAGGCGGCGGGATCGTCGGCCTTGCTCGCCCGGTGCCAGTACTGGAAGAGCTTGGCCAGCGTCGTCTGGGTCAGATCCCGGGCGCTCTCAGCATCGCCGCACAGCAGATATGCGGTCCGGTACAGACGCCGTTGGTTCGCCCGGGCGAACTCCTCGAATCCGTTGGAATCCCGACTGCCGTCCGCGGTCATCTGTCCCCCTCTCCGGGGTCTCGGTGGTCTCTCACCCCTGTACTGAGTGGTGCCGCGGCCAAAAGGTTGAACACGAGTTCGGAAATGTTCCGGCGCCGACGCACGACCGGCGCGAGACGGCGCCGACCGGGCTGCTTGAATGGACGGGTGACGCGAGCATCCCTGGACAAACAGCCGCACGAAGTCGCCTCGATGTTCGACGACGTGGCGGCGAACTACGACCTCACCAACGATGTGCTGTCGCTCGGCCAGGCCCGGCTGTGGCGCAAGGAGGTCGCGAAGGCGGTGCATGCCCGACCCGCGGAGAAGGTCCTCGACCTGGCCGCGGGCACGGCGACGTCCTCGCTGCCGTTCGCGGCGACGGGCGCGTACGTCGTGCCCTGCGACTTCTCCATCGGCATGCTTCAGGAGGGCAAGAAGCGCCACTCCTGGCTGCCCTTCACCGCGGGCGACGCAACCCGGCTGCCGTTCCGCGACGAGACCTTCGACGCGGTGACGATCTCCTTCGGGCTGCGCAACGTCCAGGACACGGATGCGGCGCTGCGCGAGCTGTACCGGGTGACCAAGCCGGGAGGCCGCGTGGTGATCTGCGAGTTCTCGCAGCCGACCTGGACGCCGTTCCGCACGGTCTACACCGAGTACCTGATGCGGGCGCTGCCGCCGGTCGCGCGCGCGGTGTCGTCCAACCCCGAGGCGTACGTCTACCTCGCCGAGTCCATCCGTGCCTGGCCCGACCAGGCCGGACTGGCGGCGAAGCTTCAGCAGGCCGGCTGGTCGAAGGTCGCCTGGCGCAATCTCACCGGCGGTGTGGTGGCGCTGCACCGGGGCGTACGTCACTGAAGCAACGGTGACTTGACGGGAACCGGACGGTGGGGAAGATGCGTCCGTTGATACGTCACGTGCCTTCTGGTGCGTCACGCGTCTTCTGATACGGCTCTTCCTCTTCCCCGTTCCTGCCGCCGGAGCTCGCATGCCCTCGTACTGCCCCTTCTGTGGAACACCGGCCCCGGAGGAGGTGCGCATCTGCATGAAGTGCGGGCGCGAACGGCCGACCGCGCAAGCAGTGCCCGCCGCCCCACCGACGATGCCGAGCGCGCCGCCCCGGCCGCCTCAGCCGCCGCCGCACCAGCCCGCGCCGCTTCAGCCACCGCCTCCCGGCCATGCGCCGATGCAGGTCGCCCCGCCGATGCCGGGTCCGGTCGGGCCGTCGCCCTTCGGCGCGTTCCTCGGCCGGGCCTTCCGCGGCGACTGGGCGGGTTCGGTGAAGGCGGCGGTGTGGCCCACCGGGCTGATCCTCGCCCTCGCCGTGGCGCTCGCCATCCCCTCGTACGGCCAGGACGACGACGTCGTCGTCGGCTGGAGCGACCGGCTGCGGATCGCGCTGGCGATGCTGCTCCAGGCCTTCGGCGGCGGCTTCGAGGTGCGGTCCACCGGTCCGGCCGATGGCCTGGACGGCGGCTGGTACGGCGACAGCGAGTACGGCTCCGGCAGCGATTTTTCGCAGGGCGGAGCCACGCTCTCCCTGGTCCCGCTGACGGTCACGCTGCTGTGGGTGGGTGCGCTCTACCTGGGTCCCCGAGCGGTCCGTAAGCGGGGCGAAGGCATGGAGGCGGCGGTACGGATCAGCCTGGTGTCCACCGCCGCGGTACTGGTCCTCGGGCTGTTCGCCCAGCCCGAGGTCGCGGGTGTCTCGGTCTCGTCCGCACCGCTGCTCGCCGCGCTCGGAGCGCTGGTGATCTCGTCGCTGGTCACCGGCGGCGTACTGCAGCGCGACGCGTCGGCCCAGTGGCTGGCCGCGCGGCCGGTCGCGCGTACCGCGGTACGGGCGGCGGGGACGGCGGTACGGGCGCTCGGCGTCGTACTGCTGCTCTGCACCATGATCGGCTTCATCGCGTACGCCAATGCTGACGGCGTGGACGGCGAAGCCATGCTGATCCTGCTGCCGTTGCTGCCGAACACAGGCCTGATGGTGCTCGGGCTGGGCTGGGGCGTTCCTGTCGAGTACGACGTGCGGGGGCAGATCAGCTACCTAGGCTCCGGTCTGGAGCACGGCAGCTTCGGACTGTCCGAACTGGGCAGCGAGCTGGGCGGCTGGGCAACGGCCGGAGCGCTGGCGACCGGTGTCGTCTGCGCGCTGACGGTGGGAGTCCTTGCCGCGCGGCGCTCGACGGACCGGCGTGAACAGGCCACCGTGGGCGGGCTGTTCCTGGCGATGTTCCTGGTGCTGTGCGCCTTCAGCGGGGTCTCCGCACAACTCTCGGGCAGCATCGCGGAGGTGGGCGGCCAGGGCACGGCGGAACTCGCACCGAGCATGCCGGACGCGCTGCTGTTCGGGCTGCTGTGGGTGGGCGGTGCGGTGCTGGTGGCGCCGTATCTGCTGCGGCTCCTGGGGCGGCGGACACCGACTCCGACGCAGCCCGGCGTGGCCCCGGCGGCCCCGGCCACCCCGATGACCCCGACCGCCCCGACGCCCCCGCCTCCGTACGACCCGCACACCGTGCGACTGGGCGCCGCGCCCGCGCCCATTCCCGCACCCGCGCCCGCACCCGTCGCCGCACCCGCACCCCCGGCCGGCACCCGCAAGCGCACCGCCTTCATCTGGACCGGCACCCTCATCGCGGCGCTCCTCGTCGGCGGCGGCGCGACCGCCGGCGTACTGGCCCTGACAGACCGCGGAAGTGACGACGCGGCCACGGACGACAAGCCCGCCGCGACCATGAGCAGCCGGCCCCCGGCAGCCGACGTGTCGCAGGAACAGGTCCCCTCCGACAACCCGACCCCCTCCGACAGCGCGTCCCCCTCGGCCCCTCCGTCCGCTCCCACCGTCCCCGAGGGCTTCCGGCTCGTCTCCGACACCGCGGGCTTCTCCTTCGCCGTCCCCACGGCCTGGGACCGGCAGAGCGAGAAGAACCACCAGATCACCTACGCGGGCCCCACCGGACGGGCCGAACTCAAGGTCGGCGTCATCCGCAACGCCCCGTACACCTCGTACGAGAACTTCCGGACGATGGAGCGGACCGCCGACGCCAACCAGAAGAACTACCAACGGCTGCAGCTGTCGTCCAACACCTTCCAGGGAATGCCGGGTGCGATCTGGGAGTACACGTACGAGGACCGGGACACCGGCGAGACGATCCACGCGATCGACCAGAGCTATATCGCGGACGACGGTACGGAGTACGCCATCTACACCACCGATCGCGACGCCTACTGGCCGAACGCCCGGCAGATCTTCGACACCGCCCTGTCCACCTGGATGCTCAACGACATCGACTGACGCCGGTCATCACGGGGCCAGCCGCAACCGGAAGCACTGCACTTCCTGCCCCGTCCGCTCCGTCGTGAAGCTCTCCGCCCGCTCCATCCCCAGCCGCCGGGCCAGGGCGATCGACCGCTCGTTGCGCGCGTCGATCGTCGCCACCACCCGCTCCAGCCCCGCCGCGCGCAGCCGCTCCAGAGTGAGGCGCGCGGCGGCGGTGGCATAACCCCGGCCCCAGGCCGACCGGGCCAGCCGCCAGCCGATCTCGATCTCGCCCACCGGGCCGTACGCGGTCTGCGGCCAGGGCTGGGCGCCGGTGAAGCCGACGACCTCGCCGTCCTCACCGAGCACGGTCCACAGGCAGTAGCCCAGCTCGGCGTCGAGTCTGCGCTGACGGGCGGTCCACTCCTCGTACATGGAGAGCTCCTCCGACGTACCGCCGAAGAACTCCATCACCTCGGGGTCGTCGAACGCACGGTGCCAGGAGAGCGCATCCTCGTCGGTCGGGACACGCAGCTGTACGGAAGGAGCAGCGGGAGGCACGGTCGACATCGAGGAGCCCTTCGAAAAGTTGATCAGCAGACCCCCATAGACTGCATCAGGACAGGTGCCGCGCGGCACGCGATTTCGAGTCTTCGGGAGATCCGACCGTGACCGAGCCCCTCTCCGAACACAGCGCGGATGTGATCGTCGTCGGGGCAGGCCCGGCCGGCTCCACGACCGCGTACTACCTCGCCAAGGCCGGACTGGACGTCCTGCTCCTGGAGAAGACGGCCTTCCCCCGGGAGAAGGTCTGCGGCGACGGCCTCACCCCGCGCGCCACCAAGCAGCTCGTCTCCATGGGCATCGACATCTCCGAAGAGGCCGGCTGGCTGCGCAACAAGGGTCTGCGCATCATCGGCGGCGGCGTCCGCCTCCAGCTGGACTGGCCGGATCTGGCCTCGTACCCGGACTACGGGCTGGTCCGCAAGCGCGACGACTTCGACGAGCAGCTGGCCCGCCAGGCGCAGAAGGCCGGTGCGCGGCTGTACGAGCGCTGCAATGTCGGTGCCCCGATCATCGACGACCGCACCGGCCGCATCACCGGCGTCAACGCCAAGCTCGGCGAGGAGAAGACCCCGGTCACCTTCCACGCCCCGCTCGTCGTCGCCGCCGACGGCAACTCCACCCGGCTGTCGCTCGCGATGGGTCTGCACCGCCGCGAGGACCGCCCGATGGGCGTGGCCGTGCGTACGTACTTCACCTCGCCCCGCCACGACGACGACTACCTGGAGTCCTGGCTGGAGCTGTGGGACCGGCGCGGCCCCCAGGACCGGCTCCTGCCCGGCTACGGCTGGATCTTCGGCATGGGCGACGGCACGTCCAACGTCGGCCTCGGCATCCTCAACTCCTCATCCGCCTTCAAGGAGTTGGACTGGCGCGAGGTCCTCAAGGCATGGTGCGCGTCCATGCCGGAGGACTGGGGCTACACGCCGGAGAACATGACGCAGCCGATCCGCGGCGCCGCCCTCCCCATGGCCTTCAACCGCCAGCCGCACTACACCAAGGGCCTGCTGCTCGTCGGTGACGCGGGCGGCATGGTCAACCCGTTCAACGGCGAAGGCATCGCGTACGCCATGGAGTCGGGCCAGATCGCCGCGGACGTCATCGTCCAGGCCCATGCCCGCGCGACCCCGCTCCAGCGTGAACGGGCCCTGACCAATTACCCGAAGGTGCTCAAGGAGACCTACGGCGGCTACTACACGATGGGCCGCGCCTTCGTGAAGCTGATCGGCAACCCGAAGGTCATGAAGGTCGCCACCCAGCGCGGTCTGACCCACCCGCTGCTGATGAAGTTCACGCTGAAGATGCTCGCCAACCTGACCGACCCCACGGGCGGCGACGCGATGGACCGGATCATCAACGGTCTGTCGAAGGTGGCCCCAAAAGCTTGATCATGCAAGGTGAGTGACGGCAAAGGTTCGCCGACCGCGACGCCGCGGCGGGCGAACCTTTGCCGTCACGCGACGTACAAGCGCTCTGACAATTCCTCGTCGTCACTGCCGCCCGGGTCTTCCGGGGCCGGCCACCCAGCCGCACGCAGTTCTCCGAGCGCGGCATCCAGCGCATCGAGGTCGGCGAAGGACGGGTCTTGTCCGCGAATCGCGGACGGTCTGGCTGTGTGCCGGAGGGAAAGGCCGAGTCTCGTGGCACTGCGTGTCGAGCCGGTCTGCGAGATTCCCCCAGTTCCGGAGCCGGATTCAAGGTTTCCTCAAGGTTCCTCACAAGGCTGATCGGCCACGGTGTGTGCGCAGAGTCTGCTGAGCATGACTACGAAGGAGGAAGATCTTGCGTCTGTCCAAGAGACTCGGAGCGGCCGTGGCTGTGACTGCGGCAGTCTTCGCGATGGCTTCGCCGGCATCGGCATCCAGCCTGCAGGCCCCGGAGGCCGCCGCCGTCTGTGGTGTCACTCCGACCAACCGTGACTACCGCCCATACGAGCAGTTCTTCAAGCAGGACGTGAACCTTCGCAACGGTCCGGCGTGGGAATGCAAGATCCTCAACACCGCCGGCGTGACCAGCAAGGCCGACTACTGGTGCTCGGCCGATGGGTTTACGTACCTGCGTACGGAGTCAACGAAGCAAGGCTGGGTTGCCAACATCTACCTGCGCGGCGGCGGTTCCACGATTCCTTGCTGATTACACCAGCAAGGAAGCTGATGGTGCGGCGGCGGGCCGCCGACTGACAGCCGTACGGACGCCGAGTCCCGGCTCGCTGTCCTGCTGTTCGCCCCACCTGGAGCCCGCTGACTTGTTGCCAGACCACGAACTTCGGTGATCGAACGAAGCCCGCGCTGACGCCCCAGCTGGTTGGGCCTGTTGGGTCCAACAGGCCCAAGAACGCCCGCGTCATGCGGTCGGCGGGCGAATGCATCCCACCCAATGGCTCGGACTCTGCCTCATGTGCACTGGCAGAAAAGCGCCCTAAGCCAGCCATGCCACCTGGCGTGCAGTCTCTTCCCGACTCTCATAGGAGGAACCCATGAGGAAAAAAGTAGCCGCAGGACTACTGTGTGCCGCGGCTGTCACTGGTTTAGTCACTCCTGGTGTCGCGTACGCGGGCACCTCAAGCGCGGCGGCCACCACCTGCTATGCCCAGGCCGCCACGCCGTTCTACAAGAACGGCACTGTCTATGCGACAGGCCATGCCTATTGCTCGCCGTGGGCCGACGTAGAGATCACGGTGACGATTACGGCTGACGGCGCCTTCGAGGGGGACACGGAGACCGGCGTGATCCCAGCGCCGCATATCTCCGACACTGCAGCCGCACCGAACCGGTCCGGGAATCAGAGGTGGTGCACCATAGTGAGCGGAAAGTACTACACCGGCGGGAAGACATACCTCATCTCCGATTCGGCGTGCGAGTCCTCAACGGCGTTCTAGCCAGAAGCCAGTCCGGCTGCTTATGACCAGCCCTGGCGGGTGTTTGTCCGTGGCCCGACATGGGGTGGCGGTGCCTCTTCGGTCAACCGGAGAGGCACCTTCTGAGACGCTCCGCTGCCCGGCCGTCCCGCGTCGGCCGTCGCCGACCTCCCCGGACAGAACACTGACCTGCGACTCAGTTAGCGTTGTTTTTTCCGCAAGAACTACTGGGACCCCTTCCCGGCAGAACTGGTGCGAGGACGTCAGCGCGGTGAGCAGGGCGTCCAGATCATTCGTCGCAGAACGATCTTGGACGCCCTGTCTGCAGCGCCGGACCGCCTGCACGGTGAGGGGTACCAGACGGGCAGAACCGGTGACGGTTCCTACTGTTCGCCGAGTGTCATCCACTTCTCCGGCTTCTCCAGTGACGCGAAGCCCACCTTGGCATAGATCGCGTGCGCGTCCGCGGTGGCCAGCAGTACGCGGCGCAGTCCATAGGGCGCGAGATGCTCGCAGACAGCAGTGACCAGGGCGTTCCCCAGGCCTTTCCCCCGGCTGCCGCGAGCGATGTAGACGTCGCACAGCCACGCGAACGTGGCCTTGTCGGTGACCACGCGGGCGTAACCGACCTGAATGCCGGTGGCACTCTCGTACACCCCGAAGTTCAGTGAGTTGGCCATGGCTGCGTCCTGTTTCTCCCGGGACCGGCCCAGGGCCCAGTACGAATCTTCGGAAAGCCACTGGTGGATGGCTGCACGGTCAAGACGGGCCGCGTCAGCGGATATGCCGTAGCCGACTGGGAGATCAGTGCTCATGGCCGCATACAAGCAGACCAGGACGCCCCGGAGCCATCGACTGGCCCCTGGGGGCATCGATAAGCCTCATCACGATCACTTCGGAATGAATCGTCTGGCTCGGTGAATCGAAGGTGGCCCCCAAGGCCTGAGCGGCTGCCGCCACCCGTCATTCCGCGCCGCAGTCGGGGCCGTCAGCTGTCCCGGTGGTCGGCGTCCAGCTCACAGGGATTTCTGTGCGGTGGGGAGCGGCGCGGGGCCCGGACAGGGGTGGGCGCCGAGCGATACGTACGTCAGCGGGCGGACGTGCCACTCGACGTGCCGACCACCATGCAGCATGAGCGTGAACCCGCAGGGTTCGCCGCGATGGAGCGCCGCCAGGGCCTGCACCCAGCCGCCCTGGTCGGACCAGTGGAGGGCGCGGGTGAGCTCGCGCGGTGTGAGGCCGAAGACATGGTTCGCCCGGAGCTGGATCCGGATGGCGCGGATGGCCTCTTGGGGCGTGTCCACGATGCGCAGGACGATCGGCTCGGGGACGAAGCCGGTGGCGGGGCCGTAGCGGAGGGCCTCGAACCGGTAGCCGCGCTCGACGACCGGCCGTAACGGAGAGGAGGGGGTACGCATCGTCGACCTTCCGATCGCAGCGTTGTGGAGTGCGCACGCCAAGTTGGATGCGGGCAGGGGGAGTTGTGCGTCGTGCGGCGCGGCAAGGAACGACGCTCCGCCGCCCTCGCGACGTGTAGTGACGGTAGCGTCACGGGAGTATGCGGCGCAACAATGCCCCGGGGCATTGTTGCGCCGAAGCAGGAGAGCCTCCGCCCGGACCGGGCGGAGGCTCTCCTGAGGAAGGCCGGAAGGCGCTACTGAACGAAGTGGTCGAATTCGCCTGCCTTGATGCCCTGGATGAACGCGGCAAACTTGCTGCGGCTCGTCCTGGTCACCACGCGCGGGTCATCGCTCTCGCGCACCAGGATCTCCTCGGCGTGCCGTGCCACCTCGACGCACTGTTCTCCGCCGCCACCGGAGAACGACGACTTCTGCCACTCGATGTCTGCGTTCATGCTGCGGATTATCACAGGTCTCGCGCGATGTGGTGAATGAAGCTCCGCGACTCCTCGGGGGCGAGGCTGACCCTTTGGGCGAAGTCGAGTTGCATGCGATACCGGTTCAGATCGGCCACCGCGTCCAGGTGAACGCCTCCGAACGGGGCGTCGATGTGGACGGTGTCCAGCTGGGGCGCGACCCCGCCCGCGTACAGCACGGTCTGCGTCACTTCGACGAACTTTTCGCTGGCGAAGGGGATCACACGCACGGACACGTCCGGCCTCTCGGCTGCCTCCAGGAGGCGCACCAGTTGGCCGCGCGCGACCTCGCGGCCGCCGACCCGCATGCGGAGACCGGCCTCGTGGACGATGACGTCGAACTTCGGTGGCTTCACGCGGTCGAGTACGGCCTGCCTGCGCATGCGGTGCTCGACCCTCGCCTCCACCTCGTCCTCGGGCAGTTTGGGCAGCACTCCCTCGAACAGCGCCCGCGCGTACTGCGGCGTCTGGATCAGCCCTGGCAGCGTCACGGACTGGAGGCAGCGCATATGACTCGCGTGGTGTTCCAGCTCCGCGATGTTCAGGAAACCCGGTGCGAGTACGCCTCGGTACTCGTCCCACCAGAACTGGCCCCGATGCTCCCGCGATATGGCGCACAACGCCTCGATCAATGCGGCGTCGTCACAGGCGTAGAAGCTGGCCAGGCGGCGGATCCGCTCCTCGCTGATGCCGATGCGGCCCGCTTCCATGTGGCTGATCTTCGCCTGATCGGTCGAGATGAGTCCGGCTGCCTCGCGAGCGGTCCGGCCGGCCTGCTCGCGCAGCTTCCTCAGCTCGCAGCCAAGGCGTGCCTGGCGTGCGGTTGGGTTGTCCCTCGGTGGCATGTCACCATCCTTCGCTTCGGCGCAGTCTTGCGTGGTGCGGCCGTTCCGGTCCACCCGATCGCGTGAAGTGTCAGGGGCAACCTTGCTACGGCGCTTTCTTGCCCCCTATGGTCCCACTGGGTTGACGTTCCGAGGCGTCACCGTTCGAAGTGCAGCCCCTCACAAGCAAGTTGATTGTTTGACGGGACCGGCCGATGCCACGGACCACGCCCACCGCGCAACGCCCCGGAGACCGCATCACGCAGGGAGATCGCGCCATGACCCCAGTAACCGCTCCTCCAGCACCCGCCCCCTGCCTCCCCCAGCGCGGCGAGCGCTACCGCCTCGTCGCGCCGAACACCCCCACCGCGCCCAGACTTGTACGCGACTTCATCGGGACACTGCTGTACGTCACCGAACACCCTGCCCTCGCGGACGACGCACGCCTCTGCGTGAGCGAGATCGTCACCAACGCGCACTGCCACACGCGCTCGCCGCTGATCCGGGTGGACGTCACGGTCAACCGCAGGCAGGTGACCGTGTATGTGACGGACGACGATTCCGGCTCTCCGCCCGGTCCCCGGAACGCCGTGCACCCGGACAAGGGTGAACACGGGCGCGGGCTCGTCCTCGTGGACGCCGTCGGCGCCCGCTGGGGATCGACGATCAGCGGCGGGCCGCACGGGCCGGACGCGAAATCCGTCTGGTTCACCCTCGTCGAATGACGTCCTCGGAAGACCGCCGCAGGGAACGGCGAAGGCCGTCGCTCCCGAGCGGGGGAGCGACGGCCTTCGCCGTCTTCGCATGCGCTTGTGAATCTGTGAACCCAGAGGTTGCGCCGAATCAGAGAACGCGGACCGCGCCCGACGGCGGGCCGGTACTTCGCGTCCTTCGTCGTCGAGACCGGTCCTGACACGGACCGGGAGCGCTGGGAGGGGCCGGCACCCGATGCCGCGATCGGCACGGTTCGGGCGGACGTTCGTGAAGATCGACCGGTTCGAGCCCACCAGCCAGATCTGCTCCACCTGCGGCCACCGGGACGGACCCAAACCCCTGGATGTGCGGGAGTGGACGTGTCCCGCGTGCGGCACCCATCAATCGTGCCGCGTAGCGGTGCGGCGACAGGTAGGGACGGCCAGAATCCTCGGGCTTCAGCCCGAGGAGCATGTCAAAACTGGCTCGGCTCGCACCAGCGCTCGTCGGAGACCGTCGCCGGTCTGAAGCTCATGGACGCCCGCCTGTACGACCCGGCCGCCGGACGCTTCCTGTCCTTCGACCCGGTCCGGGGCGGCAGCGCCAACGCCTACGACTACGCCAACGCCGACCCGGTCAACCAATTCGGCCTGGACGGCCGCGTCTCGGCCTGGCGCAAGAAGTACGAGGAGGATGCGCGCTACTACAACAGCCGCGGCTGCCTGTTCCAGTACCTGTACTCCGCTGGCAACTGGCTCTACAGCCACGGGTACCTGGCCAGTTGATCCCGGGCCTGTCACGGGACGCTCGCGTCCCGTGACAGGTTGAGCCGGCACCGTTGTACCCCCTCTTCTCGCTGCTACCCCTACCAGACTGTGAAGCCCGCCCACCCACGACCCTCGGGAGACCCCATGCCGCCCCGGACGCACCCCACCCGGCCGCTCGCCCTGCCCGGCGCACTGCTCCTGGCCACCGCCCTGCTTGCCGTCGGTCTGACCGGCTGCTCCGCGCTCTCCCCGTTCAACACATGTGACGACACGGCGACACGCGTGAAGGAACTGCGCTCCCAGTCGATCCTGGAATCCGTTCCGGAGGGGGCGACCGTCCCGAAGGACCTGGCCTCGGTGCACTCGGGCTGCCTCGACGACAGCGGCGACGCCTGGCTGTACGCCGAACGCATCTATGCCTTCCCTGGCTCCCGACAGAAGGTCGTGGACTTCTACCGCACCACCGCCAAGGCGGACGGCTGGCGCCTGCAGTCCGCACCTCCAGGCCTGAGCACTCCCGAAACAACGGCGGGACTGTGCTTCACCAAAGGCGGGGACGGCGACGCCCTCCTGCTGACCGTGCAGTTCACCAACGCCCGCCAGCTGAAGATCGAGCACGACTACGAGGCCGGGCCGGAGTTCGACTCGGGCTCCGGATTCGAGATAGAGGTCGGCTCCGAGACGGACGGGGCGAAGACCGGCTGCTTCGACTGACGCCCCGGGGCTTTCGGAGTCGGCGACGGGGCGGGCCGCAGCCCGCCCCTGCCAGGGGGTCGGCCTGCCTGAGCAGTTGGAGGTACCGCCCGCCTCGGCAGCGCTCATCGGCATCGGCACCGACGGAACGGCGATCGCCGTCGACATCGACGACGCGCCACACGTCGGCGCCCCGGATCCCACACCGTATTGACTGGAAACGTGCTGTCCGGCTCTCTTGAGCATTCCCCACGATAAGTGCGTGTCTAAGGCGAATCCCAAGAAGCCTTCCGGCCGGGCCCTCGACCAGAAGCGTGCCGGCGGCCACGGGCCACTCATCACCATGTCAAGCAAGGCCGTGCAGGCAGTGGACCGTTTCGCGTGGTACTCCGATCAGGTCCGGCAGTACATCTTCCCCATCACGCTCTCCACCCCGTACACCGCGGACTTCCGTTCCGAGGTGTCAGCACTCCGGCTCGGCGTGGTACAGGTCGCGCACTTCACGTTTCCTCCGTTGCAGGCAGCGCGGACGGCACGGCATATACGCCACCTCGACCCCGAGAGCTACCAGCTGGGGTGGATACGCCGCGGGGGCATGGGGGTCACTCAACTCCGCAACGATGCATTCATCGGCACGGACGACATGGTCCTCTTCGGCACGTCCCACCCCCTGGAAGCCGACGTGCGGGGTGAGGATGTCATGGCCGAGGTGACTGTGCTCCGTGTCCCAAGGAGCGCCTTGTCCCTGCCGTCCGCGCAGGCCGACCGTCTCCTCGCACGGCGGCTCGCCCCTGACGGGGTGAGCGGTTCCCTGCTGCGCCAGCACGTGGACACCCTGGTCGCACATGCCTCCGGGCTCGGGCCGGCAGAAGTTCACCGCCTGGGCACCATCACCGCCGACCTCGTCGCCTGCTTCGTCGCCGACCGGCTCGACAAGGCAGAACTCGTGCCGCCGGAGGCCCGCACCACAGTGCTGCGTGCCCAGATCAACACCTTCATCAACCATCATCTCGGCGACCCCGAACTCCGGCCGGCGGCCATCGCCGCCCACCACCACATTTCGCTCCGGTCCCTCCACTCCCTGTTCCAGCAGGAACCGGCCACGGTCGCAGCGACGATCCGACGCCTGCGCCTGGAGCGCTGCCGCGCCGACCTCGCTGACCCCGGAATGCGTGAACAGCCGATTGCCGCTCTTGCAGCCCGCTGGGGGCTGCTCTTACCAGCCGAGTTCAGCCGGGCTTTCAAGGCCGCATACGGAATGAGCCCGGGTGAGTACCGCGCGGAGGCAGCCCGTCTTCAACAATCCGCACGGGATCACAAGCCACTGTGCACGCGCCCACAAGCCGATCCATCGGGCCGACGGCACGATGAGGGCTCCCCGCCCCAGCCGGCAACTGAGCCACCGGGCTCAAGGGCAACGCCACTCGTACTTGGCTGACCACATCGGCTTGGGCATAACCCCTCGCGGAGAGGAAATCCGTTGAAGCTGACACTTCGAAGCACTGCCACGGCCACGGCACTCACGATGGCCATGGGCCTCGGCATCGGTGGGGTTGCCGAAGCCACACCCGCGCCCGCGCCCGCGACTGCGTCGGCGCTGACGTGTGGGACCCCGCAGTACTTCTCGACCAGCCAGAACGAGGGCGGGTCCATCCGGTGCACCGGCGGTGCGTTCGTGGCGAAAGCCGTCTGCTACAAGGTGGGCTACGGCACCTACATCCACTACGGAAACCGAGTGGAGCAGGGAGGGACTTCGACGGTCTGGTGTGATACCCAAGCGACCGTCCAGAAGATCACCGGACTCGCCTCCTGACGCGCGATCGCTGACCGGCTGACTGGCCCCGGGCCTCGGTGAACCCGGAGGTACTGGGGCCGGCTACCGCTGCCGCTTCCCGAGGGCATCTAATTGGCCAAGGCGCCCGCCTCACGGCCGAACCGGGCGCCGAACTCGCGCTTGACCACGACTGCACCAGCGTCGGGGCGTTGATGCTGAGTGGACCTCAACCGCCAGTCGTCTACGAGCCGATCGCGGACAGCCGACGGATGTGGGCAGCCATGGCTGCCTGAGTGCCGGATTTACACGATGTCCTCGGAAGACCACCGCAGGGAACGGCGAAGGCCGTCGCTCCCGAGCGGGGGAGCGACGGCCTTCGCCGTCTTCGCATGCGCTTGTGAATCTGTGAACCCAGAGGTTGCGCCGAATCAGAGAACGCGGACCGCGCCCGACGGCGGGTCGTAGGACAGCGGACGCTGCACCACACCGGTGCTGGAGTTCTGCGCACCGACGAACTCGCCGCCGCCCACGTAGACCCCGACGTGGTACGCGCTGCCCGCGCCGCCCCAGTACAGGATGTCGCCCGGCTGGAGGTTGCTCAGGGAGACCTGGGTGCCCGCGGTGGACTGGGCCTGCGAGACGCGCGGCAGGTCGACGCCGACCGAGCGGAAGGCCGCCTGGACGAGGCCGGAGCAGTCCCACGAGTTGGGGCCGGTGCCGCCGGACACGTACGCGTCGCCGACCTGGGCCTTCACGAAGGCGATGACGGATGCGACGGAGCCGGTCGCGCTCGACGAGGAAGAGGAGGAGGACGACGAGGACGTCGAGGCCGACGTCGTGGCCACGGTGCTGGCGGAGCCGGACGTCGTGCTGAGCGCCGTACGGGCCTCGGTGCGGGAAGCGCGCTCGGCGGCCTCCGCCTTGGCCTTGGCTGCCGCCTCCGCCTTCTTCTTGGCCTCTTCCTTGCGGACCGCCTCGGCCTTGGCCTTCTTGGCGGCCTTGGCCGCGGTGGCGGCTGCGGCGTCCTCCTGGGCCTGCGTCTGCAGGTCCTGGGCGACCTGCTGCGTGGCCTGAGCGGACTCGGCGACGGCGGTGGAGAGCCCGGCGGTGATGGTGGGCATCTCGATGGTCTGGGTCACCGGCTCGGCGGCCAGGGCCGGACCGGCAGCGCCTGCGACCGCGATGGTGCTGAGGACGCCACCGGCAACTCCGGCCCGCAGCGCCGACGTCGGCGCGTTTCGGCGGGGCTTCCGGTGGCTGGGTATGTGAGCGGTGTGGGACATAGGTACTAGCGCTATCAGGGCCGCGGGGCTCCCATCAAGAAACGTGTGTTGCGACACAGTTACGTCCGGAATCTGTGAATCCGCTTCCTGGCGGCCCTTATTGACGCCGTAACGGACAAACCGGGCATGCATGACCACCGCTGTGATCACGGGCTTTCGGCAATTCGCCCGAATTGCCCGTCGCTTACCATCCGCTTGCACTGATGGCCAAGCCCGCTTTTGCTGGAGCCTCGACAGTGTGACGCAGGTCACATTATGGCCCCCGTGCGACGGGCGCGCGGGTGTACTCGGGTGTGAGGCTCGCGAGGCCGGGGTGGATCGCCGGCGGGTCGGTCTTTCGCCCGGAAGATCGCGGTTGCGAGTACGTGTCCACTTCGCTCGACGAGGGCCCCTCGCGCGGGTGAGTCCGGAATGGGGTGGATCCCCTTATCACGCATTCACGTCCATTGCGAATTTGCGTGCAGAGGCGTCTGATTGTTAGTGGAAAGCTGCTTTGACCAGCGACAACAGCATCAGATGTCACGGCTCGTGATCATGCGACCTCTTTGCGTGTGAAGGTCAGCCCTCATCCGGCTTCATGATCATTCGCCTGGTGGCAGAGATCACAAACTCGGTGTAGTACCCCGTGTCGCAGATCACAGGATGGCGGGCATAGGATGCGGGGCAGTCGGGCTTGTGAACTGCCTCACATGTACACGATCTTGGTGGGGTGGTGAGCCGAATCGCCCGATGCGGTCCAACGGTCAAGGACGACTGGAAGGAGCGAGGAGCGTGAATGCCTACGCGCCCATCCTCGTGCTCGGCGCCCTCGGGGCAGGGTTTGCGATCTTCTCCGTGGTCATGGCCACGCTTATCGGCCCAAAGCGGTACAACCGGGCAAAGCTCGAAGCGTACGAGTGCGGTATCGAACCCACCCCCACTCCAGCCGGAGGCGGCCGTTTCCCTATCAAGTACTACCTGACGGCGATGCTCTTCATCGTCTTCGACATCGAGATCGTCTTCCTCTATCCCTGGGCGGTCACCTTCGACGCCCTGGGGATCTTCGGGCTCGTGGAGATGCTGCTCTTCGTGCTCACTGTCTTCGTCGCCTACGCGTATGTATGGCGCCGCGGCGGCCTGGAATGGGACTGAGGGGCTGAGGGGCACACCATGGGACTCGAAGAGAAGCTGCCCAGCGGCTTCATGCTGACCACTGTCGAACAGGCCGCCGGCTGGGTGCGGAAGTCCTCCGTCTTCCCCGCCACCTTCGGCCTCGCCTGCTGCGCCATCGAGATGATGACGACCGGGGCCGGGCGCTACGACCTGGCCCGTTTCGGTATGGAGGTCTTCCGCGGATCGCCGCGGCAGGCGGATCTGATGATCGTGGCAGGGCGGGTCAGCCAGAAGATGGCGCCCGTCCTGCGGCAGGTCTACGACCAGATGCCGAATCCCAAGTGGGTTATCTCCATGGGGGTTTGCGCATCATCGGGCGGAATGTTCAATAATTACGCCATTGTTCAGGGTGTTGATCATATTGTTCCGGTCGATATCTATTTGCCGGGCTGCCCGCCGCGGCCCGAGATGCTGATGGACGCGATCCTCAAGCTCCACCAGAAGATCCAGAGCTCCAAGCTCGGGGTCAACGCGGAGGAGGCCGCCCGCGAGGCGGAGGACGCGGCGCTCAAGGCACTGCCCCTGATCGAGATGAAGGGGCTCCTGCGGTGAGTGAGAACCAGAAGCACGACGAGCAGAACAACAACGGCGTGCCCGCGCCGCGCGACGAGACCGGCGAGGTCATCGGCGTACGCAAGGGCATGTTCGGCGCCAACAACGGCGGCGACACCTCCGGCTACGGCGGCCTCGTCCGCACGGTCACGCTGCCGGGCGCCACGTCCCGACCGTACGGCGGCTGGTTCGACGAAGTGGCCGACGAGCTCGAAGGGGCCCTGGAGGAACAGGACCTGCTTCCCGCCAACGCCATCGAGAAGACCGTCGTCGACCGCGGCGAGCTCACCTTCCACATCGCCCGCGAACACCTCGTCCGGGTCGCCCGGACCCTGCGCGACGACCCGGCGCTGCGCTTCGAGCTCTGTACGGGGGTGAGCGGCGTCCACTTCCTCGGTGACAAGGGCCGGGAGCTGCACGCCGTCTACCACCTGCGCTCGATCACCCACGGCCGGCTGATCCGCCTGGAGGTGTCGGCCCCGGACAGCGATCCGCACATCCCGTCCCTCGTCGAGGTCTACCCGACCAACGACTGGCACGAGCGCGAGACCTACGACTTCTTCGGGCTCATCTTCGACGGGCACCCCGCCCTCACCCGGATCATGATGCCGGACGACTGGCAGGGCTTCCCGCAGCGCAAGGACTATCCGCTCGGCGGCATCGCCGTCGAGTACAAGGGCGCCCAGATCCCGGCTCCGGACCAGCGGAGGTCGTACTCCTGATGACTACTCCCCATGCAACGCCTCGCGCCACGACCGAGGGGACTGTATATACAGTCACCGGCGGCGACTGGGACGAGGTCGTCGAGTCCGCGGTCAAGTCCGACGACGAGCGCATCATCGTCAACATGGGCCCCCAGCACCCGTCCACGCACGGGGTGCTGCGGCTGATCCTGGAGATCGACGGCGAGACCGTCACCGAGGCCCGCTGCGGCATCGGCTACCTCCACACCGGCATCGAGAAGAACCTCGAATTCCGGAACTGGACCCAGGGCACCACCTTCGTGACGCGCATGGATTATCTGACGCCGTTCTTCAACGAGGCGGCGTACTGCCTGGGCGTCGAGAAGCTCCTCGGCATCGAGGACCAGATCCCCGACCGGGCCCGCGTACTGCGCGTGCTCCTGATGGAGCTCAACCGGATCTCCTCGCATCTGGTGTGCATCGCCACCGGCGGCATGGAGCTCGGCGCCACCACGATCATGATCTACGGCTTCCGCGATCGTGAACTCGTTCTCGATCTCTTCGAGCTGATCACCGGCCTGCGGATGAACCACGCGTTCATCCGGCCCGGCGGACTCGCCCAGGACCTGCCGCCCGGCGCGATCGACCAGCTCCGCGAGTTCGTGAAGACCATGAAGAAGAACCTGCCGGAGTACGACAAGCTCGCCACCGGCAACCCGATCTTCAAGGCCCGCATGCAGGATGTCGGCTATCTCGACCTGACCGGCTGCATGGCACTCGGCGTCACCGGCCCGATGCTGCGCTCCGCCGGACTCCCGCACGACCTGCGCAAGACGGACCCGTACTGCGGATACGAGACGTACGAGTTCGACGTTCCCACCGCCGACAGCTGCGACGCCTACGGCCGCTTCCTCATCCGCCTGGAGGAGATGCGCCAGTCGCTCAGGATTGTCGAGCAGTGCATCGACCGGCTCGCTCCCGGACCGGTGATGGTCGCCGACAAGAAGATCGCCTGGCCGGCGCAGCTCGCACTCGGTCCGGACGGGCTCGGCAATTCGCTCGACCACATCAAGAAGATCATGGGCACCTCCATGGAGGCCCTGATCCATCACTTCAAGCTGGTGACCGAGGGCTTCCGCGTCCCGGCCGGGCAGACGTACACCGCGGTCGAGTCGCCCAAGGGCGAGCTCGGCGTCCATGTCGTCTCGGACGGCGGCACCCGCCCCTACCGGGTCCACTTCCGCGACCCGTCCTTCACCAATCTGCAGGCCATGGCGGCGATGTGCGAGGGCGGCCAGGTCGCCGACGTCATCGTCGCCGTCGCGTCCATCGACCCCGTGATGGGAGGCGTCGACCGGTGACCGAAACACGTCAGGAAGTCAGTCTGGGGATGCCGCAGCTCCCCGCCCCCGCCTACCCGGCCGAGGTGCGCGCCAGGCTCGAAGCGGACGCGAAGGAGGTGATCGCCCGCTACCCCGACAGCCGCTCCGCACTGCTTCCGCTGCTGCACCTGGTGCAGTCGGAGGAGGGGTACGTCTCCCGTACGGGCATGGCGTTCTGCGCCGAGCTGCTTGGCCTCACCACCGCGGAGGTCACCGCGGTCGCCACCTTCTACACGATGTACCGGCGCAAGCCCGGCGGCGACTACCAGGTCGGGGTCTGTACCAACACCCTGTGCGCGGTGATGGGCGGCGACGCGATCCTCGACCGGCTGAAGGAACACCTCGGCGTAGGCAACGACGAGACCACCAAGGACGGCAAGGTCACCCTCGAGCACATCGAGTGCAACGCGGCCTGCGACTTCGCTCCCGTGGTGATGGTCAACTGGGAATTCTTCGACAACCAGACACCCGAGAGCGCGACGCGTCTGGTCGACGACCTGATCGCCGGGCGCACCGTCGAACCCACCCGCGGCGCGCCCCTGTGCTCGTACAAGGAGACGTCCCGGATCCTGGCCGGCTTCCCCGACGAGCGCCCCGGCGCCGTCGAGGCGTCCGGCGGCGCGGGCCCCGCCTCGCTGATCGGCCTCCGGCTCGCCAAGGGCGAGGAACCGCCCCCACGGGTCGTCTCCCCGCGCGGCGAGGCGGCCCGCAGCGGCCGGGCCCACGACCCGTCGCCGTCCGAGCACCTCGGCTCGCACGCCCACCCGTCACCCGACCACCGCCCCTCAACGAGTCCCTCCGGGACGCCGGACATCTCGCAGCAGACCTCGGCTTCCGACCCGGCCCACCCGGCCGGTCCCGTCGCTGAGGAGGGTGAGTGATGACGTTGGCAGCCGAGATCAACGAGAACGGGAACGGTGGCAGCCCCGAGAAGCTGCTCGCCCCCGTCCTGTCCGCCTTCTGGGACGAGCCGGAATCCTGGACCCTGGAGACCTACCGGCGTCACGAGGGATACGAGGGGCTGCGCAAGGCCCTCGCCATGTCGCCCGACGAGCTCATCGCATACGTCAAGGACTCCGGTCTGCGCGGCCGCGGCGGCGCGGGCTTCCCCACCGGGATGAAGTGGCAGTTCATCCCGCAGGGTGATGGCAAACCGCACTATCTGGTGGTCAACGCCGACGAGTCGGAGCCCGGGACCTGCAAGGACATCCCGCTCCTCTTCGCCAATCCGCACTCCCTCATCGAGGGCATCGTGATTGCCTGCTACGCGATCCGTTCCTCGCATGCGTTCATCTATCTGCGTGGTGAAGTCGTCCCCGTACTGCGGCGGTTGCACGAGGCCGTGCGCGAGGCGTACGAGGCGGGCTTCCTCGGGACGGACATCCTGGGCTCGGGGCTCGACCTGGAACTCACCGTGCACGCGGGAGCGGGCGCTTACATCTGTGGTGAGGAGACCGCACTGCTCGACTCGCTCGAAGGGCGACGCGGCCAGCCCCGGCTGCGACCCCCCTTCCCCGCGGTCGCCGGTCTGTACGCCTGCCCCACTGTGGTGAACAACGTCGAGTCCATCGCGTCGGTTCCCGCGATCCTGAACCGGGGCAAGGAGTGGTTCAAGTCCATGGGCAGCGAGAAGTCCCCGGGCTTCACGCTGTATTCGCTCAGCGGGCATGTCGCGAGCCCCGGCCAGTACGAGGCCCCGCTCGGCATCACGCTGCGCCAGCTGCTCGACATGAGCGGCGGCATGCGCGCAGGGCACCGGCTGAAGTTCTGGACCCCCGGCGGCTCCTCGACCCCGATGTTCACCGACGAGCACCTCGATGTGCCGCTCGACTACGAGGGTGTCGGCGCCGCCGGTTCCATGCTCGGCACCAAGGCGCTCCAGTGCTTCGACGAGACGACCTGCGTCGTACGGGCCGTCACCCGCTGGACCGAGTTCTATGCCCACGAGTCCTGCGGCAAGTGCACGCCGTGCCGTGAAGGCACCTACTGGCTGGTCCAGTTGCTCCGTGACATCGAGGCGGGCAAGGGGCAGATGGGCGATCTCGACAAGCTGAACGACATCGCCGACAACATCAACGGCAAGTCCTTCTGCGCCCTCGGCGACGGCGCCGCCTCGCCGATCTTCTCCTCGCTGAAGTACTTCCGAGAGGAGTACGAGCAGCACATCACGGGCAGGGGCTGCCCCTTCGATCCCGCCAGGTCGACCGCCTGGGCCGACGACAAGAACGCTCACCAGGGGGTGAACGCATGACAGTCACCACGAGTGCGCCCTCCGGGGGCGGCGAGGCGGCCCTTCCGCCCGAGGACCTTGTCACGCTGACGATCGACGGCATCGAGATCAGCGTGCCCAAGGGCACCCTGGTCATCCGGGCCGCCGAACTCCTCGGCATCGAGATCCCGCGCTTCTGCGACCACCCGCTCCTCGACCCGGCCGGCGCCTGCCGCCAGTGCATCGTCGAGGTCGAGGGCCAGCGCAAGCCGATGGCGTCCTGCACCATCACCTGCACCGACGGCATGGTGGTGAAATCGCAGCTCACCTCGCCCGTCGCCGAGAAGGCGCAGAAGGGTGTGATGGAGCTGCTGCTCATCAACCACCCGCTGGACTGCCCGGTCTGCGACAAGGGCGGTGAATGCCCGCTGCAGAACCAGGCGATGTCGCACGGCGGCGCCGACTCCCGTTTCGACGGCAAGAAGCGCACGTTCGAGAAGCCCGTCCCGATCTCCACCCAGGTGCTGCTGGACCGCGAGCGGTGTGTGCTCTGCGCACGCTGCACCCGGTTCTCCAACCAGGTGGCGGGCGACCCGATGATCGAGCTGCTGGAGCGCGGTGCACTCCAGCAGGTCGGTACCGGCGAGGGCGACCCGTTCGAGTCGTACTTCTCCGGGAACACCATCCAGATCTGCCCGGTCGGGGCGCTGACCTCGGCGGCGTACCGGTTCCGCTCCCGGCCCTTCGACCTGGTGTCGTCGCCGTCGGTGTGCGAGCACTGCGCGGGCGGCTGCGCGACCCGTACCGACCACCGGCGCGGCAAGGTCATGCGGCGGCTCGCCGCCAACGACCCCGAGGTCAACGAGGAGTGGCTCTGCGACAAGGGCCGCTTCGGTTTCCGTTACGCGCAGCAACGGGACCGGCTCACCACTCCGATGGTGCGCAACGCGGACGGTGTCCTGGAACCGGCGAGCTGGCCCGAGGCGCTGGCCGCCGCGGCTGCCGGTCTCTCGGCCGCGCACGGCAGGACGGGTGTCCTCACGGGCGGCCGGCTGACCGTCGAGGACGCCTACGCGTACAGCAAGTTCGCCCGGGTCGCGCTGGACACGAACGACATCGACTTCCGGGCCCGGGTGCACAGCGGCGAGGAGGCCGACTTCCTGGCTGCCCGCGTGGCCGGGCGCGGCCGTGACCTGGACGGCAGCGGGATCACGTACACCTCGCTGGAGAAGGCCCCGGCGGTGCTGCTGGCCGGGTTCGAGTCGGAGGAGGAGGCGCCCGGCGTCTTCCTGCGGCTGCGCAAGGCGAACCGCAAGCACGGACAGCGCACGTTCGCCGTCGCCTCGCACGCCACGCGTGGCCTCACGAAGGCGGGCGGCACGCTGCTTCCCGCCGCCCCCGGCACCGAGACCGAGTGGCTGGACGCGATCGCGGGCGGCGTCGGACTCGACGGCGACGGAGCCGCGGCGGCCGAGGCGCTGCGCGCCGAGGGAGCCGTGATCGTGGTCGGTGAGCGACTGGCCGCGGTGCCGGGCGCTCTGACCGCCGCGGTACGGACCGCCACCGCGACCGGGGCCACGCTGGTGTGGATCCCGCGGCGGGCCGGCGAGCGCGGTGCGGTGGAGGCGGGCGCGCTTGGGTCGCTGCTGCCCGGCGGCCGTCCGGCGACCGACCCGAGGGCCAGGGACGAGGTGGCGGCCGTCTGGGGCGTCGCCGAACTCCCGTCCCGCTTCGGCCGCGACACCGGTCAGATCGTGGAGGCGGCGGCCACCGGCGAACTGGGCGCACTGGTCGTCGCCGGGGTGGGGACCGTGGATCTGCCGGACCCGGCACGGGCCCTGGAGGCTCTGGACCGGGTCGGCTTCCTGGTCTCGCTGGAGCTGCGGCCCAGCGAGGTGACCGAGCGGGCCGATGTGGTCTTCCCGGTCGCCGCGGTGGCCGAGAAGGCCGGCACCTTCCTCAACTGGGAGGGCAGGGCCCGGATGTTCGAGGCGGCGCTGAAGCCCGAGCAGATGACGCGGACGCTCGCGCCGACCGATGCCCGGGTGCTGCACATGCTGGCCGACGCGATCGCTCATGCCGAAGGCGCTGATGAACCCAGTCGCTTCGCGCTGCCGGATCTGAAGTCCGTACGCCGTGAGCTGGACCGGCTCGGCGGCTGGACCGGTACGCATGCCACCGACCCGAACGAGCCGGCGCTGCCGCTGCCCAGGCCCGGCGACGGCGAGGCGGTCCTCGCGGGCCACCGGATGCTGCTCGACCTGGGCCGGCTCCAGGAGGGCGACGACGCCCTGGCCGGCACCCGGCACGCCTCGGTCGCCCGGCTCTCCGCCGTCACCGCGGCCGATACGGGCGTGAAGGACGGCGACCTGCTGGCCGTCACCGGCCCGGCGGGCAGCGTCGAACTCCCGCTGAAGGTCACCGACATGCCGGACCGGGTGGTCTGGGTGCCGCTGAACTCCGTCGGGCGGGGCGTCCCGGCCGACACCGGTGCCCGGCCCGGCGGTCTGGTCCGGATCGGCCCCGCCGCACCGGGCACTCCCGACATCACACCGGAGGTGGGGGCGTGACTGTCTTCGCTCAACTGGCCGCGGCACCGCACAGTGCCGTACTCGCCGCCGAGGATCTGTCGATGTTCGGCACCGACCCGTGGTGGCTCATCGTCATCAAGGCGGTGTTCTGCTTCGCGTTCCTGATGGTGACCGTGCTCTTCTCCATCGTCTGGGAGCGCAAGGTCGTCGCCTGGATGCAGCTGCGCATCGGCCCCAACCGGCACGGCCCCTGGGGCATGCTCCAGTCGCTCGCCGACGGCATCAAGCTGATGCTGAAGGAAGACGTCGTCGTCAAGCGCGCCGACAAGGTCGTGTACGTGCTCGCGCCGATCGTCGCCGCCGTACCGGCGTTCATGGCGATCGCGGTCATCCCGTTCGGCCCGTCCGGAAACGAGGTCTCGATCTTCGGGCACCGTACGGCGATGCAGCTCACCGACCTGCCGATCGCGATGCTCTACATCCTCGCGGTCGCCTCGGTCGGGATCTACGGCATCGTGCTGGCGGGCTGGTCGTCCGGATCGACGTACCCGCTCCTCGGCGGTCTGCGCTCGTGCGCGCAGATGATCAGTTACGAGATTGCGATGGGCGCCGCGTTCGCCTCGGTCTTCCTCTACTCCGGGTCGATGTCGACCTCGAAGATCGTGGAGGCGCAGCAGGACCGCTGGTTCATCATCCTGCTGCCGGTCTCCTTCGTCATCTACATCGTCACGATGGTCGGCGAGACCAACCGGGCCCCGTTCGACATGCCGGAGTCCGAGGGCGACCTGGTCGGCGGTTTCAACACCGAGTACTCGTCGATCAAGTTCGCGATGTTCATGCTCGCCGAGTACGTCAACATGGTCACCGTTGCCGCGGTCTCCACGACCCTGTTCCTGGGCGGCTGGCGGGCCCCGTGGCCGATCAGCACCTTCTGGGAGGGCGCGAACCACGGCTGGTGGCCGATGCTCTGGTTCGTCATCAAGGTCCAGCTGCTGCTGTTCTTCTTCATCTGGCTGCGCGGCACGCTGCCCCGGGTCCGCTACGACCAGCTGATGAAGCTCGGCTGGAAGGTCCTGATCCCGGTCTCCGTGGTCTGGCTGATGCTGGTCGCGACGGTGCGGGCGATGCGCAACGAGGGGTACGACTTCTCGAAGATCGTGCTGTACGTGGCCGGGGCCGTGATCGCGATCCTGCTGATCTCCTTCGCCGCCGACATCTTCCGCGACAAGAGGGGCCGGGCCGCCGAGGCGCCCGCGGGACCGGAGCCGGGGTTCGACCCGATGGCGGGCGGATTCCCGGTGCCGCCGCTGCCTGGGCAGACCCTGCCGCCGGTGCCGCGCCGCAGGCCGCGGAACGAGCGGAAGCTCGTTGTCAGTGGCGGGTCGGACACTGAGAGTGACGGAAATTCGAGTGACGGAAAGGAGGCTGACGGTGTCTGAGTCATCAGAGCCCTCGGGCGAGAAGTTCCAGAACCCTGTCGCCGGCTTCGGCGTGACCTTCAAGGCCATGTTCAAGAAGCGGCTGACCGAGCAGTATCCGGAAACGCAGAAGGTGACGGCGCCGCGCTTCCACGGCCGGCATCAGCTCAACCGTCACCCGGACGGTCTGGAGAAGTGCGTCGGCTGCGAGCTGTGCGCCTGGGCCTGTCCGGCGGACGCGATCTATGTGGAGGGCGCGGACAACACCGACGAGGAGCGCTACTCCCCGGGCGAGCGCTACGGCCGCGTCTACCAGATCAACTACGCGCGCTGCATTCTCTGCGGACTGTGCATCGAGGCATGCCCGACCCGGGCGCTGACGATGACCAATGAGTTCGAGCTCGCCAACACCAGCCGCGAGAGCCTCATCTACACCAAGGACGAGCTGCTCGCGGGCCTGCAGGAGGGCATGGTCGACACCCCGCACGCGATCTACCCCGGGATGGACGAGCAGGACTACTACCGGGGGCTGGTCACCGAGGCCGCGCCCGGTACGGAGCGCCAGGCCGCGGTCTCCAAGGGCGAGTCCAAGCAGGACAACGGGCACGGATGCGGCTCGGCACAGGAGGTGGACGCATGACCGGCCTGGCCGCAGCGGCCTCCCAGACCTCGACCGGTGAGGCCTTCCAGTTCTGGGTGCTGGGCACCGTCGCCGTGATCGGCGCGCTGTCCACCGTACTGATGAAAAAGGCCGTGCACAGTGCGCTGAGCCTCGCCGGGACCATGATCGTTTTGGCGGTCTTCTACCTCGTCAACGGTGCCTACTTCCTGGGCGTCGTCCAGATCGTCGTCTACACCGGCGCGATCATGATGCTGTTCCTCTTCGTGGTCATGCTCGTCGGGGTCACGGCGGCCGACTCGCTGAAGGAGACGCTCAAGGGCCAGCGCTGGCTGGCCGCGGGCTGCGGGCTCGGCTTCGGCATCCTGATGATCGCGGGCATCGGCAACGCCTCGCTGAAGACCTTCAACGGGCTCGGCGCCGCCAACGCCGAGCACGGCGGGAACGTCGAGGGACTGGCCAGCCTCATCTTCACCAAGTACGTCTTCGCCTTCGAGATCACCGGCGCCCTGCTGATCACGGCGACGGTCGGCGCGATGGTGCTCACCCACCGGGAGCGCACCGAACGGGCCAGGACCCAGCGGGAGATGTCCGAGCAGCGCGTGCGCAGCAAGCAGGTGCCGCCGCTGCCCGCCCCCGGTGTCTACGCCCGGCACAACGCCGTCGACATCCCGGGTCTGCTGCCGGACGGCACACCGTCCGGGCTCACCGTCATGCAGACGCTGCGCAGCCGCGGACAGATCCGCGATGTGTCGAAGGAGTCCCTGGACCAGCTCAAGGCGCTGGAGCAGCGCTCCGAGAAGCGGCTCGGCCGTGACAACGAAGACGAGGAGGTCGCCAAGTGAATCCGGTCAACTACCTCTATCTCGCCGCCTTGTTGTTCACCATCGGTGCGGCCGGGGTGCTGATCCGGCGGAACGCGATCGTGGTGTTCATGTGCGTGGAGCTGATGCTCAACGCCTGCAACCTCGCGTTCGTGACCTTCTCGCGGATGCACGGCAATCTCGACGGGCAGATCATCGCGTTCTTCACGATGGTTGTCGCCGCCGCCGAGGTCGTGGTCGGGCTCGCGATCATCGTGTCGGTGTTCCGTTCCCGCCACTCGGCCTCGGTCGACGACGCCAGCCTGATGAAGCTGTAAGGGGACGTTGAATCGTGGAGAACCTTATTGCGCTGCTCGTCGCAGCGCCTCTGCTCGGAGCTGCGGTCCTGCTCTGCGGCGGCCGACGGCTGGACCGCGCCGGACACTGGGTCGGCACCCTGCTCGCCGCCGTGTCGTTCGTCATCGGTGTCGTGCTCTTCCTCGACATGCTGGGGAAGAGCGCGGAGGACCGGGCGCTGCACCAGAAGCTGTTCAGCTGGATTCCGGTCGAGCGTTTCCAGGCCGATGTGGCCTTCCAGCTCGACCAGTTGTCGATGACGTTCGTGCTGCTGATCACCGGTGTGGGCACGCTGATCCACATCTACTCGATCGGCTACATGGAGCACGACGAGCGCCGGCGCCGATTCTTCGGCTATCTGAACCTGTTCCTCGCGGCAATGCTGATCCTGGTCCTCGCCGACAACTACCTGCTGCTGTACGTCGGGTGGGAGGGCGTCGGTCTGGCGTCGTACCTGCTGATCGGCTTCTGGCAGCACAAGCCCAGCGCGGCCACGGCCGCCAAGAAGGCATTCCTGGTCAACCGGGTCGGCGACATGGGGCTGTCGATCGCGATCATGCTGATGTTCACCACGTTCGGCACCTTCGCCTTCGGTCCCGTCCTGGGGGCGACCGGGGAGACAAGCGAGGGCAAGCTGACGGCGATCGGCCTGATGCTGCTGCTCGCGGCCTGCGGCAAGTCGGCCCAGGTGCCGTTGCAGTCCTGGCTCGGTGACGCGATGGAGGGCCCGACCCCGGTCTCGGCCCTCATCCACGCCGCGACCATGGTGACCGCGGGTGTCTACCTCATCGTCCGGTCCGGCGCGATCTTCAACGCCGCGCCGGACGCACAGCTGGCCGTCGTGGTCGTCGGTGCGGTCACGCTGCTCTTCGGTGCGATCGTCGGTTGTGCGAAGGACGACATCAAGAAGGCCCTCGCGGGGTCGACGATGTCGCAGATCGGCTACATGATCCTGGCCGCCGGGCTCGGCCCGATCGGCTACGTCTTCGCGATCATGCACCTGGTGACGCACGGCTTCTTCAAGGCCGGGCTCTTCCTCGGCGCCGGTTCGGTCATGCACGGCATGAACGACGAGGTCGACATGCGGAAGTTCGGCGGCCTCAGGACGTACATGCCGGTCACCTTCATCACCTTCGGCCTCGGCTATCTGGCGATCATCGGCTTCCCCGGTCTGTCCGGCTTCTTCTCCAAGGACAAGATCATCGAGGCGGCCTTCGCCAAGGGCGGCACCGAGGGCTGGATCCTCGGCTCGGTGGCCCTGCTGGGCGCCGGGATCACCGCGTTCTACATGACGCGCGTGATGCTGCTGACGTTCTTCGGGGAGAAGCGCTGGCAGCCCGACGCGGACGGGCGCGAGCCGCATCCGCACGAGTCCCCGAAGTCGATGACCATCCCCATGATCGTCCTGGCGTTCGGTTCGGTCTTCGCCGGGTTCCTCTTCTCCTTCGGTGACCGCTTCCTGAACTGGCTGGAGCCGGTCACCGAACACAGCCACGGCCACGCCCCGGTCAGCGCCGCGACCGTCACGGCGGCCACCATGGTGGTCCTCGTCATCGGCGTCGCCATCGCCTGGGCGATGTACGGACGGGGGCCGGTTCCGGTCGTCGCCCCGCGCGGCTCGCTGCTCACCCGGGCCGCCCGCCGCGATCTCCTCCAGGACGACTTCAACCATGTGGTCCTGGTCCGCGGCGGCGAGCACCTCACCCGCTCCCTGGTGTACGTCGACCACACCCTGGTCGACGGCGTCGTCAACGGCACGGCCGCCTCGATGGGCGGGCTCTCCGGCCGGCTGCGCAAGCTGCAGAACGGCTACGCCCGCTCCTACGCGGTCTCGATGTTCGGCGGTACGGCGATCGTCATCGCCGCGACCCTGCTGATGAGGGCGGTCTGATCACATGTCCTTTCCCCTCCTGACAGCGACGGCGGCGCTCCCGGCGATCGGTGCGATCGCCACCGCCGCCGTCCCGGCCGCCCGGCGCACCGTCGCCAAATGGCTGGCGCTGCTCTTCTCGCTGGCCACGCTCGTGCTGGCGGGCATCGCGCTCGCCCGCTTCGAGCCCGGCGGCGCCCGCTACCAGCTCACCGAATCACACGCCTGGATCAAGGACTTCGGCGTCCGGTACGAACTGGGCGTCGACGGCATCGGGCTGGCGCTCATGGCGCTCACCGCCCTGCTGATCCCGTTCATCATTCTGGCGGGTTGGCATGATGCCGATCCTCTGGAGAACCAGAGTCGCCGCTGGCGCCCGACCCAGGGCTTCTTCGCTCTGATCCTGATGGTCGAAGCGATGGTGATCCTCTCGTTCGAGGCCACCGACGTCTTCCTCTTCTACATCCTCTTCGAAGCCATGCTCATCCCGATGTACTTCCTCATCGGCGGCTTCGGGGACCGGGCGACGTCTTCTCGATCTGCCGCTGCCGCGGCGAACGGCAGCGACGAGAACGCGGCGGCGCAACGCTCGTACGCCGCGGTCAAGTTCCTCCTCTACAACCTGGTCGGCGGCCTGATCATGCTGGCCGCCGTGATCGGGCTGTACGTGGTCGCGGGGACGTTCTCGCTCTCCGAGATCGCCGAGGCCCGGGCCAACGGCTCGCTCTCGATGGCGACCAGCACGGAGCGCTGGCTCTTCCTCGGGTTCTTCTTCGCCTTCGCGGTGAAGGCCCCGCTGTGGCCGCTGCACACCTGGTTGCCCAACGCCATGGGCGAGGCGACCTCCCCGGTCGCTGTCCTGATCACCGCGGTCGTCGACAAGGTCGGCACCTTCGCGATGCTCCGCTTCTGCCTTCAGCTCTTCCCGGAGGCCAGCAAGTGGGCGACGCCGGTGATCGTCGTCCTGGCGCTGATCAGCATCGTGTACGGGGCGCTGCTCGCCGTCGGCCAGCGCGACATCAAGCGGCTGATCGCCTATGCGTCGATCTCGCACTTCGGCTTCATCGTCCTGGGCATCTTCGCGATGACCAGCCAGGGCCAGTCGGGCGCCACGCTGTACATGGTCAACCACGGGATCTCGACCGCCGCGCTGATGCTGGTGGCGGGCTTCCTGATCAGCCGGCGCGGTTCACGGCTCATCGCCGACTACGGCGGAGTGCAGAAGGTGGCGCCGGTCCTGGCCGGCACCTTCCTGGTCGGCGGTCTGGCCACCCTGTCGCTGCCCGGGCTCGCCCCGTTCGTCAGTGAATTCCTGGTCCTGGTCGGCGCGTTCAGCGCGTATCCGGCGGCGGGCATCATCGCCACGACCGGCATCGTGCTCGCCGCGCTGTACGTCCTCGTCCTCTACCAGCGGACGATGACGGGTCCGGTGAAGGCCGAGGTCCAGGGCATGGCGGACCTCAAGGTCCGGGAGCTGGTGGTGGTGCTTCCGCTGATCGGCCTGCTGCTCTTCCTGGGGGTCTATCCGAAGCCGCTGACGCAGATCGTCAACCCGGCGGTGCAGCACACCATGTCGGACGTCCAGAAGAAGGACCCCCAGCCTGAGGTGGAGGCCGCCAAGTGAGCGCAACAGCTGTCCACAGCCTGTGGACAATGGCGGGCGGAGTGACATCGGCCGCCCCGGCCGAGAGGTTCAAGGCGCCGGTCATCGAGTACGCCCAGCTGGCCCCGGTCCTCATTGTGATCGGCGTCGCCGTCGTGGGCGTACTCGTCGAAGCCTTCGTGCCGCGCCGGCTCCGGTACTACACGCAGGTCTTCCTGACGGTCGTCGCCCTCGCCGCCGCGTTCGCCGCGGTCGTCGGCCTGGCGGCCGGGGGGTACGGCACGACGAAGGCGCACATCGCCGCGATGGGCGCCATCGCGATCGACGGGCCGACGCTCTTCCTGCAGGGCACCATCCTGCTGACCTCGCTGGTCGCCGTCTTCACCTTCGCCGAGCGGCGGCTCGACCCCGCCGCGCACGGAAACCATGTCGACTCGTTCGCCGCACAGGCCGCGTCGGTCCCCGGCAGCGACAGCGAGAAGGCCGCGGTCAGGGCCGGGTTCACCACCACCGAGGTCTTCCCGCTGCTCCTCTTCTCGGTGGCCGGCATGCTGGTCTTCCCGGCGGCCAACGATCTGCTGACACTCTTCGTGGCCCTGGAGGTCTTCTCCCTCCCGCTCTACCTCCTGTGCGCCGTCGCCCGCCGCAAGCGGCTGATGTCGCAGGAGGCCGCGGTGAAGTACTTCCTGCTCGGCGCCTTCTCGTCGGCGTTCCTGCTCTTCGGGATCGCCCTGCTGTACGGGTACGCGGGCTCCGTCTCGTACGCCACCATCGCGAACGTGGTCGACGGCTCCGTCATCCGGATCGACCCGGCGCTCGCCGACACCATGGGCAACGACGCGCTGCTCCTGATCGGCGGGGCGATGATCCTGACCGGTCTGCTCTTCAAGGTCGGCGCCGTCCCGTTCCACATGTGGACTCCGGACGTCTACCAGGGCGCCCCGACCCCGGTCACCGGCTTCATGGCCGCGGCCACCAAGGTCGCCGCGTTCGGCGCGCTGCTGCGTCTGCTGTACGTGGTGCTGCCGGGCCTCGCCTGGGACTGGCGCCCGGTCATGTGGGCCGTCGCGATCGTCACGATGCTGGGCGGTGCGATCGTCGCCGTCACCCAGACCGACATCAAGCGGCTGCTCGCCTACTCCTCGATCGCACACGCCGGCTTCATCCTCGCCGGTGTCATCGCGACCACCCCGGACGGTATCTCGTCGGTCCTCTTCTACCTGGGCGCGTACTCCTTCGTGACGGTCGGCGCGTTCGCCGTCGTCACCCTGGTGCGCGACGCGGGCGGCGAGGCGACGCATCTGTCGAAGTGGGCCGGGCTCGGCCGGCGCTCGCCGCTGGTCGCCGCGGTCTTCGCGGTGTTCCTGCTGGCCTTCGCGGGCATCCCGCTCACCTCCGGGTTCTCCGGGAAGTTCGCCGTCTTCAAGGCTGCGGCGGACGGCGGTGCGGGCGGCCTGGTCGTGGTCGGTGTGATCGCGTCGGCGATCGCCGCGTTCTTCTACATCCGGGTCATCGTGCTGATGTTCTTCAGCGAGCCGAAGGCGGACGGCCCGACGGTCGCCGTCCCGTCCCCGCTGACGATGACGACGATCGCGGTCGGTGTCGCGGTCACGCTGGTGCTGGGCCTGGCCCCGCAGTACTTCCTGGACCTGGCGAGCCAGGCGGGAGTGTTCGTGAGGTAGCGCACACGCACACAGCCGGAACGACGCCGGACGGGCCTGAGAAGTCAAGCCCGTCCGGCGTTGTCGTAGGCGGCGCCTATCGTGGCAGGGGACGGCGGCAGGACGGAACGGGACGGACCCGGGATCTCAGGGGACGAAGCGATGAGTGTGACGGGCGTGACCATGGATGTGACCGAGAGCGAGGCGCGGCAGACGCTGCACCGGGTGTTCGGCTACGAGGCCTTCCGCGGCGAGCAGGAAGCGATCGTCGACCACGTGGTGGCGGGCGGGGACGCCGTCGTGCTCATGCCGACCGGTGGCGGAAAGTCCCTCTGCTACCAGATCCCGGCCCTGGTCAGAGCTGGTACGGGCATCGTCATCTCACCCCTGATCGCCCTGATGCAGGACCAGGTGGACGCGCTGCGGTCCCTCGGTGTGCGGGCCGGATTCATCAACTCCACGCAGGACTTCGACGAGCGTCGCTCGATGGAGGCCCAGTTCGTCGCCGGCGAACTCGACGTGCTCTATCTGGCCCCGGAGCGGCTCCGCCTGGACACCACGCTCGGTCTGCTCTCCCGTGGCGAGATCTCCGTCTTCGCGATCGACGAGGCGCACTGCGTGGCCCAGTGGGGTCACGACTTCCGCCCGGACTACCTGGCCCTCTCCGTCCTCGGCGAGCGCTGGCCCGACGTACCGCGCATCGCCCTGACGGCGACCGCGACGAACGCCACGCACGAGGAGATCACCCGGCGTCTGGGCATGCCCGACGCGAAGCACTTCGTCGCCAGTTTCGACCGGCCCAACATCCAGTACCGGATCGTGCCGAAGGCCGACCCGAAGAAGCAGTTGCTCTCCTTCCTCAAGGAGGAACACACGGGGGACGCGGGCATCGTCTACTGCCTGTCGCGCAACTCGACCGAGAAGACCGCCGAGTACCTCTGCCGCAACGGCATCGAGGCCGTGCCGTACCACGCCGGTCTGGACGCGGGCACGCGCGCCGTCCACCAGTCTCGCTTCCTGCGCGAGGAGGGCCTGGTCGTCGTCGCGACCATCGCGTTCGGCATGGGCATCGACAAGCCGGATGTGCGCTTCGTCGCCCATCTGGACCTGCCGAAATCGGTCGAGGGCTACTACCAGGAGACCGGCCGTGCGGGCCGTGACGGGCTCTCGTCCACGGCGTGGATGGCGTACGGACTCCAGGACGTCGTCCAGCAGCGCAAGCTCATCCAGGGTGGTGAGGGCGATGAGGCGTTCCGCCGTCGCGCCGCCTCCCACCTCGACGCGATGCTGGCCCTGTGCGAGACGGTCCAGTGCCGCCGCGCCCAACTCCTGACGTACTTCGGCCAGGAGCCCACCGCATCGGCCTGCGGCAACTGCGACACCTGCCTCACCCCGCCCGAGACCTGGGACGGCACGGTGGCCGCGCAGAAGCTGCTGTCGACCGTGGTACGGCTGAAGCGGGAGCGCGGGCAGAAGTTCGGCGCGGGCCAGATCACCGACATCCTGCTCGGCCGCAAGACCGCGAAGGTCATCCAGTTCGACCACGACCAGCTCTCGGTCTTCGGTATCGGCGGCGAGCTGTCCGAAGCCGAATGGCGCGGAGTCGTACGGCAGTTGCTCGCCCAGGGGCTGATCGCGATCGAGGGCGAGTACGGCACGCTGGTGCTGACGGAGGAGAGCGGCGCGGTGCTCGGCCGGGAGCGCGAGGTGCTGCTGCGCAAGGAGGCGCCGAAGCCCGCATCGCTCTCCACGAAGGGCGAACGCAAGGCGAAGCCCCAGGCGGCCGCCGCCGAACTGGCTCCCGAGGCCGTCCCGGTCTTCGAAGCGCTACGGGCCTGGCGCGGCGCCCAGGCAAAGGAGCAGGGCGTTCCGGCGTACGTCATCTTCCACGACGCGACGCTGCGCGAGATCGCCACCGTGCGGCCGGACTCGGTCTCCGCGCTGGGCGGAATCAGCGGCCTGGGCGAGAAGAAGCTGGCGACGTACGGGGCGGGGGTGCTGGAGGTGCTCGCGTCGTTCGGGGAGGCGGAGACGGCCCCGGCAGCCGGTCCTGCGGTGGTCCCCGCCGCACCGGCCCCGGCGGCCTCCGCGGATCCGGGCCGGGGCACGTCGGCGGCCTTTGACGCCGATCCGGAGTTCGGCTGGGACGAGGAACCGCCCGAGTACGAGTGAGGGCGGGGGCCGGTGGCGGCGCCGGAGCTACTCCGGGGCCGCTGCCCGGCGGCGCGGGGTGATCGCGGTGAGGTCGAGATCGACCGGGAAGGGGACGGAGACCTTCATACGGTCGTGGAAGATGCCGGTGGATGTGTAGGCCCCGGTCGACGGTTCCAACTCGAAGACATAGACCACCGCCCTGCCGTCGTGGTTCTCCACTCGCCAGTAGTGCGGGATCCGGGCCCGCGCGTACTTCACGGGCTTGGTCTCCCGGTCCCGGGTCAGGGACTCCGGGGAGACGACCTCGATCGCCAGCCGTACGGACTCGGCGGGGAAGCGAGTCTGGTTCGGGTCCTGGATGATCTCGCCGTCCACGACGATCACATCGGGCTCGGGCCGGTTGTAGCGGTCGATGTCGATGGTGAACTCACGCACGACCTCCAGATCGTGTGGCACCAGCGACTGCAGTTGCCATTCGAAGAAGCTGACTGCCCGTGAATGGAACAGGGTCTGCGGACTCACGAAAACAAGGCTCCCGTCGATCAGCTCCGTGTGCGGAGGCAGATTCGGGAGTGTGTCCAGGTCATCGGCGGTCCAGCCGCCCACGGGCGGAACCGCCCACCGCGGCTCGTTGGCCTCGGGTTCGACGCTCATCAGTGCTCCCATGCACGGAGTCTCGCGGGACTTTCCAGCGTATCCGCCGGAAATGGGATATGGCTCCCCCGAACGTGTGAACACCCTGCGCACCGCTGACCGGGTAAGTCACCCCCGGTCGGTCGCTGCCCGCGGCCATGCCGCCCGGGTCAGTCGTCCCCACCTCCGCCGTCACGGCCGCCTCCCACGCCTCCGCCGCTCCGGTTGGCCTTGTCCTGGCGCACGTTCTGGCGCACCGCGTACGCGGTCCACTCGTCGCGCACCAGGTCGCGCATCGTCGAACGGCTTCTCCAGCCGCCTTGTGCCACGGCGCCCGACAGGCCGGTCGCCGAGACCAGCGCGGCCAGGGTGCGGCTGCGCCGGTCCGGGAAGCCGGCTGCCTCGGCGGCCGTGAAGCGTTCCCGGACCGCGGCCGGCAGGGCCGGGTCCGCCGTCGGGTGACGGTGGCAGGGGAGCAGCCCGAGGAGCCGGTGGGTCTCCCTGCGCAGGACCGCGCGGCCCACCAGATGCTCCAGGCACAGCTCCTCGACGTACCGGCCGGTCCGCCGGATCCACCGCTTCGCGCCGACGTCGCCCGCGAGCCCGCTCCTGTCCGGGGCCGGCAGGCTCCCCAGGACCTGCGCGAGGAGCGGGTCCTGGGGAGACTGCGGGCTGATCACCCTTATCCGGCCGCGCTGTTCGGCGATCCGGCCGTGGAGCTCCAGCTCCGCGAGGACCGCGCCCGCCACCCCGTACTCCAGGAAACGGCTTCGGCAGTACGGCCTGCCGCGCCGCGGGTCCAGGGCGAGCAGGAGCAGTTCCTCGGGGAGCGTGGGCTCCGGGAGAGCGGGGTTCACGACGCGGGCACGATCCTTCCCGTGACCTCGCCGAGGCCGACCCGGGTGCCGTCCGGACCCGGGGCCCAGGCCGTCATCGTCACGGTGTCGCCGTCCTCCAGGAAGGTGCGCTTGCCGTCCGGGAGGTCCAGCGGGTCGCGGCCGTTCCAGGTCAGCTCCAGGAGTGAGCCGCGCTGTCCGGGCTCGGCGCCGCTGACCGTGCCGGAGCCGTACAGATCGCCGGTGCGCAGCGACGCGCCGTTCACCGTCATATGGGCCAGCATCTGGGCCGCCGTCCAGTACATGGTGGCGAACGGCGGCTCGGCGACCAGCTGTCCGTTGATCGCGACGGAGATCCGCAGGTCGAGGCCGCCGGCCTCCTCATCGCCCGCGTCCTCCAGATAGGGGAGCAGCGGGAGGTCGCGGGCCGGGGGTGCGATCCGGGCAGCCTCCAGGGCTTCGAGCGGCGTCACCCACGCCGATACGGATGTGGCGAAGGACTTGCCGAGGAATGGGCCCAGCGGGACGTACTCCCAGGCCTGGATGTCCCGCGCCGACCAGTCGTTGAGCAGGCAGAGCCCGAAGACGTGGTCGCGGAAGTCGCCGAGCGGTACCGGCCGGCCCTGCTCGGAGCCCACTCCGACGACGAAGCCGACCTCGGCCTCGATGTCGAGCTTGACGGAGGGGCCGAAGACGGGGGCCGCGTCGGCCGGTGTCTTGCGCTGGCCGGACGGGCGCACCACGTCCGTGCCGGAGACGACGACGGTGCCGGACCTGCCGTGGTAGCCGATCGGGAGGTGCTTCCAGTTGGGCGTCAGCGCGTCACCGTTCGGCCGGAAGATCTTTCCGACGTTGGTGGCGTGGTGCTCGCTCGCGTAGAAGTCGACGTAGTCCGCCACCTGATACGGCAGATGGAGTGTCACGGATTCGATCGGACGCAGCAGCGGTTCGATGTCCGAGCGGTGTGCCGGGACCGTCACCCATGCGGTCAGGGCCCGCCGGACGTCCCGCCAGGCGGTGCGTCCCGCGGCCAGCAGCGCGGTCAGGTCCGGCTGGGCGAGAAGCTGCGCGTAGGGCGAGCCGAGTGCGTGTGCCGCGGCTCCGGCGTCCAGTACGTGGTTGCCGATGCGGACGCCGACCCGGCGGTCCTCGGGGTGGTCGGGGGTGGAGAACACACCGTACGGAAGGTTGTGCGGACCGAAGGGGTCGCCCTCGGCCAGATCGAGCGGACTGCTCTGCTCGGACATGTGTTGCTGCCTCGCTTTCCAGGTCGCTTGGGGACACGTTACGTCGGTGTTGCCACCTCGCGGGAGTGTCCCAACTGCTCCTGATGCCCGGAAAGTTCCGCCGTGCCCCTTAGGGCCTGTCTGGGGTTGTGATCTGGGCTCGTCCAGATCACAACCCCAGACAGGCCCTGGTGCACAGGGGGCACGGCGGTGGTTCATCCGGCCGTGCGCGGGATCCGCTTCTCCCAGGTCCGGTGGAAGACGACCTCGCTGCCGTCCTTGCACACCACCTCGTCGGACGTGATGAAGTCGGTGTCGTCCGCACTGATTTCGGACCGGGTCTCGATCCGTACGTCCCACGCCATCTCCGGCCGGTGCAGCCGGATCGCCCATTCGGAGCGGGTGCGTGCGGAGAGCGGGTCGTTCTCCTGGATCGTGTACGTCTCCACGGCGTCCTCGGTGAATTCCAGGCCGTCAGGGTAGACACGGGTGCCGCCGTAGCGCGGGTCGACCTCCAGGCGCCATTCGCCCTTGGCGACATCGCGGACCACCAGGCGCTCGGGGCGCTGATCGTCGAGCGTCACCGGGTGGACGACGCCGAGCGGCTCCGACTGCTCCGGCTCCTCGAACCGGATCGCGGGGTCCTCGGTGTGCCGGCGCACCGGCAGCTCGACGAAGCTGCCGTCGGCGTCCAGGGTGAAGCCGGCCGACCCGGCCTGCGGCCAGATCCACGGCCAGTACGAGGAGGAGACCGCGAGCCTGATCCGGTGGCCGGGCGGGAAGGTGTGCCCGATGCCGTTCAGATCGAAGGTCACGTCCTCGGTCCCGCCCACCGGCCAGTCGTCCGCGCGGTCGCGGCCGTTCCGGGCGGAGAGGTTGAGCGCGCCGCGGGTCACCAGGGTGGAGGAGCCGTCCGGTGCGACGTCGCAGAGCCGGGCGATCGCCTGGCCGCGTGGCACGTCCATCCGGATGCGCAGCTTCACCCGCGGGCGGCCCAGGATCTCGATCGGGGCGTCCTCCACCGGGAACTCGAAGCAGACCGACTTGGCGTCCTCGTCGCGCTGGTCGGGCGGCAGGTCGGCGTCATTGCCGAACGGGAAGAAACGTCCGGCGTCCAGACCGGTCTGCTGCGGCGAGTCGACGATCTGCGGTCCGCCCTGCAGGGCGTACGTGACCGGCGCGACGTTCGCCGAGGGCCAGCTGGTGTCCCCCACCCAGCGGCCGGGCAGTGTCTCGTACACCGTGGCGGGCCGGTGCGACTCGCTGATCCAGGACCGCAGCAGCGGCTCGGCCATGATGCCGGTGTTCTTGTCCTTCAGATGCTGGTCCCACCAGCGCAGCGTCTCCTGGAGGAAGCCGATCGCCGGACCGGGCGGCAGCCCCCGGTCCGGATACTGGTGCGACCAGGGCCCGATCAGCCCGCGGACCTTGTCCGGGCCGAGGTGTTCGACGAGCCGCAGGACGGTGTCGCGGTACGGGTCGTGCCAGCCGCCGACCGCGAGGACGTTCGCCGTGATCGCGGAGTAGTCCTCGCAGACGCTGCCGTGCCTCCAGTAGTCGTCGCGGGTCTGGTGCGCCAGCCAGGTGTGGATGAATGGGTCGACCGTTTCCAGCCGCTCCAGCCACATGTCCTTCCAGCCCTCGCCGACCTGCGCCGGGTCCGGCGGTCGGGAGACGAAGGCCAGCATGGTGGCCGCCCAGGCGTGCATGTCGACGGCGAGGACGGAGCCGCCCATGTAGTGGACGTCGTTGTCGTAGCGGTCGTCGGTCGAACAGACGGTGACGACCGCCTTCAGCGGCTCGGGGGCCAGCGCCGCGATCTGGAGCGAGTTGAAGCCGCCCCAGGAGATGCCGAACATGCCGACCCGGCCCGAGCACCACTCCTGCTCGGCCAGCCAGTGGATGACGGCGACTCCGTCGGCCAGCTCCGTCGCGTCGTACTCGTCGCCCGGCATTCCCTCGCTGTTGCCGTGTCCGCGTACGTCCACCCGGACGGACGCGTAGCCGTGGCCCGCGTACCAGGGGTGGCGCTGCCAGTCGCGCGGCGCCGTCCAGTCGCTCAGCCGGTACGGCAGATATTCGAGGAGCGCGGGGACGGGTTCGTCGGTGACCGGCCGCCAGATCCGGGCGTACAGCCGGGTGCCGTCCGGCAGCGGAATGTAGACGTCCTCATGAGTGGTGTCATACGGATACGTGGTGCGGATGTGCATGGCGGTACCTCAGTGGACGGGGTGCATGGTGCGCTTGAGCCAGGGCGCGGCGGCGATGACGGCCACACCGGCCACCACCGCGATTGCGCCGTTGATGCCGAAGTAGACGGGGTTGGAGACCTCGCCGTACACCTTCACGACCTGGGCCTGGATGCCGTTGGCGAGGGCCAGCGAGAGGAACCAGAGCGCCATCGTCTGGCCGGCGAACGCCTTGGGCGCGAGCTTGGTGGTCGCGGACATGCCGGAGGTCTCCAGCAGGATGTCGCCGAGGCCGAGCAGCAGATACGAGCCGACGATCCACCAGGCGGCCATCGTGTAGGTGTCGCCCGAGTGCCCGGAGGTCGGCAGCACCATCAGCAGGAACGACAGTCCGCCGAGGATCACCCCGATTGCGATCTTGTTGGAGGCATGCGGCTGGCGGGAGCCCATCCGGGCCCAGACGGCGGCGACCACGGGGGCGAGCGCGACCTCGAAGGCGCCGAGCGCGGAGGCGTACCAGCCGGCCGGGAAGTCGAAGCCGAAGATCTCGGTACGGGCGTTGGTCGACGCGAGCAGCATCATCGTCGAGTACGCCTGGAAGAGGATGAAGTTGAAGACGACGGAGGCCAGGAACAGCACCACGTACGGGCGCAGTCTGCCGCGTTCCTCGCCGGTGACGCGCGGGCTGCGGAACATCACCACGAAGTACACGACCGGGGCGATCACCGAGACGAGGGTGAGCAGGTTGACGAAGCGGTCCATGGTCAGCCACCCCGCCAGTGCCAGCGCGGTGGCGACGGCGGCGACCACGACGGCGCCGGCCACGATCAGCCGGACGGCGCGGCGCATCGGCTGCGGCTCCAGCTTGAATTCGGCGCCGTGCTTTCGGCCTGCCAGATGACGCCCGCCCAGTACGTACTGGATCAGACCGAGCGTCATACCGACGGCGGCGGCCGAGAAGCCCCAGTGCCAGCTCGCGTGGTCCCCGAGCCAGCCGGTGACCAGCGGGCCGAGGAACGCCCCGATGTTGATGCCCATGTAGTAGAGCGCGAACCCGGCGTCACGGCGCTCGTCGTCGGTCCGGTAGAGCTTGCCGACCATGGTCGCCACATTGGGCTTGAGCAGACCGGTTCCGGCGCTGATCAGACCGAGGCCGGTCCACGTCATGGCGTCCGTGGGCACCGCCATGGCGTAATGCCCGCACGCGATCAGAATTCCGCCGTACAGCACGGCGCGGTACGAGCCGAGGATCCGGTCGGCCAGCCAGCCGCCGGCCACGGAGACCAGGTAGACCAGGGTGCCGTAGGCGGCGGAGACGGACGCCGCGGTGCCCGCGTCCATGCCCATGCCGCCGCGGGCGACGGTGTCGGCGAAGTAGAGGACCAGGATCGCCTGCATGCCGAGGAACGAGAACCGTTCCCAGACCTCCAGGCCGGACAGGGTCATCAGGCCTCGTGGCTGGCCGAAAAAGGCATGGTCGTCACGGTCCGGCTGCCGAGTCGGTTCAGTGTCGGTGGCTATGTGGGACAAAGGGATGACTCCTGATCGTATGAGCTGATCTCGAACATACCGGCGGTGGCGGGAAGGCGCCCATGGTGATCCAAAGGGGACCGGATACGCTGAGTTGAGTGATGACAGCGACACATCGACATTCCGTGTGATCGTCAGCAGACAGGAGATCCCCTCGTGACCGTCGTCGGGCCGTTCGGACTGAGCGTGCGGGACCACGCTCTTGAGGCCGATGTCCAGGCCGGCTTGGCTGCTGTCGAGTCGGGGCTGCTCGATGCCACCAAGAGCGGCGTGCCCTTCATCACGGAGGCCGCGCAGCATCTCGTACGCGCGGGGGGCAAGCGATTCCGGCCGCTGCTGGCCATGCTGGCCGCCCAGTTCGGCGACCCCGACGCGCCGGGCATCGTGCCCGCCGCGGTCGTCGTCGAGCTGACCCATCTCGCGACGCTCTACCACGACGATGTGATGGACGAGGCGGACGTACGCCGCGGTGTCGACAGCGCCAACACCCGCTGGGGCAACTCCGTGGCCGTCCTGACCGGCGACTTCCTCTTCGCCCGCGCCTCGCACATACTGGCCGACCTCGGTCCGGAGGCCGTACGCATCCAGGCAGAGGCGTTCGAGCGGCTGGTCACCGGCCAGATCCTGGAGACCGCGGGCCCGGGCGAGGGGCGCGACCCGGTCGAGCACTACCTCGAAGTGATGCGCGGCAAGACCGGCTCGCTGATCGCCGTGGCCTGCCGGTTCGGCGCGATGATGGCCGGTGCTGACGAGTCGGCCATCGACATCCTCACCCAGTACGGGGAGCGGCTCGGCGTCGCCTTCCAGCTCGCCGACGACGTGCTCGACATCGCCTCCGACTCCCACGAGTCCGGCAAGACCCCGGGCACCGACCTGCGCGAAGGTATCCCGACACTCCCCGTGCTGCATCTGCGGGCCCAGGCGGCGGCCGACGGGAAGCCGGACGACCTGGAGCTCGTCGAGCTGCTGGCCGGCGACCTGAGCGACGACGCCCGGCACGCCGAGGCGCTGCGCAGGCTGCGCGCCCACCCGGCGCTGGAGCAGGCCCGACGGGACACCGTCCGGTACGCGCAGGAGGCCCGCGCGACGCTGGCGCCGCTGCCCGAGGGCTACGCGAAGGCCGCGCTGGAGGAGCTGTGCGACGCGGTGGTGCACCGGGCGGGCTGAGAGCCTGCCGGGTGGCCCCCTACGGGACGGTGGACACTCGGCTCTGTGGCGTCATACCGGAGAGGTAGGCGGAGTTGCTCCCCGGGGCTGACGATTCCGCGCCGCCGTTTTGGTCAGATGGAGAACAACCACTCCTGAACGAATCGGTGAGAACGGCGGCACGGAGTGGGCGAGTGTATCCGGACGGAAGCCGCCGACCACGGAGGTAGTGCACACATGGCACCGAACGACAGCGTAGAGACCAACGGCGGCACCAGGGGCACAGCCGCCGGCCGTCGAAAGGCGGCGCGCTACATCGTCCCGGTCGCGGTGGCGGGGGTGGCGGCCGCGACGGTAGGGCTTGTCCCGGCGCTCGCGAGCACGGGTGACCCCGATCTGCCGAAGATCACCGCACAGCAGCTCATCGAGAAGATCGCCGCGTCGGACACCGAGCAGTTCTCCGGCACGGTGAAGATCAGCACGGACCTCGGTATCCCGTCGCTCGGCGGTCTGGCCGGCTCCTTCGCCCCGGGCGACAGCACCGGCGACACCGGCAGCGGCAAGGGCGATTCGACCGCCGACCCGCAGTCGAAGATGACGGAGCTGGCGTCCGGCACGCACACGCTGCGGGTGGCCGTCGACGGCCCCGACAAGCAGCGGGTGTCGATCCTGGAAGACGCGGCAGAGTACAGCCTGATCCGAAACGGCGGTCAGGTCTGGGCCTACGACAGCAAGACCAACCAGGCCTACCACGCCACCGAGGACCGGAGCGGGAAGGAGTCCGGGCACTCGACCCCGGCTCCCGAGGGCGCGCCGACCACGCCGAAGGCGCTCGCCGACCAGGTCCTGAAGGCCGCGGGCCCCACCACCTCGGTGACGGTCGACGGCACGGCGCAGGTCGCCGGACGTGACGCGTACAAGCTGCTCATCAAGCCCAAGCAGAGCGGCTCCACGATCGGCTCGGTCACGGTCGCGGTCGACGCGAAGAACGGTGTGCCGTTGAAGTTCACGCTGCTTCCGAGCAGCGGTGGCAAGGCCGTCGTCGACGCCGGATTCACCAAGGTCGACTTCGCGAAGCCGGCCGCCTCCTCGTTCACGTTCACCCCGCCCAAGGGCGCCGAGGTGACCGAGGCCGACGACGTGGAGGCCCAGCAGAAGGCCGACGGGGCAGGGGGCCTGGGCATGTTCCCGGGCGCCGAGGGCCTGGGCGCCGGGGGCCAGGGCTCCAAGGACACGAAGGTCATCGGCGAGGGCTGGAACGCGATCGCCGAGATCGGCATCCCGGGCGGCACCGGGCTCCCCACGAAGACGTCGGGTGATGTACCGGCCGAGGCGCAGCAGTTCCTGGACTCGCTGGGTGACAAGGTCTCCGGCAAGTTCGGCTCGGGCACGGTCTTCAAGACCCGCCTGGTCAACGCGCTGATGACGGACGACGGCAAGGTGTACGTCGGCGCGGTCACACCGGACGCGCTGGTCAAGGCGGCCGACAACGCTGCCTGACGCCGGGGCGCGTCGCGCTTCCTGCCGGCGGCCGACCGCCCCGCCGTACCCTCCGTACGGCGGGGCGGTCCGCTGGGAGCCTGTCGGGCCCGCACTACTGGATGTCCTACGCGGACCTGCTGCGCGACCCCGTGTACTGGGACGAGGTGGGTCAAGGACCTGGGACTGCGCGGCTTGTACGCGGCAGTGTTCGGCTCGGCGGCCTGGGCCCGCTTCACGGCGAAGGACATCACCGTCTGACGTCCGGCGCATCGCACTCGTGCCGTCGGCCGTGCGAGCCGTCCCCCGATCGGCTCGTCGCGGCACGAACGGCACGAACGGTGCGAACGGCAGGAACGACGCGACACGGCACGTTCCGTTTCCGCGTCAGCATTGTTCGACTTCTGGCGACGGACTGTCAACAAGGATTGACTCAAATGCACCTGTGCTCACCGAATGATCACAGCGCCGAGTTCACTGCGTCGCAGCGAGAGATCACGACGGGCGACCCCGGAAGCCGCCCTCGAACTGTACGGAGAAGGGGTACGGCCGCGTCGCGGTCGAGGCCATCGCGGCCAGAGCGGGCGTCAGCTGTACGGGTCCGTGTACTACCACCATGTGCTGCGCGAGCCGATGCAGGACGAGGAGTCGATCACGGCACTGGTCGCGCATGTGCTGCGGGCGCTGGGGGCACCGGAGCCGCACCCGCCGTAGGGCGGGAACGGCTGACGTCGCCGGTGAGCTCCGGGTGCCGGTGCGGGTCGGACGAGCCGATGACGTCCGGTCGGGTGTCACGGAAACCGTTTATGGTGGTTACATGACCGAATCGGCAACGGGCGCGCCGGGACTGATCCTTCGTACAGGGGAAGGCCGCCCCTATCGCTTCGATCCCGGCGCTCTGTGCCTGGAGTTGCTGCCCACCGGCGGGTACGCGCGGTACACGTCGTACGAGGTGCTGCACACCCCTGCCGACCTGGTGCGATGGGCGGGCGAGAGCCGGCTGCCGGACGGCCTGTCCCTTTCGGTGAGCGCCCAGGAGCTGCGGCGGGCCCACGAGCTGCGGGCCGCCCTCTGGAACCTGGCCGCCGCCCGCGCGCACGGCCGCCCCCTCGCCCCGGCGGACCTCGCCGCGGTGAACGCCGCGGCGGCCGAGCCACCGCTCGTCCCTCGTGTCGACGTCGATTCCGGCGCCCTCGCATGGGCCACGGACGCCACCGGAACAGCCCTTCTGTCGACCGTCGCCCGTGACGCGGTGGAGTTGTTCACCGGCCCATACGCCGACCGCATCCGCGAATGCGGCTCCGACAACTGCAAGTTGCTCTTCGTCGACACCTCGCGGCCGGGCAGACGGCGTTGGTGCGCGATGGAGCACTGCGGAAACCTCCACAAGGTGCGGGCCCACCGCGCCCGGCACACCACGACCGACTGATGGTCGGTCCGTGACGTGCCGCGTTTCATTCAGGGGTCTTCAACTGCTGGCCCTCGAAGTCGGGTAAGTGAGCGTAACCATGTATGAGTGAGTGTCGTTGTCGGAGTGTGAATCTGACGGAGTGGGCGAAGACGCAGGGCGTGCATCCGCAGACCGCGTATCGCTGGTTCCGTGAGGGGACGCTGCCGGTACCGGCTCAGCGGGTCGGTCCACGCACGATCCTGGTGAATATCGAGGCCAGTGCTGCACCGGAGGTGGCCGGTGGGATCGGTCTGTATGCCCGCGTCTCTTCCCGTGATCAGGAGGCTGATCTGGAGCGTCAGGTCGCCCGGCTGACCCGTTGGGCTGCAACGGCCGGTCACCGCGTTGTCCGTGTGGAGTCGGAGATCGGCTCGGGCATGAACGGTTCCCGGTCGAAGGCGCAGCGGTTGCTGGCCGATCCTGCCGTGACTTGCCTGGTGGTGGAGCACAGAGACCGACTCGGCCGCGTGAACGTCGAACTCGTTGAGGCCGCACTGTCCGCCGGCGGCCGACGTCTGGTAGTGCTGGACGATGGCGAGGTCGAAGACGACGTCGTGGGCGACATGGTGGAGGTTCTGACCTCTTTCTGCGCTCGCTTGTACGGGCGCCGCTCGGCGAAGAACCGTGCTCGCAAGGCGCTTGAGGCCGCCGAGCATGGCTGACTCCAGGCTGCGCACCATCGATGCGCCGTTCGTCGCTCTCGGGCCTTCGGGTGTGGCGATCCGTGATCGTCTCAAGGGCCTCCTGCCCGGGGACGAAAGGGTGTTGTGTCTGGTCGGCGCACGTCTGGGCTCGCTCGCGTCGAAGGATCTCAAGACGCGGTGCGCGCAGGGCTTGGAGCATTCCGCCGACACGTGGTCGGTGCGGAAGCGGGAGCTGACGGCGGTGTCGTCGTCGCGGTGGGCCGGTGCGATCACCAAAGCGTCACATGATCAGTGGGCTCTGGCCCGTCGCGGGCAGGTGGCGCATCTCCAGAGTCTCGAAGCGGGCATCAGGACGATCAGGCACCGGCTGTCCCTCCCGATCGGGGAGAAGGGAAGAAAGCGGGCTCCGGGCGGCTACCGCAGCAAGCGGGAATGGTTCGCCAAGAGCCGCCGACTGCACCTGCTGGAAGAGCGGCTCACCGCTGTTCGCGCTGATCGTGAGGCCGGGCGTGTGCATGTGGTGAGGGGCGGGAAACGCCTCGCACGCAACCGGCACAATCTGGAGAACACTCAGCTGACCGAGGCTGAGTGGCGTGAACGCTGGGAGGCGGAACGCTGGTTCCTCGCCGCTGACGGCGAGTCCCAGAAGCGATACGGCAACGAGACGATCCGTATCACTCCCGACGGCGAGATCAGTATCAAGCTCCCCGCTCCCCTCGCCGGGCTGGCCAACGCCAGGCATGGTCGGTACGTCCTCGCCGCAAAGGTGCGATTCCCGCACCGGGGCACCGAGTGGGTCGACCGGATCGAAGCCAACCGGGCCGTCGCCTACCGCATCCACTACGACGTGGCCCGTGGGCGCTGGTATCTGACAGCTTCCTGGCAGCGCACGCCTTCGAAGACGGTCCCGATCCAGGTCGCGCTCGCCCACGGTGTGATCGGTGTGGACACCAACGCTGATCACCTCGCCGCGTGGCGGCTGGACGTGCACGGCAACCCGATCGGGCAGCCCCGCCGCTTCTCCTACGGCCTCAGCGGATCGGCGGCTCTTCGCGACGCCCAAGTCCGGCATGCCCTGTCCCGGCTGCTGAACTGGGCCAAGACCTGCGGCGTCGCCGCCATCGCGATCGAAGACCTGGACTTCGGTGCAGAAAAGACCCGCGAGAAACACGGCCGTAAGAAGCGGTTCCGGCAACTGATTTCCGCCATGCCCACCGGCAAACTCCGCGCCCGCCTGACCTCGATGGCCGATGCCACCGGCATCAGCATCATCGCCGTCGACCCGGCCTACACCAGCCGGTGGGGCGCCCAGCACTGGCAAAAGCCCCTCACCAGCAAGAACCGTAAGACCACCCGTCACGATGCCGCGGGCATCGCGATCGGACGACGCGCCCAAGGGCACTCGATCCGGCGACGGACGACACCGCCCCCTGCTCACCGGAGTGATGAACAGGGGCATCGGACCGTCCAGGCCGACCGACGTGCTCTTGGGCGTGAGGAGACCCGCCCCCGCATCCCCGGACCACGGACACGATCCGTGCCGCCGGACGCGGAGCGAACGCGGGCGACCAGGACATCCAAAACCGTTCGGGATGTCCGCAGTGACCAGGAATGGGTCCAAGACTCACTCCTGCTCACTGATTAGGAACGGTTGAGGCCGGGGAAGTGTTTCTGCGGGTACGCCTCGACGGCGTGGACGAGGGGCGGGGAATCGGAGCCGGCCGGGCGGGCCCGGTCCGCTCCGCCATTCGCGTGGGCGGTGGGTGAGGCTCCGTAGAAGAGGAAGGACAGCGTGGACAGGGCCGCGGTGGCGGTGCGCAGGAGCACGCGGGAATTCCCGGACATGTGCGTGGATCGGGTCATAAATATCAGGAAAATATAAGCCTGTGATAGTTCCGGGATTGCCCGGCGCGACGCGCTCAGGGCCGCCTGAATGCCGTACCGCTCAGGTGGTCCATGTAAGCCCCGACGGCCCGGCTGCCCGCCGTCGGAGCGATCAGTCCCACGTAGTTGTCCGGGCGGACCAGGGCAAGGATGTCGGTGCCCGGCTCGATGCCGTACGCCGTACGGGCGTGGCCTGCCTCGTCGGTCAGGCCGGAGGGGCCGCCCGCCCCCACCCCGTACGCCCGCACCGCGTCGCCGTACGCTGCCTCCGCCGCCCGCAGCGCGTCCGCCGTGCCCGGACCGAAGCCCAGCAGGGTGAAGTGCGGTCCGGCGAACGCCTCGAAGAGGCGGGTCGGCGCGCCCGTTCCGGCGTCGAGGCAGGGGGCGTCCGGGGCGCGGTCGCCCGCTCGCAGGCGGGCGGTGGAGCCCGCGGCGGAGAGTGAGCTCCAGTGGTAGCCCAGGCCGAGGCCCGTGGTCTCCCCGGTGACCGCCGCGTCCAGGCCGCCGCCCGGCTCCCTGATCGCGTCGAGCGTGACCCGCAGCCGCTCGGAGCTCATGTCCAGAGTCCAGGAGGCCACGGGCAGCCGCTCCTCCTCGTACGTGTCCAGCAGGCCGGGACCGGCCTGGCCGGTGACGACCCGGGCGAGCTTCCAGCCCAGGTTGAACGCGTCCTGGATCCCGGTGTTCATGCCCAGCCCGCCCGCGACGGAGTGCACATGTGCGGCGTCCCCGGCCAGCAGTACGCGGCCGACCCGGTAGCGGTCGGCCATGCGCTCGTTGACCCGGTACGTGGACAACAGGGTGGCCTGCGTCAGGCGGGTGCCCGGCAGTCCGGTGTGCTTGGCGAAGAGCCGTCGGAAGCTCTCCAGCGAGGGCGGTACGGGGGCTCCCGCCCGGTCCCGCTCCGGCCCTGCCTGGAACCACCAGCCCGACCGCGTACCCGGGATCGGGCACAGCATCACGGCGCCGTCCTCGTCGAACCACTGGTGCCAGTAGTCGCGGTCGAGGCCGTCCGCCTCCACGTCCCCGCAGACCATCATCTGCTCCTCGTTCGTCTTCCCCTCGAAGCGCACGCCGAGCAGCCTCCGCACCGGGCTGTGGCCGCCGTCGCAGCCCACCACGTACCGCGCCCCGATGCTCCGGCCGTCCGCGAGCCCGACGGTCACCGAGTCGGATCCCGCCGTCAACCGAGTTGCTTCCGCGCCGAGTTCGACGCGTACGCCGTACTCCGCCAGGCGGTCCCGCAGGATCTCCTCCAGCTGCCACTGGGCGATCAGCCACGGCCGGTCGTACGGGGCGTCAGGCGTCGGGTGCGACGCCCCGAACGGGTCGGTGTCGGCGATCGCCAGCCCGTTGCGGTACTTGCGCATGGGCAGCGGTGCCGAGCCCGCGGCCAGGACCCTGTCGGCCACGCCGAGGTCCTCCAGGACCTCCAGGGAACGGGGGTTGGGGCCCTTGGCCCGTGAACTGCGCGGAAATTCGGCGGACTTGTCGATGATCCGTACATCGATGGAGCGCCGGGCCAGATCGCAGGCCAGGGTCAGGCCGGTCGGACCCGAGCCGACGATCAGTACCTGGGTGGTGGGCGCGGACGCGGTCATGGAGGCTCCTCGGTCGCGGTTCCGTGGACCTCCAGGTAAACGTAACCAAGTTAAAAAGGCAACCCAGTTACTTAAGTTGTGCGTCTGCGGCCTCGCGGGCGTCGCGGGGGGCGCGGGTGCTGGTCACTTCGCCCGGGTCGCGACGGCGGAAGGCGAATCGGAATCCCCGGCCGTCGGTGTCTGCTGCGTCGCCGGCTGTGCCGCACCAGCCTGCGCCCGCGCCCTCGTCCGCCGCGCCGCCCGGAACGCGTCCCACGTCAGCAGGGTGAGCGCCAGCCACACGAGGGCGAACCCGGCCCACCGCTCCGGCGGCATCTCCTCGTGGAAGTAGAGGATGCCGAGGACGAACTGGAAGACCGGCGCCAGATACTGCAACAGGCCCAGTGTGGAGAGCGGTACACGGATCGCCGCCGCCCCGAAAAGGACGAGCGGCGCGGCCGTGACGACACCCGTCGCTGCCAGCAGCGCCGAATGACCGAGTCCCTCGGAAGCGAACGTCGCATCGCCCTGCGCCCCCAGCCACAGCAGATAGCCGAGCGCGGGCACGAACAGTACGGCGGTCTCGGCGGCGAGCGACTCCAGGCCGCCCATGTTGACCTTCTTCTTCACCAGGCCGTACGTCGCGAAGGAGAACGCCAGCGTCAACGAGATCCACGGCGGCCGTCCGTAGCCGATCGCCAGCACGAGCACCGCCGCGACACCGGTGCCGACCGCCACCCACTGCACGGGGCGCAGCCGTTCACCGAGGAGCAGGACGCCCATGGCGATGGTGACCAGTGGATTGATGAAATAGCCGAGCGATGCCTCGACGACCTGGCCGTTGTTCACGGCCCAGATGTACAGACCCCAGTTGACCGTGATCACGGCCGCCGCGACCGATATCAGGCCGAGCTTCTTCGGCTGCCGTATCAGCTCACCGATCCAGGACCAGCGCCGCAGCACCAGCAGTGCGATGCCGACGACCCCGAGGGACCAGACCATGCGGTGGGCGAGGATCTCGATCGCGCCGGAGGGCTTCAGCAGCGGCCAGAACAGCGGGACCAGGCCCCACAGGCCGTATGCGCCGATGCCGGACAGCAGTCCGGCCCGTTGTTCATTTGTCCCCTTCACGGGCCCTCCCGGCATGTCTGTGTCGGCTGATCCGCCAACTGCACGACGGTAGCGCCGCAAGGGCCGCATGTCATAGCCGTATCGCCATACGGTCATGACATGGGGCCCGTGAGGCGCGGGGGAGCGGATGTGCCGCCCCCCATTTGCCGGTCGGCCCATGTGCCGGACGCTCTCAGTCGGGCTGAGGCGATCGCCCCTCCTCCAGCGCCCGCAGCGCCCGCGAGACGTCGAACGGCAGGATCGTCACCGCCACATGCGGCAGCTGTGCAAGGGTCCTCGCCATCTGCTCACCCGTGCCTCGGTGCAGCAGCTTCCCGAGCACGTTGCTGTACGTCCGCCGGGGCACCAGCACCGTCAGCCAGGTGTCCCCGCCCTCCGTGGTGCGGGACGCGAGCTCCTTCATCGCATGGCGCAGGCGCCGGTCCGGGCACTGCACCAGCTCCAGGGAGACGGAGGTGGCGGCCGTCGCCTCCCACCGGGCGGCCAGCCGTCGGCCGTACGCCTCGTCGATCGCGAAGTGCACCGCCCGGATCTCGTCCGGGCGCAGCTCATGCGCGTACTGCAGGGCCTTCAGCGCCGCCAGGTCGAGCGTCTCGACGAGGACGAAGACCAGATGGCGGCGGAACCGCGCGCGGTCGGCGCCCGGAGCGTGAATGCTCTGCAGCGCGGCCGCCTCGTGCCGGTACTCGCGGTTGATCCGCGTCAGCGCCCAGACTCCGAGCGGGAAGACCACCACGACCAGCCAGGCGCCCTCGGTGAACTTGGTGACGGCGAAGATCAGCACCACGGCGGCCGAGATGACCGCGGCGAGCCCATTGACCGTGATCTTGAGCCTGCGGTACGGCTCCCGGCGCCGCAGGTGGTACGCGGTGAGGCCGGCTCCGGCCATGGTGAAGGCGGTGAAAACGCCGATCGCGTACAGCGCCACCAGCCTGTCCACGCTGGCGCCGGTCACCAGCAGCAGCGCCAGGGAGACGACGGTCAGCGAGATGATGCCGTTGGAGAACGCCAGCCGGTGCCCGCGCCGGGTCAGCACCCGGGGCAGGAACCGGTCCTCGGCGACGAAGCTGGCGAGATACGGAAAGCCGGTGAACGGGGTGTTGGCGCCGGTGTAGAGGACCAGCGCGGTCGCCAGCTGTACGAATACCAGCCCGACCGTACCGAGCGGCCCGCCGCCGAACGCGAAATGGGCCTCCTGCGCGATGACGGTGGGTGTGCCGTCGGTGTACGGGACGGCATGTGTGAAGTGCGCCAGCGTGGAGACGCCGAGCACGAGGATGCCCAGCACCGTGCTCATGGCGATGAGGGTGCGGCGGGCATTGCGGCCCTGGGGTTCACGGAACGCGGAGATGCCGTTGGAGATCGCTTCGAGCCCGGTGAGGGACGAGCCGCCGTTGGCGAACGAGCGCAGCACGATGAAGAGCGAGGCGCCGTAGAGCCAGCCGTTGCCGGGAGTGCCGAGCGGCACGGCCCCGGCGGCGTGCAGATCGGCGCGCGGCAGCTCGCCCGTGAGCCCGCGCAGCGCGGCGACGAGAAGGACGAGGCCGACGGCGGCCATGAAGAGATAGGCGGGCAGTGCGAAGGCCCGGCCCGCCTCGCGCACCCCGCGCAGATTTCCGTACGCGAGCAGCGCGATGACGGCGACGGAGACCGGCAGCTGGAGATGGTCCAGGCCGGTGAAGCCGTTGCCGGCCAGATGGGCGAGCGAGATCAGGGCGTTGGTACCGGCCGAGACCTGTACGGCGACGGTGACGATGTAGTCGACGAGCAGCGCCACGGCGGCGATCTGCGCGATGTTCGGCCCGAAGTTCTCCCGGGCGACGACGTACGATCCGCCCGCCCGGGTATAGATCATCACGACATCGCTGTAGCAGAGCGTGAGAAGCAGCAGTACGAGCAGGATCGCGCCGGTCACCGGCATGAGCAGCGTGAACGCGGCGGCGCCGACGACGGGTACGAGGACCCGGAGCATCTCCTCGGAGCCGTACGCGGACGAACTGATGCAGTCGGAGGCGAGCACCCCGAGCGCCGTCCGGTTGTTCAGCTTCTCCTCGCTGATGCGCTCGGTGGTGAGCGCTCTGCCGAGCAGACGCCGCTTGATGCGGTACGCGGGGCGGTCCAGGGTCATGGCCACATGGTGCGCGGTGGCCGGCCGCACCCCCGACCGCAATCGCCGGACGGGCCGAAATTCAGCCCGTCCGGCGATTCGATGCACCCCTGAGGTGCCGCCGGCCGATGTATCCCCGGTGGTGTCAGCCTTTACGACCTGGGGGCCGATAGGGAGCGGGCTCGCGCCGCCCTGCGACTCCGCTTGCCGCGTTGTCGTCGGTCATCGATGCGCCTTCCCCGAGCTCTCGGCTTCGCTCGACCAGGGGAGACCCCATCCGACTCTCTCCTCCGCCTTGCAATCGAAGCCGCACGACGACGCTCCCTAATCCACTCCCTATCAGCCCCCAGGTCGTTAGCCGACGACCGTCCAGTTGTCGTTGCCTGCGAGCAGTGCGGCCAGGTCGCCCTTGCCGTCTCTCTCGACGGCGGTGTCGAGCTGCTCGGCCATCTGCGTGTCGTAGACCGGCCGGTCGACACTGCGCAGTACCCCGATGGGGGTCTGGTGCAGGGTGTCGGGGTCGGCGAGCCGGGACAGCGCGAAGGCTGTGGTGGGGCTGGCGGCGTGGGCGTCGTGGACGAGGATCTGCGACCGGTTCTCCTCGGTGACCGCGACGACCTCGAGGTCACCCGTGGCCGGGTCGCGCACGACCCCCTTGTCGTTGTCCGCCCCGAAGAGGATCGGCTGCCCGTGCTCCAGCCGGATGACCGCGTTCTGCGCCTGGTCCTTGTCCTTGAGGACCTCGAAGGCGCCGTCATTGAAGATGTTGCAGTTCTGGTAGATCTCCACCAGCGCCGTGCCCGGGTGGTCGGCCGCCGCGCGCAGCACGCTCGTGAGGTGCTTGCGGTCGGAGTCGATCGTGCGGGCGACGAAGGACGCCTCCGCACCGATGGCCAGGGACACCGGGTTGAAGGGGGCGTCGAGCGAGCCCATCGGCGTCGACTTGGTGATCTTGCCGACCTCGGAGGTGGGGGAGTACTGCCCCTTGGTGAGCCCGTAGATCCGGTTGTTGAAGAGCAGGATCTTGAGGTTCACATTGCGGCGCAGCGCGTGGATGAGGTGGTTGCCGCCGATGGACAGGGCGTCGCCGTCGCCCGTGACGACCCAGACGGACAGGTCGCGGCGGGACGAGGCGAGACCGGTGGCGATGGCCGGGGCGCGGCCGTGGATCGAGTGCATCCCGTAGGTGTTCATGTAGTACGGGAAGCGGGAGCTGCAGCCGATGCCGGAGACGAAGACGATGTTCTCCTTCGCCAGCCCGAGCTCGGGCATGAAGCCCTGTACGGCCGCGAGGACCGCGTAGTCGCCGCAGCCGGGGCACCAGCGCACTTCCTGGTCGGACTTGAAGTCCTTCATGGACTGCTTGGCCTCGGCCTTGGGCACCAGCTGCAGGAGTTCATTGGTGTCAGGCATCGATGGCCTCCTTGAGAGCCGTCGCAAGCTGCTCGGCCTTGAACGGCATACCGTTGACCTGGTTGTAACTGCGCGCGTCGACCAGATACCTGGCCCGCAGGAGCGTGGCCAACTGGCCGAGGTTCATCTCCGGCACGACCACCTTCTCGTAGCGCTTCAGCACCTCGCCGAGATTCCTCGGGAAGGGGTTGAGGTTGCGCAGATGGGCCTGGGCGATGGGCTGTCCGGCGGCGCGCAGCCGGCGGACGGCGGCGGTGATGGGGCCGTAGGTGGAGCCCCAGCCGAGGACGAGCGTCCGTGCCTCGCCCGGATCGTCGACTCCGAGATCGGGGACCTCGATGCCGTCGACCTTGGCCTGACGGGTGCGGACCATGAAGTCGTGGTTCGCGGGGTCGTAGGAGATGTTGCCGCTGCCGTCCTGCTTCTCGATGCCGCCGATGCGGTGTTCGAGACCAGGGGTGCCGGGGACGGCCCACGGGCGGGCCAGAGTCCGCGGGTCGCGCTTGTACGGCCAGAAGACCTCGGTGCCGTCGGCCAGTTCATGGTTCGTGCCGGTGGCGAACTGGACGCGCAGGTCGGGGAGTTCGTCGATCTCAGGGATCTTCCACGGCTCGGAGCCGTTGGCGAGATAGCCGTCCGAGAGCAGGAACACCGGGGTCCGGTACGTCAGCGCGATCCGGGCGGCGTCGAGCGCGGCGTCGAAGCAGTCCGCCGGGGTCTTCGGGGCCACGATCGGGACCGGGGCCTCGCCGTTGCGCCCGTACATCGCCTGGAGCAGGTCGGCCTGCTCGGTCTTGGTGGGCAGACCGGTGGACGGGCCGCCACGCTGGATGTCGATGACGATCAGCGGCAGTTCGAGGGAGACGGCGAGCCCGATGGTCTCCGACTTCAGGGCCACCCCGGGCCCGGACGTCGTCGTCACCGCAAGTGATCCGCCGAACGCGGCGCCCAGCGCGGCACCGATACCCGCGATCTCGTCCTCGGCCTGGAAGGTGCGTACACCGAAGTTCTTGTGCTTGCTGAGCTCGTGCAGGATGTCGGACGCCGGGGTGATCGGGTACGAGCCCAGGTAGAGCGGCAGATCCGCCTGCCGGCCCGCGGCGATCAGCCCGTAGGACAACGCCAGGTTCCCGGAGATGTTGCGGTACGTACCCGTCGGGAAGGCCTGCGAGGCGGGTGCCACCTCGTAGCTGACCGCGAAGTCCTCCGTCGTCTCCCCGAAGTTCCACCCGGCGCGGAACGCGGTCACGTTCGCCTCGGCGATCTGCGGCTTCTTCGCGAACTTGGCGCGAAGGAAAGCCTCGGTTCCCTCGGTCGGCCGGTGGTACATCCAGGAGAGCAGCCCGAGCGCGAACATGTTCTTCGAGCGCTCGGCCTCCTTGCGGGAGAGCCCGAACTCCTTCAGCGCCTCGATCGTGAGCGTGGTCAGCGGCACCGGGTGGACGTTGTACGCCTCCAGCGAGCCGTCCTCCAGGGGACTGGTCTCGTAGCCGACCTTCGCCATCGGGCGCTTGGTGAACTCATCGGTGTTGACGATGATTTCGGCGCCGCGCGGCACATCATCGATGTTGGCCCTCAGAGCGGCCGGATTCATCGCGACCAGGACGTTCGGGGCGTCGCCCGGCGTCAGGATGTCGTGGTCGGCGAAATGCAGCTGGAACGACGAGACCCCCGGCAGGGTGCCTGCGGGGGCGCGGATCTCGGCAGGGAAGTTCGGCAGCGTGGAGAGGTCGTTCCCGAAGGAAGCCGTCTCCGAGGTGAACCGGTCACCGGTGAGCTGCATACCGTCTCCGGAGTCACCCGCAAAGCGGATGATCACCCGGTCCAGGCGGCGGATCTCCTTCTCGCCGGCGCCCGTGTGATCGGAATGGGGGGCACGCTGCCCCCCGACGAGCGCCTCGCCGGCCTCATCGGCCTGCTCGGCTGGGCTACTGACCTGGCTGGTCACTGAACTGGACCTCCCTCGGGGCGGCGGCTCGGGACCGGCCGGCCCACCGGCGGTCCCAAGGCCCACCCTACGTCGGTAAGGGTCGCCTTCCCTGGACCGGTCATATGGTGGACGTCATTCTGAGACGCGATTTGATACCGGTTTGTCATGCTTTGCAAGCCCCCCAATGGTTCGGTGAAGACGCTGTGCACTCATTCTTTGGTCCTAGGGCGTGTTTCGGGCCCGGGTCACCATGGGGACCGCCGCCGGCCCGCGGTGACACTCACGGGTACCTGACAGAGTGGCAGCTCGTCAGGAGTTCAGGTAGGTCAGCACCGCCAGCACCCGGCGGTGATCCCCGTCACTGGGGGACAGGCCCAGCTTCACGAAGATATTGCTGACGTGCTTCTCCACGGCCCCGTCGCTCACCACCAGCTGCCTGGCCACCGCGGAGTTCGTCCGCCCCTCCGCCATCAGGCCGAGCACCTCGCGCTCGCGTGGCGTCAGCCCGGCCAGGACGTCCTGCTTACGGCTCCGCCCCAGCAGCTGCGCCACCACCTCCGGGTCCAGCGCCGTCCCGCCCTGCGCCACCCGGACCACCGCGTCCACGAACTCCCGGACCTCGGCGACCCGGTCCTTCAGCAGATACCCCACGCCTCGGCTGGATCCGGCCAGCAGCTCGGTCGCGTACCGCTCCTCGACGTACTGCGAAAGGACCAGTACCCCGATCCCGGGATAGTCCTTGCGCAGCCGCACCGCCGCCCGCACGCCCTCATCGGTGTGGGTGGGCGGCATCCGCACATCGGCGACCACCACATCGGGCAGCGCATCCTGCCCGGCGAGATCGCGCACCGTCTTGATCAGCGCCTCGGCGTCCCCCACCCCGGCGACGACGTCATGCCCGAGATCGGTCAGCAGCCGGGTGAGCCCCTCCCGAAGCAGTACCGAATCCTCGGCGATGACTACCCGCACCCTGTCCTCCACCATGACGCCGTGTCCCCCACTGCTCGCTGGTCCCGTCCGTACGACGTCCAGCATCCCAGTATCGGCAGTGCCGTGTCCTCGGCCGCCGTACCGGCTTGATTTCAAGCCGGTACGGCGGCCGAGGGCGAAGGGAACCGGAGCCGTGGGGTGGGGTTTCGCCACGGCTCCGGGTGTGTGCGGGTGCGTTCAGCCGCGCCACGGCAACTCGGCCGTGATCCGCGTCGGGCCGCCCTGCGGGGAATCCACGACGAGCAGGCCGTCCACCGCGTCCAGCCGCTCCGTCAGCCCGGCCAGCCCGCTGCCCGAGGACACATCGGCGCCGCCGCGCCCGTTGTCGGTGACCTGGAGCAGCAGCCGGTCCGCCGTTCGCCACACCTCGACCGATGCGCGGGTCGCGTGTGCATGCTTGCTCACGTTCTGCAACAGCTCGGAGGCGGTGAAGTAGGCGATTCCCTCGATGGCCTGGGCGGGCCTGGACGCCAGGTCCACCTCGACCGTCACGGGGACGGTGCAGCGGGAGGCGATGGCGGAGAGTGCGGCGTCGAGTCCTCGGTCGGTGAGGACGGCGGGGTGGATGCCGCGGGCGAGGTCGCGGAGTTCCTGGAGGGCGATCTTGACCTCGCCGTGGGCTTCGTCGACCATGCGGGCGGCGGCTTCGGGGTCGTTGTCGAGCTTCTCCTTCGCCAGGCCCAGGTCCATGGCGAGGGCGACGAGCCGGGCCTGTGCGCCGTCGTGCAGGTCGCGTTCGATGCGGCGCAGGTCGGCGGCGGCCGTGTCGACGACCACCCCGCGGTCCGACTCCAGCTCCGAGACGCGCGTCGCCAGCCGGGACGGCCCGAGCAGCCCGGCCACCATCACCCGGTCCACGCTCGCCAGACCGCGGATGATCCACGGCGTGATGAGGACGAGTACCAGACCGCACACACCGGTCGCGGCCACCTCGAGAGAGGAGTCGAGATGGATTCGGCGGCCGTCGTCGCCGTACAGCTGGATGCCGGCGGTCCCCGCGTACGCCGGGAAGACCCACCGCCACAGAGGGTAGGCGAAGGTGGCCCACCCGCACGCCCAGAACGTCACCGAGACGGTGAAGGCGAACACCGCCCACGGCAGGTGCAGCAGCGTGTAGAGCAGATGCCGCCAGGACGCCCCGCTCTTGAGGGCCGCACCCATCCAGGACATCAGGCCGTCGGTCCTGCCGCGCACCGGTGCCGGGGCCGCCACGTCCAGCTTCAGCAGCCCGCGCGCCCGGGCCCGCTCCATCGCGCCGAAGCCGCGGCACATGGTCAGTGCGCCGGCCAGGATCGGAACCCCGAGGAAGGTGATCAGCATGCCTATGCCCATGGTTGTCAGGGCGATCGAGAGGCTGAACAGGACCGTGCTGATCGGCAGGCTCAGCAGCAGATAGCCGAACTCGTGCCAGGTCCTGGCCTCGAAGGGCGCGCGCAGTGCAGCAGGGAAGAAGTGCTTCACCGGGGGATGGTCCCCGAAACCGGCTCCGGACCGCTGGTGGTCCCGAGTGTCCGGTCCGTATGCCGTGGCCATGGGTGCAGTCCGTTTCTTCTCATGGAGCCGGTTTCGCCGGTGGTTTCGGGGTTCCGGCCGGTACATCAAGGGTGCTGAGTCGCGGGCCGGCGCACCATGGGGGCGGTATCCCTCTTCGGCCGGGGGTTTTCCCTACTCTGCGCGGAGGCTCAGGGGGGCAGGGGGCTCAGAGGCTTGGCCCAGGGGCCGGCTGGCCCAGGGGCGCCTGGCCTAGGGACGCCTGGCCGCTCTCGTACGGTTCGGTTCTCTCTCCCGGTCCCGGTTCCGGTCCTGGTCCCGGTCCCGCCAGGGCAGCTCCGCGGTGACTGTCGTAGGGCCGCCGGCCGGCGAGTCGAGGACGAACAGCCCGTCGACGGCGCCCAGTCGTTCGGCCAGCCCGGCCATGCCCGTACCGCCGTCCATCCGGGCCCCGCCCCGCCCGTCGTCCGTGACCTGGATCAGCAGCCGGTTCGCCGACCGCCACACCTCGACGGACGCTGACCGTGCCGCGCTGTGCTTGCTCACGTTCTGCAACAGCTCCGAGACCGTGAAATAGGCGATTCCCTCGATCGCCTCCGCGGGGCGCGCCGGCAGATCCACCCCCACCGTCACGGGGACGGTGCAGCGGGAGGCGATGGCGGAGAGTGCGGCGTCGAGTCCTCGGTCGGTGAGGACGGCGGGGTGGATGCCGCGGGCGAGGTCGCGGAGTTCCTGGAGGGCGATCTTGACCTCGCCGTGGGCTTCGTCGACCATGCGGGCGGCGGCTTCGGGGTCGTTGTCGAGCTTCTCCTTCGCCAGGCCCAGGTCCATGGCGAGGGCGACGAGCCGGGCCTGTGCGCCGTCGTGCAGGTCGCGTTCGATGCGGCGCAGGTCGGCGGCGGCCGTGTCGACGACCACCCCGCGGTCCGACTCCAGCTCGGCGATCCTGCGCTCCAGCTCGTCGGAGGGCGAGAGCAGTCCGCGAGCCATCGCCCGGTCGGCAGCGGCGAGGAGCCGCGCGATGTAGGGGAGCACCGGCCACAACACGACGAGGCTCACGGACGTCACGGCGAAGGTGAGTACGCCCCAGGGCAACCGGACGAAGGAGTACAGCACCGCCCGCCAGCCCACCGTGTCCGAGAGGCTCGACCACAGCCAGGGGAAGAACCCCTGTTCCCGACGGGACAGAACCATCGGGCTCGGCTCGTCGATCCGTACCCCGAGCATCGCCCGCGCCCGGCTCCGCTCGGCCCTGCCGATCAGCCGCGCCCCGTACATCCCGGCGGCGAGCAGGGGCAGTCCGATCACCGTGACCGCAAGCCCCACACCGATGCCGATCATGATCACTGCGTAAGCAAACCCGGCAATGGCCATGGGGAGGTTGGCCAGGAGATAGGCGATCTCCTTCCATGTCCACCGATCGAGGGCGAAGCGGGCGGGCGGCGGCCGGTCGTTGTCGGGCACCAGGGGACTCGTGGTCATACGCCCCAGCCTGCCGGGCGGGGCCCGCCCACGCCATGGGGCTCGTGGGTGGGGTGAAGTAGGGATAACCCCACCCGTTGTCCGATGCGACTGCTTACTCTCCCTTTAACAGGGCCTAGACTCCCGTGCGTACAGATCGTCGAACAGGTTTGAGGGAGCGAGGGGCGGACGTGGCGGACCTGCCGGAATCGACCGTTCTCGCGTCGGACTACTTCCACAGCTATTCAGTGGTCGGACTGCTCGCTGTGATCGGCGTGCTGTTCGTCGCCGTCGCCTTCGGGGCAGGCCGACTGCTGCGTCCTGTGGTTCCCACGCCGGAGAAGCTCCTGACGTACGAGTGCGGCGTGGACCCCGTGGGTGAAGGATGGGCACATACCCAGGTCCGTTATTACGTGTATGCCTTCCTGTATGTGATCTTCGCCGTCGACTCGATCTTCCTGTTTCCGTGGGCGACCGTATTCGCCGCACCCGGATACGGGGCGACGACTCTGGTGGAAATGTTCATCTTCCTCGGTTTCCTGGCCGTAGGACTGCTCTACGCATGGAAGAAGGGCGTCCTCGAATGGACGTGACGAGCCCGCAGCCCGGGGCGGGATCCGAACCGCAGCCCGTTCCGACATTCCTGCCGGAGCCCAAGCGGCTCGGCGTCCTGTCGCGTCTGGCTCCCGAGCCGATGAAGGTGGTCCTTAACTGGGGCCGCCGCTACAGCCTCTGGGTCTTCAACTTCGGGCTCGCCTGCTGCGCGATCGAATTCATCGCCGCCTCCATGGCCCGGCACGACTTCATCCGGCTCGGCGTGATCCCGTTCGCACCCGGCCCGCGCCAGGCCGACCTCATGATCGTTTCCGGCACGGTGACGGACAAGATGGCTCCGGCCGTGAAGCGGCTGTACGAGCAGATGCCCGAGCCCAAGTACGTCATCTCCTTCGGAGCCTGCTCCAACTGCGGCGGCCCGTACTGGGACTCGTACTCCGTGACGAAGGGCGTCGACCAGATCATTCCGGTCGATGTCTACGTCCCCGGCTGCCCGCCCCGGCCGGAGGCGCTCCTCCAGGGCATCCTCAAGCTGCAGGAGAAGATCGCCCGCGAGTCGCTGGGTGAGCGGTACGCGACGGGCGGCGGCAGCCGTCCTTCCACCGCCGCACTGCGCAGCGGCCTGGTCGCCGCCCCGCCGACACCGGGGGAGGAGCCGAAGTGACCGGTACCGAAAGCCATGACCGGGAAAGCTACGACCGGCTGCCGGACGCCGCCGCCGAGCTCTTCGGTGAGGACGCGACGGCCGAGTACGCGTACGACCTGCTGACCGTCGACGTACCGGCGGCCTCCTGGATCGCCGCGCTCGAAACGGCCCGCGACCGACTGGGCTGCACCTATTTCGACTGGCTGAGCGCGGTCGACGAACCGGGCACGGGGCTCCGGGTCTGCGCCCATGTCGCCTCCCTGGCCGAGGGCAAGGTCCGTCGGCTCTTGATCCGTACGACCGTTCCGCACGAGGCGGCAGTCCTTCCCACCGCCATCGACATCTACGCGGGCGCCGCCTGGCACGAGCGCGAGACACACGAGATGTTCGGCATCGGCTTCGAGGGCCACCCGCATCTGGTGCCGCTGCTGCTGCCGGAGGGCTTCGAGGGGCACCCGCTGCGCAAGGACTTCGTGCTGGCGGCGCGCGTTGCGAAGGCCTGGCCGGGCGCGAAGGAGCCGGGCGAGTCGGAGCACGGTGGCCCGAAGCGGCGCACGATGCTGCCGCCCGGCGTCCCCGACCCGAATGAATGGGGCCCCCTGAAGGGCCAGCTCCCACCCGCCCCGTCCCGCCCGGCCCGCACCCCGCGCGCGGCAGGCGACCGCCCGGTACGCCGCACCCGCAGCGTGACCGAGGGATCGGCCACCCAGCAGTCAAAGGCGGCAGCCCCGGCCGCCGGGACCGCGCCTGCCGCACCCCCGCGTCGCACCCGCAGCGCATCCCAGGGCTCGGCCAGCCAGCAGCGCGAGGCGGCGAAGCCCGGTACGGCCGGGACGGGGCCCGGGACACCGGAACAGGCAGGACCGAACGCCCCGGGGACGACACCGACGGGGTCGGCCACGGACCAGGCAGCCCAGGACCGGGCAACTGAGCACCGGGCAACCGAACAGCGGGCAACCGAGCACCGGGCGGCCCAGGACCGGGCAGCCCCGGCCGAGGGTGCCTCGGAGCCGTCGCGGACGAACCCGGCGCCGAGCCCCGCAAGCAGCGACGCTCCCTGGCACCATGCCCGCCCGGCCTTCGACACGCCCCCGGACTCGGGTGCCCCCCAGTCCCCCCGGCGTTTGAGGAGAGGGGGCCCGGAGGCCGGGGGAGAGGCCCCGCGCAGCGGCACCCCCACCCCCGAGACCACCCCCGACGACACCGCACCCGTGGACACCCCCGACCAGCCCGAGCCCCCGGCCCAGGACCCCACCCCCGAGCCGGCCCCCGACCGCCCCGCCGGAGGCGATACCGCGTGAACGACGCACTGGACGTCGCCCTCCGGCTCGTCATCGTCTTCGCCGTGTTCATGGTCCTCCCCCTCGTGGTGGGGCAGACCGAACACAAGGTGATGGCTCATATGCAGGGCCGTCTCGGCCCCATGTACGCGGGCGGCTTCCACGGCTGGGCCCAGCTCGTCGCGGACGGCGTGAAGTTCGCGCAGAAGGAAGACATCGTCCCGGCCGAGGCCGACCGCCGTGTCTTCCAGCTCGCGCCGGCCGTCGCGCTGCTCCCGTACCTCCTCGTGCTCGTCGCCATCCCGATCGGCCCCAGCGAGGGCGCGGTCGGACAGATCGTCGACGCGGGCATCTTCTTCGTGCTCGCCGTGATGGGCGTCGGTGTGCTCGGCTCGCTGATGGCGGGGTGGGCGTCGGCCAACAAGTTCTCCCTCCTCGGGGGCCTGCGCACCGCCGCCCAGCTGCTCGCGTACGAACTGCCGATGCTGCTCGCCGCCGCCTCCGTCGCGATGGCGGCAGGCACCGTCTCCCTCCCTGGCATCCTCAATGCCTTCGAGTGGTGGTGGCTGCCCTGGCAGATCGTCGGCGCCCTGGTCTTCTTCGTGGCCGGACTCGCCGAACTGCAGCGCCCGCCGTTCGACATGCCGGTCGCCGACTCGGAGATCATCTTCGGCGCGTACACCGAGTACACCGGCCTCCGCTTCGCACTGTTCCTGCTCGCCGAGTACGCGGGCATCGTCGTCCTGAGCGCACTCACCACCGTCCTCTTCCTCGGCGGCTGGCACGGCCCGTTCGGCGCCGACGGACTCGGCTGGGTCTGGACGCTCCTCAAGACCGCGGTTCTCGCCTTCGTCGTCATCTGGCTGCGCGTGAGCTACCCCCGGCTCCGCGAGGACCAGCTGCAGAAGCTCGCCTGGACCACCCTCATCCCGCTCGCTCTCGCGCAGATCGCGCTCACCGGCATCGTGAAGGTGGCGATCAACTGATGGCTGCATCGCTCCCGCCCTCCCGGCCCCGCATCCCCGGCTCAGGCCTGGCCAAAGGCTTGGCGGTCACCCTGCGGACGATGACGAGGAAGACGGTCACCGCACAGTACCCGGACGTCCAGCCCGAGCTCCCGCCCCGCTCCCGCGGTGTCATCGCACTCTTCGAGGAGAACTGCACGGTCTGCATGCTCTGCGCCCGTGAGTGCCCGGACTGGTGCATCTACATCGACTCCCACAAGGAGACGGTGCCCGCCGCCGCCCCAGGCGGACGCGAGCGCAGCCGCAACGTCCTCGACCGCTTCGCGATCGACTTCTCGCTCTGTATGTACTGCGGTATCTGTATCGAGGTGTGTCCCTTCGACGCACTGTTCTGGTCGCCGGAGTTCGAGTACGCGGAGACGGACATCCTCGAACTCACCCATGAGCGCGACAAGCTCCGCGAATGGATGTGGACGGTGCCGGAACCGCCCGCGCTCGACCCGGGCGCCGAGGAACCGAAGGAGATCGCCGCCGCCCGCAAGACGGCGGAGAAACTCGAAGCGCAGCGCGCCAAGGAGGCACAGGAAGCCCAGCAGGCCCAGAAGGAAGAAGAGGGGCAGGAGTGACACTCGCAGCCGCCGCGGCCCACTCCGCCCACTCCGGCTTCCTCTCCCCGACCGGCATCGAGATCGCCTTCGTCCTCGTCGGCATCGCCACCCTCGGCGCAGCCCTCGTCACCGTCACGACCAAGCAGCTGGTCCATGCCGCCCTCTGGCTGGTCGTGGCGCTCGGTGGTCTCGCCGTCGAGTACCTCCTGCTCACCGCGGAGTTCATCGCCTGGCTGCAGGTACTGATCTACGTCGGTTCCGTGGTCGTACTCCTTCTCTTCGGGCTGATGCTCACCAAGGCCCCCATCGGCCGCTCCCCGGACGCCGACTCGGGCAACCGCTGGGCGGCCCTCGGCGTGGCGGTAGCCGCCGCCGGTGTGCTCGTCTGGGTCGTCGTCGACGCCTTCCGCACCACCTGGATCGACCTGGACGGACCGGCCCAGGGCTCCACCGAGGTCACCGGTGCCTTCCTCTTCCGGCACTGGGTACTGCCCTTCGAAGCACTCTCCGTTCTGCTGCTCGCCGCCCTCGTCGGCGCGATCGTCCTGTCCCGCAAGCGCAGTAAGGAGCAGAGCTGATGCACCTCGCCTATCCCGCCGTGCTCGCCGCCCTCCTCTTCTGCACCGGGCTGTACGGAGTGCTCGCCCGCCGCAACGCGATCCTGGTCCTGATGTCCGTCGAGCTGATGCTCAACGCCGTCAATCTCAACCTGGTCGCCTTCGACGTCTGGCTCCGCGACACCCTGCACTCCGGCCAGGCCCTCACCCTCTTCACCATCGCCATCGCGGCGGCGGAGACCGGCATCGGTCTGGCGATCGTCCTCGCCGTCCACCGCAACCGCGGCAGCTCGGACGTCGACCGCCTCCGCGACACCGCCGAGACCGCCGCCGCCGAAACTCTCCCCGACGACGAGCCCCACGGCACCGAAGAACAGGCCACTGCTCCGGCAGGGATGGCAAAGAAGGCAGAGGCCACCGCGTGACCACCACGACCCTCGCCGTCCTCGTCCCCCTCCTTCCGTTCCTGGGTGCCGCGGCCGGTCTCCTGCTCGGCCCACCCGTCTCCCGCCACCGCCCCGAGACGGGGCTTCGCGCGCTTTTCTTCGCCCCCGGATACGTACGTCCCCTCGCCGTACTCCCCACCTTCGCCTCCTTCGTGCTCGCCGTCGTCGTCGCCTCGGACCAGGGCGGCGGCCGGCCCATCGACGCGGCGACCCGGCTCACTCCCACCGGCTCGGTCCCGATCGACCTCGCCCTGCACCTCGACGGCTTCGCGGTCCTCGTCGCCGTCCTGGTCGGGCTCGTCGCGACCTGTGTGCAGATCTACTCGACCGCCTATCTGCGCGACGACCCCCGTTACCCCTCGTACGCGGCTCTCGTCTCCCTCTTCACCTCCGCGATGCTGCTCGTCGTCTACTCCGGCGACCTGATGGTGCTCCTGGTCGGCTGGGAGATCATGGGCATCTGCTCGTACTTCCTCGTCGGCCACTACTGGGAGACGCCCGAAGCCCGCGCCGCCTCCCTCAAGGCCTTCCTGGTCACCAAACTTGGCGACGTCCCCTTTCTGATCGGTCTTTTCGCGCTCGCCGCCGACACCGGAACGTTCCGCATCACCGGCATCCTGGACGCCGTCGCCAACGGCGGCCTGGACCAGGCCACCGTCATCGCCCTGCTGCTCCTCGCGGGCGTCGCGGGAAAGTCCGCGCAGTTCCCCCTGCACACCTGGCTGCCCGACGCGATGGCCGGCCCCACCCCCGTCTCCGCGCTGATCCACGCCGCGACGATGGTCGCCGCCGGTATCTACTTCGTGGCCCGGCTCCTCCCCGTCTTCACCCAGTCCGGCGCGGCCCTCGTCGTCCTCGCCGTGATGGCGGCGATCACGATGATCGGCTCGGGACTCGCCGCCCTCGCCCAGGACGACATCAAACGCGTCCTCGCCTACTCGACGATCGGCCAGCTCGGCTACATGGCCGGCGCCCTGGCCGTCGGCGACCGCGGTGCCGCCGTCTTCCACCTCCTCTCCCACGGTGCGTTCAAGGCCGTCCTCTTCCTCGCGGCGGGCGTCGTCATCCACGCCGCCGGGACCAACTCGCTGGCCGCCATGTCCCGCATGGGCGGCCTGGCGAAGCGCATCCCGGACGCCTACTGGACGATGACTGTCGCCCTCCTCGCGCTCGCCGCCATCCCGCCGTTCGCCGGCTTCTTCTCCAAGGAAGCCATCCTCGTCGCCGCCGAGCACACCGCACTCGGGGAGCAGCACGTCGCCCCGGCCGCTGCCGGCTGGACCGTCCTCGTCGCCGGACTGCTCGCCGCCGCCCTCACCGCCGCGTACGCCACCCGCCTCTGGCTCCTCGCCTTCCGGGGCCGCGGCGCCGGGGCCCCGGACCACGGCAGGCAGCCCGTCGCGATGACCGCCGTCCTCTGGGTCCTCGCCGTCCCCACCATCGCCTTCGGACTGACCGTCGGCGCGATCACCGACTGGTTCGACGGCCACAGCCTCACCCCGTCCGTGACCACCGCCGTCCTCTCCACAGGCGTCGGCCTTGTCGGCGGCCTCGTCACCTACGGCGCCTGGCGCCACACATCGGCACTCGCCGCCCGCACCCCCGTCGGCGTCGTCGTCGCCCATCCCGACGCCGAACCCGCCCTCGTCGAGGCCCAGGCCCTGTCGGCACACGCCGCCGCCTACGGCACCGACGGGGACGTCCCCGACCCGGCCGACCCCGGCCGCCTGCTGCTCGGCCCGCTTCACCGGCACGCCGCCGCCGGCTTCCACCTCGACGCCCTGTACGCGACCCTGTTCGTCCGCCCCGTCCGGGCCGCGGCGAGCCTCGTCCGCTTCCTGGACCGTGAGGTCGTCGACACCTACGTACGCGGCTCCGGCACCGGCGCACGCTGGCTCGGCACCGCCGTCCGCCGCGCGCAGACCGGCAATGTGCAGACCTACCTCAGCGCACTGCTCGCCGGTTCCCTAGTCCTGGCGATCGCCGCCGTCGTTTTTGCCAACGTCAACGCCGGGTCGTGAGCCGTGATCGATATCAGCGAATCCGTGATGCAGTTCCTTCTCGCGTTCATCGTCGTCGGCCCGCTCATCGGCGCTGTGGCCGCCCTTCTGCCGGCCCCGCCCGGACTGAAGGGAACCAGCCCCGACCAGGCCGTGCTCCGCCACGGTGTGACCGTCACCGGTGCGATCCTCATCGCCACGATCGTGCTCGCCCTCGGCTTCGACCTCGACCACCCGTCGAAGATGCAGGCCACCACCGACATCAGCTGGATCCCGGCGCTCGGCGTCCGCATCCACCTCGGCATCGACGGCATCTCGCTCCCCCTTCTCGTACTGACCGCGCTGCTGACCTTCCTCTGCGCGCTCTACAGCTACTTCAAAATGCCCAAGGGCCCCTCCCCGAAGGCCTTCGTCGCACTCGTCCTCGTCCTGGAGTCCGGCACCCTCGCGACCTTCGCCGTTCTCGATCTGCTGCTGTTCTTCCTGGCGTTCGAGATGGTGCTCATCCCGATGTACTTCCTCATCGCCCGCTGGGGCGGTGCGCAGAAGCAGGCCGCCGCCTGGAAGTTCATCCTCTACACGCTGCTCGGCTCGGTGATCATGCTGCTGGGCCTGCTCCTGATCGGACTGAAGAGCGGCACCTTCGACATGGTGGCACTCGCCACTGACAACGGCCGTGGGCTCACCTCGTCCGTGCAGGTCATCGCGGTTCTGGCGATCGGTATCGGGCTCGCCGTGAAGACCCCGATGTGGCCGCTGCACAGCTGGCTCCCGGACGCCCACACCGCCGCCCCGACCGTCGGCTCGGTCCTGCTCGCGGGCGTCCTGCTCAAGATGGGTACATACGGATTCGTCCGCATCCTGCTTCCCATCGCCCCCGACGGGATGCACACCTTCGCGCCCTACCTCGCCGCCTTCGCGAGCGTCGGCATCGTCTACGGATCGCTCGCCTGCCTGGCGCTGGCCCGTCCCGGCTCCAAGGGCGACCTCAAGCGGCTGATCGCTTACTCCTCCGTCGGACACATGGGCTTCGTGCTTCTCGGCATCGCGAGCATGACCCCCACAGGAGTCAACGGCGCGCTCTTCGCCAACATCGCCCACGGCCTCATCACCGGCCTGCTCTTCTTCCTGGTCGGCGCGGTCAAGGACCGCTGCGGCACAGCCGACCTCGACACCCTCTCCGGCGCCACCGGGGCCGCACTCTACGGCCGGGCACCCCGCCTCGGCGGCCTCCTCGCCTTCGCCGCCGTCGCCTCCCTCGGCCTGCCCGGGCTCGCCGGGTTCTGGGGCGAGATGCTCGCCCTGTTCGGCTCCTTCGACCCCGCCGACGGCCTCAGCCGCCCCGCCTTTCTCACCTTCATGTCGATCGCCGCGTTCGGCACTCTGCTCACCGCCGCGTACATGCTGATCGTCGTACGCCGCGTCTGCATGGGTGAGAAGCGGGAAGAGCCGCAACAGCTCGCCGACGTCCAGCCATACGAATTCGCTGCCTGGACTCCGCTCGTCGCCCTCACCGTCCTCGCCGGCCTGTGGCCCGCCGTCCTCCTCGGCCTCACCGACCCGGCCGTGCAGAAGCTCCTCGCAGGAGGCAAGTCGTGACCGCAGCCGTCGTCACCCCGGGCGTCGTCACCACAGCGGCCGAGAGCACCACCAGCCTCGTCCAGTCCGTCGACTGGCTCGCGATCGCGCCCCCGGCCGTCGTCGCGGCCGCCGCCCTGATCGTCCTGGTCGCCGACCTCTTCCTGCCCGAGGAACGCAAGGCGCTCCTCGGCTGGGTCACCATGGCCGGACTCGTGGCCGCACTCGCCTTCCTCGTCCCGCTGCGCGACGGCGACCGCTCCACCTTCTGCCTCACCGCGGCAGCCACCGGCACCAGTGGCACCGGGGCCTGCAGCTACACCGCCGACCACTTCGCCCTCGTCATCCAGGCCCTCGTGCTCGGCGGCGCCCTGCTGACCGCGCTGCTCTCCCTCGGCGACACCCGCAAACTCCCGGCGGGCGAGTTCTGGTTCCTCCTGCTGTCCTCCGCGTCGGGCGCCGCGCTCCTGCCCGCCGCCCGCGACCTCGCCACCCTCGTCGTCGCCCTCGAAGTCGCCTCGCTGCCCGCCTTCGCCCTCGTCGGCATCAAGCGCGGCGACCGGCGGTCCTCCGAGGCCGCACTGAAGTTCTTCCTCTCCTCCGTCGTCGCGACCGCCGTCATGCTGTTCGGCATCAGCTTCGTGTACGCCTCCACCGGCACCCTGCACCTCACGGAGATCGCCGCCCGGCTCGACGACGTACCCGGTCAGCTGGGCACCGTCGCCAAGGCGGGTGTCGTCCTCACCCTGGTCGGCTTCGCCTTCAAGACGGCCGCCGCGCCTTTCCACTTCTGGGTTCCCGACACCTACATCGGCGCCCCCCTGCCGATCGCCGCCTACCTCTCGGTCGTCGGCAAGGCGGTCGGTTTCTCCGGCCTCATCCTCGTCACCGTGATCGCGTTCCCGGCGTACGCCGACGTCTGGGGACCGGCCCTCGCCGTCCTCGCCGCGCTCACCATGACGATCGGCAACGTGGCCGCCCTGCGCCAGAACGCCACCCGCGTCCGTAGCGCCGTGCGCCTGCTCGCCTGGTCGTCCGTCGCCCAGGCCGGCTACCTCCTGGTACCGATCGCCGCCGCCGCGTACTCCAGCGACGAACACATCGGCTCCACCGTCGCGTACGCCCTCATGTACGCCGTCGTGAACCTCGGCGCATTCGCGGTCGCCGCCCTCGTCGCCCGTACGAATCCCGGAAACCGGATCTCCGACTACCGCGGCCTGTACGCCACCCGCCCCCTCGCAGCCGCCGCGATGGCCTTCTTCCTGCTCTGCCTGGCCGGTCTGCCGCCCGGTATCGTCGGCCTCTTCGCCAAGGTGACGGTCTTCTCGGCGGCCGTCGACGCGGGACTCGGCTGGCTCGCCGTGGTCATGGCCGTCAACGTCGTGATCGCGCTCTACTACTACCTGCAGTGGACCGCGGTGCTCTTCCGCGCCCCGGAAGAGGTCCCGGCGGAAGGGGCCCCGGCCGACGCCGCGCCCACGGACGCGGCCACACACGTATCCCTCAGGCACCGCGCCCCGGCCTCCCTCACCGCCGCGATCGCCCTCACCGCCGTCGCAGGCGTCCTGCTCTCCGGTGCTCCGCAGACGGTCCTCAGGTTCGCCGCGGTCAATCTCTTCTGATGTACGCAAGATCGGTTTGCCCGGGACAGCCCGCACAGGGCAAGGTCATGCCCGCACGTCCCCACACGCGTACGCATATCCCAGAGGAGCGAGAGCAGTGCTGAACGGGTTCAAGGACTTCATCCTGCGAGGGAACGTCATCTCCATGGCCATCGGGCTGGCCGTCGGAGCTGCGTTCACCGCAGTCGTCACCGGCTTCAGCACCGCCTTCATCACCCCGCTCATCGGCCTCGCAACCGGTTCCGTCGGCGACTTCAGCTCGGCGCAGTTCTCGATCGAGGGCACCATCTTCCCGTACGGGAAGTTCCTGGCCGCCGCCATCGCCTTCCTGATCACCGCGGCGGTGCTCTACTTCGGCGTCGTCGTTCCCATGACGAAGGTCCAGAACCGTTTCTCCAAGGCGGACGACAAGGTCGACATCAAGGCCGCCGTGCGCGACTGTCCCCGCTGCTACACCGAGATCCCGGCCATCGCCTCCCGCTGCGCCCACTGCACCAGCGAGATCAAGCCGGACCCCGAGGCCCTCGCACTCGCCGGCCTCCCCGCCCAGCGCTGAGCCGTCCGGCGCCGACGGGCACACGCCCATCCCTCCACCCGTACGGCCCAGAGCCCGATCCGGCCGCAAGTACCGGACAGGCCCTGTTCCTGCGGCCGCGTGCACAAGGGAACTAGCTCTCCTCGCCTGGCGTTGACCAGTACGAGAGGCTCCACTGAGGTAGTGGAGACCACAAGTAAAGGGTTCCCCTGCCGCACCACTTGGAGGGCGTACCGTGCACCGCCGGCACAACGGGCTGAAAACCGCCGTACTCCTCGGGGGCCTGTCCGCACTCATCATCGTCATTGGAAGCTTCTTCGGACGTACAGGCCTGATCGTCGGGCTTTTCGTAGCCGTCGGCACCAACGCCTACGCGTACTGGAACAGCGACAAGCTGGCGCTCAGGGCCATGCGCGCCCGTCCCGTCAGCGAATTCGAGGCGCCACAGCTCTACCGCATGGTCCGCGAGCTGTCAACGGCCGCCCGCCAGCCCATGCCCCGGCTCTACATCTCCCCGACACAGGCCCCCAACGCCTTTGCCACCGGCCGCAATCCGCGCAATGCGGCGGTCTGCTGCACCGAGGGCATTCTGCAGATCCTGGACGAGAGAGAGCTGCGCGGCGTGCTCGGCCACGAGCTGAGCCATGTCTACAACCGCGACATCCTGATCTCCTCCGTCGCCGGAGCGCTCGCCTCTGTTGTCATGTTCCTGGTCAACTTCGCCTGGCTGATCCCGGCGGGCCGGTCCAACGACGACGAGGGCCCCGGCTTCCTCGGCATGCTGCTGATCATGATCCTTGGTCCGCTGGCAGCCTCCGTCATCCAGCTGGCCGTGAGCCGCTCCCGCGAATACGAGGCGGACGCCTCGGGCGCCCAGCTGACCGGCGACCCGCTGGCTCTCGCCAGCGCGCTGCGGAAGCTCGACGCCGGTACGAAACAGCTCCCTCTGCCCCCCGAGCCCAGGATCGAGACCGCGAGCCACATGATGATCGCGAACCCCTTCCGCCCCGGCCAGGGCATGTCCAAGATGTTCTCGACACACCCGCCGATGGCGGAGCGCATCGCCCGCCTGGAGCAGATGGCCGGTCGTCGCCCGTGAGAGACGATCCTTGCGGATGCCCCTTGGGCCGACCCGGTCTTGATCAGAGGTGAACCGCCGCCCCTGCCAGGGGCGGACGACAACCCCTAGTGCCGCGCCCCGAACGCTTCGTCGGTCGCGACCACCTCTCGACCCAGCGGCATGAGCGAGATGGGGATCATCTTCAGGTTTGCCCAGCCGAAGGGGATTCCGATGATCGACACGAACAGCGGAATGCTTGTGATCAGGTGCCCCAGCGCGAGCCACCACCCGGCGAAGACGAGCCAGATCACATTGCCGACGCAGGAAGGCGCCCCCGCGTCGGGCCGTTCCACGGTGGTCCGCCCGAACGGCCACAGCACGTAGCCGGCGATCCTCAGGGATGCGATGCCGAATGGAATCGTCACGATCAGAACGAAACAGATGATCGCGGCGATCAGGTACCCGAGGGCCATCCAGATCCCGCAGAACACCACCCACAAGACGTTCAGGATCAGCTGTACGAGCTTCATGATCACTAGCCTTCCCTAAGTCTCGCCTGCCGGCAGGGCCGTTCAAAGCCAGTATCGGGCCCGGGGCCGAAGAGGGCTCGCCTGATTGTCAGTGCCGTCGTCCACCATGAACCCATGAACGACACCGAGCAGTTGCTGGCAGCCGTGGAGAAGACCGCACGGACCACCCCGCGCCGGGAGAAGTACACTCTCCCGGCACCTCTGCCCGCCGAGGGCGTCAAGCGTGCCGAAGCCGCCCTCGGCTTTGCCCTGCCGCCGCTGCTCACCGCCCTGTACACCCGGATCGCCAACGGCGGCTTCGGGCCGGAGTACGGTCTGATACCGCTGATCGGCGACCGGGCCCCGGACGGGGAGGAGTCCGCCGTCGCGCAGTATCTCGCCCACCGCCGGAGCGCGACCGAGGAGGGCGAGTGGCCGTGGCCGGAGGGCGTGCTGCCGATATGCAGCCTGGGCTGCGGGATGTACTCCTGCGTGGACTGCCGCAGCGAACAAACCACGGTGTTGCTCTTCGAGCCGAACGCCGACGAGCCGGAGCACGCCTGGTACGTGGATCAGCCCGACCTCGCCCAGTGGCTCCGCCGCTGGCTGGACGGCACCGCGTGGTACTCCGAGGAGCCCGAGGACGAAGGGGCCGACATGGAGCCCTGGCCGGATTTCAGCGCCCGCGTATGACCCATGACCGAGCGGGCAGAGCCCGTCCTCTGACGGCGCAGGCAACCGCCCGACCGGCATGAACGTCTTGGATTTCAAGACCGAGTGACGGGTAGGTTCGCACGCATGAGCATCATTGGTTGGATCATTCTCGGATTGCTGGCCGGGGCCATTGCCAAGGTCCTGCTCCCGGGTCGCGACCCGGGCGGCCTGGTCGGCACGACCCTCATCGGGATCGTTGGTGCCCTCCTCGGCGGCTGGATATCTTCGCGCTACCTCGACCGCCCGATCTCCAACGACTTCTACGACACGGCCACTTGGCTCGCGGCCATCGGCGGTTCGCTGGTCCTGCTGATCGTCTACCGGCTGCTCTTCGGGAACTCCCGCGAACGCCGCTGACGCCAGTCAGCGTCCGGGGTGCCCAACCCGGTCTCGCGCAGAGTCAGATTGATCCGGCCACGGCCCATCCCCGTCGCAGGGCCGGCCGTTCTGGGGTAGACCTTCGGCACACCGTGGAACGCGAAGCGTGAAGGTCCGCCGAAGACGAAGAGGTCGCCGGAGGCCAACTCCACATCCGTGTAGGGCTTTCCGCGGTTCTCCGTGTTACCGAAGCGGAAGACGCACGTGTCGCCGATGCTGAGCGACACCACCGGAGCACCGGACCGCTCCTCCTTGTCCTGGTGCATGCCCATCCGTGCCGCGCCGTCATAGAAGTTGATGAGGGCGGTGTCCGGCGCGTACGTCCGGGCCGGGCTCTCGTCCCCGTACGCCTCCATCAGTGCCTCTCGTCCCAAATCCGCCAGCCAGCCGGGGAATTCGGCGACCCGTGCACCGTTCACATCGTCGGCCGTAAGCGAATACCGGTACGGCTGCCAGTGCCACCCAAGACAGACCGTCTGCACGGACATCACCCCGCCACCCGGCAGCACGGTGTGACGCAAGGGCACGGGCCCGCGCGCCCACTCCCGGCAGGCCGCAGCCAACTCCCGCTGGCGCTCCGGTGACAGCCACTCGGGAACATGCACGGCCCCCGGCGCGACGACGGCCCGCGGCCTCGGGAAGAGCCCGGACATGTCAGCGCACCGCCAGGGCGCCTTCCAGCCCCAGAAGCTGTTCCTTGCGCTCCAGGCCACCCGCGTACCCCCGCAAGGCTCCGTCCGCGCCGATCACCCGGTGGCACGGCCGCACGACCAGCAGCGGATTGCGCCCGATCGCCGTCCCCACGGCCCGTACGCCCGCCCCGGGCGTACCGATCCGTTCGGCGATCTGTCCGTACGACACGGTCTCCCCGTACGGGACGGTGTCCAGCGCCGCCCAGACCCGGCGCTGGAAGTCGGTGCCCAGGCCGTCCGCGTACACGATGTCGAAGCGGGTCAGCCGCCCCTCGAAGTACGCCCGCAGCTGTGCGGCGATCCCCACGAAGGCTTCCGGCGCGTGGACCCACCCGTTCTGGACAACTGCGGCGCCCTTCTGGCCGGGCAGCGAGAGCGAGGCGAGCGCGACCGGGCCGTTCGCGCCGGTGGCCTCCTCGCCGACCAGCAGCAGCTCACCCAACGGGCTGTCGACCGTTGCGTACATGGTCATGACTCGTCCCTCTCCTCGCCCGGCATGCCGGAAATCGACAGGATCGTCGTCCGACATGGACAAGTCTGCGTCCCCCGCTCCGCCGCGACCGGCGGTATTCGGACATCGCATCCCGGGTGCGGGGCGGAGCGGCGCATCCCGCTCCGCACCACCCCGCGCCCGGAAGGTGCGAGACCTGCCAGAGACCTACCGGTAGTTCACGAACTGCACGGCGAAGTCGAAGTCCTGCCCCTTCAGCAGCGCCTGCACGGCCTGCAGATCGTCCCGGCTCTTCGAGCTGACCCGCAGCTCATCGCCCTGGACCTGCGCCTTGACGCCCTTCGGGCCCTCGTCGCGAATGATCTTCGCGACCTTCTTGGCGTTCTCCTGGGAGATGCCTTCCTCGATCGTGGCGAAGATCTTGTACTCCTTGCCGGACAGCTGCGGCTCGCCCGCGTCCAGCGACTTCAGCGAGATGCCGCGCTTGATCAGCTTGGACTGGAAGATGTCGAGGATCGCCTTGACCCGCTCCTCGCCGTTCGCCTCCATCAGGATCTTCTCGCCGGACCAGGAGATCGAGGCGCCGGTGCCCTTGAAGTCGTAACGCTGCGAGATCTCCTTGGCGGCCTGGTTGAGGGCGTTGTCGACCTCCTGCCGCTCGACCTTCGAGACGATGTCGAAACTGGAGTCGGCCATGACGTGTGGCTCCTTGTATCGGGGTGCTGGGAAACGGGGTGTGTACGGGCGGCTGCGGGCCTGCCGGCCCCGCGCCCCTGATCAAAGCCTAAGGGCTGTCCCGTGATCCCTGGTGGGCGCACGGCGACAGCTACGGCACCCCGCCGCGTTGCCGGAACACCCGAATACGTCCACCGTGCGGACGCCCTTCCGCCTTGTGATGCACCACATCCGACGCCGCGCGCTGATCCACCACGGATTACGGGACAGCCCTTGGCCACCGGCGTCCGATCGGGCCGCTGATCAATCCAGTGGCGTAGCACCCCCGGGCATCGGGTATCGTTTACGTCGTTGCCAGGGAGCACCGCCGAAAAGCGGTTCTCGCAGCAGCAATTCCCGGCGGTGTGCCCGAGTGGCCAAAGGGAGCAGACTGTAAATCTGCCGGCTCAGCCTACCCAGGTTCGAACCCTGGCGCCGCCACATGGTAAGGCCCCTGTCTCAGGACAGGGGCCTTCTTTGTTTCTGTTACGAGGGTCGTGAACATGGAACCTGTGCTGGTCAGCGCCTGTCTGCACGGTGTGCCCTGCCGCTTCGACGGCCGCGGCAAGGCCTCTGCCGTTGTGGTCGAGGCGATCGGAGACCGCCGTCCCGTCGCCTTCTGCCCCGAGGTCGCCGCCGGACTCCCCACCCCGCGCCGCCCCGCCGAGATCGTCGGCGGCGACGGCCACGACGTGCTGGACGGTCGCGCCCGCGTCGTCGACGACACCGGGCACGATGTGACGGAGGAGTTCGTGGACGGCGCCCGGCGGGCGCTGGAGGCCGCGCGCAGGGCCGGATGCACCGAGGCGCTGCTGATGGCGCGCAGCCCTTCCTGCGGACGCGGCGCGGTGTATGACGGTACGTTCACGGGCGAGCTCCGCGAGGGCGACGGCGTCACCGCTGCCCTGCTGGAGCGCCACGGCATCACGGTCCGCCAGGCGCCGGGCGGCTGAGAGCCTGTCGGGCGACCTCTGATCGGGCGGACGCGGCATGGCACGCACGCTTCCGGCGTTGCCGAAATGCCCTAGTAGCTCCTTCCCCAAGCTCTCAAGGAGCAGGGGAGACCCCATCCGAGGACATCCCGGCGCCTTGGAATCGCACGTACCATGCCGCGTCCGCTCTCCGATCGAAGGTCACCCGACAGGCTCTGAACCGAGGCGGCAGGCCGTCGGCCGGGACCGGGCGTGCAGTCGTCGGAATGCCGGATCGGCGTCCCGGTTCAGCGGCTCAGTTCCCCGCCACGTCCTTCACGGCGACCGCCACCGGCATCTTCCCCGAGACGAGTTCCAGGGTCAGCCCCGCCGTCGCCGGGGTCTCCAGCAGCTCCAGCAGCGCCGCCGCCACATCGTCGCGCGGCACAGGTCCGCGGCCGGCCGAGGCGGCCAGGAGGACCATCCCGGTGCCCGCGTCGTTCGTCAGCAGTCCGGGGCGCAGGATCGTCCAGTCGAGTGCGGTCCTGGAGCGCACGTACGCGTCCGCGGCGCCCTTCGCCCGCAGGTAGGCGTCGAAGACCTCGTCGCCCGGGTGGTCGGGGTCGGCGCCCATCGACGAGACCACTACGTAGCGCCGTACGCCTGCCCGTTCCGCCGCGTCCGCGAACAGCACCGCCGCGCCGCGGTCCACCGTGTCCTTGCGTTCCGAGCCGCTGTTCGGGCCCGCACCGGCTGCGAATACCGCCGCGTCGGCACCGCGCAGCACCTGTGCGACCTCCTCCACGGAGGCCGATTCGAGATCCAGGACGACCGGTTCGGCGCCTGCCGCCCGGAGGTCCGCGCTCTGTTCCGGATTCCGGATGACACCCACGGCTTCATACCCGCTCGCGGTGAGCAACCGCTCCAGCCGCAGCGCGATCTGACCATGTCCACCTGCGATGACAATGCGCATGTTCACGACCGTACGCCGCAGCGGGCCGCGGCGCTCAGGGCCCGCCGCAAGGACCGGAATCCGGCCGGCTCTGACGGGGCAGGCCGAGGGCGACAACGGTCTCCGAGTCGCAGTACTCGCGCACCGCGCTCGTCCGCGTCACGACCCGCCCGCGATGCACCACGACCCGGCTGTAGGCGAGCGACAGCACGCCCGAGAGCTGCTCCCCGCGTACGGCAAGCAACTCGGCCGGGAAGCCGGCCTCGACCCTGACCTCGGGCAGCCCCATTGCCTTCCTCGCGGCCGAGGAGATTGCCTCGTACGCCTCATCGGCCCGCATTCCGCTCTGCGAGGCCAGGAGGTAGGCGGCTTCCAGCGGATCCCCGCGTCCCACAGGGTTTGCGACGTCCCGCAGCGCTCCGCTGCCCGCCGCGACCCGTACTCCGGCGGCACGCAGCAGCCGTACGGGGGCGGTGCCGCGGCCTTCCGTCCCGCAGCAGCCGCCCTGGGGGAGGCAGATCACCGTCACCCCGGCTGCGGCGAGTTGGTCGGCCGCGAGGCCTGCGGCCTGAGGGGGAAGCCGGGAGAGGCCGGCGCACGGGCCGATGGAGACACCGGGTCGCAGCCCGCCTGCCATGGCGGCCAATCGGCCGAGCCGGGCCGGATCGGCACCGTCCGTGTGCAGATCGACGGGGCAGCCCTGTTCGGCGGCGATCCCCAGGACGGCTTCTGCGTACCCGGCCGGATCCGGATCGAGGTCGGGGCAGCCGCCGACCGCGTCGGCACCCATCTTCACGGCGTCACGCAGCATGGCCAGGTTGTCGGCGCCCGCGACGCCGGTGAGCAGTCGGGGTACGGCGACGGAGGTCAGCTCGGCGAGTCCGCGCAGCGAGCGGCGTGCCTGCAATACGGCTTCGAGGGAGGTGACGCCCTGGACGTCCCCGATCCGTACGTGTGCGCGCAGTGCGGTGGCGCCGTGGCCGAGCTGCAGCAGCGCGGCCTCGGTGGCGCGGCGCTGAATGTCCTCCGGGCGGTGCGACACGGGCCCGGGGCTGTCGGGGCCCGCACCGTGGGCGGTGAGTGCGGTGTCGCTGTGGGCGTGAGGTTCGGCGGGGGCGGGGAGCAGCAGATAGCCGCGCAGGTCCACCCGCGGCCCTGGTGCGGTCAGGCTGCCCGCGGTACCGACGGCCTCGATGCGGCTGCCGCCGAGCCGTACGTCGACGATGCGGCCGTCGGTGAGACGGGCGCCGCAGAGCACCAGGGTGCCGGTCTCGGTGGTGTCGGGGCTGCTGGTCGCATCGGCCGCGTCGGCGGCGTCGTCGTCCGGCTGCCGCGGCTGGCTGTCGGGCATCGCGCTCCTGGGAAGGGGGACAAGATCACGCAGAGTGAGTCGAGCCTAGGGGCGTGTTCGGTCCGGTTCGAGGAGGAGCGAAATAGTCGTACCGGTGTGGCCCTGCGGGGTGTCCGGGGAACGCGCGTACGGCCGGGGCTGTGGTGGCTCATGCGGTGACCGAGGCGCTGTTCAAGCGACTGGTGGGCGGGCCGGAGGGCCGCCGGCCGAGGCATCGGCAGGGTCTCGATCAAGGGCGCAGGTCGGGGCTTCGAAACGGATTTGGGTGATCGGCGACCAACCGTGTAATGTCTTCATCGCTCGCCCCAATAGCTCAGTCGGTAGAGCGTCTCCATGGTAAGGAGAAGGTCTGCGGTTCGATTCCGCATTGGGGCTCTGGTGGTCGGGAAACCTCGCTTCGGCGGGGGGACCGATTATCAAAGCGGTGTAGCTCAGTCGGTAGAGCAAGCGGCTCATAATCGCTGTGTCACCGGTTCAAGTCCGGTCACCGCTACTCACGGTAGCCGATTGTGGGGTCGGTCCTTCGATCGGCTACTCTTTTTTGCGTTCATCCGTTCATCCGTCCGTCCAAGGAGCACTCACGTGGCTGCCACCGACGTCCGCCCGAAGATCACGCTGGCCTGCGTGGAGTGCAAGGAGCGGAACTACATCACCAAGAAGAACCGGCGCAACAACCCGGACCGTCTTGAGATGAAGAAGCACTGCCCGCGCTGCAACTCGCACACTGCGCACCGCGAAACGCGCTGAAACAGGCTCGTACACGAGGCCGTCCCCACTGGGGGCGGCCTCGTGTCGTTGTATGGGGGCTGTTGTTCGGCCTTTTCATCTTTCATCAGGAGGTAGCGAGCTCATGGCGCTCGACCAGTCCTTCGTGGGGCGGATCTATCCGCCCACCCCGCCGTACGAGGTCGGCCGGGAGAAGATCCGCGAGTTCGCCGAGGCGGTGGGCGACACGAATCCGGTGTACGTCGACCCCGAGGCTGCCAAGGCGCTCGGCCACAGCGATGTGATCGCGCCGCCGACGTTCGTCTTCTCGATCACCTTCAAGGCCGCGGGGCAGGTGGTGCAGGACCCGCAGCTGGGCCTCGACTACAGCCGCGTGGTGCACGGTGACCAGAAGTTCACTTACGTGCGCCCCGTGCGGGCGGGGGACCGGCTGACGGTCACCTCGACGATCGAGGGCATCAAGTCCCTGGCGGGCAACGACATCCTGGACATCCGTGGCGAGGTCCACGACGAATCCGGTGAGCACGTCGTGACCGCGTGGACGAAGCTGGTGGCGCGCGCCGCCGAGGAGGCGTGATGACGGCGAAGGTTGCTTACGAGTCGGTCGAGGTCGGTACGGAGCTGCCGGCACGGTCCTTCCCGGTGACCCGGGCGACGTTGGTGCAGTACGCGGGCGCTTCCGGTGACTTCAACCCGATCCACTGGAACGAGAAGTTCGCCCGCGAGGTCGGACTGCCTGATGTGATCGCGCACGGCATGTTCACCATGGCCGAGGCGATCCGAGTGGTCACGGACTGGGTCGGCGACCCGGGCGCCGTCGTCGAGTACGGGGTGCGGTTCACGAAGCCGGTCGTCGTGCCGAACGACGACAAGGGCGCTCTGATCGAGGTCGGTGCCAAGGTGGCCGCCCTGCTGGACGACCGGCAGGTGCGGGTCGACCTGACGGTCATGAGCGAGGGCAAGAAGGTGCTGGGCATGTCCCGCGCAGTGGTGCAGCTCGGCTGAGGCCGTCGAGTACGGGCACGGTCCGTGGCCCCGCCCGAGCGGCGGAGCCACGGACCGTACTCTTGTCCCCGTGCAGGAACTCCACGACGCCCCCCTCGCCCCCCTGACCACCTTCCGGCTCGGCGGCCCAGCCGCCCGCCTCCTCACAGCGACGACCGACGCCGAGGTGATCGAAGCCGTCCGCGAGGCCGACGAGAGCGGCACCCCGCTCCTCGTCATCGGCGGCGGCAGCAACCTGGTCATCGGCGACAAGGGCTTCGACGGCACCGCCCTGCGCATCGCGACCAAGGGCTTCGCCCTGGACGGTACGACGCTGGAACTCGCCGCCGGAGAGGTCTGGACGGACGCCGTCGCCCGTACCGTCGAAGCCGGTCTCGCAGGCATCGAGTGCCTGGCCGGAATTCCGGGCTCCGCGGGCGCGACGCCGATCCAGAACGTCGGCGCCTACGGCCAGGAAGTGTCCTCCACCATCACGGAGGTCGTCGCCTACGACCGTTACACACGCGAAACGGTCACCATCCCGAACGCCGAGTGCGCGTTCTCGTACCGTCACAGTTGCTTCAAGGCCCGGCCCGACCGCTTCGTGGTGCTGCGCGTCCGCTTCGAGCTGGAAGCGGCGGGCGGCCTGTCCGCGCCCCTGAAGTACCCCGAAACGGCCCGCGCCATGGGCGTCCAACAGGGCGAGCGCGTGCCCGCCGCGGCCGCCCGCGAAACGGTGCTCAGGCTCCGTGCCGGAAAGGGCATGGTGCTGGACCCGGAGGACCACGACTCCTGGTCGGCCGGCTCCTTCTTCACCAACCCGATCCTGGAGGAGGCGGAGTACGAGGCGTTTCTCGTCCGTGCCAAGGACCGGCTCGGCCCCGAGGTGACGCCTCCCGCCTTCCCCGCGGGCGGGGGACGCACCAAGACCTCCGCGGCCTGGCTCATCGACAAGGCCGGTTTCACCAAGGGATACGGCACGGGACCGGCCCGTATCTCCACCAAGCACACCCTCGCGCTCACCAACCGCGGCGGCGCGACCACCGAGGACCTCCTCGCGCTCGCCCGTGAGGTCGTCGCCGGGGTTCATGAGGCATTCGGCGTCACGCTCGTCAATGAGCCCGTGACGGTCGGCGTGAGCCTGTAGCAGGCCCTCCGCCCGCCCATCTGCCGGTCGGTCTCAGCCGCCCGGCTTCGACAGCCACCCGTCGATGCCTGCCAGGAGCCCCGTCCGTACCGTGGCCGGCGCTGCTGAGCCGCGTACGGACTGCCTGGCCAGTTCCGCCAGCTCCTCGTCCGTGAACGCGTGATGGCGCCGTACGAGGTCGTACTGCGCGGCCAGCCGGGAGCCGAAGAGCAGCGGATCGTCCGCACCCAGCGCCATCGGCACCCCGGCTTCGAACAGTTTGCGCAGGGGGACGTCGGCAGGCTTCTCGTAGACGCCGAGCGCCACGTTCGACGCCGGGCACACCTCGCAGGTCACCCCACGCTCCGCCAGCCTGCGCAGCAGCCGTGGGTCCTCGGCGGCCCGTACGCCGTGCCCGATCCGGGCCGCATCCAGATCGTCCAGACAGTCCCGCACGCTCGAAGGGCCGGCGAGCTCGCCGCCGTGCGGGACCGCCAGCAGACCGCCCTCGCGGGCGATGGCGAAGGCCCGGTCGAAATCCCGGGCCATCCCGCGGCGCTCGTCGTTGGAGAGCCCGAATCCGACGACGCCCCGGTCCATGTACCGCACCGCGAGCCGGGCCAGCGTCCGGGCGTCCAGTGGATGCTTCATCCGGTTCGCCGCGATCACCACCCGGATCGGCAGACCGGTCTCGCGCGACGCGCTGTCCACCGCGTCCAGGATGATCTCGATCGCCGGAATCAGCCCGCCGAGCAGCGGGGCGTACGACGTGGGGTCGACCTGGATCTCCAGCCAGCCGGAGCCGTCCGCGACGTCTTCCTGAGCCGTCTCGCGCACGAGCCGCTGAATGTCCTCTGGGGCCCTCAGGCAGGACCGGGCGATGTCGTAGAGCCGCTGGAAGCGGAACCAACCGCGCTCGTCCGTGGCCCGCAGCCTGGGCGGCTCGCCGCCGGTCAGGGCCTCCGGCAGATGCACGCCGTACTTGTCGGCGAGTTCGAGCAGGGTCGTGGGCCGCATCGACCCGGTGAAATGCAAGTGCACATGGGCCTTGGGCAGCAGACGGACGTCACGATCCATATCCGATCACCTTCTGTAGCTGTTACGCTCCGCACTGTGCCGAAAGGCGTCGGGCAGGGCTTGTCCGTCATGAGGCCAATCATCAGGCCGGATGAGAAGCCCCCTGTCAAAGGGGGGAGGAGTCACTCCAGGATCCTGCCGCAAGGATCTCGGTCCAGGCAGCCGGATCCATCGAACGAGCGCTTGCCTGAACGCATAAGCGGGCCCCCGGTTCAGCCGGGGGCCCGCTTATGCGTGGCATGGAACGTCAGGCCTTGGCCTCGCCCAACAGCTTCTGGAGCCGGGAGACGCCCTCGACGAGGTCGTCGTCGCCCAGGGCGTACGAGAGCCGCAGGTAGCCCGGCGTGCCGAAGGCCTCGCCCGGAACGACCGCGACTTCGGCCTCGTCCAGAATGAGCGCCGCCAGCTCGACAGAGGTGGCCGGGCGCCTGCCGCGGATCTCCTTGCCGAGCAGCGCCTTCACCGACGGATACGCGTAGAACGCGCCCTCGGGCTCCGGGCACAGCACGCCGTCGATCTCGTTCAGCATCCGCACGATGGTCTGCCGGCGGCGGTCGAAGGCGGTCCGCATCTCGGCGACCGCGTCCAGGTTCCCGGAAACGGCGGCCAGCGCGGCGACCTGAGCGACGTTGGAGACGTTGGACGTGGCGTGCGACTGCAGGTTCGTCGCGGCCTTGACGACGTCCTTCGGGCCGACGATCCAGCCCACCCGCCAGCCGGTCATCGCGTAGGTCTTGGCGACACCGTTGACCACGATGCACTTGTCACGCAGCTCGGGCACGATCGCGGGCAGCGAGGTGAACTTTGCGTCGCCGTAGACCAGGTGCTCGTAGATCTCGTCGGTCAGCACCCACAGGCCGTGCTCGACGGCCCACTCGCCGATCGCCTTCGCGTCGGCCTCGCTGTACACCGCACCGGTCGGGTTCGACGGGGAGACGAACAGGACGACCTTGGTGCGCTCGGTGCGCGCAGCCTCCAGCTGTTCCACGGAGACCCGGTAACCGGTGGTCTCGTCGGCCACGACCTCCACCGGGACACCGCCGGCCAGCCGGATCGACTCGGGGTAGGTGGTCCAGTACGGAGCCGGGACGATGACCTCGTCGCCCGGGTCGAGGATCGCGGCGAACGCCTCGTAGATCGCCTGCTTGCCGCCGTTGGTCACCAGGATCTGCGAGGCGTCGACCTCGTAGCCGGAGTCGCGCAGCGTCTTCTCCGCAATGGCGGCCTTGAGCTCCGGGAGCCCTCCCGCCGGGGTGTAGCGGTGGTACTTGGGGTTGCGGCAGGCCTCGACCGCGGCCTCGACGATGTAGCCGGGGGTCGGGAAGTCGGGCTCACCGGCACCGAAGCCGATCACCGGACGGCCGGCGGCCTTGAGGGCCTTGGCCTTGGCGTCGACGGCGAGGGTGGCGGACTCGGAGATCGCACCGATGCGGGCGGATACCCGGCGCTCGGAGGGAGAAGTTGCAGCGCTCATGACCCCCATGGTCCCAGACCGGGATCCCTGTCGGCACAGGGGTTTCAGGGACCGGACAGGACTCGGACAGCATGCGGACAACATGCGACCAGGAGTTGTCGGGAGCTATCTGTTCGACGCCGGGCCGCTGAACACGTACACTCACCTGTCGTTGGCCTTCACCAGCCGCACCGTTCTCGCACCCCAGACATCGGGGAAGATGCGGTAGGTTGGTGGAAACCACAAAGGGTCGTAGCTCAATTGGTAGAGCACTGGTCTCCAAAACCAGCGGTTGGGGGTTCAAGTCCCTCCGGCCCTGCTACACACTCCTTCGCCAGGATGTGTGCGCATGTACGTACTTCAATGCACCGCCGTGCGGCTCCACCGGGCGCGGCACGGCCATGACCCGGAATCAGGTGAGTAGCGTGACGGACGCCGTGGGCTCCATCGACATGCCTGATGCTGAGGATGAAGTACCCGAGTCGAAGAAGACCCGGAAGGGCGGCAAGCGCGGTAAGAAGGGTCCTCTGGGCCGCCTCGCGCTGTTCTACCGCCAGATCGTCGCCGAGTTGCGCAAGGTTGTCTGGCCGACTCGAAATCAGCTGACGACGTACACCACAGTGGTGATCGTCTTCGTCGTCGTCATGATCGGTCTGGTGACCGTGATTGACTTCGGATTCCAGCGGGTCATCAAGTACGTCTTCGGCTGATCCCGCGGAGGGCGCCTCATGGGCGCCCCTTTCGCATGTTCCACCCAATTTGTATCCAGGAAGAAGCAGCCACCGTGTCTGACCCGAACCTGAACGACGCCGTCGAGCCGACGGCGGGCGCCTTCGAGTCCGCCGAGGACGAGCTCGATATCGTCGAGGCGGCGGACGCCGAGGAGCCGGACCAGGCTGAAGCTGCCGACGCCGCCGCAGGTGAGCCCGCCGAGCAGGCCGCCGTGCACACCGAGGACGACGAGGCCGCAGAGGCCGGTTCCGAGGACGACGAGAACGACGACGAGGCCGCCGAGGCCGACGAGGAAGCCGGGGAGGAGGCCGAGCCGGCCGCCCCCGTCGACGCCGTCACGGCCCTGCGTGAAGAGCTGCGCGGCCTTCCCGGCGAGTGGTACGTCATCCACACGTACGCCGGTTACGAGAAGCGCGTGAAGGCCAACCTGGAGCAGCGCGCCGTCTCGCTCAACGTCGAGGAGTTCATCTACCAGGCCGAGGTGCCCGAGGAAGAGATCGTCCAGATCAAGAACGGCGAGCGCAAGAACGTCCGCCAGAACAAGCTCCCGGGCTACGTCCTGGTGCGCATGGATCTGACGAACGAGTCCTGGGGCGTCGTCCGTAACACGCCCGGCGTCACCGGCTTCGTGGGCAACGCCTACGACCCGTACCCGCTGACCCTGGACGAGATCGTCAAGATGCTCGCCCCGGAGGCCGAGGAGAAGGCCGCCCGTGAGGCCGCCGAGGCCGAGGGCAAGCCGGCTCCGGCCCGCAAGGTCGAGGTGCAGGTGCTCGACTTCGAGGTCGGCGACTCGGTCACCGTCACCGACGGCCCGTTCGCGACGCTGCAGGCGACGATCAACGAGATCAACGCCGACTCGAAGAAGGTCAAGGGCCTCGTCGAGATCTTCGGCCGCGAGACCCCTGTCGAGCTCAGCTTCGACCAGATCCAGAAGAACTAGCGGTTTCCCGCCAGTTTCTGGGCATATGCCTACCCAGCAGGTCAGACCGGCTCCACAGCCGGTCTGACCTGCTCGGTTTTTGGTCGCGCAGCTATACCCGTTATCGTTGCGCGGTATGCCTCCATCCGGATGACCGGACGGCGGCGAAACACTCTCACTAGGACCCGGAGAGAGCAATGCCTCCCAAGAAGAAGAAGGTCACGGGGCTTATCAAGCTCCAGATCAACGCCGGTGCGGCCAACCCGGCCCCGCCGGTCGGCCCCGCGCTCGGCCAGCACGGTGTCAACATCATGGAGTTCTGCAAGGCCTACAACGCCGCGACCGAGTCGCAGCGTGGCATGGTCGTGCCGGTGGAGATCACGGTCTACGAGGACCGCTCCTTCACCTTCGTCACCAAGACTCCGCCGGCCGCGAAGCTGATCCTCAAGGCCGCGGGCGTGGAGAAGGGCTCCGGCGAGCCGCACAAGACCAAGGTCGCCAAGCTGACGGCTGCCCAGGTCCGTGAGATCGCCACGACGAAGCTCCCCGACCTGAACGCCAACGACCTCGACGCCGCGTCGAAGATCATCGCTGGCACCGCCCGTTCCATGGGCATCACGGTCGAAGGCTGATTCAGCCCCTCACGTCCTCAGTGGTAGGGCCAAGCGCTGGCCCGCACCACGACTCCACACCCTGAAACCACAGGAGCAGAAGTGAAGCGCAGCAAGAACCTCCGCGCTGCGGACGCCAAGATCGACCGGGAGCGCGTCTACGCCCCGCTCGAGGCCGTCCGTCTCGCCAAGGAGACCGCGACCACCAAGTTCGACGGCACTGTCGAGGTCGCCTTCCGTCTGGGTGTCGACCCGCGCAAGGCCGACCAGATGGTCCGTGGCACCGTGAACCTCCCGCACGGCACCGGCAAGACCGCCCGGGTCCTGGTCTTCGCGACCGGTGACCGTGCTGCGGCCGCGGAAGCCGCGGGCGCCGACATCGTCGGCGCCGACGAGCTCATCGACGAGGTGGCGAAGGGCCGTCTGGACTTCGACGCCGTCGTCGCCACCCCGGACCTCATGGGCAAGGTCGGCCGCCTCGGCCGGGTGCTCGGTCCGCGTGGTCTGATGCCGAACCCGAAGACCGGCACCGTCACCCCCGATGTCGCGAAGGCTGTCAACGACATCAAGGGCGGCAAGATCGAGTTCCGCGTCGACAAGCACTCGAACCTGCACTTCATCATCGGCAAGGTCTCCTTCGACGAGACGAAGCTGGTGGAGAACTACGCAGCGGCGCTGGAGGAGGTCCTCCGGCTGAAGCCCTCCGCCGCCAAGGGCCGCTACATCAAGAAGGCCGCTCTGGCCACGACGATGGGTCCCGGCATCCCGCTGGACGCCAACCGCACCCGTAACCTCCTCGTCGAGGAGGACCCGGCCGCCGTCTGAGCCCCAGCGCTCGGCCGTACGCCGTGTCACGTGTGACATTGACGGGCTCCGCAACCTTTCGAGGTGCGGGGCCCGTCCTCGTATCCGTACCTGACAGGCGGCTGTGTCAGAGGTGTGCGTTAGCGTGAGCCTTCAAAAGCCGAACGAGGGGTGGAAGCGGACATGAGGACCAGTACCGTGCGACGTGTGAGCCTGTCGGTAGCGGTAGCGGCGGCGCTGACGTCGGTCGCGGCCTGCGGCGGATCGGACGACAAGAGCGACAACCAGGGCAGTGCCGTGGTGAAGGCCGACCCCATCGCCGCGTTGCGCGACGTACAGAAGAAGACCGGTGGGGAGCGTTCGGCGAAGGTCGAGGGCACCACCCAGATGGGCACCACCATGTCCATGAAGCAGAGCGGCACCATCGACTGGACCGACGGTCTCACCGGCGCCATGGAGATCACGTACACCGGCGGCAGCATGGCGGACGCCATGAAGCAGACCGGTGGCAGCGGCACGATGCAGGCCCGCTATTTCAAGGACGGCTACGCCGTCAACATGGGCGAAGCCTTCGCCAAGCAGGCCGGCGGCAAGCACTGGATCAACTACGGCTACGCCGACCTCGCCAAGCTCGCGGGCGCCTCCGGCGAGGCGATGAAGCAGCAGATGCAGAACACCACCCCCGACCAGGGTGTGAAGTCCCTGCTGGCCTCCGGTGATGTGAAGAAGGTCGGCCAGGAGGACGTACGCGGAGTCGCCACCACGCACTACTCCGGCACCGTCGACGTCGCCGAACTGACCGCGAAGAACTCCGAGCTCGACGCCGACCAGGTCGCTCAGCTGAAGAAGCAGCTGAGCGATGTCGGGATCACCACGGAGAAGATCGACATCTGGGTCGACAAGAACGACCTGCTGGTCAAGAAGACCGAGCGCGGCAAGATGAAGACCGGCGAGCTGAACTCGACGCTGTACTACAGCGACTACGGCACCAAGGTCTCGGTCGAGAAGCCCCCGGCCGGCGACACGGTCGACTTCACTGACCTCGTGAAGCAGCAGCAGGGGGCCGGTTCGGGCACGAACTGAGACCGGCCCCTCCCCGTCGTGGGTGAGGTCGTAAGCCTCCCTCACCGCCCGAAGAGGGACGGATTTGCTCTGCGCGACCCCGGTCGCGTACTCTCCCACAGAAGCCAAAGACCGCTGGTCGTTGCTGGGCTCTCGCAAGAGGGAACAGCGACCGAAGGTTCCGTTGAGTGCGGGCGACCTGCGCAGGTGACTGTGGAAAGCTCCCGGAATTTTTCGGTCGAGCTACGCCCTGGCGCCCGCGCCGGGGCGTTTCGTCTTTCCCGGCCCCTTCTGAGCGGTCCTCATCACCCGGAAGGAGGCCGACGCTCATGGCAAGGCCCGACAAGGCTGCCGCGGTAGCCGAGCTCGCGGACCAGTTCCGCAGCTCGAACGCCGCCGTGCTGACCGAGTACCGGGGTCTCACCGTGGCGCAGCTCAAGACGCTGCGTCGTTCGCTCGGTGAGAACGCCCAGTACGCCGTGGTGAAGAACACGCTGACCAAGATTGCGGCCAACGAGGCCGGGATCACTTCGCTGGACGACCACTTCACTGGTCCGACGGCGGTTGCCTTCATCACCGGTGACCCGGTGGAGTCGGCGAAGGGTCTTCGTGACTTCGCCAAGGAGAACCCGAACCTGATCATCAAGGGCGGTGTCCTTGATGGCAAGGCGCTGTCCGCCGATGAGATCAAGAAGCTTGCGGACCTCGAGTCCCGCGAGGTTCTGCTCAGCAAGCTGGCCGGTGCCTTCAAGGGCAAGCAGTCCCAGGCTGCTCAGCTCTTCCAGGCGCTGCCGTCGAAGTTCGTCCGCACCGCGGAAGCGCTTCGCGTCAAGCTCGCCGAGCAGGGCGGTGCCGAGTAATTCGGCTCGCGCATTGATCGTCGCCCGCCAGGGCGACGGTCGCAGCGGGCCGAACGTACGCCCGCCTACATGTACATCCGGCACCAGCCGAATTAGTGGAAGGACGCCATCATGGCGAAGCTGTCCCAGGACGACCTGCTTGCGCAGTTCGAAGAGATGACCCTCATCGAGCTCTCCGAGTTCGTGAAGGCCTTCGAGGAGAAGTTCGACGTCACCGCCGCCGCCGCGGTCGCCGTTGCCGCCCCGGGTGCCCCCGGTGCCCCCGCTGAGGCCGTCGAGGAGCAGGACGAGTTCGACGTCATCCTCACCGGCGCCGGCGAGAAGAAGATCCAGGTCATCAAGGTCGTGCGTGAGCTGACCTCGCTGGGTCTGAAGGAGGCCAAGGACCTCGTCGACGGCACCCCGAAGCCGGTCCTCGAGAAGGTCGCCAAGGAGGCCGCCGAGAAGGCTGCCGAGTCCCTCAAGGCCGCCGGCGCTTCCGTCGAGGTCAAGTGACTCAGGGAGTCCGCTGACTCCTTCTGACCGCCCGCGCCGCGCGGCGCGGGCGTCACATCACGAAGGGCGATCACCCATCCGGGTGGTCGCCCTTCGGCGTACCCGAGGCGGCTGCCTTGCTCTTCCGGCGGCGACGAGTATGGTGATCTTCGCCGTTGCCTCTCGGGGCCGGGAGGCGGTCCGGTGAGGACTTCGGGGCTCTGTCCCGGCCGGGGGACCTTGACGAACCGCACGAGGCGCGCAATTCTCAGGACGCGTCGTCAGATCGATCCGAATCCGAGGCATGGATCGTGAGCGAAGAGGGCAGTAAAGAAGAGCGCACCGCGCGCAAAGGCTAGTCATAGGTGTTGAGAACAGCTGTTGAGAGCAACGTGGGTCTCTGAGAACCCCGACTGGACATCAGTGTGCCATTTGGCTACACTGACCCTTTGCGCTGCCTGTTAGCTGCCTCCTGCCCGTCACCAGGGGCATGCCCACGCTTGAGCATCGATGACCGAACGTCTCTGACCTGGGATTTCTGTCTCCGTGTCCAGCTTGGGACCGGTACGCGCGTAGTGAGTCCGAGCCCTCGGAAGGACCCCCTCTTGGCCGCCTCGCGCAACGCCTCGACCGCGAATACGAACAACGGTGCCAGCACTGCCCCGCTGCGCATCTCCTTTGCAAAGATCAAGGAGCCCCTCGAGGTTCCGAACCTCCTCGCGCTGCAGACCGAGAGCTTTGACTGGCTCCTCGGCAATGCCGCCTGGAAGGCTCGCGTCGAGGCTGCTCTGGACAGTGGACAAGACGTCCCCACCAAGTCCGGTCTGGAGGAAATCTTCGAGGAGATTTCACCGATCGAGGACTTCTCCGGGTCGATGTCGCTCACGTTCCGCGATCACCGCTTCGAGCCCCCGAAGAACTCGATCGACGAGTGCAAGGAGCGCGACTTCACGTTCGCCGCCCCGCTCTTCGTCACGGCCGAGTTCACCAACAACGAGACCGGCGAGATCAAGTCCCAGACGGTCTTCATGGGCGATTTCCCGCTCATGACCAACAAGGGCACCTTCGTCATCAACGGCACCGAGCGTGTCGTGGTGTCGCAGCTGGTCCGTTCGCCGGGTGTCTACTTCGACTCCTCCATCGACAAGACGTCCGACAAGGACATCTTCTCCGCCAAGGTGATTCCGTCCCGGGGTGCCTGGCTGGAGATGGAGATCGACAAGCGCGACATGGTCGGTGTGCGCATCGACCGCAAGCGCAAGCAGTCCGTCACCGTCCTGCTCAAGGCTCTCGGTTGGACGACCGAGCAGATCCTGGAGGAGTTCGGCGAGTACGAGTCCATGCGTGCCACCCTGGAGAAGGACCACACCCAGGGCCAGGACGACGCGCTGCTCGACATCTACCGCAAGCTGCGTCCGGGCGAGCCCCCGACCCGTGAGGCCGCGCAGACGCTGCTGGAGAACCTCTACTTCAACCCGAAGCGTTACGACCTGGCGAAGGTCGGCCGCTACAAGGTGAACAAGAAGCTCGGCGCGGACGAGCCGCTGGACGCCGGTGTGCTCACCACCGACGACATCATCGCCACCATCAAGTACCTGGTGAAGCTGCACGCCGGTGAGACCGAGACGGTCGGCGAGTCCGGTCGCTCGATCATGGTCGAGACCGACGACATCGACCACTTCGGCAACCGTCGTATCCGCAACGTCGGCGAGCTGATCCAGAACCAGGTCCGTACGGGTCTCGCCCGTATGGAGCGCGTCGTGCGCGAGCGCATGACCACCCAGGACGTCGAGGCGATCACGCCGCAGACCCTGATCAACATCCGGCCGGTCGTCGCCTCCATCAAGGAGTTCTTCGGCACCAGCCAGCTGTCCCAGTTCATGGACCAGAACAACCCGCTGTCGGGCCTGACGCACAAGCGTCGTCTCAACGCCCTCGGCCCGGGTGGTCTCTCCCGTGAGCGGGCCGGCTTCGAGGTCCGAGACGTGCACCCGTCCCACTACGGCCGCATGTGCCCGATCGAGACGCCCGAAGGCCCGAACATCGGTCTGATCGGTTCGCTGGCCTCGTACGGCCGCATCAACGCGTTCGGCTTCATCGAGACGCCGTACCGCAAGGTCGTCGAGGGCCAGGTCACCGACGAGGTCGACTACCTGACCGCCGACGAGGAGGACCGGTACGTCATCGCGCAGGCGAACGCGCCCCTCTCCGAGGAACTGCGCTTCACCGAGCCCCGCGTCCTGGTCCGCCGCCGTGGCGGTGAGGTCGACTACGTGTCGGCGTCCGAGGTCGACTTCATGGACGTCTCGCCGCGCCAGATGGTGTCCGTCGCCACCGCCATGATCCCGTTCCTGGAGCACGACGACGCCAACCGCGCCCTCATGGGGGCGAACATGATGCGTCAGGCGGTGCCGCTGATCAAGTCGGAGGCCCCGCTCGTCGGCACCGGCATGGAGTACCGCTGCGCCACCGACGCCGGTGACGTGCTCAAGGCCGAGAAGGACGGTGTGGTCCAGGAGGTCTCCGCGGACTACATCACCGTGACCAACGACGACGGTACGTACACCACGTACCGCATCGCGAAGTTCATGCGCTCCAACCAGGGCACCTCGGTCAACCAGAAGGTCGTCGTCTCCGAGGGCGACCGGGTCGTCGAGGGCCAGGTGCTCGCCGACGGTCCGGCCACCGAGAACGGTGAGATGGCCCTGGGCAAGAACCTGCTCGTGGCGTTCATGCCGTGGGAGGGCCACAACTACGAGGACGCGATCATCCTGTCGCAGCGCCTCGTGCAGGACGACGTCCTCTCCTCGATCCACATCGAGGAGCACGAGGTCGACGCCCGTGACACCAAGCTCGGCCCGGAGGAGATCACCCGGGACATCCCGAACGTCTCCGAAGAGGTCCTCGCCGACCTCGACGAGCGCGGCATCATCCGGATCGGTGCCGAGGTCGTCGCCGGTGACATCCTCGTCGGCAAGGTCACGCCCAAGGGTGAGACCGAGCTGACCCCCGAGGAGCGTCTGCTCCGCGCGATCTTCGGCGAGAAGGCGCGCGAGGTGCGTGACACCTCGCTGAAGGTGCCGCACGGTGAGATCGGCAAGGTCATCGGCGTCCGCGTCTTCGACCGCGAAGAGGGCGACGAGCTGCCGCCGGGCGTGAACCAGCTGGTCCGCGTCTACGTCGCGCAGAAGCGTAAGATCACCGACGGTGACAAGCTCGCTGGCCGTCACGGCAACAAGGGCGTCATCTCGAAGATCCTCCCGATCGAGGACATGCCGTTCCTGGAGGACGGCACCCCGGTCGACATCATCCTCAACCCGCTGGGTGTCCCGTCCCGAATGAACCCGGGACAGGTCCTGGAGATCCACCTCGGCTGGCTCGCCAGCCGCGGCTGGGACGTCTCCGGCCTCGGTGACGAGTGGGCCAAGCGCCTGCAGACCATCGGCGCCGACCAGGTCGCCCCCGGCACCAACGTCGCCACCCCCGTCTTCGACGGTGCGCGCGAGGACGAGATCTCCGGTCTCTTCGAGGCCACGATCCCGAACCGCGACGGCGACCGCCTGGTGCAGCCCTCCGGCAAGGCGAAGCTGTTCGACGGCCGCTCCGGCGAGCCGTTCCCGGACCCGGTCTCGGTCGGGTACATGTACATCCTCAAGCTGCACCACCTCGTCGACGACAAGCTGCACGCGCGTTCGACGGGCCCGTACTCCATGATCACCCAGCAGCCGCTGGGTGGTAAGGCCCAGTTCGGTGGACAGCGCTTCGGTGAGATGGAGGTGTGGGCCCTTGAGGCTTACGGCGCCGCATACGCCCTCCAGGAACTGCTGACGATCAAGTCCGACGACGTCACCGGCCGAGTGAAGGTCTACGAGGCGATCGTCAAGGGCGAGAACATCCCCGAGCCCGGCATTCCCGAGTCCTTCAAGGTGCTCATCAAGGAAATGCAGTCGCTCTGCCTCAATGTGGAGGTGCTGTCCTCGGACGGCATGTCCATCGAGATGCGCGACACGGACGAGGACGTCTTCCGCGCGGCGGAGGAGCTCGGTATCGACCTGTCCCGGCGCGAGCCGAGCAGCGTCGAAGAGGTCTGACGGGTTGGCCGGCCGGATCCCAGTGATCCGGCCGGCTCTCCCCGGACCCGTTCAGACCATTGCTGAAGTGCCCCGATTTCTCGCGTGACGCGAGGGGGCTCGAACCCCCGAAAGAGGGATTGACGACAAGTGCTCGACGTCAACTTCTTCGACGAGCTGCGGATCGGCCTTGCCACCGCGGACGACATCCGGACCTGGTCCCACGGCGAAGTGAAGAAGCCGGAGACCATCAACTACCGCACGCTCAAGCCCGAAAAGGACGGACTCTTCTGCGAGAAGATCTTCGGTCCTACCCGGGACTGGGAGTGCTACTGCGGCAAGTACAAGCGTGTCCGCTTCAAGGGCATCATCTGTGAGCGCTGTGGCGTCGAGGTCACGCGCGCCAAGGTGCGCCGTGAGCGCATGGGCCACATCGAGCTTGCCGCTCCCGTCACCCATATCTGGTACTTCAAGGGCGTCCCGTCGCGCCTCGGCTACCTGCTGGACCTCGCGCCGAAGGACCTGGAAAAGGTCATCTACTTCGCCGCGTACATGATCACGTTCGTGGACGAGGAGCGCCGTACGCGCGACCTGCCGTCCCTGGAGGCGCACGTCTCCGTCGAGCGTCAGCAGATCGAGAACCGCCGCGACGCCGACCTGGAGGCCCGCGCCAAGAAGCTCGAGACCGACCTGGCCGAGCTGGAGGCCGAGGGCGCCAAGGCCGACGTGCGCCGCAAGGTGCGCGAAGGTGCCGAGCGCGAGATGAAGCAGCTGCGCGACCGTGCGCAGCGCGAGATCGACCGTCTCGACGAGGTGTGGAGCCGCTTCAAGAACCTCAAGGTCCAGGACCTGGAGGGCGACGAGCTGCTCTACCGCGAGCTGCGTGACCGCTTCGGCACGTACTTCGACGGCTGCATGGGTGCCGCTGCTCTGCAGAAGCGCCTGGAGTCGTTCGACCTCGACGAGGAGGCCGAGCGCCTCCGCGAGATCATCCGTACCGGCAAGGGCCAGAAGAAGACCCGCGCGCTCAAGCGCCTCAAGGTCGTCTCCGCGTTCCTGCAGACCAGCAACAAGCCCAAGGGCATGGTGCTCGACTGCGTGCCGGTCATCCCGCCGGACCTGCGTCCGATGGTGCAGCTGGACGGTGGCCGCTTCGCGACCTCCGACCTGAACGACCTGTACCGCCGTGTGATCAACCGCAACAACCGCCTCAAGCGTCTCCTTGACCTCGGTGCCCCCGAGATCATCGTGAACAACGAGAAGCGGATGCTGCAGGAGGCCGTCGACGCGCTGTTCGACAACGGCCGCCGCGGTCGCCCGGTCACCGGTCCCGGTAACCGCCCGCTCAAGTCCCTCAGCGACATGCTGAAGGGCAAGCAGGGTCGATTCCGTCAGAACCTTCTCGGTAAGCGTGTGGACTACTCCGCGCGTTCCGTGATCGTCGTCGGCCCGCAGCTCAAGCTGCACCAGTGCGGTCTGCCGAAGGCCATGGCGCTGGAGCTCTTCAAGCCGTTCGTGATGAAGCGCCTGGTCGACCTGAACCACGCGCAGAACATCAAGTCGGCCAAGCGCATGGTCGAGCGTGGCCGCACCGTGGTGTACGACGTCCTCGAAGAGGTCATCGCCGAGCACCCGGTGCTGCTGAACCGTGCGCCCACGCTGCACCGCCTCGGCATCCAGGCCTTCGAGCCGCAGCTGGTCGAGGGCAAGGCCATCCAGATCCACCCGCTCGTCTGCACCGCGTTCAACGCGGACTTCGACGGTGACCAGATGGCCGTCCACCTGCCGCTCTCCGCGGAGGCGCAGGCCGAGGCCCGCATCCTGATGCTGTCCTCGAACAACATCCTGAAGCCGGCCGACGGTCGTCCCGTCACCATGCCGACCCAGGACATGGTGCTGGGCCTCTTCTTCCTCACCACGGACGAGGAGGAGCGCAAGGTCGTCGGCCAGGGTCGTTCCTTCGGTTCCACGGCCGAGGCGATCATGGCCTTCGACGCCCGGGAGCTGTCGCTCCAGGCGAAGGTCGACATCCGCTTCCCGGTGGGCACCATTCCGCCGCGTGGCTGGGTGCCGCCGGTCGCCGAGGAGGGTGAGCAGGAGTACCAGCAGGGCGACACGTTCCGGCTGCGTACGTCCCTGGGCCGCGCGCTCTTCAACGAGCTGCTGCCCGAGGACTACCCGTTCGTCGACTACTCGGTCGGCAAGAAGCAGCTCTCCGAGATCGTCAACGACCTCGCCGAGCGCTACCCCAAGGTCATCGTGGCGGCGACGCTCGACAACCTGAAGGCGGCGGGCTTCTACTGGGCGACCCGTTCCGGTGTCACCGTGGCCATCTCCGACGTCGTGGTCCCCGAGGCCAAGAAGGCGATCGTCGCCGGCTACGAGGCGCAGGACGAGAAGGTCCAGAAGCAGTACGAGCGCGGTCTGATCACCAAGGACGAGCGCACGCAGGAACTCATCGCGATCTGGACCAAGGCGACCAACGAGGTTGCCGAGGCGATGAACGCGAACTTCCCCAAGACGAACCCCATCTTCATGATGGTTGACTCGGGTGCCCGAGGAAACATGATGCAGATGCGTCAGATCGCCGGTATGCGTGGTCTGGTGTCCAACGCCAAGAACGAGACGATCCCGCGTCCCATCAAGGCGTCCTTCCGTGAGGGCCTCACCGTTCTGGAGTACTTCATCTCCACGCACGGTGCCCGTAAGGGTCTGGCGGACACCGCCCTGCGTACCGCCGACTCGGGTTACCTGACCCGTCGTCTGGTGGACGTCTCGCAGGACGTGATCATTCGCGAGGAGGACTGCGGCACCGACCGCGGCCTCAAGCTGAAGATCGCCGTCAAGGGTGAGGACGGTGTGCTCCGCAAGACGGAGGACGTCGAGACCTCGGTCTACGCCCGCATGCTCGCCGAGGACGTCGTCGTCGACGGCAAGGTCATCGCGCCTGCCAACGTCGACCTCGGTGACGTCCTGATCGACGCCCTGGTGGGCGCCGGCGTCGAGGAGGTCAAGACCCGTTCGGTCCTGACCTGTGAGTCCGCGGTCGGCACCTGTGCCTTCTGCTACGGACGCTCGCTCGCCACCGGCAAGCTGGTCGACATCGGTGAGGCGGTCGGCATCATCGCCGCCCAGTCCATCGGTGAGCCCGGTACCCAGCTGACGATGCGTACCTTCCACACCGGTGGTGTGGCCGGTGACGACATCACCCAGGGTCTGCCCCGAGTCGTCGAGCTCTTCGAAGCCCGTACGCCCAAGGGTGTCGCCCCGATCTCGGAGGCGGCCGGCCGCGTCCGTATCGAGGAGACCGAGAAGACCAAGAAGATCGTCGTCACCCCGGACGACGGCAGCGACGAGACGGCGTTCCCGATCTCGAAGCGTGCCCGTCTGCTGGTGGGCGAGGGCGACCACGTCGAGGTGGGCCAGAAGCTCACCGTGGGTGCCACCAACCCGCACGACGTGCTGCGGATCCTTGGTCAGCGCGCGGTCCAGGTCCACCTGGTCGGCGAGGTCCAGAAGGTCTACAACTCGCAGGGTGTGTCGATCCACGACAAGCACATCGAGATCATCATCCGGCAGATGCTGCGCCGTGTGACGATCATCGAGTCCGGCGACGCGGAACTGCTGCCCGGCGAGCTCGTCGAGCGCTCGAAGTTCGAGACCGAGAACCGTCGTGTGGTCACCGAGGGCGGTCACCCCGCCTCCGGCCGTCCGCAGCTGATGGGTATCACCAAGGCCTCGCTCGCCACCGAGTCGTGGCTGTCGGCGGCGTCCTTCCAGGAGACGACCAGGGTCCTGACCGACGCGGCGATCAACGCCAAGTCGGACTCCCTGATCGGCCTCAAGGAGAACGTCATCATCGGTAAGCTCATCCCGGCCGGTACGGGTCTGTCCCGCTACCGCAACATCCGGGTCGAGCCCACCGAGGAGGCCAAGGCCGCGATGTACTCGGCCGTCGGCTACGACGACATCGACTACTCGCCGTTCGGCACGGGCTCCGGCCAGGCCGTTCCGCTGGAGGACTACGACTACGGTCCGTACAACCAGTAAGCGAGTCGCTTGATCGACCGGAGGGCGGTCATCCCGTGATGCACGGGGTGGCCGCCCTCCGGCATACGCACCGGTTCGGTGAAGCCCCGGTGGGCGTGGGGCCGCCCAGGTAGAATCCGCCCTTGGCCACGAGGCTTGACGGCGGAACATGGGGGGCATGGCTCTAGCTCCGAGGTCGGGCTGCCCGTCCTCCACGAGGAGGGCCTTTGGGCCTGACTGCGCAAGGAGAAAGACCCCGGCGTGTCCGGTGGACAGCATTTGTTTTGACCCAAGTCGATGAGGTAGGTACGCTCAGACCTTGTGCCTGGGGTGTGCCTGGGCTCGTCGTGCGTGTCCTCAACCGCGTGGCGAGTCCGTCAGTGGCCACCGCAATCTGCGCTCTTTCTGTCTTGCGGCAGGAGCCTGCAGCATTCGACACACCCGACCGCGTGGGTCGGTGACGTTCCAGGTTAGTTTCACGAACGGCACACAGAAACCGGAGAAGTAGTGCCTACGATCCAGCAGCTGGTCCGGAAGGGCCGGCAGGACAAGGTCGAGAAGAACAAGACGCCCGCACTCGAGGGTTCGCCCCAGCGCCGCGGCGTCTGCACGCGTGTGTTCACGACCACCCCGAAGAAGCCGAACTCGGCACTCCGTAAGGTCGCGCGTGTGCGTCTGACCTCCGGTATCGAGGTCACGGCCTACATCCCGGGTGAGGGACACAACCTGCAGGAGCACTCCATCGTGCTCGTGCGTGGTGGCCGTGTGAAGGACCTGCCGGGTGTTCGTTACAAGATCATCCGCGGCTCCCTTGACACCCAGGGTGTCAAGAACCGCAAGCAGGCCCGCAGCCGCTACGGCGCCAAGAAGGAGAAGTAAGAATGCCTCGTAAGGGCCCCGCCCCGAAGCGCCCGGTCATCATCGACCCGGTCTACGGTTCTCCTCTTGTCACCTCGCTGATCAACAAGATCCTGCTCAACGGCAAGCGTTCCACTGCCGAGCGGATCGTGTACGGCGCCATGGAAGGCCTCCGCGAGAAGACCGGCAACGACCCGGTCATCACGCTGAAGCGCGCGCTTGAGAACGTCAAGCCCTCGCTCGAGGTCAAGTCCCGCCGTGTCGGTGGCGCCACCTACCAGGTGCCGATCGAGGTCAAGCCCGGTCGCGCCTCCACCCTCGCGCTCCGCTGGCTCGTGGGTTACTCCCGCGCCCGCCGCGAGAAGACCATGACCGAGCGCCTCATGAACGAGCTGCTCGACGCCTCCAACGGTCTTGGCGCTGCCGTCAAGAAGCGCGAGGACACCCACAAGATGGCCGAGTCCAACAAGGCCTTCGCGCACTACCGCTGGTAGTCGCTACCCACATCGAGACCGAGAGAAGATTGAGCCTTATGGCCACCACTTCGCTTGACCTGGCCAGGGTCCGCAACATCGGGATCATGGCCCACATCGACGCGGGGAAGACGACCACCACCGAGCGGATCCTCTTTTACACCGGTGTGAGCTACAAGATCGGTGAGACCCACGAGGGTTCCGCCACGATGGACTGGATGGAGCAGGAGCAGGAGCGCGGCATCACGATCACGTCCGCCGCGACGACCTGCCACTGGCCGCTCAACGATGTTGACCACACCATCAACATCATCGACACCCCGGGTCACGTCGACTTCACCGTCGAGGTGGAGCGTTCGCTCCGCGTCCTCGACGGTGCCGTCACCGTGTTCGACGGTGTGGCCGGCGTCGAGCCGCAGTCCGAGACCGTCTGGCGTCAGGCGGACCGGTACGGCGTGCCGCGCATCTGCTTCGTCAACAAGCTCGACCGCACCGGTGCCGACTTCCTGCGTTGCGTCGGCATGATCGTCGATCGCCTCGGCGCGGTTCCGCTGGTCATGCAGCTCCCCATCGGAGCCGAGTCCGACTTCACGGGCGTCGTCGACCTCGTGTCGATGAAGGCCTTCGTCTGGTCGGAGGACGCGCCCAAGGGTGAGATGTACGACACGGTCGACATCCCGGACACCCACATCGAGGCGGCTCAGGAGTGGCGCGGCAAGCTGCTCGAGGCCGTCTCCGAGAACGACGACCAGATGATGGAGCTGTACCTGGAGGGCGTCGAGCCCACCGAGGAGCAGCTGCACGAGGCGATCCGTCGGATCACCCTCGCATCGAAGGGCGGCGCCGACTCCGTCACCGTCACCCCGGTGTTCTGTGGCACGGCGTTCAAGAACAAGGGCGTCCAGCCCCTGCTCGACGCGGTCGTCCGTTACCTGCCTTCCCCCCTGGACGTCGAGGCCATCGAGGGCCACGACGTCAAGGACCCCGAGGTTGTCGTCAAGCGCAAGCCCTCGGACGACGAGCCGTTCTCCGGCCTGGCGTTCAAGATCGCGAGCGACCCGCACCTCGGCAAGCTCACCTTCGTCCGGATCTACTCCGGTCGCCTCGACGCCGGCACCGCGGTGCTGAACTCGGTCAAGGGCAAGAAGGAGCGCATCGGCAAGATCTACCGCATGCACGCGAACAAGCGTGAGGAGATCGCGTCGGTGGGCGCCGGCGACATCATCGCCGTCATGGGCCTGAAGCAGACCACCACCGGTGAGACGCTGTGTGACGACAAGAACCCGGTCATCCTGGAGTCCATGGACTTCCCGGCGCCGGTCATTCAGGTCGCCATCGAGCCCAAGTCCAAGGGTGACCAGGAGAAGCTGGGTGTCGCCATCCAGCGCCTCTCCGAGGAGGACCCGTCCTTCCAGGTGCACTCCGACGAGGAGACCGGCCAGACCATCATCGGTGGTATGGGCGAGCTTCACCTCGAGGTGCTCGTCGACCGCATGAAGCGCGAGTTCCGCGTCGAGGCGAACGTCGGCAAGCCGCAGGTCGCGTACCGCGAGACGATCCGCAAGGCCGTCGAGCGCATCGACTACACGCACAAGAAGCAGACTGGTGGTACCGGCCAGTTCGCGAAGGTGCAGATCGCCCTTGAGCCCCTCGAGGGTGGCGACGCGTCCTACGAGTTCGTCAACAAGGTCACCGGTGGCCGCATCCCCCGTGAGTACATCCCCTCGGTGGACGCGGGTGCTCAGGAAGCCATGCAGTTCGGCATCCTGGCCGGCTACGAGATGGTCGGCGTCCGCGTCACCCTTCTCGACGGTGGTTACCACGAGGTCGACTCCTCCGAGCTCGCCTTCAAGATCGCCGGTTCGCAGGCGTTCAAGGAGGGTGCCCGCAAGGCGTCCCCCGTGCTCCTTGAGCCGATGATGGCCGTCGAGGTCACCACGCCCGAGGACTACATGGGCGATGTCATCGGTGACCTCAACTCCCGCCGTGGCCAGATCCAGGCCATGGAGGAGCGCAGCGGCGCTCGCGTCGTGAAGGGCCTCGTGCCCCTCTCGGAGATGTTCGGCTACGTCGGAGACCTCCGCAGCAAGACCTCGGGTCGCGCAAGCTACTCGATGCAGTTCGACTCCTACGCCGAGGTTCCGCGGAACGTCGCCGAGGAGATCATCGCGAAGGCCAAGGGCGAGTAACTCTCCCGAGCTCACGCTTTAGGCTTGTCACCGGAGCCTGGTGGGGCATTCGTCGCAGAGCGGAAGCTTTGCGGTGAGTGCCCCCGGCCCCGGCATCCCAGCAAAGATCACCTGGCGCCGATGAAGCAAGGCGTACAGAACCACTCCACAGGAGGACCCAGTGGCGAAGGCGAAGTTCGAGCGGACTAAGCCGCACGTCAACATCGGCACCATCGGTCACATTGACCACGGTAAGACGACCCTCACGGCCGCCATTACCAAGGTGCTGCACGACGCGTACCCGGACCTGAACGAGGCCTCGGCCTTCGACCAGATCGACAAGGCTCCCGAGGAGCGCCAGCGCGGTATCACCATCTCGATCGCGCACGTCGAGTACCAGACGGAGTCGCGTCACTACGCGCACGTCGACTGCCCGGGTCACGCGGACTACATCAAGAACATGATCACGGGTGCCGCGCAGATGGACGGCGCCATCCTCGTGGTCGCCGCCACCGACGGCCCGATGCCGCAGACCAAGGAGCACGTGCTCCTGGCCCGCCAGGTCGGCGTTCCGTACATCGTCGTCGCCCTGAACAAGGCCGACATGGTGGACGACGAGGAGATCCTGGAGCTCGTCGAGCTCGAGGTCCGTGAGCTCCTCTCCGAGTACGAGTTCCCGGGCGACGACGTTCCGGTCGTCAAGGTCTCGGCGCTCAAGGCGCTCGAGGGCGACAAGGAGTGGGGCCAGTCCGTCCTCGACCTGATGAAGGCCGTCGACGAGGCGATCCCGCAGCCCGAGCGTGACGTCGACAAGCCGTTCCTGATGCCGATCGAGGACGTCTTCACGATCACCGGTCGTGGCACCGTCGTCACCGGTCGTATCGAGCGTGGTGTCCTGAAGGTCAACGAGACCGTCGACATCGTCGGTATCAAGCAGGAGAAGACCACCACCACGGTCACCGGCATCGAGATGTTCCGCAAGCTGCTCGACGAGGGCCAGGCCGGTGAGAACGTCGGTCTGCTCCTCCGTGGCATCAAGCGCGAGGACGTCGAGCGCGGCCAGGTCATCATCAAGCCCGGTTCGGTCACGCCGCACACCGAGTTCGAGGCCCAGGCCTACATCCTGTCGAAGGACGAGGGTGGCCGCCACACCCCGTTCTTCAACAACTACCGCCCGCAGTTCTACTTCCGTACCACGGACGTGACGGGCGTTGTGACCCTTCCCGAGGGCACCGAGATGGTCATGCCGGGCGACAACACCGTCATGAACGTCGCGCTGATCCAGCCGGTCGCCATGGAAGAGGGCCTGAAGTTCGCCATCCGTGAGGGTGGCCGGACCGTGGGCGCCGGCCAGGTCACCAAGATCGTCAAGTAATTACCTGACTGTCTGACCTGGTTGCTCCGCACAGAGCACCAAGAAGGGCCCCGGCCCGCCGCGCAAGCGGTGGACCGGGGCCCTTCGGCATGTGCGCCGACTTCTATCAGGGGCGCCAGAGCCACGGCAGGGTGTCGGGGCCCAGGGCCACCACCGCCGGCCGCCCGTTCTCGCCGATGTGCAGCGCCGGCCCGTCCAGTGCTACCGGGCCCCGCTTCCGTACGGAGAGCCCCTTGTCCGTACGCAGTTGGACCAGGCCCTTCTCGGTGCGGCCCAGCAGCACCGCGGCGTGCGACGAACCGGCCGCGACCACCGGCCCGTACCCGTCGAAGCCTGCCCGGTCCTCGATGATCCGCCCGTACCCGTCGATGCCGGTCTCGCCGGCCGTCTCCCCGGTCCGTACGGTCGTCATCGCGGCCTTCGCCGCCGCCCGGTAGAACAGGTCGATGGACCCGTCCGATGCCGCCAGCGCACCCGGACCGTCACCCGGCACCGGCACCCCGCTGATCTGGGTGCGTGCGGTGACCGGGTCCCCGGGCGCGTCCTGCGTCCAGTGATGCACCGCGTAACGCCCCGCCGCGAAGACATGGACGCGCCCCGCGCTGTCCACCACGGTGCTCAGCCCGTCCTGGACCTCGCCCCCGCCCGTGTCCCGCCACCCGCTCCACCGGCCGGCCGTGTCCCGCACCCGTGTACTGATCCCCTTCTCCGCGTTCCGTACGAAGAGATGGACCCGCCCGTCGGGTGCGGTCACCGCGACCGGGACGCCGATCCGGCGCCCGTTGTCATGGTTCCGCTCCGGGTTTCCCAGCCCACGCCAGGCCCGGAAGCCGCCGCCGGGGGAATGCTGCTCCAGCGCGACGATCTCGCGTTCGTTGTCCGCCCCGTGCCCGCTGAGCGCCGCGAACCGCAGTCCGAAGTGCAACTGGCGCCCGTCCGGCAGCGTCGCGCTGCCCAGAATCGGGGCGAGCGGGCCGCCGCCGAGGTCGTCCGGCGCGTCCCACACCCCGCTGCCCGGCGCGCTCTCGCGCCAGCGGACCGCCCGCAGCCCCAACACCCCGTACGCGACGAGCCGGCCGTCCGGGCCGGCGGCGACAACCGGCCGGGGGCCGGGGTAGCGGTAGTGGGTGGACCGTACCCAGCCCTTCCGGTTGGTCAGCGGCCGGTTGCCGCCGACGCCGTAGTCGCCACAGCCGGCGGGGTTGCCGCAGTTCCAGTCGGCCGAACCGCCGTAGGGCACCAGGAGCGATGCCTTCTCCGCCAGCACGGCGGGCGGCAGATTCTTCGGCCAGTGCCGGTTGTAGTACCCGCGGAACGCCGTGGTGGCGAAGCTCGGTACCTTTCCGCCGTTCTGGGTGGACCGCGCCACCCACCGGATCAGCGCAGTCCAGGTGAACGACGCGGTCGCGGTGTGGTCGGGGTGGTCGGAGTAGCCCGGCTGCTCGCTGTCCCGGCGGCGGACGGCCTCGCTGCTGTGCTGGATGTCGGGGTCCGGATCCATGGTGTGCACGATGCTGGGCCGGTACCGGTCGAACAGCCCGACCAGAACATCGATCAGCCCGTCGTACGTGTACGACCCCACCCGTTTCAGCGGCGAGTTGTCGGCGACGACCGTGGGCAGGACGAGCCGCCGGTCCTGCCAGAGACTGGGCAGGCCGAGACGGCCGTAAGTGGTGTGCATCGCGGTGTTGATGAAGATCAGCTCGACCCTGCGGCCGTTGTGCGAAAGGCTGTTGATCTCGGCTCGGTGGTTGTCGGCGAGGTCGATGACGGACTTCTGCCATTCCGTGAACCGGCCGACTCCGAGCAGCGTCGCGTACGCCTGGCGGAGCCCCTGGTGGCGTGAGGAGGAGTACGCGCTCTTGTCGGGGACGGGTAGCGGCCGGCCGGGCATGCGATTGATACCGGTGGCCTCACCGGCGGTCAGATAGACGCAGACCAGCGGTGTTCCGGCGGCGAAGGCCTGCTGGGTGTCCGGGTTCATGAAGTACAGGTCGTCGTCCGGGTGGGCGAGGATCTGCATCATCAGGGCCGGGTGCGATGTGCTGATCGGCAGTCCGGGCGCCGGGTCCGCAGCGGTGTCCTGGCGGCGGGGAGACGGGGGCACGGTGCAGGCGCTGAGGGCTGCCAGGCCGGTCACACCGGCCGCCGCCGTCATCAGAGTGCGCCGTGACACTCCCGAATGAGATGCGTGCAACGCAGGCCGATCCGCCACACCGTGCTCCGTTCGCTTCCCCCGCAGCGGGCGGCTGTGCGGCCCTGTGCTGCGTGCCGATTCCGTGCAGGCGGCGACAGTGCGTGAGCCGCTGCTGCGGGGGGATAGACGGAGATTCCCGGAGGTGGGTTGCCTGGGTTTCTGCGGGTGTGGGCCGAAGTACCCGAACGGGCTAACCGTATCGACCGGCGGGAGTACGCACCATGAACACGTCGACGGGGTCCTGTCGTTCCACGGTGAATCCGTGCCGTTCGTAGAGTGCGCGGGCGGCGCTGCCGAGCCCGGGAGGGGCGGCTTCGCGGGCAGGCTCAGGCTCTGCGGAGAAGGCCGTCGGGGCCGGTCAGCCAGCGCAGGTGGTCGACCAGCCTGCCGACCGTCCGTGAGTCGTGCAGGATGACGCCGATCTCGACGTTGCGGCTGAGGCCGCGACCCGTGAGGTTCGCGCTGCCCAAAAGTGCGGTATGGCGGTCTGCGGCGATGACCTTGGCGTGAAGACTCGTGTGGTCGGCGCCGTCCGCACGGTGCCAGATCCGGACTTTTTCTCCGAGCGGACCGAAGGCGCGTGCTGCCGCAGTCGATTCTTCCAGGAACAGATCAATGCGGACGTTTCGCTCGGCGGCTGCGCGGAGTTCCGCCACGATCTCAGTGATGTCATAGGCCGCGAAGCTTGCTATGAGCAGGGATTCGCGTGCGGAACGTATGACGTCGACGGCAATACCGCTCGTCAGACGAATCGCGATCGCCGGGCTTGTCGGGTCCCGGGTGACTCCGGCGAACCGTACGAGGTGATGGTGCCGCTGGACCGCGGCCCCCGTGACTACGCGGACCGCGTCGCCGATCTGGTGGAGACGCTGTCCGTGGTGGAGGCCCGCCGGTCCGCCGACGTACTGCGTGAGATGGCGCTTCCTTCCGCCGACTGGAAGTTCCTCCGGCTCACACCGCCGGGACCGTCCGGCACCGCGCCTCTGGTGGAGCTGGTCCCCGGCGGTCCCGCTCAGCGGGGCGGTGCGAGAGAAGCGGATCGGTGGTGTCCGGTGACTTCTTCAAGGAGTACAACCCCCCACCCGGCACTCCCTGGTATCCGGTTGAGAGACCTCGGTCCGGCGAGGTGCTGGTGCTGGCTGCCTACTGGGGCAGGGATTCAAGCCAAGCGGCAACTTCCAGCGATTTTCTCAGGTTCTCCTGAAACCGCTCCGGGTTCGCCTTGGCGAGCGTGCGGCGGATGCGTACGGCTTCCTGGATCGCGTCCAGGCCCTCCTTCCGCCGCCCGGCCTCCCCCAAGTCGGCGGAGAGGTTGTTCAAGGACGTGGCGAGGTCGGGCAGGTAGGCGTCGGGGTTTGCCTTGGCGAGTGTGCGGTAGTGGCCGGTGGCTTCCTGGATCGCGTCCAGGCCCTCCTCCCGCCGCCCGGCCTCCCCCAAGTCGACGGAGAGGTTGTTCAAGGACATGGCGAGGTCGGGCAGGTAGGCGTCCGGGTTTGTCTCGGCGAGTGTGCGGTAGTGGCCGGTGGCTTCCTGGCTCGCGGCCAGGCCCTCCTTCCGCCGCCCGACCGCCCCCAAGTCGACGGAGAGGTTGTTCAAGGACGCGGCGAGGTCGGGCAGGTAGGCGTCCGGGTTTGTCTCGGCGAGTGTGCGGCGGATGCGCACGGCTTCCTGGCTCGCGGCCAGACCCTCCTCCCGCCGCCCGACCTCCCCCAACCGGACGGAGAGGTTGTTTAAGGACATGGCGAGGTCGGGCAGGTAGGCGTCCGGGTCCGCCTCGGCGAGCGTGCGGTAGTGGCCGGTGGCTTCCTGGATCGCGGCCAGGCCCTCCTCCCGCCGCCCGGCCTCCCCCAAGTCGACGGAGAGGTTGTTCAAGGCCCTGGCGAGGTCGGGCAGGTAGGCGTCCGCGCTTGTCTCGGCGAGCGTGCGGTAGTGGCCGGTGATGGTCTGGGACAGGCGTACGGCAGTGCGGACGAGGCGCTGGCTGGATTGCGGGAACCTGTCGTGCAGGGCGGTGAGGGTGTCGTGGGGGATGGTGGGGTCGGTGGTGAGTGTGTCGAGGGCGGTGATCAGTGGGGCGGGGCGGTCGGCCTGGATGGCGGTGGTGATGATCTGGGCGGCGATTTGGTGGTGGTGGCGCGTGCACAGGCCGGTCAGGCGGGTGTCCAGGCGGCCCTGGAAGACGGGGTGGGCGGCGGCGCGGCTGTAGACGGTCAGTAGCTGGGCTGTCTGGGTGTCGTCGGCGCCGTCGAGGAGGTGTTCGGCGAGGAGCGGGTCGGTGTCCAGGACGCGTCCGATGTGGCGTTCGGCGAGGCGGTCGGGCTGCAGTGCGCCCCATGGCAGGCCTGGACTGGTAGTGGGGTAGAGGGAGGCGATCCAGGTGGTGACCGCGTTGCGGCGGTCACGTTCCTGGTCGGCCAGTGCGGGGAGCCTGCGCCAGGTGTGGTCGGCCTGGTCGCGGTCGGCGGCGCCGGTCAGGTGGGCGGCGGCGAGCGCCGTCTCCAGCGTGTTGATGCTCAGCTGCGAGGTGAGGCCGCGGGCGGTGGCGCTCTGCTTCCAGTAGCGGCGTTCGTGCCCGAGCAGCCGGTCCTCCACCTCCTCCGTCTCCTCTTCTCCCGTCCCTGTTCGGCCGGCCGGGGCGATGGTGTCGAGGAGGTTGGCCAGGGCGGTCATCTGAAGGGTCAGCACGTTGGCGTACCCGTCGGCGTTGAGATTGGGCACGGGCAGGGAGTCGGTGGCGGTGTGCCAGTCGTGCCCGGCCAGGCCTTGGACGCTGGGGAGGGCGGCGGCGAGCGCGCGGGCGGCGGTGCGGTAGGCCGCGGGCCGCAGGCCTGGGGCGTCCTCCAGCGGAGTCAGCCGGACCGAGGGGGTGTTGTCGAGGTAGTCCTCGGTAAGACTGGTGGCGGTCTTCGCATGGGTCCACCAGTCGCCGCCTGTACGGGCGAGCAGCAGGACCTTCAGCGCGGAGGTGCCCGGGTGGTCGGCTGCGGCCTCGACGAGCGCGGTCAGCTGCGCGGTGCGGATCTCCGCGTAGTCGAGGACCACCAGTAAAGGCCTCGCCGCATCCCGCACCTCCCGTAAATGGTCATCGTCCACTCCGGCCCCCGGCCACAGCACGGCCCACCCGTCGGCCGCCAGCAGACCGGCAAGGTGGTAGGCGAGGCGGGTCTTGCCCTGCCCGCCGGGCCCGTGCAGCAGCCACGCCCCGAACCCACCCAGCGCACACCACCCACGCAGCCGCTCCAGCAGTTCCTCACGGCCGTGGAAGGGCACCGTCTGCCGTCCCGCCTGCAACAACGCCGCCGGCGAGGACAGCTGTGCCCGCCGCGCAAAGGCCGTGGAATCGGCGAGATGCTGGAACTCCACCGCCTCCAGCCCCGCCGCACCCTCGCCGTGCTCGGCCAGGACGGCCCGGAAAGCGGGGTCGTGGTGCAGGACGTATGCCGGTACGGCGTTCAGCTGGCCATGCCCGGAGTGCGCCCGGTCAGAGGCCACCACACCGGTGAGCAGGCGTCCGCAGAACACCGCCGCGCCCGACAGGCCGCCCCACGGCGACGTACCGTCCTGCCCCCACCGAGGGGGGTGCTGGAGCAGGTCGATCACGTGCCGGTTGCCCACGAACCCGCTGCCTGCGTTCATACGCCCTTGCAGCTGTACGGCCTCCGCCCCGGCGCCTGGCTGCTGGGCCACGTCCGGCAGACCCCAGATCTCGCATCCGGTGCCGGGCCGGTCCGTCACCAGCCGGCCCCAGCGCACCGCCGGCGCCAAAGCCTGCCGGTGCGGATCGTCGTCAAGGAGGACCAACGCGGCGTCGTCCCGCCCACCGGGCGTGCCGCACCACACCACCACCCCTGCCCATGTGTGGATGCCGCCGGGCTGGAACACCTCCACCCGCGCGGCGGTGCGGGCGACGACATGTGCGGACGTCAGCACCAGCCGCCCACCCACCACATACCCCGACCCCAGACCACCCGGACCGGTCACCCCCACTAAACGTGCCCGCTCCATTCAGCCCCTCCCCGGAGAAATACGGCAACCACGTGCCCCGGCCCGCGTCCGGTCAGTCCGGGATACGACCGGCAGTGTTCCCGGGGCCGACTGGACGGTCGTGCGCACCACTGACCAGCAGATCCCCACCACGCACGCTCCTCGGCGTGAGCGTGAACGACACCCGGTGCGTGCGGCCACGCGATACCCCGGCCTCCGTCTGCGCGCTCACCGCCCACAGCCTGAACCCGGCCTTCGCCTTCGCGTCTGCCCGCAGCTCGACCTCGAACTCCATCTCCACCGGCCCCACCGCGAACACCACTTCCGGATGTTCCCCGCCCTGCGCGGCCGCCGCGATCAGCTCGTCCCGTACCGCCGCCACCGCGTCCACCAGAGGAATGTCCACCACGCCCACCCCGATCCGACCATCCGTCATATCAACACGGCCACCGTAGAAGCACCATCCCGTCCCCGGCAGCCAAACACCCAAACCTTCCCCGGCCCCAAGGCCTCAGTCGAGGGCGGAGTACCCAGTGGCAGGGCGGGCCCTCAACGCGTCGCCTCCCAGGGGAGGGCTCTCTGGGAGGCGACTCCGGCGCATCGGGTACGGCTACTCCTCGGCGAAGATCTCCTCGGCAGAGGCGGCGGTGAGGGCTCTCACGAGCCACTGGCGCAGAGTCTCGGGGTCGCCGCAATCGGTGATCCGCTCGCGCATCCTGTCGGGAACGGTCAGGCCGCGCTGTTCCAGTACGAGCAGGATGTCCTCGGCCCGGCCTTGTGCCCGGCCTTGCGCTCGGCCTTGCGCTCGGCCTTGCGCTCGGCCTTCGTCCCGGATTTCTTCCGACATGAAGGACTTGTAGAAAGAGAGGTCCACGGCCACCAGGTTCCTCCACTGTTGTGCGGCCGGGCGGTTGCCCAGGCCCTGTGCGGTGAGTTCGACGATGGGGTCGGCGATTGCTTCCGGTGTGTCCCGCAGTGCGGCGGACAGGGTTTTCAGGTGGAGTTTCGGTCAGGCGGCTGTGCGGAGGTCTGCGCGGCAGTCGCGGCAGTGTCCGGGGTCGGCGGCGCGGAAGGCGCGGTCGCAGGTGTCGCAGTTCTGGAGCGGGGTGGCGACGACCTTGCGGCGGGGCGGGGTGAGGCCCGCGGTGCCGGGGAGCGGGGGCGGCAGGAGCGTGGTGATCCGGTGCCGGAGGAGCTTTGCCGGGTGCTTGAGGGGGACGGGGAGGTCGGTGGTGAGGGTGTGGCGGATGGTGTCGGGGTGGGCGTCGCGTTCGAGCCAGGCGGCGACGCCGGGAGTGAGGGCGGCGACATCGCCTTCGGAGAGCGTGAGCCCGGGTGCGTGGCGGCGAAGGTCGGCGAGGAGTGCGGCGGCCGTCCGGCGCAGTTCCTCGGTGGGCGCGTACGGCTGAGGTAGCGGTGGGGGCGGTGTCCTGGGGGCCGTGAGCGGCGGTACGGAGACGTACGAGGGCGGCGGTGTGGGTTCCGGTGCCGGGGTGGGGGTTCGTTGAGGGGCGGGCGGCTGCGGTGCCTCGACAGGCGTCGGGGGCGGTGCGGGTGTGGGTGGAGTGGGGAGCGGGGCTGCCGGTTTGCTGTGCCTGGCCTGGGGCCGGGGCGTTGGGGTGATGGGCGCGACCGTGCCGGGCTGGTTGTACGAGACGGTGCGGGTGACGATGCGGCCGTCGGCAAGGCGTACGCGGCTGCGATGGAGGTAGCCGTGGGCTTCCAGCTCGCGCAGGGCGGCGGCGATGCGGGTCTCGCTCTCGGGGAAGCGTTCGGCGAGGTGCTTGATGCCGATCCTGGCTCCGGCGGGGAGCGACTGGATGTGGGCGGCGAGTCCGATCGCGGTGAGGGAGAGTCCGCGGTGCTGGGCGAGGTGGTTGCCGATGACGGTGAAGCCTGCGGCATGGCGGGAGTTGATGTGGATGACACCGGATGACGGTGTGGTGTCTCCGGGTACGGGGGACGGGGCGCATAAGGGCGCGGTAACCTGCGAGGTACCCATCGGGAAGCTCTCTTCTTCCTCGTTGGTCAGGCCCCCGGTTGAGAGTGCGAATCTCGTCGGGGGCCGTCGCATGTCTGGAGGTGTCGCGGCGAGCATATGCCAGCCAACCCGCATGAAATCCATCTCAGTTGGCCGGTGTCACCCGAGTGAGTGACGAGAGCGGGGCGGGGTCGGGTTTGGGTGGGGAGGGTAATTTCCCCAAGTCCTTTAAAGCTTTATGCGTCGTGGAATGCGAGGACGTGGCTCACCGGGTCGTGGGTTTCCGCGACTCGGTGGAACCGGCTTGGCACCAGGTTGAGTTCGGCACGGATCGCGTTGCACGGATCGCGTTGCACGGATCGCGTTGCACGGATCGCGTTGCACGGATCGCGTTGCGCGGGGCGAGTTCGGGGTGGCGGGAGCGGTGCCGGGCGGGAGCGGAATGTCCGGTTCGGGTGATGTGTTGGATGGCGCCGCTCAGCGTGGCCGTAGCTGCGTACCGTGAAGAGCGATGAGCCCTGTGTGTACGGGTGTTGTCCAGGGCTTGTCCGGTGTTGTCCCGGCTGTCCGGGGTGACGTGGAGGGACGCCAGGGGTTGGGTCAAGAACGGTAAGCGCGTCGGAAGTGGGGCACGGATGAGCGTGGATGAGGCCGGTACGGAGCGTGGGGACGCCGGGGCGGACGAGCCGGGTTGGGACGTCGATCCCGATGACGAGTCGGGGGCGGCTGTGGTCGCGGCGGTGGGCCGCCAGATCAAGGCGTGGCGGGAGGCAGCGGGGCTGCGGGCCGGCGAGTTCGGGACTGCGATCGGGTACGGGGAGGACCTCGTCTACAAGGTGGAGGGCGGCCGTCGCATCCCCAGGCCGGAACTCCTCGACAAGGCGGACGAAGTACTGGGCGCGGACGGAAAACTCGCCGCGATGAAACAGGACGTGGCGGAGGTCCGGTACCCGAAAAAGATCCGGGATCTGGCGAAGATGGAGGCCAAGGCGGTCGAGGTTGGGGTGTACGCCAACCACGGTATCCACGGCCTTTTGCAGACGGAGGGGCACGCGCGGGTGCTGCTGGAGGCGCGGCAGTCTGCGTACTCCCAGGACGAGGTGGAGCGAGGCGTGGCCGCACGCATGGCTCGCCGCTCGATCTTTGACCGCTCTCCGGCGCCAGCACTCAGCTTCGTCCAGGAAGAAGCTGCGCTGCGACGGCCCATCGGAGGCAGAATGGAGTTGCGTCGCCAGCTCGAACGTCTTTTGGAGGTGGGTCAGTTGCGGAACGTCTCGCTGCAGGTGATGCCGCTCGATTGCGAGACTCACCCTGGGATGGGCGGTGAGATCGAGGTGCTGAAGTTCGGAGACGGAACGGCCGTGGGGCGCTCGGGAGGCGCCTTCGGCGGTCGTCCGGTCTCCGACCCGAAGCAGCTCCGAATCTTGGAGCTGCGGTATGGCATCATCCGGGCTCAGGCCCTCACCCCTCGTGAGTCGCTGGCCGTCATTGAGCAACTTATGGGAGAAACATGATCCACAAGCCCTCTGCCGGGGATGCTTCTGGGCTGGAGTGGTTCAAGAGCAGCTACAGCGACAGCAGCAGCGGGAACGACTGCGTTGAGGTTGCAGCCGCCCCAGGAACAGTGCATGTCCGTGACTCCAAGGACGCTGAAGGCCCTCGCCTCGCCTTCGCGCAAGGTGCGTGGGCGGGCTTCGTCTCGTACGCCGCTAGGCGCTGACCCTGCGCGTAATCGCGCCCCCCGGGCCCGGTTGGTGCCGGACCGGGGGCGCACTGTTGTCAGAAGAACCCGTCCTGGATGCCGTCCCCCGGCTTGGGCTCTGCCTTCGGCTTCGGCGCCCGTTTCGGGGCGGCCTTCTTCTTCGCGCCTGGCACGTGAAGCCCGGCTTCCTGCTCCTCCTTGTAGCGAGCGTGGTTCAGCTCCAGGAGGCGGTCCAGGATCTCGGTCTGGGCGGCGGGGGCGATGGTGAATCGGAGGCCCCGCGCCTGCTGCCCCTCGTACGACCAACCGACCCCGGGGCTGCCCTCGGCCCGCTCCTCCTCCAACGCCGTGGCGACCAGCCCTTGCCCGTGAGGTCGGAGGCCTCCTCGTCGGAGATGCCCTCCGCCGCCAGCGCCGCACCCACCACCGCATCCGCCGCCAGGCGCAACCGCTCCGACAGGGCCTCCGCCTCGCGCAGCTTCTCTGTCTTGGCGTGGACGCTGCGGATGTCGTGGACCGGGGTTGCCTCGATCTCGCGGCGCAGGTCCGCCGCCTTCGAAAGCAGGGTCTCCGTCACGTCCAGGGCCCGCGACACCTCCTGGCTCAACTGCCGTGCGCCCGACTCCAGATGGAACGCCTTGATCTGTTCGACGTCGATGACGCCGGCCAGCGAGTCCGCGCACCGCAGCGCGTGGTCCAGGAAGGAGAACGGCCGGCCCTTCGCCAGCGTGACCAGCCACAGCGACAGCTTCGCCAGCTCCACGGCCATCGGGTCCCGGTCCACCCCGTCCAGGCTCACGGCCGCGCCGCAGGCCGGCGGTACCATGATCATCCGCCTGATCTCTCCGCAGTAGGGTGTCGCTGATCGACTCATCGGCCGGGGTGCCGGGAGTTGTCGGCGGTCGAATCTTTGGGGAGGTCGGGCTGATGTCCGGCATATGGAAGTGGAACGCACGAAGATCCGCAGGGGCGGGCGTGTGCGCGGCGGTTCTGGCGGGGGTGCTGATGGCGCCGGCAGCCGGCGCTTCGGAGGCGGACCCGGGGACTGCGGGCCGGATCTCCGAAGTGAAGGGCACGGCCGCGGGCGTGTCCCAGGGCGCCAGTCTTGGAAACGGCGAGCGCCTCGAGATCGTCGACGGTGACGTACGCATTACGGATGGGGGCGGGGCCCGCGGCAAGCGGTACGCCATCGGCTCGACGAACGGCGCGCTGGATGTACAGCCGACCGCGCTGCCGGAGCCGGTGCCGGCCACCCGGGTGGCCCTGCCGACGGGGACAGGGGCGACGGCGCTGACGCGGGCGGCCGAGGCCACCACGTACTCCGTGAAACTGACCATCACCAACGCCTCCGTCACGAGCAAGTCCTTCTACGTCTGGGACCGCAAGACCTGGGCGGGATACGCCGTCGACAGCGACGCCATCGGCCCGTCCTCGACCGTGAAGCTGCCGCCGGGCGACTACTTCTCGGTGGCGCTGCACAGCGACTGGCAGCGGCCGGGCTATCTCCTGACCCGCACCTTCAAGGTCGGTACGGCTGCCACGACCGTGTCCTTCGACGAGCGGGCCGCCAAGGAGACCGCGATCCGGGTCGACGACACGACGGCCACCCGCAGCGGTTCAGCCGTGTGGATCTCGGTACCCGGAGGCGGCCTCGCGGGCTTCGCGGGGTCGGGTGCGGACAAGGTGTACGTCACGCCGTTTTCTCAGCCGGGTGCAGCATTGCGGATCCATGACGTCCTCACCCTGCAAGGCGCCACGGCGAGCACGCCCAGCCCCTACCGGTACGACCTCACGCATACGTTCCAGGACACCGTGCCCGCCTCTCCGATCGCATCGGTGAAGCGCGCCGCGCTCGCGAAGACGGTCACCCACGTGCGCGCCCCGGGCACGCGGACCACCGCGCAGTTGCAGACGGTACCGAATCTCGGCGAGTGGACCGGTGTCTACGTGGCCTCGGCCGTGCCGGTGGCCGGTTCGGTCACCGAGTACGTCACCCCTGGCATCTCCTACAGCCGGTTCCTTTCCTATGGGACCGGTGACTACAGCCTCGCGCTGCCGGAACGTTCCCTGGCTGCCGGACCCGCGGCCGCCGAGACCGTCGGTGAGGCTCCGCTGCAGCCGACCCGTCGCGAGTGGGGAGGGTCGCAGCGGCGGGGCGACAAGATCTCGCTGTACGAACCGCACGGCTTCGGCGACGCGGCCGGGCACGCGGGCACGGACGGCCGGTCCGTGGTCTCGTACCGCCTGACGCGCGACGGCGTCACCTACGCCGAGTCCACCGGCATGACGCCTTACGAGCAACTGTCGGCCACCGTGCCGACCGATTCCGGGACGTACGCCCTGGAACAGACCATCAGCCACCGCGTGCCCTACCGGCGGCTGTCCACAACGGTGCGCAGCGAGTGGTCCTTCACCTCCGCCCGCGTGTCGGCAGCGACCGAACTGCCGCTGATCGACGCCCAGGTGGAACTCACGGGGCTCGACGCCTCCAACCGCGCCGGTACCGACGCCCCGGTGGGCATCACAGCCACCGCCGCCACCCGCAACTCCAACGCCGTGGAGACTGTCACCGGCATCGAGTACTCCGTCGACGACGGCACCACGTGGACCGGTCTGCCGCTCACCGGCAACACGGCGGCCCTCTCGGTTCCGGCCACCGCGTCCTTCGTCTCGCTGCGCGTGACCGCCACCGACGACCAGGGGGGCAGCGTGCGCCGCACCATCGAGCGCGCCTTCGCCGGACCGCGTCCGCAGGGCGACGAGAAGGCCGGCTCCACCCGGATCTCCAACGTTGTCGTCAACGGCGGCAAGGGTGTGGAGCTGACGAACGAACCGCTGCAGGAGTTCAAGGCGAAGTTCACCGCGACCGACCCGGCCGGCATCGCGGGCGGTGACATGTACCTCTACCACGGCTCGTACGACGCCCCGGACGGGGTCCTCTACGGGACATGGCCCGCGACCTGCACGAAGGTTGACGCGACAAAGTCCACATGCGAGGCACACTTCGCGTACATCGCCCCCCGCTGGACCCTCGGCCGCAACGCACTGGCGGGCACCTGGAAGCTCGCGGCCTGGGCGGAGTCGGCGGACGGCAGGAGCTACACCGATCTGCACGCCGCCGCATCGGCCCTCGTGCAGCGCGACTCGACCCAGACGGTCAATGCCTCCCCCGAACCCGTGACCAAGGGCAAGACGCTCACCATCACGGGCAAGCTCGCGCGCGCCAACTGGGAGACCGGCGGCTACCACGGATACACCGCCCAGCCGGTGAAGCTCCAGTTCCGCAAGCACGGGACGACGGCGTACACCACGGTGAAGACGGTGACGACGGACAGCACCGGCAACCTCAAGGCCACGGTGACCGCATCGGTCGACGGGTACTGGCGCTACACCTTCGCAGGCAGCACAACGACCCCGGCGGCCACAGCCGCGGGCGACTACGTGGACGTCCGCTGATCCACGCACTGCACTGAAGGGCCCCGACCGCTTCCGGTCGGGGCCCTTCGCACACCCGTTGCCGCACGCGACGAGGTGCCCGGCACTGCTCCCACTGCGCGCCCACGTTTGACCGAGCGGTCACGCGGGGTAAGATCCTCGGCCCGATTGGCCAGGCCAGTGCCCCGTATGGCACACTGCTCAGGTTGCTCGGTTGAGTGTCAATGCTGCGCGCCTCCCGCCGGGAGGACCGGAAGCGAGTCCCACAGTACTCGTCGACCCCCTGCGGGTCGGAAGTACGGGAATCTTCCGGGAAGCGTCAGTGGGGCACCGGCCAGGCACCCGGTGGGTGTTCCGCCCCCGACGCTCTTGATTGAGCACAGCGCGGTCCCAGGGCCCGCACCCCCTTGGTTGGGAAATCCTTCGGGATATCTACGTAGAGGGGATGCGACACGCCCGACCGCGTGGGTCGGAGACGGAGTCCTTAGAGCTCCCGGGTTCCAGAGCGTTATGAGAGACAGGACTACTAGTAGCCATGGCGGGACAGAAGATCCGCATCCGGCTCAAGGCCTACGACCACGAGGTCATCGACTCCTCGGCGAAGAAGATCGTCGAGACGGTGACCCGCACTGGTGCGTCGGTCGCGGGCCCGGTGCCGCTGCCCACTGAGAAGAACGTGTACTGCGTCATCAAGTCGCCGCACAAGTACAAGGACTCGCGCGAGCACTTCGAGATGCGCACGCACAAGCGCCTCATCGACATCCTCGACCCCACGCCGAAGACGGTTGACTCGCTGATGCGTCTCGACCTGCCGGCGGGCGTCGACATCGAGATCAAGCTCTGAGGTGACGCGCGAGATGGCTAAGAACATTAAGGGCGTCCTGGGCGAGAAGCTCGGCATGACCCAGGTCTGGGACGAGAACAACCGGGTCGTCCCGGTGACCGTCGTCAAGGCCGGGCCCTGTGTCGTCACCCAGGTTCGTACCAACGACAACGACGGCTACGAGGCAGTCCAGATCGCCTTCGGCGAGATCGACCCCCGCAAGGTGAACAAGCCCCTCAAGGGTCACTTCGCCAAGGCCGACGTGACCCCGCGCCGCCACCTGGTGGAGCTCCGCACCGCGGACGCCAGCGAGTACACGCTGGGCCAGGAAGTCACTGCCGAGGTGTTCGAGTCCGGCGTCAAGGTTGACGTCACGGGCAAGAGCAAGGGCAAGGGCTTCGCCGGTGTGATGAAGCGTCACAACTTCAAGGGTGGCAAGGCGTCCCACGGTGCCCACCGTGTGCACCGCATGCCCGGCTCCATCGGTGGCTGCGCCACCCCCGGCCGTGTCTTCAAGGGCATGCGCATGGCGGGTCGCATGGGCAACGAGCGTGTCACCACCCAGAACCTGACCATCCACGCGGTTGACGCGGAGAAGGGTCTGCTCCTCATCAAGGGCGCAGTCCCCGGTCCGAACGGCGGCCTCGTCCTGGTCCGTACCGCGGCCAAGGGGGCTTGAGGTAATGAGCACCATTGACATCCTTTCGCCGGCAGGCGACAAGGCCGGTACCGTCGAGCTCCCCGCGGAGATCTTCGACGCGAAGACCAGCGTTCCGCTGATCCACCAGGTCGTTGTCGCACAGCTGGCAGCTGCCCGCCAGGGCACGCACAAGACCAAGACCCGCGGCGAAGTCCGTGGCGGTGGCCGCAAGCCGTACCGCCAGAAGGGCACCGGCCGCGCCCGCCAGGGTTCGACCCGTGCGCCGCAGTTCGCCGGCGGTGGCGTCGTCCACGGCCCGCAGCCGCGTGACTACTCGCAGCGGACCCCGAAGAAGATGAAGGCCGCCGCCCTGCGCGGTGCCCTCTCGGACCGGGCCCGTCACTCCCGCATCCACGTCGTCACCGGCGTGGTCGAGGGTGCCGTCTCCACCAAGGCCGCCAAGACGCTGTTCGGCAAGATCTCGGAGCGCAAGAACCTGCTCCTGGTCGTCGACCGCGCCGACGAGGCCGCGTGGCTGTCCGCCCGCAACCTGCCCCAGGTGCACATCCTGGAGCCGGGCCAGCTGAACACGTACGACGTGATCGTCTCTGACGACGTGGTCTTCACCCAGGCCGCCTTCGAGTCCTTCGTGTCTGGCCCCCAGACCGCTGAGACCGAAGGGAGCGACGCCTGATGAGTGAGGCGACCGTTACCAGCAAGACCTACTCGGACCCGCGCGACGTTCTCGTCAAGCCGGTTGTTTCCGAGAAGAGCTACGCGCTGCTCGACGAGAACAAGTACACGTTCATCGTCGCGCCCGGCTCCAACAAGACCCAGATCAAGCAGGCCGTGGAAGCGGTCTTCTCGGTCAAGGTCACCGGGGTCAACACGATCAACCGGCAGGGCAAGCGCAAGCGCACCCGCACCGGTTTCGGCAAGCGTGCTGACACCAAGCGCGCCATCGTGACCCTCGCCGAGGGCGACCGTATCGACATCTTCGGCGGTCCGACCGCCTAAGGGCGGTCTGGATCGTCCGGAATCGGACGAGGACTGAGAAATGGGTATCCGCAAGTACAAGCCGACGACCCCGGGCCGTCGTGGCTCCAGCGTCGCCGACTTTGTCGAGATCACGCGGTCCACGCCGGAGAAGTCGCTGGTCCGCCCCCTGCACAACAAGGGCGGCCGTAACAACACCGGTCGTGTGACCGTTCGCCACCAGGGCGGTGGCCACAAGCGCGCCTACCGAGTGATCGACTTCCGTCGTCACGACAAGGACGGCGTGCCGGCCAAGGTCGCGCACATCGAGTACGACCCCAACCGCACCGCGCGCATCGCGCTCCTGCACTACGCGGACGGCGAGAAGCGCTACATCATCGCGCCGCGTGGCCTGACGCAGGGCGACCGTGTCGAGAACGGCCCGGCCGCCGACATCAAGCCCGGCAACAACCTGGCGCTGCGCAACATCCCGGTCGGTACGACCATCCACGCCATCGAGCTGCGGCCCGGCGGCGGCGCGAAGTTCGCCCGTTCCGCGGGTGCCTCCGTGCAGCTGCTGGCGAAGGAGGGCACCATGGCCCACCTTCGTATGCCGTCGGGTGAAATCCGCCTGGTCGACGCCCGCTGCCGCGCCACCATCGGCGAGGTCGGCAACGCCGAGCAGTCGAACATCAACTGGGGCAAGGCCGGCCGCATGCGCTGGAAGGGCGTCCGCCCGACCGTCCGCGGTGTCGCGATGAACCCGGTTGACCACCCGCACGGTGGTGGTGAGGGCAAGACCTCCGGTGGTCGCCACCCGGTCTCGCCGTGGGGTCAGAAGGAGGGTCGTACTCGCTCGCCGAAGAAGGCATCGAGCAAGTACATCGTCCGCCGCCGCAAGACGAACAAGAAGCGCTAGGAGCGGGTTTAGATGCCGCGCAGTCTCAAGAAGGGGCCCTTCGTCGACGGCCACCTCATCAAGAAGGTGGACGCACAGAACGAGGCAGGCACCAAGAACGTCATCAAGACCTGGTCCCGTCGCTCGATGATCGTCCCGGCCATGCTGGGTCACACCATCGCGGTGCACAACGGCAAGATCCACGTCCCGGTGTTCGTCACCGAGTCGATGGTCGGCCACAAGCTCGGCGAGTTCTCGCCGACTCGCACCTTCCGCGGCCACGTCAAGGACGACCGGAAGTCGAAGCGCCGCTAATCGCGGAGTGGAACGACTCATGACTTACACCGAAGGGACAACCATGGAAGCCAGGGCCCAGGCGCGGTACATCCGCGTCACGCCCATGAAGGCCCGCCGCGTGGTGGACCTCATCCGTGGCATGGATGCCACGGAGGCTCAGGCGGTCCTGCGTTTCGCCCCGCAGGCCGCGAGCGTGCCGGTTGGCAAGGTGCTGGACAGCGCCATTGCCAACGCCGCACACAACTACGACCACACCGACGCCTCTTCGCTGGTCATCAGCGAGGCGTACGTGGACGAGGGCCCGACCCTGAAGCGGTTCCGTCCGCGTGCTCAGGGCCGTGCCTACCGGATCCGTAAGCGGACCAGCCACATCACCGTGGTCGTCAGCAGCAAGGAAGGAACCCGGTAATGGGCCAGAAGGTAAACCCGCACGGGTTCCGGCTCGGCATTACCACGGACTTCAAGTCCCGTTGGTACGCCGACAAGCTTTACAAGGACTACGTCAAGGAAGACGTCGCCATTCGTCGCATGATGACGAAGGGCATGGAGCGGGCCGGCATCTCGAAGGTCGAGATCGAGCGCACCCGCGACCGCGTCCGCGTTGACATCCACACCGCCCGCCCGGGCATCGTCATCGGCCGCCGTGGCGCCGAGGCCGACCGCATCCGTGGCGAGCTGGAGAAGCTGACCGGCAAGCAGGTCCAGCTGAACATCCTCGAGGTCAAGAACCCCGAGGTGGACGCTCAGCTGGTGGCCCAGGCCGTCGCCGAGCAGCTCTCCTCCCGCGTCTCCTTCCGTCGTGCCATGCGCAAGAGCATGCAGAGCTCGATGAAGGCCGGCGCCAAGGGCATCAAGATCCAGTGCGGTGGCCGCCTCGGCGGCGCCGAGATGTCCCGCTCGGAGTTCTACCGCGAGGGCCGTGTGCCCCTGCACACGCTCCGCGCGAACGTCGACTACGGCTTCTTCGAGGCCAAGACGACCTTCGGCCGCATCGGTGTGAAGGTCTGGATCTACAAGGGCGACGTCAAGAACATCGCCGAGGTCCGCGCCGAGAACGCCGCTGCCCGCGCCGGCAACCGCCCGGCCCGTGGCGGCGCCGACCGCCCGGCCGGCCGTGGTGGCCGCGGTGGCGAGCGTGGCGGTCGCGGTCGCAAGCCGCAGCAGCAGTCGGCTCCGGCTGCCGAGGCCCCCAAGGCCGAGGCTCCCGCCGCTGCCGCTCCGGCTGCCGAGAGCACCGGAACGGAGGCCTGACCGAAATGCTGATCCCCCGTAGGGTCAAGCACCGCAAGCAGCACCACCCGAAGCGCAGCGGTATGTCCAAGGGTGGCACGCAGGTTGCGTTCGGCGAGTACGGCATCCAGGCGCTGACCCCGGCGTACGTGACGAACCGCCAGATCGAGGCAGCTCGTATCGCGATGACCCGCCACATCAAGCGTGGCGGCAAGGTCTGGATCAACATCTACCCGGACCGTCCCCTGACGAAGAAGCCCGCCGAGACCCGCATGGGTTCCGGTAAGGGTTCTCCCGAGTGGTGGATCGCGAACGTCAAGCCGGGTCGGGTGATGTTCGAGCTGTCCTACCCGAACGAGAAGATTGCTCGTGAGGCGCTTACCCGCGCTGCTCACAAGCTTCCGATGAAGTGCCGCATCGTTCGGCGCGAGGCAGGTGAGGCGTGATGTCGGCCGGAACCAAGGCGACCGAGCTGCGCGAGCTGGGCAACGAGGAGCTGCTCAACAAGCTCCGCGAGGCCAAGGAAGAGCTGTTCAACCTCCGCTTCCAGGCGGCGACCGGACAGCTCGAGAACCACGGTCGGCTCAAGTCCGTCCGTAAGGACATCGCCCGGATCTACACCCTGATGCGCGAGCGCGAGCTGGGCATCGAGACGGTGGAGAGCGTCTGATGAGCGAGAAGACTGTGACTGAGACCAACACCGACCGCGGTTTCCGCAAGACCCGTGAGGGTCTGGTCGTCAGCGACAAGATGGACAAGACCGTCGTCGTCGCTGTCGAGGACCGCGTCAAGCACGCGCTGTACGGCAAGGTCATCCGCCGTACGAACAAGCTCAAGGCGCACGACGAGCAGAACGCCGCAGGCGTCGGCGACCGCGTCCTCCTGATGGAGACCCGGCCGCTGTCCGCCACGAAGCGGTGGCGCGTCGTCGAGATCCTCGAGAAGGCCAAGTAATTCCTGAGGGGCATTCCCCTCAGGCAAGTTCCGCCAGGCTCGGTGGGGGCTCCGGTCAAGGAGCCCCCACCGGGAACCGGCAGACGATCAGGAGATAGACGTGATCCAGCAGGAGTCGCGACTTCGCGTCGCCGACAACACGGGTGCGAAGGAAATCCTCACCATCCGTGTTCTCGGTGGTTCGGGTCGCCGCTACGCGGGCATCGGTGACGTCATCGTCGCCACCGTCAAGGACGCGATCCCCGGTGGCAACGTGAAGAAGGGTGACGTCGTCAAGGCCGTCATCGTTCGCACCGTCAAGGAGCGTCGTCGTCAGGATGGCTCGTACATCCGCTTCGACGAGAACGCCGCCGTCATTCTGAAGAACGACGGCGACCCCCGCGGCACCCGTATCTTCGGCCCGGTGGGCCGTGAGCTGCGCGAGAAGAAGTTCATGAAGATCATCTCGCTCGCGCCGGAGGTGCTGTAAGCATGAAGATCAAGAAGGGCGACCTGGTTCAGGTCATCACCGGTAAGGACAAGGGCAAGCAGGGCAAGGTCATCGTGGCCTACCCCGCTCAGGACCGCGTCCTCGTCGAGGGTGTCAACCGGGTCAAGAAGCACACCAAGGCCGGTCAGACGGCTCGCGGTTCGCAGACCGGCGGCATCGTCACCACTGAGGCCCCGATTCACGTCAGCAACGTTCAGCTGGTTGTGGAGAAGGACGGCAAGAAGGTCGTCACCCGCGTCGGCTACCGCTTTGACGACGAGGGCAACAAGATCCGCGTTGCCAAGCGGACCGGTGAGGACATCTGATGACTGCCACCACTGCGCCGCGTCTCAAGACGCGCTACCGCGAGGAAATCGCCGGCAAGCTGCGTGAGGAGTTCTCGTACGAGAACGTCATGCAGATTCCCGGCCTGGTCAAGATCGTGGTCAACATGGGTGTGGGCGACGCCGCCCGCGACTCCAAGCTGATCGATGGCGCCGTGCGCGACCTCACCACGATCACCGGCCAGAAGCCGGCTGTCACCAAGGCCCGCAAGTCCATCGCGCAGTTCAAGCTGCGTGAGGGTCAGCCGATCGGCTGCCACGTCACCCTCCGTGGTGACCGGATGTGGGAGTTCCTGGACCGTACGCTGTCGCTCGCGCTGCCGCGTATCCGTGACTTCCGTGGCCTGTCGCCGAAGCAGTTCGACGGCCGTGGCAACTACACCTTCGGTCTCACGGAGCAGGTCATGTTCCACGAGATCGACCAGGACAAGATCGACCGGGTCCGGGGCATGGACATCACCGTGGTCACCACGGCGACCAACGACGACGAGGGTCGTGCCCTCCTTCGTCACCTCGGCTTCCCGTTCAAGGAGAACTGACCGTGGCGAAGAAGGCTCTGATCGCTAAGGCCGCCCGTAAGCCGAAGTTCGGCGTTCGCGGGTACACCCGCTGCCAGCGCTGCGGCCGGCCCCACTCCGTCTACCGCAAGTTCGGCCTGTGCCGCGTGTGCCTTCGTGAGATGGCTCACCGTGGCGAGCTGCCGGGCGTGACCAAGAGCTCCTGGTAATTCTCCTTCGCCCTCCGGGCGTTGGGAATTGACGGAAGCTCTCGGTAAGCATCTGGTCGGCAGGAGCCCGCCCTCACATGTCGTAGGCTTGTGGGGTTGGGCGCCTGCCGCCCAAGACCGACTTACTACGCCGTAGGTCCCCGCACCGCACCCGTCCTGCCTCTGAGTGGGGAGAGGGATGGCGCATACAGGAAACCCCGGCGAGAGAGGCCGAAGGCCAATTCATGACCATGACTGATCCCATCGCAGACATGCTCACGCGTCTGCGTAACGCGAACTCGGCGTACCACGACTCCGTCGTGATGCCGCACAGCAAGATCAAGTCGCACATCGCGGAGATCCTCCAGCAGGAGGGCTTCATCACCGGCTGGAAGGTCGAGGACGCCGAGGTCGGCAAGAACCTCGTCCTCGAGCTGAAGTTCGGCCCGAACCGCGAGCGTTCGATCGCCGGCATCAAGCGAATCTCGAAGCCGGGTCTGCGTGTATACGCAAAGTCCACCAACCTGCCGAAGGTCCTCGGCGGCCTGGGCGTGGCGATCATCTCCACGTCCCACGGTCTCCTGACCGGCCAGCAGGCTCAGAAGAAGGGCGTAGGTGGGGAAGTCCTCGCCTACGTCTGGTAGTCGGGAACGGAGGAATAGCTCATGTCGCGAATCGGCAAGCTCCCCATCCAGGTTCCCGCCGGTGTGGACGTCACCATCGATGGCCGTACGGTCGCAGTGAAGGGCCCCAAGGGCACCCTCACGCACACCGTCGCGTCGCCGATCGAGGTCACCAAGGGTGAGGACGGCTTCCTCAGCGTCACCCGCCCGAACGACGAGCGTCAGAACAAGGCCCTGCACGGCCTGTCCCGCACGCTGGTGGCGAACATGATCACCGGTGTGACCCAGGGATACACCAAGGCGCTCGAGATCAGCGGTGTCGGTTACCGCGTCCAGGCGAAGGGCTCCAACCTGGAGTTCGCCCTGGGCTACAGCCACCCGATCCTGATCGAGGCCCCGGAGGGCATCACCTTCAAGGTGGAGTCCCCCACGAAGTTCTCCGTCGAGGGCATCGACAAGCAGAAGGTCGGCGAGACCGCGGCCAAGATCCGCAAGCTGCGGAAGCCTGACCCGTACAAGGCCAAGGGCGTCAAGTACGCCGGCGAGGTCATCCGCCGCAAGGTCGGAAAGGCTGGTAAGTAGCCATGGCATACGGCGTGAAGATCGCCAAGGGCGACGCCTACAAGCGTGCCGCCCGCAAGCGTCGCCACATCCGCGTCCGCAAGCACATCTCCGGTTCGCCGGAGCGTCCCCGCTTGGTCGTGACGCGGTCCAACCGCCACATGGTCGCTCAGGTCATCGACGACATCGCGGGCCACACGCTCGCGTCGGCGTCGACCCTGGACGTTTCCATCCGTGGTGGCGAGGGCGACAAGAGCACCCAGGCCAAGCAGGTCGGCGCCCTGGTCGCTGAGCGCGCCAAGGCCGCAGGCGTCGAGGCCGTCGTGTTTGACCGCGGTGGTAACCAGTACGCCGGGCGGATTGCCGCTCTGGCTGACGCCGCCCGTGAAGCCGGGCTGAAGTTCTAAGCCCCGGTTCCTACGCACAGCGGACGTAACAGAGAGAGGTAAATCCAATGGCTGGACCCCAGCGCCGCGGAAGCGGTGCCGGTGGCGGCGAGCGGCGGGACCGGAAGGGCCGTGACGGCGGCGCAGCTGCCGCCGAGAAGACCGCGTACGTTGAGCGCGTTGTCGCGATCAACCGCGTCGCCAAGGTTGTGAAGGGTGGTCGTCGCTTCAGCTTCACCGCGCTGGTCGTGGTGGGCGACGGTGACGGCACCGTCGGTGTCGGCTACGGCAAGGCCAAGGAAGTTCCCGCGGCCATTGCCAAGGGCGTGGAAGAAGCCAAGAAGAACTTCTTCAAGGTTCCGCGCATCCAGGGCACCATTCCTCACCCGATCCAGGGCGAGAAGGCTGCGGGCGTCGTCCTGCTGAAGCCTGCTTCCCCCGGTACCGGTGTTATCGCCGGTGGCCCGGTGCGCGCCGTTCTGGAGTGCGCCGGCGTTCACGACATCCTGTCGAAGTCGCTCGGCTCCGACAACGCGATCAACATCGTGCACGCGACCGTGGAGGCCCTCAAGGGCCTGCAGCGCCCCGAGGAGATCGCGGCTCGCCGTGGTCTGCCCCTCGAGGACGTCGCCCCCGCGGCTCTGCTTCGTGCACGTGCGGGAGCGGGTGCGTAATGGCTCGCCTCAAGATCACGCAGACGAAGTCGTACATCGGCAGCAAGCAGAACCACCGCGACACCCTGCGTTCGCTCGGGCTCAAGCGCCTGAACGACGTGGTCGTCAAGGAGGACCGTCCCGAGTTCCGCGGCATGGCTCACACCGTCCGCCACCTCGTGACGGTTGAGGAGGTCGACTGACATGGCGGAGAACAAGCCGCTGAAGGCCCATGACCTCCGGCCCGCCCCGGGCGCCAAGACCGCCAAGACCCGTGTGGGTCGTGGTGAGGCGTCCAAGGGTAAGACCGCCGGTCGTGGCACCAAGGGCACCAAGGCCCGTTACCAGGTTCCGGAGCGCTTCGAGGGTGGGCAGATGCCCCTCCACATGCGTCTCCCGAAGCTCAAGGGCTTCAAGAACCCGTTCCGCACCGAGTACCAGGTCGTGAACCTGGACAAGCTCGCGACGCTCTACCCCGAGGGTGGAGAGGTCACCGTGGCCGACCTGGTCGCCAAGGGTGCGGTGCGCAACAACCACCTCGTCAAGGTCCTCGGACAGGGCGAGATCTCCGTGGCACTGCAGGTTTCGGTTGACGCCGTCTCCGGCTCCGCCAAGGAGAAGATTGCCGCCGCCGGCGGCACCGTCACCGAGCTCGTCTGAGACAACTCGATGGCCTGAACATCCGACCGGGGATGCCTCTCATATGGGGCATCCCCGGTTGGTCGTTCCTAGGCGGCCCGGTCGCCGGTAAGGTGGCGTGCGTTGTTGTGTGGTAACCCCCCGGGCACCCGCCCGGGTTTCTTTGACTGTTACGTATTCGTCGATCCTCAAGACCGTCACCTCTACGCTTTGCGCGGGGGTCGCAGGAGGCACCGTGCTCACCGCGTTCGCCCGGGCGTTCAAGACGCCCGACCTGCGCAAGAAGCTGCTCTTCACGCTCGGCATCATCGTGATCTACCGGCTCGGGGCGCACGTCCCGGTACCGGGAGTGAGCTACGAGAACGTCCAGATCTGTGTTGATCAGGCCAGTAAGGGCAACAACAGCCTCTTCGGCCTGGTGAACATGTTCAGCGGTGGTGCACTGCTGCAGATCACGATCTTCGCGCTCGGCATCATGCCGTACATCACGGCCAGCATCATTCTTCAGCTGCTGACCGTGGTGATTCCCCGACTCGAGACGCTCAAGAAGGAGGGGCAGTCCGGCCAGGCCAAGATCACGCAGTACACGCGTTATCTGACCGTCGCGCTCGCCATCCTCCAGGGCACCGGCCTGGTGGCCACCGCCACCAGCGGCGCGCTCTTCAGCGGCTGCCCGGTAGCCGACCAGATCGTGCCGGACCAGTCGATCTTCACCACCATCGTCATGGTGATCACCATGACCGCGGGCACCGCGGCCGTCATGTGGCTCGGTGAGCTCATCACCGACCGCGGCATCGGCAACGGCATGTCGATCCTGATGTTCATCTCGATCGCCGCCAGCTTCCCCGGCTCCCTGTGGGCCATCAAGACCAGCGGCAAGCTGGCCGACGGCTGGATCGAGTTCGGCACCGTCATCCTGATCGGCTTCGTGATGGTGGCCCTCGTCGTCTTCGTCGAGCAGGCCCAGCGCCGCATCCCGGTGCAGTACGCGAAGCGCATGATCGGCCGCAGGTCGTACGGCGGTACGTCGACGTACATTCCGCTGAAGGTGAATCAGGCGGGTGTGATTCCCGTCATCTTCGCTTCTTCGCTGCTCTACATCCCGGCCCTGATCGTCCAGTTCACCAACTCCACCGCGGGCTGGGCGACCTGGATCAGGGACCACTTCGTCAAGGGCGACCACCCGTACTACATCACGGCGTACTTCCTGTTGATCGTCTTCTTCGCCTTCTTCTATGTGGCGATTTCGTTCAACCCCGAGGAAGTCGCCGACAACATGAAGAAGTATGGTGGCTTCATCCCGGGTATCCGGGCTGGTCGACCTACTGCCGAGTACCTGAGCTACGTGCTCAACAGGATCACTTGGCCGGGCTCGCTGTACCTGGGCCTGATCGCTCTGGTGCCGACAATGGCGTTGGCAGGCTTCGGTGGTGCCAACGCGAACTTCCCGTTCGGCGGGACGAGCATCCTCATCATCGTGGGTGTGGGTCTGGAGACCGTGAAGCAGATCGAGAGTCAGCTCCAGCAGCGCAATTACGAAGGGTTCCTCCGCTGATGAGAATCGTCCTCGTCGGGCCGCCCGGTGCCGGCAAGGGAACGCAGGCTGCGTACCTTGCCAAGAACCTGTCGATTCCGCAGATCTCCACGGGCGATCTCTTCCGCGCCAACATCAGCCAGGGCACCGACCTTGGCAAGCAGGCCCGCGCCTACATGGACGCAGGCCAGTTGGTACCGGACGAGGTCACCATCGGGATGGCCAAGGACCGCATGTCCCAGCCGGACGCCGAGAACGGCTTTCTGCTGGACGGCTTCCCGCGCAATGTGGGTCAGGCCGAGGCCCTTGACGCCATGCTCAACGACGAGGGCACCAAGCTGGACGCGGTCCTGGACCTGGAGGTCCCCGAGGACGAGGTGGTCAAGCGCATCGCCGGCCGCCGGATCTGCCGGAACGACGGCTCGCACGTCTTCCACGTGACGTACAACCCGCCGAAGACCGAGGGTGTCTGCGACACCTGCGGTGGCGAGCTGTACCAGCGCGACGACGACAGCGAGGAAACGGTCCGTACCCGGCTGGAGGTCTACCACACGCAGACCGAGCCGATCATCGACTACTACAGGGCCCAGAACCTGGTGGTCACCATCTCCGCGCTCGGCCAGGTCACCGAGGTGACCGAGCGGGCGATGGAGGCCCTCAAGTCCGGCAAGGGCTGAGAGCAGAACCCGCAGTACTCGTGCAGTCGGCCGCGGCGTCCTTGGGCGCCGCGGCCGACTGCTTGCGCCGTATCGTTGAGTACGCCGCACACCCGTCACCGTTCGATCCAGTTCGACGCAGTTCGATGCAGAGAGGCGCCGCGCAATGGTGCAGATCAAGACCCCCGAGCAGATCGCGAAGATGCGCGAGGCAGGGCTGGTGGTCGCTGCCATTCACGCGGCCACCCGCGAGGCGGCGGTCCCCGGCGCCACCACGCTGGACCTGGACCGGGCCGCCCGCAAGGTGATCGCCGACCACGGTGCGAAGTCGAACTTCCTCGGCTACGGCGGTTTCCCCGCGACCATCTGCACCTCGGTCAACGAGGTCGTCGTCCACGGCATCCCGGACGACAAGACCGTCCTCAAGGACGGCGACATCATCTCCATCGACGCCGGCGCGATCGTCGACGGCTGGCACGGCGACGCCGCGTACACGGCCTTCGTCGGCACCGGTCACGCTCCGGAGCTGATCGAACTCTCGCGGGTGACCGAGGAGTCCATGTGGGCCGGTATCGCCGCGATGAAGGTGAACAACCGCCTCGTCGACATCTCGAAGGCGATCGAGTCCTACATCCGCCGCCAGCCCCGCCCCGCCACCGGCAAGTACGGGATCATCGAGGACTACGGCGGCCACGGCATCGGCACCGAGATGCACATGGACCCGCACCTGCTGAACTATGTCGCCCGCAAGCGGGGCAAGGGCATCAAGCTCGTGCCCGGTGTCTGCCTGGCCATCGAGCCGATGGTTTCCCTCGGTACGCCGCAGACCGAGGTGCTTCAGGACGACTGGACCGTGATTACGACGGACGGCACCTGGTCCTCCCACTGGGAGCACTCGATCGCCCTCACCGAGCAGGGCCCGCTGGTCCTGACGGCCCCCGACTGCGGCAAGGCGAGGCTGGCCCAGTACGGGATCGAGGCGGCGCCGGACCCCCTGGGGTGATTTGACCTCCTTGTGGAGGTCTAAGGATCTCTCGCGGTGGGCAAACTTGACGGATTCGTCTTTTGGGGTTCGCTGTCGTAGACTGACTCGTCGGCTCTCGCGCATCAGTGTGTCCCCATGTCCACATGCGATGACGAAAGTCGATCAAGGTAGCCGATTCGAAAGGCGAAGCGTGGCCAAGAAGCAAGGTGCCATCGAAATTGAGGGCACCGTGATCGAGTCCCTCCCGAACGCCATGTTCAAGGTGGAGCTCCAGAACGGTCACAAGGTCCTCGCGCACATCAGCGGCAAGATGCGGATGCACTACATCCGAATCCTTCCGGATGACCGGGTCGTCGTGGAGCTCTCCCCGTACGACCTGACGCGTGGCCGGATCGTCTACCGCTACAAGTAGATCTTGCCCGCACCCCGCTTCGGCGTGGTGATGGCACTGACCCGGAGAACCTGACATCCCATGAAGGTCAAGCCGAGCGTCAAGAAGATCTGCGACAAGTGCAAGGTGATCCGCCGTCACGGTCGGGTCATGGTCATCTGCGACAACCTGCGCCACAAGCAGCGCCAGGGCTGACGCACGACCCCCTGCATCTCGCAGCACTTCGCGCGACGCACGTAATACGTACATACGCAGAGCCCGTCCAAGCTTCGGCTGACGACACCTCCGGCGGGGGCCGGGGACCCGGACGTACCACCTCTTGTCACGAGAGGTCGGCGGTCGGGAGTGGCACTGCGGAAGACCCCCGAAATGACAACTGGAGCCATTGAATGGCACGCGTTTCAGGTGTTGACATCCCGCGCGAAAAGCGCGTGGAGGTTGCCCTCACCTACGTCTTCGGTATCGGGCGCACCCGGTCCAAGGAGATTCTCGCCACCACTGGTGTGAACCCGAACACCCGCGTTCGTGACCTGGCCGAAGAGGACCTGGTCAAGATCCGCGAGTACGTGGACGCCAACCTCCGCACCGAGGGTGACCTCCGTCGCGAGATCCAGGCCGACATCCGCCGCAAGGTCGAGATCGGCTGCTACCAGGGCCTGCGTCACCGCCGCGGTCTGCCGGTCCACGGCCAGCGCACCAGCACGAACGCTCGTACCCGCAAGGGCCCGCGTCGCGCGATCGCCGGTAAGAAGAAGCCGGGCAAGAAGTAGTCCTCAGCGGACGCACTGCGGGCGTCCGGGCCACCGGTCATCCGCAGCAACCAGCGGTCTTCGCTGTAGGACCGATCACCTCCCCTCTCCATCTGGAGTCAAGACATGCCCCCCAAGGGACGTCAGGGCGCAGCCAAGAAGGTGCGTCGCAAGGAAAAGAAGAACGTCGCTCACGGCCACGCGCACATCAAGAGCACGTTCAACAACACGATCGTCTCGATCACGGACCCCTCGGGCAACGTGATCTCCTGGGCCTCTGCCGGCCACGTCGGCTTCAAGGGCTCGCGCAAGTCCACCCCCTTCGCCGCGCAGATGGCCGCCGAGTCGGCCGCCCGCCGCGCGCAGGAGCACGGCATGCGCAAGGTTGACGTCTTTGTCAAGGGTCCGGGCTCCGGCCGCGAGACCGCGATCCGTTCGCTCCAGGCCACCGGCCTGGAGGTCGGCTCGATCCAGGACGTCACCCCCACTCCGCACAACGGATGCCGGCCGCCCAAGCGCCGCCGCGTCTGACGTCTTCGCGGTAGAACAACGCGGGTCCGGGCGGTACGGCCCTCTTCGGGGCGTACCGCCCGTACCCTTGTCAGTATCTGGGGGCGTCAAATAGTGGGCGCCCACGACTGAAGGAACGCAACATGCTTATCGCTCAGCGTCCGTCGCTGACCGAAGAGGTCGTTGACGAGTTCCGCTCCCGGTTCGTCATCGAGCCGCTGGAGCCGGGCTTCGGCTACACCCTCGGCAACTCTCTTCGCCGTACGCTCCTCTCCTCGATCCCCGGCGCTGCTGTCACCAGCATCCGGATCGACGGTGTCCTGCACGAGTTCACCACTGTGCCGGGCGTCAAGGAGGACGTCACCGACCTCATTCTCAACATCAAGCAGCTGGTCGTCTCCTCGGAGCACGACGAGCCGGTCGTGATGTACCTGCGCAAGCAGGGTCCCGGCCTGGTCACCGCTGCTGACATCGCCCCGCCGGCCGGTGTGGAGGTCCACAACCCGGACCTGGTCCTGGCCACGCTGAACGGCAAGGGCAAGCTGGAGATGGAGCTGACCGTCGAGCGCGGTCGCGGCTACGTCTCCGCCGTCCAGAACAAGCAGGTGGGCCAGGAGATCGGCCGTATCCCGGTCGACTCCATCTACTCGCCGGTGCTCAAGGTCACGTACAAGGTCGAGGCGACCCGTGTCGAGCAGCGCACCGACTTCGACAAGCTGATCGTCGACGTCGAGACCAAGCAGGCCATGCGTCCCCGTGACGCCATGGCGTCGGCCGGTAAGACCCTGGTCGAGCTGTTCGGTCTGGCGCGCGAGCTCAACATCGACGCCGAGGGCATCGACATGGGCCCGTCCCCGACGGACGCCGCGCTCGCTGCCGATCTGGCGCTGCCGATCGAGGAGCTTGAGCTCACGGTCCGTTCGTACAACTGCCTCAAGCGTGAGGGCATCCACTCCGTGGGTGAGCTCGTGGCTCGTTCCGAGGCCGACCTGCTCGACATCCGCAACTTCGGTGCGAAGTCGATCGACGAGGTCAAGGCGAAGCTGGCCGGTATGGGCCTGGCGCTCAAGGACAGCCCGCCCGGATTCGACCCGACGGCCGCGGCCGACGCGTTCGGCGCCGACGACGACGCGGACGCCGGTTTCGTGGAGACCGAGCAGTACTGATGCGCCTCCGGCCGGGGCGCCCGGGTCTTCCGGGCGCCCCGGCCGGGGATGCTCTGTCCTCAATCGCCGGGCAGGCTTGATTCCGGCCGATGACTGGCTTCATCTGCCGGATTGATTCCCCGTTCGGCTCTTGATCTTCCGTGTGGCGTCCGCCGCGCGGGAACTGACACCGGTACCTGATACGGCCGGTGCAGCACACAAGGAGAAAAACCATGCCGAAGCCCGCCAAGGGTGCCCGTCTGGGCGGCAGCGCCGCGCACGAGAAGCTTCTTCTCAACAACCTTGCGAAGTCGCTGTTCGAGCACGGCCGCATCACCACGACCGAGGCCAAGGCCCGCCGCCTGCGTCCGGTCGCCGAGCGTTTCATCACCAAGGCGAAGAAGGGCGACATCCACAACCGTCGTCTGGTGCTGCAGTCGATCACGGACAAGGGCGTCGTGCACACGCTCTTCACCGAGATCGCCCCGCGGTACGAGAACCGCCCCGGTGGTTACACCCGCATCACCAAGATCGGCAACCGTCGTGGCGACAACGCCCCGATGGCCGTCATCGAGCTGGTCGAGGCGCTGACCGTGGCCCAGCAGGCCACCGGTGAGGCCGAGGCCGCGACGAAGCGTGCGGTCAAGGAAGACGCCCTCAAGAAGGACGAGGCCGCGGCCGAGTCCGTCGAGGACGCCAAGCCGGCCGAGGCCGACGCGCCCGCCGCGGAAGCCAAGGACGCCTGAGCGTTCTGAGACCACTGGACGGGTCCGCATCACCCTTCGGGGCGGTGCGGGCCCGTTCCGTATGTACTGGCAGAAAAGGATCCTTCGGTGAGTGACGAGGTAGAGCCCGGCTTCGTACGGGTGCGGATGGACCTGGCGTACGACGGCAAGGACTTCTCCGGCTGGGCCAAGCAGACCTCCAGGCGGACCGTCCAGGGGGAGATCGAGGACGCGCTGCGGACCGTGACGCGGTCCTCGCGGACGTACGACCTGACCGTCGCCGGGCGCACCGATGCCGGGGTGCATGCCCGGGGCCAGGTCGCCCATGTGGATCTGCCGGACGAGGTGTGGGCCGAGCACGCGGACAAGCTGCTGCGGCGGATGGCCGGACGGATGGCGCCCGATGTGCGGATCTGGCGGATCGCGGAGGCTCCGGCCGGGTTCAATGCCCGGTTCTCGGCGCTGTGGCGTCGTTACGCGTACCGGGTCTGCGACCGTGCCGGCGGGGTGGATCCGCTGTTGCGCGGTCATGTCCTGTGGCACGACCGCCCGTTGGATGCCGACGCCATGAACGAGGCGGCGGCGCGGATGACCGGCGAGCACGACTTCGCGGCGTACTGCAAGAAGCGTGAGGGCGCCACGACCATCCGCACGCTGCAGAAGCTGAGTTGGGTGCGGGACGAGGCGTCGGGCATCCTGACGGCGACCGTGCAGGCCGACGCGTTCTGCCACAACATGGTGCGGGCGCTGATCGGCGCGGCGCTGTTCGTCGGGGACGGGCGCCGCTCGCCCGAGTGGCCGGCCGGGGTGCTGGCGGCACGGGTGCGGAACCCGGGGGTGCACGTGGTGCGTCCGCATGGCCTGACGCTGGAGGAAGTCGCTTACCCGGCCGACGAGTTGCTGGCCGCCCGGGCCGAGGAGGCGCGCAATGTCCGCACGCTCCCCGGAGCGGACGGCGGCGACGGAGGTTGCTGCTGAGCCCGGGGGCTTTTGTCGTCCTCGGGTTACGACGGGCATTGCGGCGGCGAGCTCTGCGCCCTGCGAACTGCTTCAGCCGGTCGGGGCGGTGGCAGCGGCGGACGCCTGGAGTTCGCCGCGGCGGTGGATCTGACGGAACGTGAAGTCCGTCAGGTCGTTGCCGTTGGCGTAGACGTTCTTGTCGTTCGTGGTGACGTTCCTGCCGTCGGTGAAGCCGCTGATGGAGAAGTAGGCGTAGCGGCCGTAGGAGTTGGCGGTGCGGCGGCAGACCGTGCCGGCGGGGCAGAAGGACGGTATGCCGGCACCGCCGAGTGCGGCGATGCCGCCGGTGGACTGCTGGGCCGCCCGCTTGGCCCGGGCCTCTGTGGGGAAGACGGCGATGCCGACGGTGACGGCGACGCCGTCCTTGCTGTAGGTAGCCCGGATGATCTGCTCGCAGCCGTTGGTGGTGAGGACCGAACCGAGTCCGCTCTTGGTGGGGGCGGCGCAGTTCTCCGTCTGCTGGGTCGCGCCCTTGATGTAGACGCGGTCGCCCATCGTCAGCTTCTTGCCGGGGAAGAACGCGTCGACGGTGATCGGCGCCTTGTCCTTCCGGGCGTCGGAGATGTAGTCCTTCGGGTCCGGCGGAGGCGGCGGCGCCACCGAGGAGAAGGACGGCTCGGGCTCGGCGGTGTTGCTCGGCAGGTCGGCCGGCGCCGGCAGCTCGCTCGCGTTCTTGCCGGAGCCGGTGGGGCTGTTGCCGTTGTTGGCCGAGACGACCGCCGTCGCCACGATGGCTCCGACCGCCGCGGTCGCGAGCACGCCGCCGCCGATCAGCAGCCACTTCTTGCGGCGGCTGCGCGCGGCGGACTCGTCGGCCAGCGCTGCCCAGTCCGGAGTCTGTGTGCCCTCGGGCCCCCAGGAGGGCCCCCCTTGCCCAAAGCTCATGCGGCGAATCCTAGACGGAACATAAACCGGTTGGGCCAGGGCTGCGCGACCCGTGACAATGCTGTGCATGGGACATCTCGAAGCGGGCCATCTGGAGTACTACCTACCGGATGGGCGGGTGCTGCTCGGCGACGCTTCGTTCCGGGTCGCGGACGGGGCCGTGGTCGCCCTCGTGGGGGCGAACGGTGCCGGAAAAACCACGCTGCTGAGGCTGCTCGCCGGGGAGCTCCAGCCGCACGGCGGGTCCGTGTCGGTGAGCGGCGGTCTCGGGGTGATGCAGCAGTTCGTGGGCTCGGTGCGGGACGACCGTACGGTCCGGGATCTGCTGGTCTCCGTCGCCCAGCCCCGTATCCGGGAGGCGGCGCTGGCGGTCGACAAGGCCGAGGAGCTCATCCTCACCGTTGACGACGAGGCCGCGCAGATGAAGTACGCGCAGGCCCTGAGCGACTGGGCGGAGGCCCGCGGGTACGAGGCCGAGACCGTGTGGGACATGTGCACCATGGCCGCACTCGGTGTCCCGTACGAGAAGGCGCAGTGGCGCGAGGTGCGCACGCTGTCCGGCGGTGAGCAGAAGCGGCTGGTGCTGGAGGCGCTGCTGCGCGGACCGGACGAGGTGCTGCTGCTCGACGAACCGGACAACTACCTCGACGTCCCCGGGAAGCGGTGGCTGGAGGGGAAGCTGAAGGAGACCCGTAAGACGGTCCTCTTCGTCTCCCACGACCGGGAGCTGCTGTCCAGGGCCGCCGAGAAGATCGTCAGTGTCGAGCCGAGCCCGGCGGGCAGCGATGTGTGGGTGCACGGCGGCGGTTTCGATACGTACCACCAGGCCCGCAAGGACCGGTTCGCCCGGTTCGAGGAGCTGCTGAGGCGCTGGAACGAGAAGCACGCCCAGCTGAAGAAGCTGGTGCTCAACCTTCGGCAGGCGGCGTCCATCAGTCACGAGCTGGCCTCGCGCTACCAGGCGGCTCAGACCCGGCTGCGGAAGTTCGAGGAGGCCGGGCCCCCGCCGGAGCCGCCGCGCGAGCAGGACATCAAGATGCGGCTGCGCGGCGGGCGGACCGGTGTGCGGGCGGTGACCTGCAAGGGCCTGGAGCTCACCGGGCTGATGAAACCCTTCGACCTGGAGATCTTCTACGGGGAGCGGGTGGCCGTCCTCGGCTCGAACGGCTCCGGGAAGTCGCACTTCCTGCGGCTGCTGGCGGGCGAGCCGGTGGCACACACGGGGGAGTGGAAGCTCGGGGCGCGCGTCGTACCGGGTCACTTCGCGCAGACGCACGCCCATCCCGAGCTGCTGGGCCACACACTCGTCGAGATCCTGTGGACCGAGCACGCCAAGGACCGCGGCGGGGCGATGTCCGTACTGCGGCGGTACGAGCTGGAGCGGCAGGGCGACCAGCCGTTCGAGAAGCTGTCCGGCGGGCAGCAGGCGCGGTTCCAGATCCTGCTCCTGGAGCTGGCCGGCACAACGGCACTGCTGCTGGACGAGCCGACGGACAACCTGGACCTGGAGTCGGCGGAGGCCTTGCAGGACGGGCTGGAGGCGTACGACGGAACCGTGATGGCCGTTACGCACGACCGCTGGTTCGCGAAGTCCTTCGACCGGTATCTGGTGTTCGGCTCGGACGGGGTCGTACGGGAGACGACGGAGCCGGTGTGGGACGAGCGGAGGGTGGAGAGGGCGCGGTGACGCTCCGCGTCCCGGCGGGGGCGCGGGGGACGTGCCAGGACAGGTCGACGGCCCGTTGGTGCTCTGGCCGCACAACGTCTCCGTCTTCACCGATGTGGACGCCGCCGCGGGCTGTTTTGACCCGTGCGGGGGAGCAACGGTAGTCTTCTGGTTTGTTATGCGTATTGGCTTGGTCGTTCTCACGCGAGGGGCCCTTACGCCGGTCCACCGGGCCGATGACCAGCGGCAGGCACTCGGGTTGCGTCCCCGTAGCGCCGCCAAGGCTGGTGCGATCGTCCGGGTGGCCTTGTCAGGACTCACTCACTGAAGAAGCGAAGGCTACGACCGTGCGTACGTACAGCCCCAAGCCCGGCGATGTGACGCGCCAGTGGCACATCATTGACGCGCAGGACATCGTCCTGGGTCGTCTGGCCACCACGGCTGCGAACCTCCTCCGCGGCAAGCACAAGGCGATTTACGCCCCCCACATGGACATGGGCGACTTCGTCATCATCATCAACGCCGAGAAGGTCCACCTCTCCGGCAACAAGAAGACCCAGAAGATGGCGTACCGCCACTCCGGGTTCCCGGGTGGTCTCCGCTCCATCCGTTACGACGAGCTGCTCGACAAGAACCCCGAGAAGGCCGTCGAGAAGGCCATCAAGGGCATGATCCCCAAGAACAGCCTGGGCCGTCAGATGCTCTCGAAGCTCAAGGTCTACGCGGGCGACCAGCACCCGCACGCTGCTCAGCAGCCGGTCCCGTTCGAGATCACCCAGGTCGCGCAGTAGTTCCGGCCTCCCCCTAAGACCAAAAGAAAGATCTGAGGAGAATCGTGGCCGAGACCACTGTTGAGAACCCCGTCGAGGGCACCGAGGGCGAAGAGGTTTTCGCCGAGGTGACCACCTTCGAGTCCGAGGTTCCCGTCGAGGGCGAGTACACCAGCGAGTCGCTGGCTTCCCGCTTCGGCGACCCGCAGCCCGCCGCCGGCCTTGGCCGTCGGAAGAACGCCATCGCCCGCGTCCGGATCGTTCCGGGCACCGGCAAGTGGAAGATCAACGGTCGCACCCTTGAGGACTACTTCCCCAACAAGGTGCACCAGCAGGAAGTCAACGAGCCCTTCAAGGTGCTCGAGCTCGACAACCGCTACGACGTCATCGCCCGCATCTCGGGTGGCGGCGTCTCGGGTCAGGCCGGCGCCCTGCGCCTCGGTGTGGCCCGTGCGCTGAACGAGGCGGACGTGGACAACAACCGCGGCCCGCTGAAGAAGGCCGGCTTCCTCTCCCGCGACGACCGCGCGGTCGAGCGCAAGAAGGCCGGTCTCAAGAAGGCCCGTAAGGCCCCGCAGTACAGCAAGCGCTAAACCGCCTGCTCATCTGCTTTACACGTTCGCCCCGGCGGCACACTTGTGCTGGCCGGGGCGTTCGTCTATCGGCACCCTCGGGCGTATAACGGCATAAGGCATTCATACGCTCGCATACGCAGCGCATCGTTGCTGCGCTGCGCTGCGCTGCGCTGCGTTGGTTTGCTTTGGTCTGGTTTGCGGTTTCGGAGCATTTTCGGAGGACACCAGTGGGACGACTCTTCGGCACAGACGGTGTGCGCGGTGTCGCCAATGCGGATCTGACGGCTGAGCTGGCGCTCGGTCTCTCGGTCGCTGCGGCGCATGTACTTGCCGAGGCGGGCACCTTTGAGGGGCATCGGCCGACAGCGGTGGTGGGACGTGACCCACGTGCGTCCGGAGAGTTCCTGGAGGCCGCCGTCGTGGCAGGCCTCGCCAGCGCGGGCGTGGACGTCCTGCGGGTCGGTGTGCTGCCCACCCCCGCGGTGGCGTACCTCACCGGCGCGCTGGGCGCCGACCTCGGCGTGATGCTCTCCGCCAGCCACAACGCCATGCCGGACAACGGTGTCAAGTTCTTCGCCCGGGGCGGTCACAAGCTCGCCGACGAGCTGGAGGACCGGATCGAGACCGTCTACGAGCAGCACCGCACCGGTGAGCCCTGGGCGCGTCCGACAGGCGCCGGGGTGGGCCGGGTCACCGACTACGCCGAGGGTTTCGACCGGTACGTCGCCCACCTCGTCGCCGTCCTCCCGAACCGGCTCGACGGGCTGAAGGTCGTCCTCGACGAGGCACACGGCGCGGCCTCCAGGGTCTCGCCCGAGGCCTTTGCGCGGGCCGGGGCCGAGGTGATCACGATCGGTGCCGAACCGGACGGTCTGAACATCAACGACGGCTGCGGCTCCACCCACCTGGAGCTCCTGAAGGCCGCCGTCGTCGAGCACGGAGCCGACCTCGGCATCGCGCACGACGGCGACGCCGACCGCTGCCTCGCCGTGGACGCCACGGGCACGGAGGTCGACGGCGACCAGATCCTGGCCGTGCTCGCCCTCGCCATGCGCGAGGCCGGGCAGCTGCGCAAGGACACCGTGGTCGGCACGGTCATGTCCAACCTCGGCTTCAAGATCGCGATGGAGCGGGAGGGCATCCAGCTCGTCCAGACCGCTGTCGGCGACCGTTACGTACTGGAGTCGATGAAGGCCGAGGGCTATGCGCTGGGCGGTGAGCAGTCCGGCCATGTCATCGTCCTGGATCACGCCACGACCGGCGACGGCACGCTGACCGGCCTGATGCTGGCGGCCCGGGTCGCCGTCACCGGCCGTACGCTCGCCGAGCTGGCCGGGGTCATGCAGCGGCTGCCCCAGCTGCTGATCAACGTCCCCGACGTCGACAAGTCAAGGGTCGGCACATCCCCGGAGCTGGCCGCGGCGGTCGCCGAGGCCGAGCGCGAGCTGGGGTCCACCGGGCGCGTACTGCTGCGCCAGTCGGGCACGGAGCCGCTGGTACGGGTCATGGTCGAGGCGGCCGACATCGAGCAGGCAAGGGCGGTTGCCGAGCGGCTGGCCGATGTGGTGAAGTCCGCACTCGGCTAGGGCGTGCAGCGTCACCCGCTCCCGGCCGAACGGCACTTTCGCAACACGCCCTGGAGCGCGACAGCCGGATCACGCCGCGTGATCCGGCTGTCGCGGGTTCGCGCTCGGCTTCGACGGTCAGCGCCCGCTTGCCGCGGGCGGTCGTCCTCGCGCCCCAGGGCGGACCCCTTGAGAGGTGAGGGGAAGCGCCGCGCCCCCCGGTCCGACGATGTCGTTACTTGACGACGGTGACCTCGGCCTCACCGACCGCGGCGGTGTGCTGGGTGTCGCCCGCGTACCGGACGGTGTAGGTGACCTGCCCGGTCGTGCGCGGGCGGTCCTTGAACCGGAAGCTACCGTCCGCAGCGACAGTGAACCGGCCGAGGTCGGCACCAGAAGGGGATTCCGAGTCAGTGCGGGTCACCTCGACCGTCGCAGCGGCGGTGTACGGCTCGTCGGCCCACAGGCTGCCGGTCACCGTCAGCTCCTTGCCCCTGACCGCAGTTGACGGTGCCTGGAGGTTGAGGGTGCTGTCCGTCTTGCCGCCGTCGGGGAAGACGTGCAGGGAGGGGATGACGTCGCCGCCGACAGCGAAGAGGCGGTTGTCGTCCGGCGCCCACGCAAGCCCGTCGCGCTGGGGCTCGGCCCTGTAGTACTCACGCAACCGCGAGAACGAACCTGCACGGAAGGTGCTCAGCGTGGAGTCGGAGGATGCTGTGGCCACCGTGCCGTCGGCGGAGACGGCCACGGCGTTGGGAAAGGCCCAACTGGAGTAGGCGCCGTTGGCCGACAGGTCGGAGATGCGGATGATCTGGTGCTCGGCCGGATTGTTGGCCGCGGTGACGATGTTCTGGCCGTCTGCTGTCACAGCGAAGTCGTTCAGGAAAGAGATCCCGGGGTTCTGGGTGAACAGGCGCTTGGCCTGTTCCTGCAGGCCGGTAGGTGTGACCTCGTAGACCGCGAGCGTGGCGGGGCTGACGCCTTCCTGGCCTGCTACCAGGATGTTCGGATCGGCCGGGGACGGGGCCAGTGACGGTGCGTAGTACCAGGGGGCGCCGGCCGGGTCGAGCGTGGCGACGGGAGCCTCGACGGAGAGGTCGAGCGAGCCGATGCCTCCGCGGCTGTCCACCGCGTAGCCGAACCAGAGCTTCCCGCCGGCCAGAGCCAGGTTTCTGGGCGAGGTGCCCGCACCGGTCGGGTACCTGCCGGTCTCGGCCAGCGTGCTGGTGCTGACCGTTGCTATCGCACCGGCCGACGACAGGGCAACGTAGAGCTCGCTGGAATCGGCAGAGAGCGCAAGCCCCGTGGCTCCGTCCTCGGCCGTGATGTGCTTGACGACCGTTCCGTCGTAATCCGTGACGACAATGCTGCCGCCTTCCGGGTCACTGATGAACACCCGGTCGAGTACACCGTCAACAACGATGTCCCCGAACGAACTTACGGGCAGCTGCGTACTGCTGTCCGCTACCGCGGGCGCTGCCGCAACGCCGAACAAAGAGACAGAACCTGCGACTACAGCCAGTGCGGTGAGCACGGCAGAACTTCTGAAACGCATGCCTCGCGCCTTCCAAGTGGACACGCTGACCGGGGAGTTCCCGTCAGCCGCACGAACACTAGGACAGGCCACTGACAACGAGGCGGCACAGCTTCGTACCTGGGTCTGCCCTGCCGTTCACCGCTGAGCTCGTCACCTTGTGGACGCCCGTGCAGTCTCGACGGACAGGTTGGTCACCGGTACCGAGGGCCTGTTCGCGCTATTCGCCGGACGGGTTCGTCACATAGCCCGTCCGGCGGCGGTGCGCCGCCCACAGGGCCCTCTGGACCAGCAGCGTCAGCGTTCCGGCGGCCACGATCCCGCCGAGGTTCGCCAGCAGCTGGGCCACCGAGCCCCACATCTGGCCGTAGTCGCTGTAGCTGAACGCCACCGCCGCATTGGCGGCGGCCGGCACGGTGGTCACCGAGATGGCGACCCCGATCAGCGCCCCCGACTTCGCCGAGGTGAGCGAGAGCGTCCCGGCGATCCCGGCCAGGAACGCCACCACGAACGACATCGCGTCCGGCTTCCAGATGAACGCCGTGTTGAGCCGGCCGGCCTCGATCATCGAACGGGTGAACAGCCCGAGGCCGTCCATCAGCCAGGCGAACCCGACGGTCAGCATCATCGCGACGGCGAAGCCGCCGATCAGCGCCACCAGCGACCGCCACACCAGCCGCGGAGCGCGCTGCACCAGGGCCGTGGAGATCCCGGCCAGCGGCCCGAACTCGGGGCCGACGGCCATCGCGCCCACGATCAGGATCGCGTTGTCGAGCATCACACCGCAGGCGGCGAGCATCGTCGCGACCGCGAGGAACGCCACATAGGTGACGGTGAACGTCGACTCCTCGTGGGTCGCCTCCGTCAGCTCCTCCCACAGCACCGCGTCCGCGCCCTCACCCGGCGCCTCCTCCTCGGCCTTGTCGGCGTGTGCGGAGAGCGTCAGGTCCATGTTCTCGACGGTGATCGAACCGGATTTGTCGATACCGAGCCCGCGCAGTGAACTGATCAGTTCGTCGCCCGCCTCGCGGGCCACATCGCACAGCACCACGTCACCCGCCGGGTAGCGGGCGACCCCGGGCATCACCACGAGATGCGTCGTACCGATGGTGCTCTCCAGCAGGTGCACCACCTCGTCCGTTTGGTCGGCGGGGACGATCAGGCGCAGATGCAGCACGCGACGGGCTCCTCGGTGAAGGTGGCAGATGAAGGCGCGGCGGAGCGTTCAGAGCTTGCGCAGGGACAGCCGCTGGACCTTGTGGTCCGACCCCTTGCGCAGCACCAGAGTGGCACGGCCCCGGGTGGGCGCGACGTTCTCCACCAGATTTGGCTTGTTGATCGTCCGCCACATCGTCGCCGCGTACTCCATCGCCTCTTCCTCGGAGACCTGGGTGTACTTGCGGAAGTACGAGAACGGGTTCTGGAACGCCGTCTCGCGCAGCTTCCGGAACCGGTTGAGATACCAGGTCTCGATGTCCTCGGTCCGCGCGTCCACGTACACACTGAAGTCGAAGTAGTCGGCGAGCCCGACCCTGGTCCGTCCGTCCTTGCCGGGCATCGCGGGCTGCAGCACGTTCAGGCCCTCGACGATCAGGATGTCGGGACGGCGGACGGTGAGCCGCTCGCCCGGCACGATGTCGTAGATCAGATGCGAGTAGACGGGCGCCGTCACCTCGTCCTTGCCGGCCTTGATGTCGGCGACGAAACGGGTCAGGGCCCGCCGGTCGTACGACTCGGGGAACCCCTTGCGCGACGTCAGCCCGCGCGCCCGGAGCTCTTTCATCGGCAGCAGGAACCCGTCCGTGGTCACCAGCTCGACGCGCGGGTGTTCCGGCCACCGGGCCAGCAGCGCCTGGAGGATGCGGGCGGTGGTGGATTTGCCGACCGCGACACTGCCCGCGACTCCTATGACGAACGGGGTGCCGCGCTGCGCACCGTGCCCGTTGCCCGCGTCCCCGAGAAAGGTGTTCAGTGCGCCGCGCAGGCCCGAGGTGGCCTGGACGTACAGGTTGAGGAGCCGGGAGAGCGGCAGGTAGACGTCCCGAACCTCGTCGAGGTCGATGACGTCCCCGAGCCCGCGCAACTGCTCCACCTCTTCGGCGGTCAGCGGCAACGGTGTCTTGTCGCGCAGAGCGCTCCACTCGGCGCGTGACAGATCGACGTACGGCGTCGCCGCGTGCTCGGCGCGTCGGTGGGTGCTCCGTGGCGGCGAAGTGATCACAGCCTCATTGTTGCGGGAGTTCGAACGGAGTGGGGGGTGGGCTCGGTCACGTGGGCGACGGCGGGCGGCCGGGGGCCCGGTGTCCGCACCCCTGTGGCGGACACCGGACCCGGTTCCCGGTCGCGCTCCCACGCACCCGTGCCCGGCTGCCGGGTCCGAGCTCCCGGTCGTGTCAGGGTTTCTCGCCCTTGGCGTCGACGACGGCGGCCTCGACCCGGGCCTCGCTCAGCATGATCTGACCGGCCTTGAACTTCTGCGACAGAAACTGCACCTTGCCCGCGGAGGACGTGGACTCGTAGTCCTCGCTGACCACGAAGCGCATCCCGGCGTACCTGAAGTCGTGTGGGTCGAGGAGGATCTCCCGCTGTTCGTGGCTGCCGTCCTCCTTCCGGGTGATGGCGATGACCTCGCGTCCGGCGGCGTCCTTCACCAGGTGGTCGGTGACATGGACACCGGGGACGGTGGCCAGGGCCCGGTAGATCCGGGCGAGGGCGGCCGGTGCGATCGGATATGCCTCGACCATCAGTCCCATTGCGCGGAAGCTGTGCTGGGCCTCGGCTTCGGGCGGGCTCTCGGCGGTGTTGCCGGTCGGGTAGAACGAGCGGACCTTCGCCAGCAGCCGTGCGGGGTCGTCGGGCAGCTCATTGGCGGCCCGGTAGACCTGGCGGGACGTGCGGTAGTCGTCGTCCTTCCCGATTTTGGCCGCGGCGGAGTTGTCGTACGGGACCCAGTTGTCGGGGTCGTACACGAGGCGGCCGACGGCCGAGCCCTTCCGGGGCGACTGGGCCATCAGCGTTTTCGTGTAGATCCACTGGTCGTCGCGCGGCTCCGGAGCGGCCCGCTGCTTCTCCAGTGCGTCGGCAGCCCGGTTCAGCACCTCGGCGGGGCTGTCCAGCCGCAGGGTGCCGGTCGTCGTGGCGGGGCCGGAGCGGTCGGGGGCGGCGGCGTCGACGAACTGGGTGCCGAGCACGGCCGCCACGGTGATGGCGGCTGCGGCACCGAGCGCGGCGACCCGCCAGTCGGCCCGCAGCCGGCGGACACCGCGTCGTGCAGCTGCGCCACCGGCGGCCTCGATGAGTCGCTGCCGGCCCGCGGCGAGTGCGGAACGGTCCGGGACGGGAGCGTTGGCGCGCAGTTCGCGCAGCGTGGTCATTTCGTCCATGACGGGGTCAGCTCCATGGCGTCGGGTGTGAACGAGGGATCCAGGCTGAGCGCTTCACGTACCTTGCGGCGGGCGCGATTGAGCCGGGACCGCACGGTGCCGAGAGGGATGCCGAGCGCCTCGGCGACCTCCTGGTATCCGAGGTCGGCCCAGGCGACGAGCAGCAACACATGGCGACCTCCCCCACTCCCTCAGGCACCCCGCCGGCAGCTACAGCAGCAATGACGGTCCTGACTGCGTCGAGGTCGCGGAGACCGCAAGCACGATCCACGTGCGCGACTCCAAGAACCTGCCGGGCGGCCCCCAGCTCGGCTTCGGGCCGCGTGCGTGGGCGGAGTTCGTCACGTACGCCTCCGGCAACTGACCACCGCGCCCGTCGGCGCCCGCCTCGTTCCGGGTCGCCCTGGGGGGCGGGGCGGTCACCGTGCTGACAGCGCCTCCGACGTGACTGCCGCCGCCGTCACCGCCACGCCGCGAGCACGTCTTCGGGCCCCCAGTGCGCGACCAGTCCCTTCGCTGCCGCACCCGTCGGTGGCCGGCGGCTGACCGCGATCAGGGCCGCGCCTTCCGCGCCCGGCACCTGCTGTGCCGCTGACGCGAGCTCCGTCAGATCCCTTGCCCCGAAGGGTGTCTCGTCGCGCCACTTCACCGATCCGACGAAGAAGACACGACGCGCCACGGGCTGCGCGTCCGCGCCGACGAGGTCGATCTCCGGGTTGTTCTGGCGGTTCCACCAGCCACCCACCTCGGTTGCCTCGGGGAACAGACCGTCGGGCACGCGGCGTGCCAGCGCCTCCCTGATCACCGGCTCCACCGCGCGGCCTCGCCAGGACGGCCACGACCGTCGAATTCGTGCAGCCGATACGTCCCCCCTGCCTCTCTCCGCCTGCGCAACGGCGTTCTCCAGATGCGCCAGCCAGAACCGCAAGTAGGTGTCGTCGATCCGGTAGCGCTTGAGCTTGGGGGCGGGCCGGGTGGACAACGGGACGTCCGCGGCCACGATCTTCTTCGCTTCGATGAGTTCGGTCAGTATCGGCGCCAGGGTGCCGTGCGCCAGTGGGCGTCCGTCGGCGCCTCCCGTGCTTGCGGCGATGCCGGAGAAGGTCCGTTCGCCGGAACCGATCGCCCGCAACACCCTGCCGGCCTGCAAACGCGCGGGAAACTCGGCCGCGAGGGAACGCTCGCCCGTCGTCAGCAGCACCGACGAAGGGTCCTCCACCTGGCGCGTCAGATAGTCGGCCACCGATTCACCGGTCCGCCAGTCGGTCACGACCTCGGGGAAGCCTCCGGTGACCAGGTACGCGTCCAGCGCGTCCGCGGCATCGAGCGCGGTGGAATCCTGTACGTCCGCAGGGTTGAGCGGCCCCACGGTGTACTGGCCCGCGCGCCCGTAGAAGGGGTGCTCGTACGACGTCAGCCGGTCCATCATCGCGAGATCGGAGCCGAGGAGCAGCAGGAGTACGGGCTTCGCGGACAAGTACATGTCCCAGGCGGTTTTGAGCGCCGCGTCGAATCCGGCGTCGGCCTCGGCCAGCCAGGGGACCTCGTCCAGGACGAGAACGACCGGCTCGTCCGCGGGTAGCGCCGCGGCCACCGCAGCCAGCGTCCGGACCCAGTCCTCGGGAGCAGCGGCCTGCCCCAGGGCGGCGCCGTGTTTCCTCATGCCGTGCCCTCCGACGACCGCGTCGAACAGCGCCTGCCGGGCCAGTGGCGCGGGCTGGCCGCGGGTCGCCTGGAAGAACACGTACGGCAGTTCCGACCGTGCACAGAACTCCTGCACCAGCCGGGTCTTGCCGATCCGTCGCCGACCCTTGATCACCAGCGCCTGCCCGGCGCTGCCCCCCGAAGCGGCCCTGACCTTGTCCAGCCAGGATTCGAGGATGCGCAATTCGCGACTGCGTCCGGTGAAGGCCATCGGCATCCCTGAAGTAGGAGCGGTTCAAAGTATGTGCCGTTCCTACTTTACGGCATCGGCTTCGGGTCCCCGCATCCGGACGTGCAGTCCGGACGTCCGGCCGCACGCTGGGTCGGGGGGCCCGCACCACGGCTGGCCCCTGAACGGGGACGCCTGGCAGGACCAGCTCAAGGCGGTAGCGGACAACGGGTTCCGTGGCATCGCCCACGACCGGCGCGGTCACGGCCGCTCCACCCCGGTGTGGGACGGCTACGACTTCGACACCTTCGCGGACGACCTCGACGACCTGATCACCCAACTGGACCTGCGGGACGTCACGCTGGTCGCGCACTGGACGGGCGGCGGCGAACTCGCCCGCTACATCGGCCGCCACGGCACCGGCCGGATCAGGTCCGCGGTGCTCCTCTCAGCCATCCCTCCGCTGATGCTCCAGGGCCCCGGCAACTCGGAGGGCGTACCGCAGTCGGTCTTCGACGGCATCAAGAAGGGCATCCTCGCCGAACGCTCGCAATTCTGGAAGGACGCGGCGGTCGGCTTCTTCGGTGCCGACCGCGACGGCAACAAGGTCACCCAGGGCAACAAGGACGCCTTCTGGTACATGGCCATGGCCGAGACCATCGAGGGCGGCGTCGCCTGCGTCGACGCCTTCGCGGCCACGGACTTCCACGAGGACCTGAAGAAGTTCGACATCCCCACGCTCGTCGTGCACGGCGACGACGACCAGATCGTCCCCATCGACGCCACGGGCCGCAAGTCCGCCCAGCTCATTGCGGACGCGACCCTCAAGGTCTACGAGGGCGGCTCCCACGGAATCGCCCTCGTCCCCGGCGACAAGGAAAAGTTCAACAAGGATCTCCTGGAGTTACTCAGGCGCTGACCCCGCCGAACGGCCCGGGGCTACGCGTACTCCACCAGGGGCGCCCCCTCGGACCGGGGCATGCCGCTGTTGCTGTCCTGAAGCGCCGACACCCACCTGCCCGGTCGCGGACCGGCCCCGGACTTCGCGATGCCGTCCCCTGCCGCCCCGTTCACCTTCTGCGACGATGCGAAGACGAAGAAGGGGGGGCGGGCGACCAGGAAGGGAACGGTATGTGCGGAATCGTCGGATACGTCGGTGGGCAGTCGGCGCAGGACGTCGTCGTCGCGGGGCTCAAGCGCCTCGAATACCGGGGCTACGACTCGGCGGGCATCGCCGTCCTCGCGGACGGCGGGCTGGCCGCCGCGAAGAAGGCCGGGAAGCTCGTCAATCTGGAGAAGACGCTGGCCGAGGCGCCGCTCCCGGCCGGGGCCACCGGGATCGGGCACACCCGCTGGGCCACCCACGGCGCCCCCACCGACGCCAATGCCCACCCGCACCTCGACAACGCGGGCCGCGTCGCCGTCGTGCACAACGGGATCATCGAGAACTTCGCCGTCCTGCGCGCCGAACTTGCCGAGCGCGGCCACGATCTGGCCTCCGAGACCGACACCGAGGTCGTCGCCCATCTCCTCGCCGAGGCGTTCTCGTCCTGTGCGGACCTGGCGGAGGCGATGCGGCAGGTCTGCCGGCGGCTGGAGGGCGCCTTCACCCTCGTCGCGGTGCACGCGGACGCGCCCGACACGGTGGTAGGGGCCCGGCGCAACTCGCCACTTGTGGTGGGGGTGGGGGAGGACGAGTCGTTCCTGGCCTCCGATGTGGCCGCGTTCATCGCGCACACCCGGTCCGCGATCGAGCTGGGGCAGGACCAGGTGGTGGAGCTGCGCCGGGAAGGTGTCACCGTCACCGACTTCGACGGGCGGCCCGCCGAGGTCCGTGAGTACCACGTGGACTGGGACGTCTCCGCCGCCGAGAAGGGCGGCCACGCCTCCTTCATGCTCAAGGAGATCGAGGAACAGCCCAAGGCCGTCGCCGACACGCTCCTCGGGCGGATCGACGGCGCGGGCACGCTCCACCTCGACGAGGTACGGATCACGCCCCGCGAGCTCCGGGAGGTCGACAAGGTCGTCATCGTCGCCTGCGGTACCGCGTTCCACGCCGGGATGATCGCCAAGTACGCCATCGAGCACTGGACCAGGATTCCCTGCGAGACCGAGCTGGCCAGCGAGTTCCGCTACCGCGACCCGATCCTCGACCACCGCACCCTCGTTGTCGCGATCTCCCAGTCCGGCGAGACGATGGACACCCTGATGGCCCTGCGGCACGCCCGCGAACAAGGTGCGAAGGTCCTCGCCATCTGCAACACGAACGGCTCCACCATCCCGCGGGAGTCCGACGCCGTGCTCTACACGCACGCAGGGCCCGAAGTCGCCGTAGCCTCCACCAAGGCGTTCCTCACCCAGCTCGTCGCCTGCTACCTCGTCGCCCTGTACCTGGGACAGATCTGCGGCACGAAGTGGGGCGACGAGATCCGGACCGTCATCCGCCAGCTCTCCGCGATCTCCGGGGCGGTCGAACAGGTTCTGACCAACATGGAACCCGTACGCGCACTCGCCCGCTCCCTCGCCGACCACGACACCGTGCTCTTCCTGGGCCGCCATGTCGGCTATCCCGTAGCCCTGGAAGGCGCGTTGAAGCTCAAGGAACTCGCGTACATGCACGCCGAGGGCTTCGCCGCCGGTGAGCTCAAGCACGGGCCGATCGCGCTCATCGAGGACGATCTGCCGGTCGTCGTGGTCGTGCCCTCGCCGCGCGGCCGGTCGGTGCTGCACGACAAGATCGTGTCGAACATCCAGGAGATCCGGGCCCGCGGCGCCCGCACCATCGTCATCGCCGAGGAGGGCGACGAGGCGGTCGTCCCGTACGCCGACCATCTGATCCGGATCCCCGTTACGCCTACGCTGCTTCAGCCGCTGGTGTCGACCGTGCCGCTGCAGGTGTTCGCCTGCGAACTGGCGACGGCCCGCGGCAACGACGTGGACCAGCCGCGCAATCTGGCGAAGTCCGTGACCGTGGAGTAGCGAGCAGTGAAGGAACACGCGTGATCATCGGGGTCGGGATCGATGTGGCCGAGATCGAACGGTTCGACGCGGCGCTGGAGCGTACGCCGCAGATGGCCGACCGGCTCTTCCTGAAGAGCGAATTGCTGCTGCCCAGCGGCGAGCGGCGCGGCATCGCCTCGCTCGCCGCGCGGTTCGCCGCGAAGGAGGCTCTCGCGAAGGCGCTCGGCGCGCCGAGCGGCCTGCTCTGGACGGATGCCGAGGTGTACGTAGAGGACAGCGGGCAGCCCCGGCTGCGGGTGAGCGGCACGGTCGCCGCGTGCGCGGCCGAGCTGGGCGTACGGCACTGGCATGTGTCGCTCAGCCACGACGCGGGGGTGGCGTCGGCCGTGGTGATCGCGGAGGGTTGAGCACATGCGTACTGCGTACAGCGTTCAGACCGTACGGGCCGCGGAACGGGCCCTGATGGCCAAGCTGCCCGAGGGTGCCCTGATGCAGCGCGCCGCGGCGGGACTCGCGGCGGTCTGCGCCGATGTACTGCGGCGGCGCGGCCGGGTGTACGGGTCCCGGGTCGTCCTGCTCGTCGGCAGCGGCGACAACGGGGGCGACGCGCTGTACGCGGGCGCCCGGCTGGCCCGCCGCGGCGCGGGGGTGCGCGCCGTGCTCACCTCGCCGGGGCGCGCCCATGAGGGCGGACTCGCGGCGTTGCTCGCCGCGGGCGGGCGCGTGGCGGAGGACGGGCGCGGGGCGGAGGAATGGGGCGGGCACATCGAGCTCGTCGTGGACGGGATCACCGGCATCGGCGGGCGCGGCGGGCTGCGTCCGGACGCAGCCGAGCTGGTGCGGGCCTTCGAGGCGACCGGTGCGGCCTTCGTCGCCGTCGATCTGCCCAGTGGGGTCGAGGCCGACACCGGCGAGGTGTTCGGCGACGCCGTACGCGCCGACGCGACCGTCACCTTCGGTGCGTACAAGCCCGGCCTGCTCATCGACCCGGCCGCCGACCGGGTGGGCGCGCTGCACCTCGTCGACATCGGGCTCGGCCCCGAGCTGCCCGACGTACCCGACCTGGAGGCTTTGCAGTACGCGGACGTCGCCGCACTTCTGCCGGTCCCCGGCAGTGAGAGCGACAAGTACCGGCGTGGCGTCGTCGGCGTCGTCGCCGGGTCGGCGCGGTATCCGGGGGCGGCGGTTCTGGCCGTCTCCGGGGCGCTGCGGGGCGGTGCCGGGGCCGTGCGGTACGTCGGTCCGGGCGCCGACGCGGTGATCGCCCGCCATCCGGAGACGCTGGTCCACGCGGGGCCGCCTTCGAAGGCCGGTCAGGTGCAGGCATGGGTCGTCGGGCCCGGGCTCGGTGACGGCACGGAGGCCGTCGAGGCGGTCCGTGGCGTGCTGGCAGCGGACGTTCCGGTGCTCGTCGACGCGGACGGGCTGCGGCTGCTCGACGCCACCGCCGTACGCTCGCGCACCGCACCGACCGTCCTCACCCCGCACGCCGGTGAGGCCGCGGCCCTGCTCGGCGTCCCGCGCGAGGAGGTCGAGGCGGGGCGGCTCGCCGCCGTACGGGAACTGGCCGCCCGCTACCGCGCCACGGTCCTGCTCAAGGGGTCGACGACCCTGGTCGCCACCGAGACCGGACACACTCCCGTACGGGTCAACCCGACCGGCAGCTCCTGGCTGGCCACGGCCGGCAGCGGCGATGTCCTCTCCGGTCTCACCGGCTCCCTGCTGGCCGCGGGCCTCGCCCCGCGCGATGCCGCGTCCGTCGGCGCGTACCTGCACGGCCTGGCCGCCCGTCACGCCTCGAACAGCGCTCCCGTCGCCGCGCAGGACGTCGCCGAGGCGATCGTGGCGGCGTGGCGGGACGTACGGGCCTGAGCGATCCTGGACGCAGGCAGCGGCAGGCAGCGGCAGGCAGGCGCCGTCGGGGTCGACAGGAGGGCGATCGTGGGCAGCAGCAGCGATGTGCGTGTGCGCCGTGTGTACGACCCGCAGGAGGACGGCGACGGCACCCGCGTCCTCGTCGACCGGCTCTGGCCGCGTGGCGTGGCCAAGGACCGGGCTCACATCGACAAGTGGCTCAAGGACGTCACCCCGTCGAACGAGCTGCGCGCCTGGTACCACGACGACCGCTCGGGCACCCGCTACGACGATTTCGTCGACCGCTACCGCGCCGAGCTGGCCGACCCCGCCCACACGGCGGCCGTCGGGGAGCTGGTGGAGCTGGTCCGCGCGGGCGGCCCGGTGACGCTGGTCACGGCGGTCAAGGACGTACCGCACAGCCATGTCCCGGTCCTCGTCGACCATCTGGAGCACCGGCTGCGCCGTCACTGAGGTGTACCGCCGCCCGAGGGCCCTGTCGTACGTCTCTGAGAGACTGGGCGCGATGAACGAGACAGCGTCCTTGAGAGCCCGTGCCGAGATCGACCTCGCCGCGCTGCGCGCCAATGTGCGTGCACTGCGCGCGCGGGCGGCCGGTGCGCAACTCATGGCCGTCGTCAAAGCCGATGCGTACGGGCACGGGGCAGTGCCCTGCGCCCGGGCCGCGCTGGAGGCCGGGGCGACCTGGCTGGGCACCGCGACGCCGCAGGAGGCGCTCGCCCTGCGGGCCGCCGGGATCGGCGGCCGGGTGATGTGCTGGCTGTGGACACCGGGCGGCCCCTGGCGCGAGGCCGTCGAAGCCGACATCGATGTGTCGGTGAGCGGGATGTGGGCCCTTCGCGAGGTCCTCGCCGCGGCCACGGAGGCCGGCATTCCGGCCCGTATCCAGCTCAAGGCCGACACCGGCCTCGGGCGCAATGGCTGCCAGCCCGCCGACTGGCCGGAACTGGTCGCAGCCGCCCGCACCGCCGAGGACGCGGGCACCATCAGGATCACCGGCCTCTGGTCCCACTTCGCCTGTGCCGACGAGCCCGGCCACCCCTCCGTCGCCGCCCAGCTGAACGTGTTCCGGGACATGGTCGCGTACGCGGAGAAGCAGGGCGTCGACCCCGAGGTGCGCCACATGGCCAACTCCCCGGCGGCGCTGACGATCCCCGAGGCGCACTTCGATCTCGTACGGACCGGGATCGCGATGTACGGCATCTCGCCCAGCCCCGAGCTGGGCACCCCGGCCGACTTCGGGCTGCGCCCCGTCATGACGCTCGTGGCGTCGGTCGCCCTGGTCAAGCAGGTGCCGACCGGTCACGGGGTCAGTTACGGACACCACTACACAACCTCCGGCGAGACCACTCTGGGCCTGGTGCCGGTCGGCTACGCGGACGGCATCCCACGCCATGCCTCCGGCCGTGCACCCGTCCTGGTCGGCGGTGTGCGGCGGCGGATCGCGGGCCGGGTGGCCATGGACCAGTTCGTCGTCGACCTCGACGGGGACGGGGTCGAAGTGGGCAGCGAGGCGGTGCTCTTCGGCCCGGGGGACCGGGGCGAGCCGAGCGCCGAGGACTGGGCGCAGGCCTGCGACACGATCGCGTACGAGATCGTCACCCGGATCAGCACCCGTGTACCGCGCGTCCATCTGCATGGCACCCCGGCCGAGTCCTGACCGATCAAGCGCCCCTGACCAGGCACGATCTGAGCACGACTGGAACAGACCAGCCCTGACCCGACGTATACGACCGACGAGGAGCGCGGCACGGTGAGCGAGATCAGCGCGGGGGACGCGGTGACGGACGCCGCTACGGCGGTCGGCTGGCGCCGGGCGGGGATCGCCGGAGCCGCCATAGGCGTGATCGCGGCCGGAGCCGCCGCCGGTGTCGCGGTCGAGCGGCTGACCGTGGGCCGGGGCATGCGCAGGAGGGCCAGGCTGGCTCTGGACGCCTCGGGACCGTACGGCTCGCTGCGCGGACTGCCCGGCCGGGCCACGGCCGACGACGGCACCGAGCTGTACTACGAGATCGACGAGGTCGAACCGGACGGCGCTGCGGTGACCACCGCGGGCGGCGAGAGCGCTGCCGCCGGCCCCGGTACCGCCACCGGGGCCGGTACCCGCCGCCGTCGGCTCTTCGGCCGCAAGGCGCCCGCACCCGTCACCGTCGTCTTCAGCCACGGCTACTGCCTCAACCAGGACTCCTGGCACTTCCAGCGGGCGGCACTGCGCGGTCTGGTGCGCACCGTCCACTGGGACCAGCGCAGCCACGGCCGCTCCGAGCGGGGCCGGGACCAGGCGGCCGGAGTGACGGTCGGCATCAACCAGCTCGGCCGTGATCTGAAGGCCGTCATCGACGCGGCCGCCCCGGAAGGGCGGCTGGTGCTGGTCGGGCACTCGATGGGCGGCATGACGATGATGGCGCTCGCCGAGCAGTACCCCCAGCTCGTCCGGGACCGGGTCGCCGCCGTCGCCTTCGTCGGCACTTCCAGCGGGAAGCTCGGCGAGGTCAGTTTCGGGCTGCCGGTCGCGGGCGTGAACGCGGTACGACGGGTGCTGCCCGGGGTGCTCAGAGCGCTCGGTTCCCAGGCCGAGCTGGTGGAACGGGGCAGGAGGGCGACCGCCGATCTCTTCGCCGGGCTGATCAAGCGGTACTCGTTCGGTTCGCGGGACGTCGACCCGGCAGTCGAGAGGTTCGCCGAGCGGCTCATCGAATCCACCCCGATCGATGTGGTCGCCGAGTTCTACCCGGCCTTCACCGAACACGACAAGAGCCACGTCCTGCCCGCGTTCCGTGAAGTCCCGGTGCTGATCCTGGCGGGCGACAAGGACCTGGTGACGCCCAGCTCGCACAGCGAGGCCATGGCGGACCAGCTCCCGGAAGCGGAGCTGGTCATCGTCCCGGACGCCGGTCATCTGGTGATGCTGGAACACCCGGAGACGGTGACGGACCGGCTGGCGGACCTGCTGGTACGCGTCGGGGCGGTGCCGGCAGCGGCTAACGTTGGCGAGCATGGAAGCACCGCACAACAGCCTGGCGGCTGAGGCGGACGAGGGCGCCGCGCCGGGCACCGTCACCGTGAGCCTCGCCGTCGAGTCCCCCGAACAGATGCAGGCCCTCGGCCGCCGGATCGCCCGTGTGCTGCGCCCCGGCGACCTCGTGATGCTCACTGGCGAGCTCGGCGCCGGAAAGACGACGCTGACCCGGGGGCTCGGCGAGGGCCTCGGGGTGCGCGGCGCCGTCACCTCTCCCACCTTCGTGATCGCCCGCGTCCACCCGTCGTTGACCGGCGGTCCCGCGCTGGTCCACGTCGACGCGTACCGCCTCGGCGGCGGGCTGGACGAGATGGAGGACCTGGACCTCGATGTCTCGCTGCCGGAGTCGGTGGTGGTCGTGGAGTGGGGCGACGGCAAGGTCGAGGAGCTGTCGGAGGACCGGCTGCAGGTGCTGATCCACCGCGCGGTCGGCGACACGGACGACGAATGGCGCTCGGTGACGCTGGTGGGGATCGGGGCGCGCTGGGCGGGACTGCGCGAGGACATGGCGACCGAACTGCCGGGACAGGCGGCGAGGTCGTAAGGGGTCGCGAGCTGCTGTCATTCGAGTGCGGATTCAGCCGTCCGGCACTCTTTCCGACAAGCCGTCGGTAAATTGTTGCGTGGGGAGCGATGGTCGTGGTCACATGGACGGGAGACCTGGTTAGGTCTGCCTAACCACGACCTCGCACCGGAGCTTCAGGAGGCATCCATGCCGACGCCCGAGCGTGACCCGCAGCCGCAGCCGCAGCCGCAGCCGTCGCCGCAGTCGCCGTCCCCCCTGTCGATGAAGGACCTGCTGGCCGCGTGCGCCGCCGCCACGGCGGTGTCCACGCCACCGGCCGAGCCTGCCGAGCCTGCCGAGCCTGCCGAGCAGGCCGAGCCTGCCGAGGAAGAGACGGACGAGCTGCCGTCCCGGCGCGACGCGGCATAGCCCGTGCGCGGTGTTCCGTTACGGGACGACGACCACGTTCGTGCTGACTGTCGCGAAGTCCCACACCGCGTTCCCGTCGGCCCGGGACATCCGCACGCCCCCCGTCTTCAGTGACGGATCCGGGCTCTTCATCGAGCCGTCCACCGCCGCGCTGAATCCGACAGAGACGCCCTCCACCGTCGCGAACCGCACCACGTGCTCGATCATCACGCCGTCCGAGCCCTTGGTGGGTGGCCCCTGGCGCGGCGTAACCACCTGGTACGTCCCGGGCTGCGGACTCAGCGCGCTCGGCATGACCTCGAAGGTCCTGGTCACATGCCCGGCCGAGTCGACGAGCCACACCCGACGGTCCTCCAGCGCGTACACCACACGCTTTCCGGTGCCTGATCCGGCCGGGAGCGCGGCCGGCGGCTCCTTCTCCTTCGGCTTGTCGTGGCCGGTGGCGGTGGCGGGGGCGCTGCTGGAAGTCTTCGGCTTGGGGACGGCGACGGAGTCGGGGGCGTTCGCCGATGCCTGATAGGCCAGGAAACCGACCACGGCGAGAGCCGCCGCAGTGAGCCCGGCCACGAATCCCGAGCTGCCCCTAGACACCGTGCGCGCCCCTTTCGCTTCCGTTTGTAGTACAAGCGTTTACGTCGTACCCGCGTGTACACGGTGACGGTAGCAGCCGGGACCGGTCGTACCAGGACGCTGTACGGGACACCGCGCCCGGTCGGAGGAGCCGTAGGCTGTTTGCGTGCTCTTGCTCGCCGTGGATACCGCCACCCCCGCCGTCACCGTCGCCCTTCACGACGGGACCTCCGTCGTCGCCGAGTCCGGTCAGGTCGACGCCCGAAGGCACGGGGAGCTGCTGCTGCCCGCCGTCGACCGGGTCCTCGCCGAGGCCGGAGCGAGACTCGACGCCGTGACGGACGTGGTCGTGGGTGTCGGCCCAGGACCGTACACCGGGCTGCGGGTCGGCCTGGTCACGGCCGCGACCTTCGGCTCCGCGCTCTCCGTACCCGTGCACGGGCTGTGCACCCTGGACGGTCTCGCGTACGCCGCTGGGCAGGACGGCCTGGAAGGTCCGTTCGCCGTCGCGACGGACGCCCGCCGCAAGGAGGTCTACTGGGCGAGGTACGAGGACTCCCGTACGCGCGCCACGGAGCCCGCCGTCGACCGTCCCGCCGACATCGCCGAGCAGCTCGCCGGACTCCCCGTCGTCGGGGCGGGCGCGGTGCTCTACCCCGAGGCGTTCCCGGACGCCCGGGGCCCCGAGCACGTCTGCGCGGGTGCGCTGGCAGCCCTCGCCGCCGAGCGTCTCGCCGTGGGCGCGGAACTGCTGCCGCCGCAGCCGCTCTACCTCCGCAGGCCCGACGCCCAGATCCCGAAGAACTACAAGGTGGTCACCCCGAAGTGACGACCACGACTGCCGTTCTGCGCGAGATGCGCTGGTGGGACATCGATCCGGTGCTGGACCTCGAACACGAGCTGTTCCCGGACGACGCCTGGTCGGCCGGCATGTTCTGGTCCGAGCTGGCGCACTCCCGCGGCCCGCAGGCCACCCGTCGCTATGTCGTCGCCGAGGACCCCGCCACCGGACGGATCGTCGGCTATGCCGGTCTCGCCGCGGCCGGTGATCTCGCCGACGTACAGACGATCGGTGTCACCCGCGGCCACTGGGGCGGCGGCCTCGGCTCCGAACTCCTCACCGATCTGCTGAAGCACGCCACGGCCTTCGAGTGCGCCGAGGTGCTGCTCGAAGTCCGCGTCGACAACACCCGGGCGCAGAAGCTGTACGAACGCTTCGGCTTCGAACCGATCGGCTTCCGCCGCGGCTACTACCAGCCGGGCAACATCGACGCACTCGTCATGCGCCTCCACGTCCACGAAGACGTCCACGAAGACGTCCACGAAGACGTCCACGAAGACGTCCATGATCACGTACAAGAGCTCGTACAGGGAACAGAGACTGACTGATGGCTGACGAACCGCTCGTACTCGGCATCGAGACCTCCTGCGACGAGACCGGCGTCGGCATCGTCCGTGGTACGACGCTGCTCGCCGACGCCGTCGCGTCCAGTGTCGACACGCACGCCCGCTTCGGCGGCGTCGTCCCGGAGATCGCCTCCCGCGCGCACCTGGAGGCGATGGTCCCCACCATCGAGCGCGCCCTGAAGGACGCCGGGATCAGCGCCCGCGACCTCGACGGCATCTCCGTCACCGCGGGCCCCGGACTGGCGGGCGCGCTGCTCGTCGGCGTCTCGGCGGCGAAGGCGTACGCGTACGCGCTGAACAAGCCGCTCTACGGGGTGAACCACCTCGCCTCGCACATCTGCGTCGACCAGCTGGAGCACGGCCCGCTGCCCGAGCCGACGATGGCGCTGCTGGTCAGCGGCGGCCACTCCTCACTGCTGCTCGCGCCGGACATCACCAATGACGTACGGCCCCTGGGCGCGACCATCGACGATGCGGCGGGCGAGGCCTTCGACAAGATCGCCCGGGTGCTGAACCTCGGCTTCCCCGGCGGCCCGGTCATCGACCGGCTGGCGAAGGAGGGCGACCCGAAGGCGATCGCGTTCCCGCGCGGTCTGACCGGCTCGCGTGATCCCGCGTACGACTTCTCCTTCTCCGGTCTGAAGACGTCCGTCGCCCGCTGGATCGAGGCGAAGCGGGCCGCCGGCGAGGAGGTGCCGGTACGGGATGTGGCCGCGTCCTTCCAGGAGGCCGTGGTGGATGTGCTCACCCGAAAGGCCGTCCGGGCCTGCAAGGACGAGGGCGTCGACCACCTGATGATCGGCGGCGGTGTCGCGGCCAACTCGCGGCTGCGGGCGCTGGCCGAGGAGCGGTGCGAGCGGGCCGGTGTCCGGCTGCGGGTGCCGCGGCCGGGGCTGTGCACGGACAACGGGGCGATGGTCGCGGCGCTGGGCGCGGAGATGGTGGCCCGGGGCAGGCCGGCCTCGGACCTGGAACTGTCCGCGGACTCGTCGCTGCCGGTGACCGACACCCACGTCCCCGGTGCCCACGCGCACGACCACGACCATGTGCACGAGATCAGCAAGGACAACCTGTACTCATGAGCGGTACGACCGTTGTGCTGATGTGGGAAGCCCGCGCCGTCTGCGGCAGGGGCCCCGAACTACTGGAGTGGGCGCGCGCCCGGTCGGCCGAGCTGGCCCGCGAGCCGCTGCGCCGCGAGCTGCTGCGCGCCCCGCAGGACCGGGTCCTGGTCGTCACCTGGTGGGAGGGGGCGTACGGTGACGAGCTGCCCGAACTCCCCGAACCGGCAGTCGAGTTGATCGCGCGTCCGGTGCACCGCTGGCGCTTCGAGTCCGTGGGGGCCGTCGAGTCCCTCGGCTGAGAGCCGGCCGAGCCCCCGGCCCTAGGGCGCGGCGACGCCCAGCGAGTCGGCACCCATCAGCCTCGGCGCGCCCTTCTCGTAGAACACGTCGAGGTCGACGATCGTGAACCCCGCGGCCGTCAGCATCTCGGTGATCGGCCGGGTCAGACGGCACCCGGCGAAGAGCCGCTGCTCCACCGGATCGAGACGGCGCTGCCAGCGGCGTACGTTCTCGTCCTCCTCCGGCGCCAGCCCGTGCTCCAGGAAGTGAAGGGTCGCACCGGGCTTGAGGACCCGCCGCACCTCCCGCAGCGCCGCATCGGCGTCGGGGATGGTGCACAGCGTCCACGTGGACAGGGCTCCGTCGAAGGTGTCGTCCGCGAAGGGCAGGTACTGGCTGTCCATGCAGGCGCGCCGCACCGGCGTGTGGCCCGCATCGATGCGGTCACGGGCCAGCTTCCAGCCGAGATCGGACGGCTCGACCGCGGCCACGTCGGTGACGGCATCCGGGTAGAACGGAACGTTGTGCCCGGAACCGAACCCGATCTCGATGATCTCCCCGTACAGGCCTTCGCAGACCCGGCGCCGCAGCGGTTCGGCCGACTTCATTCCGCCGACTGCGTCGGCGATCCGGGGCACGATCCGCTCGACATAGAACCCCATCGCGCACCTCCGTGTGTCCCTCTCCAGCATGGCACCGCGGAGGCCCCGGCGCACGGTGCCGCCCGCGAGGGCGGGCGCGCGCTCGGTAGGGTCTGGCCCATGCTTCTCCGTGCGCAACTGCCGCCGCCCCCACCGCCTGTGGAGATACGTTCCTGGCCCGACCGTGAGGCGCTGCTCACCGACCGGGCCGTGGTGCTCGGGGAGTTGGTGAAGAGGCATGTCTCCCCGGGGCGGCTGGTGGCGCTGTGGCTGTGGGGAGCGCTCTGCGCGGTGGGCTGGTCGCTGGTGGGGTCGGCGATGGTCGCGCTGGAGGAGACGTACGACATCTTCAGTGCCTTGCTCGGTGTGATCGTCGCCTGCGTGGGCGTCTGCTGCATGGTGCCCGCGGTCGTCTTCGTCGTCATCGGTCTGCGCCGCGACCTCGACATCCGCCGACTGCTCGCCGCCTGGGGCGAGTTGGGCCGCGATCCGGTGCGCGAAGCGCGGTTGCGGATGCCGGGCGTCAGCCTCGTCTGGCTGCTGATGTCCTCCGCGCTGTGCGCACTCGGGCTGTACGCGTGCATCGCCGTCCCGGCGACCGTCGAGGCGGTCAGGGACAGTTTCGGGCTGGTCGCCCTGGTCATGGGGCTCGGGATGATCGGCTGGAACATCGGACTGATCGGCATCACCAAGGCGTTCGCCCACCGCCGTTGGGTGCTGCGGACCCTGATCGGGGCGTCCGCTCCCGAGCCGCTGTTCTCCGCCGGGGGCGGCACGCACCGCTGACCCCGGACCGCCGGGGCAGTGCAACTCCCGGCAGTACGTGGGTCCTCAGCCGCTCCCACAGGCGTACGCCGAGGACCTGACCGACCTGGCCCGACGGCCGCACCCGCCCGGTCGGAGGCCGCCCGGCAGGCGCTCAGGCGGGGCCGGTCACCGGGTGGCCGATCAGCATCGTCGGGGCTCCGGCCACCCGGGTCAGGAAGACCGTCGCGGCGTTCGGCCCCTGTAGCTTCATCCGGCGGCGCAACTCCTCCGGTTCGACGGCCGATCCGCGCTTCTTCACCGTCAGGACGCCGACCTTCCGCTCCCGCAGCAGCGCTTTGAGCTTCTTCATGTTGAACGGCAGCCGGTCGGTGATCTCGTACCCGGAGGTGTACGGGGAGTCGTACGGCTGGTCGCTCGTGACGTACGCGATGGTCTCGTCGACCAGCCGGCCGTCGCACCGCGCCACGATGTCGGCGACCAGATGGGCGCGGATGACGGCGCCGTCCGGCTCGTACAGATAGCGGCCGACCGGGCCGACGGGCGGGGCCGGCAGCGGTGCGCCGGACCACAGGGTGGCGCGGGCCGGAAGCACGGTGGCGCGGTGGGAACCGGCCGCGAAGCCCTCGCCGAACCAGAGCACCGCCTCCTTCACATCGCCGCCGTCCGAGATCCACTCGGCCTCCGCCTGCGCCGGGATCGCCTCGTGCGGGATGCCGGGGGCGATCTTCAGCGCGGCACGGGGGGCCTTGAGCGCGGCGCCGGTCGCCCAGGAGAGCGGCGGTGAGTACGCCTCGGGGTCGAAGATCCTGCCCCTGCCGCCGCGCCGGGCCGGGTCGACGAAGACCGCGTCGTACGGCGAGGTGTCGATCTCGGTGACATCGGCGCACCGCACCTCGATCAGACCATCCAGGCCGAGCGCGGCGGCGTTGGCGCGGGCCACCTCGGCGGTGAGCGGGTCGCGGTCCACAGCGAGGACGAAGATGCCCGCCCGTGCGAGCGCGATCGCGTCGCCGCCGATTCCGCAGCAGAGGTCGGCGACGCTGCGCACCCCCGCCTCCACGAATCGCTGTGCGCGGTGGGTGGCCACCGACGTACGCGTCGCCTGCTCGACGCCGTTCGGCGTGAAGAACATGCGGTACGCGTCCTCGGCACCGAATTTCGCCACCGCCCGCTGCCGAAGCCGCGCCTGTCCCAGCGCCGCCGAGACCAGCGAGGCCGGGTGGGTGCGGCGCAGCCGGGTGGCGGTGGCGAGCTCCTGGGCGGGGTCGTACGACCGCAGCCCGTCCAGGAGTGCCGTGCCCTCGGGGGCGCGCAGGGCCGTGAAAGCGGCGAGGAAGTCGTCGGCGCCGGGCGGGGCGGGAGCGTCGGACCGGCCGTCGGCGGCGGACGGGTCGTTCGGGGGGAGAGCGTTCACCTGTCCCATTGTGAGCCAGCCGGGTTGACCGGCGGGCCCGGTGGCGGTGTCGGGCCGGGGCGCCCACCACGTGCTGGCAGGATGCGACGCCATGCAACTAGTACGACAAAAGGAAAAATTAATCATGAAAAGGAGTAGATCGGGTGTGCCCGAACCGCGGGGCGGGCAGGGCCCCGGCAGGCATCGGCCGGTCTGCGCGGTCCTGGCCGCACTCCTGGTCGCCGCGGTCTGCTCCGGCTGCGCCTCTGGGGCCGGCGGCCGGCTCGACGACGGCGACGAGCTCCGGGCCCGGCCCGCCGCCGGCCCCCCGGGTGGTCCCGGACAGTGGGCCGGCCAGGGCGGCGCACCCGCCGGGGCCCGTGAGAACGCGAGGTTCAGCCCGGCCGTACGGGCGGCCCTCGCCAAGAAGTGGGGGCTGGGCAGACCACCCCTGATCGCACCCCCGCCGCCTGCGGTGAAGCCGCACATCACCACCCGCGAGGGGTTCGAGGTCAAGGGCGGCGACGACTCGCTGCCGCCGGTCTTCACCACCGTCCCGACCAAGGACCGGATCGTCTTCCTGACGATGGACGACGGTGCCGAGAAGGACCCCGAACTGCTGCAGATGATGGACGAGCTGGACATCCCGTACAGCGCGTTCCTCAGCGACTACCTGGTGCGCGACAGCTACGGGTACTTCCTGGAGATGCAGCGGCTGGGCGTCGGCCTCAACAACCACACGCTCAACCACCGCTACCTGCCCGGGCTCTCGTACGCCGAGCAGAAGCGCGAGATCTGCGACCAGCAGGCCATCATCGAGGAGCAGTACGGGCCGCGGCCCACCCTCTTCCGCCCGCCGTACGGCAGCTACAACGGGGACACGCTCCGCATCGCGAAGTCCTGCGGCATCAAGGCCGTGCCGCTCTGGAACGCGGAGGCGTTCCCGGACCGCATGGAGTGGCGCGAGGCGGACCAGGACCTGCACCCCGGCGACATCATCCTCACGCACTTCCGGGGCCGGAAGGACTGGGGCGGCAGCATGGCCGACCTGGTCCGGGCAGTAATGAAGACCATCACGGACAAGGGGTACGCCGTGGCCCGGCTGGAGGACTACGTATGAGAAGGGTGCACCGGCTGCTCGCCGGACTGCTGACAGCCGGTGCGCTGCTGACCGCCACCGCCGGGTGCGCGCAGTCGGTCGACCCGATCGAACGGCTGGGCCGCAAGGCCGCACAGAAGGTGACCCGCCCGCGGCCGGCACCCGCGGCCGGCCCGCGGGCCCATCCGCGCGGAGATCACGGGGCGTCCGGGTCGCCGGTCGTCATCGCCTGCCGTCAGCTGCCGGAGCCCCGGCACTCGCGGTTGTCGCCACCGCTGAGGCACTGGCGGCCGGACCGAACGGGATCGTACGAAGGAGTGGAATCCGGCACCGGGTGCGAGCGGCGGTAGTCCGCGAGCGCGGCCGACATGACGCCACGACTGGATGAATTGGCACTCCGCTTGACCGAGTGCTAATCCCGGTCATAGTCTCGGTGCTGGCACTCACCACTGGAGAGTGCCAGCAGTACTGTGCGACTGGCAGGTCCGGCACCCGCGACGACGGATCCACCTGGTCGCCACCCAAAGACTCTTAACCCCGTGAGATCTCCGAAGGGGGAGACCGGATCGTGTCGACCGCCAGCTCCAAGGTTGCGATCAAGCCGCTCGAGGACCGCATTGTGGTCCAGCCGCTCGACGCCGAGCAGACCACGGCCTCCGGCCTGGTCATTCCGGACACCGCCAAGGAGAAGCCCCAGGAGGGCGTCGTCCTGGCCGTGGGCCCGGGCCGCTTCGAGAACGGCGAGCGCCTTCCGCTCGACGTCAACACCGGCGACGTCGTGCTGTACAGCAAGTACGGCGGCACCGAGGTGAAGTACAACGGCGAGGAGTACCTCGTCCTCTCGGCTCGCGACGTGCTCGCGATCGTCGAGAAGTAATTCACCCACGTTTGCTTCTGTTCTGCGCCCCTGGCCCCCTGCGAACAACCAGCCGGGCGGTCAGGGGCGCAGTTCATTTGAGAGGAAGACTCAGCTGCCATGGCGAAGATTCTGAAGTTCGACGAGGACGCCCGTCGCGCCCTTGAGCGCGGCGTCAACAAGCTTGCCGACACGGTCAAGGTGACGATCGGCCCCAAGGGCCGCAACGTCGTCATCGACAAGAAGTTCGGCGCTCCCACCATCACCAACGACGGTGTCACCATCGCGCGCGAGGTCGAGCTCGACGACCCGTACGAGAACCTCGGCGCCCAGCTGGTGAAGGAGGTGGCGACCAAGACCAACGACGTCGCGGGTGACGGTACGACCACCGCCACCGTGCTGGCCCAGGCGCTCGTCCGCGAGGGTCTGCGCAACGTTGCCGCGGGTGCTTCCCCGGCCGCCCTGAAGAAGGGCATCGACGCCGCGGTCAAGGCCGTGTCCGAGGAGCTCCTCGCGACCGCCCGCCCGATCGACGACAAGACCGACATCGCCGCCGTGGCCGCGCTCTCCGCGCAGGACCCGCAGGTCGGCGAGCTCATCGCGGACGCGATGGACAAGGTCGGCAAGGACGGTGTCATCACCGTCGAGGAGTCCAACACCTTCGGTCTGGACCTCGACTTCACCGAGGGCATGGCCTTCGACAAGGGTTACCTGTCCCCGTACATGGTGACCGACCAGGAGCGTATGGAGGCCGTCCTCGACGACCCGTACATCCTGGTCCACCAGGGCAAGATCGGCTCGATCCAGGAGCTGCTCCCGCTGCTGGAGAAGGTCATCCAGGCCGGTGGCTCCAAGCCGCTTCTGATCATCGCGGAGGACGTCGAGGGCGAGGCGCTGTCGACCCTCGTCGTCAACAAGATCCGTGGCACCTTCAACGCCGTCGCGGTGAAGGCCCCGGGCTTCGGAGACCGCCGCAAGGCCATGCTCGGCGACATCGCCACCCTCACCGGTGCGACCGTCATCGCCGAGGAGGTCGGCCTCAAGCTCGACCAGGCCGGTCTGGACGTGCTGGGCACCGCTCGCCGCGTCACCGTCTCCAAGGACGACACGACGATCGTGGACGGCGGCGGCGAGCCCGGCGACGTCAAGGGCCGGGTCAACCAGATCAAGGCCGAGATCGAGGCCACGGACTCCGACTGGGACCGCGAGAAGCTCCAGGAGCGCCTCGCGAAGCTGGCCGGCGGCGTGTGCGTGATCCGTGTCGGTGCCGCCACCGAGGTGGAGCTCAAGGAGAAGAAGCACCGTCTGGAGGACGCCATCTCCGCGACCCGCGCCGCGGTCGAGGAGGGCATCGTCTCCGGTGGTGGCTCCGCCATCGTCCACGCCGTCAAGGTCCTCGACGGCAACCTCGGCAAGACCGGCGACGAGGCCACCGGTGTCGCGGTCGTGCGCCGCGCCGCCGTCGAGCCGCTGCGCTGGATCGCCGAGAACGCGGGCCTCGAGGGTTACGTCATCACCTCGAAGGTCGCCGAGCTCGACAAGGGCCAGGGCTTCAACGCCGCGACCGGCGAGTACGGCGACCTGGTGAAGGCCGGCGTCATCGACCCGGTCAAGGTCACCCGCTCCGCGCTGGAGAACGCCGCGTCCATTGCGTCGCTGCTGCTCACGACCGAGACGCTGGTCGTCGAGAAGCCGGCCGAGGAAGAGGCCGAGGCCGGCCACGGCGGCCACGGCCACTCGCACTAGCGTGTAGCTCCGCTCAGCCACTGAGGCCCGGTATCCCGTCGCGGGGTACCGGGCCTCGGGCTTGTCGGATCAGGGCTGTCCGGAGTCCGAGGACAGGGGGCCGGGGCGGGCCCCCACGCGGCGGAGCCGCCCATCGGCTCTGCCGTGGAGGTCGTACAACGGCGAGTGCACAGGCGGAAGTTCGGGCTCCGTCACATCCAGCACCGCGTGCAGCCGCCCGCTCGTCGGCTTCGGCACGGTCGCGGAGCGTCGGGACAGTAACCGCCCACCCGGTATCCGCCCGCTCACTGAGGCCCGTACTTGCGGCCTGTCTTGGAGGTGACCCCTCCGAGCAGGCCGCGCGGTGTCACCTTCACAAGCCCCATCAACGCCTTGTACCGCGGGTCCGGGATCGAGACCGACCTACCGCGCGCCAGGTCGGCCAGGGCCTCCGCCACCAGCTTGTCCGCGTCGAGCCACATCCAGCCCGGGATATTGCCGGTCCCCATCCCGGCCCGCTCGTGGAACTCGGTCCGTACGAAGCCGGGGCACAGCGCCATCAGCCGCACCCCCGAACCGGCCAGGTCCTTCGCCGCGCCCTGGGTGAACTGCACGACCCATGACTTGGACGCGCCGTACGTCCCGCGCGGCACGAACGCCGCCACCGAGGCCACATTGACGACCCCGCCCCGCCCGCGCTCCCGCATCCCGCCCGCGGCCGCCGAAGTCAGCCGCAGCACCGCCTCGCAGTGCACCTTCAGCATCTTCAGCTCATCGGCCATGGGCACATCCAGATAGCGGCCCTTGTTGCCGAACCCGGCGTTGTTGACCAGCAGATCGACCGGATGGTGACGGTCCGTCAACCGGCCCTCGACTGTGGCGATCCCCTTGTCCTCGGACAGGTCGGCCGTCAGCACCTCGGCCTCGATCCCGTGCCGGTCGTGCAGCTCGGTCGCCTGCTCGCGCAGCCGCTCGGTGTTGCGCGCCACCAGTACCAGGTTGTGCCCATCGGCCGCGAGCCGCCGAGCGAAGGCGGCTCCGATCCCTGCGGTCGCGCCCGTAATCAGTGCAGTCGTCATACGCGGCACGTTAGTGCCTGTCCGGCACACCGCGATCAGTCGTCCGCCGCCTCCGTCTCCACGTACTTCAAAGCGGCACGCAGCGACTCGGGATGCAGCGCCTCCCCGGCCGCGAGCAGCTTCGGGAGCAGCTCCCGTCGCGTCGTCGAGGCCAGGAACTCCAGCTCCACGGTGACGTCGTGGTCGGGCCGGTGCGCGATCTCGACCGAGTCCCCGGCGCGGATCTCGCCCGGCTCGATCACCCGCAGATAGGCACCCGGGGCGGCCGCCTGCGTGAACCGCTTGACCCAGCGCCTCTCGTCGACATGACCGGCGAACGTACGGCAGGGAATCCGGCTCGACGTGACCTCCAGGAGCAGGTCGGGGCCGATCCGCCAGCGCTCGCCGATCTTCGCGCCGCTCACGTCCAGACCGCTGGTCGTCAGGTTCTCGCCGAACGCGCCATTGGCCAGCGGGCGGCCCAGCTCCCGCTCCCAGGCGTCGAGTTCCTCGCGGGCGAATGCGTACACCGCCTGGTCGGAGCCGCCGTGATGCCGCAGATCGCACACCGCGTCCCCGGCCAGGCCGCTGCCGCCGGTGCCCTTGGGGCCGGGGTCGGTGACGCGTATGGGACCGTCGGCAGGCCGCTTGTCGATCCCGGTCGTACCGCCGGGGGCGTCGGTGTAGTCGACGGCCTCGGGCTGTCCCACATTCACGCTCAGCAGCTTCATCGGCTTCATCGGCTTCGTCGGCTCCACCGGCTTCGACGACATCATCGGCTTCATGCGGAGAACGCTAACCACTTCGTCCTCAAAGATACATACCGATAATTCACACCCGACCCAAGAGCGGCTTATGGTTGAAGTGTGATCGAAGCCCGTCATCTCCGTGTCCTGCGCGCCGTGGCCGCCACCGGCTCGTTCTCCGCCGCCGCCCGCGAACTGGGCTGCACCCAGCCGGCGGTCAGCCAGCAGATGAAGGCCCTGGAAGTCTCTGCGGGGACCACCCTGCTCATCCGTACGGGACGCGAGATGCGGCTCACCCAGGCGGGGGAGGCCCTCGTCCGGCACGCCTCCGGAATCCTCGCCGGGCTCACCGCCGCCGAGGAAGAGGTCGCCGCCATCGCCGGACTCCGGGCCGGCCGGGTCCGGCTCGTCTCGTTCCCCAGCGGCAGCTCCACGCTGGTCCCCTGCGCCCTCGCGGCGCTGCGCGCGGCCCACCCCGGCACCCGGGTCTCCCTGGTCGAGGCCGAGCCGCCCCGCTCGGTCGAGATGCTGCGCGAGGGTGACTGCGACATCGCGCTGGCGTTCCGTTACGGCGCCTCCGGCACGGAGTGGGACGACCTGGTCGTACGCCCGCTGCTCACCGACCGGCTGATCGGCCTGGTCCCCGAGGGGCACCGGCTTGCCGGTGCGGCCGCGGTCGGCATCGCCGAGCTGGCCGACGAGTCGTGGATCGCGGGCTGTCCGCGCTGCCGCCGCCAGCTGGTGGAGGTCTGTGAGAAGTCCGGCTTCACGCCCCGGATCGACTTCGCCACCGATGACTACCCGGCAGTGATCGGCCTGGTCGGCGCCGGGCTCGGGGTGGCCGTACTGCCGGAGCTGGCGATCGAGTCGGTACGCCCCAAGGGGGCCCGCACCGTGACGGTCGAGCCGGCCATCGAGCGCGAGATCGTCGCCCTGACCCTGCCCGACCTGGCCCAGGTGCCGGCGGTTGCGGCCACCCTGGACCGGCTGTCCCTGGCGGCCTCCCGCTGAGCGGGGCCTGCCTGTGGCCCGGCCCCCCGCAGTGGCCGGGTGAAGTGCAGAAACGTTTTTGTATTTATTGTGCGGGACGCGGCGGGATCAGCCGTGCCCCGACGGGGACGGAAGACCCGACGGCGCCGCTGCCGCGATCAGCCGGTTGCGGGCCCGTCCCATGAGCTCCTCGCGTTCGTCCTCGGTCAGTCCGCCCCACACTCCGTAGGGCTCTCGTACCGCCAGCGCATGTGCCGCGCACTCGGCACGTACCGGGCATCGCATACAGACCTCTTTCGCCGAGTTCTCGCGGGCGCTTCGTGCCGCCCCGCGTTCACCCTCCGGGTGGAAGAACAGCGAGCTGTCGACCCCGCGGCAGGCCGCCAACAGCTGCCAGTCCCACAGATCGGCGTTGGGTCCGGGAAGCCGGGAGAAATCTGCCATTGCTTGTCTCCTCGAAACCATGCTGAGTCGGAATCGTCGTTGTCGTCCGTTTGCTGACCGTGCCCATGACATTTACATCTACGGGGGTGGTGGGGTGGGTGTAAGTAGATGTAAATATGACTGATTGCGAATCTAGCCACAGACACCAGCAAAAGGGAAGAAAACCCGCCAAATGAGGCATATCTTCGCGTTAAGTTTCGGTTGACGATTGGATGACCCGCGCCGCTCTCCTCTGTGCACGCATCCTCACGTAGAGTGCCGAATCCGGCCGTCCGACCCGTAACTCTTTCGAGTGACCATCGTTGAGAGGGCGGAGGCGGTTGACAGAAAAAGCGATCGGGCAGATGTCCGAGAGCGTCAACCGCTCAGGTGACGACTTGTAACAGCCTGGAGGCTCAAGGTGACGCGCATCAGCTGCGGAGGACGGTCATGACATCCGTCCTCGTCTGCGACGACTCCCCGCTTGCCCGAGAAGCGCTCCGTCGCGCGGTCGCGACCGTGCCCGGCGTCGAGCGTGTGACGACGGCGGCCAACGGCGAGGAAGTCCTCCGCCGCTGGGGCGCCGACCGTTCGGATCTGATTCTGATGGACGTACGCATGCCCGGTCTGGGGGGTGTGGAGACGGTCCGGCGGCTGCTCTCCGCCGACCCCGGCGCCAGGATCATCATGCTGACCGTCGCCGAGGACCTGGACGGTGTCGCGCTCGCGGTCGCCGCCGGAGCCCGCGGTTATCTGCACAAGGACGCCTCACGCGCGGAGTTGCGGGCCACCGTCACCCAGGCGCTGGCCGATCCGACGTGGCGGCTCGCCCCGCGTCGGCTGCGGTCGGCCGAGATGGGTGCGGCGCCGACGCTCACCGCGCGTGAGATCCAGGTGCTCGAAGGAATGAGCCACGGCCGCTCGAACGCCGAGATCGGCCGCGAGTTGTTCCTCTCCGAGGACACGGTGAAGACGCACGCCAGGCGTCTGTTCAAGAAGCTCGGCGCCTCGGACCGGGCGCACGCCGTGGCGCTCGGCTTCCGCTGGGGCCTGGTTCGCTGAGAGCCTGTCGGGCGACCTCTGATCGGGCGGCCTCGGCGTGGCGCGCACGCTTCCGGCGTTGCCGAAATGCCCCGTGACGATGCCATTCCGGCGCCTTGGAATCGCACACACCACGCCGCGTCCGCTCTCCGATCGAAGGTCACCCGACAGGCTCTGAGGGCCGGCCGTGACCGGCAGTCGTTCGATTCCCCGTCCGCACACCGGCGGACGGGGCGATGTGGCCGAGGAGCGCGGGGCGGCTCCACCTCACCGGTGGCGCCTTCCGTGCCGACGGCATGTGACGCTTCCCGGCCGATGCCGCATCCTTGAGATGTGGAGTTCCTGGGGAAGGATTCGGTCGAGCGGAAGGGGAGGGCGCGGGGCATGACTTCGGGCGCACCCGCTCATAACGCTTCGGTGCACAACTACGGACGCGGCGAAGCGAAAGACGCGGCTCCGAGGCACCATGGTCCGATGCGCGACGACGAGACGACGGTGATCGGTGCACTGGTGCACCGTGCCGTCGAAGGGGACGCGCAGGCCACTCATGATCTGCTGGCCCATGTCCACCCTCTCGCGCTGCGCTACTGCAGGTCCCGGCTGAACCGGCTGCCCGGTGATGCTCGCCACTTCGTGGAGGATCTGGCACAGGAGGTCTGTGTCGCGGTACTGATGGCGCTGCCGCGCTACAAGGACACCGGCAGACCCTTCGAAGCCTTTGTCTTCGCCATCGCCGGCCACAAGGTCGCCGATCTCCAGCGGGCCGCCATGCGGCACCCGGGATCGACGGCCGTCCCCTCCGACGAGATGCCCGAGTGGCCGGACGATTCGCTCGGGCCCGAGGAGCGGGCGCTGCTCAGCAGCGATGCGGCCTGGGCGAAGAAGCTTCTTGCCAACCTCCCGGACAACCAGCGTGAGCTGCTCGTTCTGCGGGTGGCGGTCGGTCTGACCGCCGAGGAGACCGGACAGATGCTGGGTATGTCGCCGGGTGCGGTCCGGGTCGCCCAGCACCGGGCGCTGAGCAGGCTGCGGGCCCTCGCGGAGCAGTGAGCGGGGCCCTGTCCAGGTTCCGTACGAAGCTCCAAAACCCCTAGGTGATCTTGCTCGTGGAATGAGACACCCCCGGAGGCCGTTAGCATGGACATCCGCACCGATCAAGGCCATATGGGGAAGGTGTCATGACTGCAAACGTCGACGGAGTGCCCGAGAAATTCGCGACGCTCGGGCTGACATACGACGACGTGCTGCTGCTGCCCGGCGCGTCCGACATGGCGCCCGATCAGATCGATACCTCTTCGTACATCTCCAAGAACGTGCGGGTGAACATCCCGCTGCTCTCCGCCGCGATGGACAAGGTCACCGAGGCCCGCATGGCGATCGCCATGGCCCGGCAGGGTGGCGCCGGTGTGCTGCACCGCAATCTCTCCATCGCCGATCAGGCCAACCAGGTCGACCTGGTGAAGCGCTCCGAGTCCGGCATGGTCACCGACCCGATCACGGTGCACCCGGACGCGACGCTGCGCGACGCCGACGAGCTGTGTGCCAAGTTCCGCATCAGCGGTGTCCCGGTCACCGACGGAGCGGGCAAGCTGCTCGGCATCGTCACCAACCGTGACATGGCATTCGAGTCGGACCGTACGCGCCAGGTGCGCGAGGTCATGACGCCGATGCCGCTGGTCACCGGCAAGGTCGGCATCTCCGGCGTGGACGCCATGGAGCTGCTGCGCCGCCACAAGATCGAGAAGCTTCCGCTGGTCGACGACGCCGGGGTCCTCAAGGGACTCATCACCGTCAAGGACTTCGTCAAGGCCGAGCAGTATCCGAACGCCGCCAAGGACAAGGACGGCCGGCTGCTGGTCGGCGCCGCCGTCGGTGTCGCGGGCGACGCGTACGAGCGGGCCCAGGCGCTCATCGAGGCGGGCGTCGACTTCATCGTCGTCGACACCGCCCACGGGCACTCCCGGCTGGTCGGCGACATGGTCGCCAAGATCAAGTCGAACTCCTCGGTCGATGTCATCGGCGGCAACATCGCCACCCGTGACGGCGCCCAGGCGCTGATCGACGCGGGCGCCGACGGCATCAAGGTCGGCGTCGGCCCCGGCTCCATCTGCACCACCCGCGTCGTCGCCGGCATCGGCGTCCCGCAGGTCACCGCGATCTACGAGGCCTCGCTCGCCGCCAAGGCGGCCGGTGTCCCGGTCATCGGTGACGGCGGCCTGCAGTACTCCGGCGACATCGCCAAAGCCCTGGTGGCCGGTGCGGACACTGTGATGCTCGGCTCGCTGCTTGCGGGCTGCGAGGAGTCCCCGGGCGAGCTGCTCTTCATCAACGGCAAGCAGTTCAAGTCGTACCGCGGCATGGGTTCGCTCGCCGCGATGCAGTCCCGCGGCGACCGCAAGTCGTTCTCCAAGGACCGCTACTTCCAGGAGGGCGTCGCCTCCGACGAGAAGCTGGTCCCCGAGGGCATCGAGGGCCAGGTCCCCTACCGCGGCCCGCTCTCCGCGGTCGTCCACCAGCTCACCGGCGGTCTGCGCCAGTCGATGTTCTACGTCGGCGGCCGCACCATCCCGGAGCTCCAGGCCAACGGCCGGTTCGTCCGGATCACCTCGGCGGGTCTCAAGGAGAGCCACCCGCACGACATCCAGATGACGGTCGAGGCGCCGAACTACAGCAGGAAGTAACGCAACAGCGCAGCTGAGGGGCGGCCCGGGGTTCCCGGGACCGCCCCTCAGCCGTGTGTCGGGGATACTGGACAACGCAGACGTAGAGGGAAAGGCCACACCATCGTGACTGAGATCGAGATCGGGCGCGGCAAGCGCGGCCGCCGGGCGTACGCATTCGACGACATCGCCGTCGTTCCGAGCCGTCGTACCCGCGACCCGAAGGAGGTCTCGATCGCCTGGCAGATCGACGCCTACCGTTTCGAGCTGCCGTTCCTGGCGGCTCCCATGGACTCCGTGGTCTCCCCGCAGACCGCGATCCGCATCGGTGAGCTGGGCGGCCTCGGTGTCCTCAACCTCGAGGGCCTGTGGACCCGGCACGCCGACCCGCAGCCGCTGCTCGACGAGATCGCCGAGATGCCCGTGGAGTCGGCGACCCGCCGCCTCCAGGAGATCTACTCCGCTCCGATCCAGGAGGAGCTGATCGGGCAGCGCATCAAGGAGGTGCGCGACTCCGGTGTCGTCACCGCCGCCGCGCTCTCCCCGCAGCGGACCGCGCAGTTCTCCAAGGCCGTCGTCGACGCGGGTGTGGACATCTTCGTCATCCGCGGCACGACGGTCTCCGCCGAGCACGTCTCGAGTGCGGCCGAGCCGCTCAACCTCAAGCAGTTCATCTACGAGCTGGACGTCCCGGTGATCGTCGGCGGCTGCGCCACGTACACCGCCGCCCTGCACCTGATGCGTACCGGTGCGGCCGGTGTCCTCGTCGGCTTCGGCGGCGGCGCCGCGCACACCACGCGCAACGTCTTCGGTATCCAGGTCCCGATGGCGACCGCGGTCGCCGATGTGGCCGGGGCCCGCCGTGACTACATGGACGAGTCCGGCGGCCGGTACGTGCACGTGATCGCGGACGGCGGCGTCGGCTGGTCCGGCGACCTGCCGAAGGCCATCGCCTGCGGTGCGGACGCCGTGATGATGGGCTCACCGCTGGCCCGTGCGACGGACGCGCCGGGCCGCGGCCGCCACTGGGGCATGGAGGCCGTCCACGAGGACGTGCCGCGCGGCAAGCTGGTGGATCTGGGCTCCGTCGGTACGACGGAGGAGGTCCTCACCGGTCCTTCGCACTCGCCCGACGGTTCGATGAACATCTTCGGTGCGCTGCGCCGGGCGATGGCGACGACGGGGTACAGCGACCTCAAGGAGTTCCAGCGCGTCGAGGTGACGGTGGCTGACTCGCAGCACAGCCGCTGATGGGTGACGGACATACGGGAGGGCCCGGACCGCTCGGCGGTCCGGGCCCTCCCGTATGAGCCGGATCAGTCCGCGGCCTTCTTGGCCCCGGAGAACGCGGCGACCGCGGCAACCGCGATGAAGACGAAGGTGAGCGGGTCGGCGTCGGCCTTCCACGCCTCGTTCAGGAGGCCGAAGTGATCGAAGAACAGCTCGGAGACGGTGACCGGGTACTCCTTCGCGGCGATCATCGCCTCGCCGAGCAGCTGGCCGAAGTAGACGGAGACCAGGGCGATCACGGCACTGAGGGCCGGGAGCACGGGGTTGCGGCCGCCGACCTTGCCCGCTGCGAAGCCGACGAGGAAGCCGACGCCCACGGCCGCGTAGCCGATCTCGTGCTTGGTGGCGCCGATGATCGCGCCGTAGATGCCCGCGGCGACGACGGCCGCGACGACGGCGGCGATCAGGCCGAGGCCCAGGTTGTTGCGAGCCGGGGCCGGCGGGGCGAACGGTGCGCCACCGAACGCGACGCCGGGCTGACCGGGCTGCTGGCCCGCGAACGGGTTACCGGTCGGGGCGCCGGGCTGCTGCCCTGCGTACGGGTTGCCCCCGGCGGGCTGGGCGTCATTCGGCTGGTTCGCCGGAGGCACGGGCTGACTCATGGTGGAATCCCCCTGGGACGGATGCGCACAACTGTGCGGTAAGTGACGCCGCAGGCTAGCAGTCGCCTATGACATCGCCCACCCGAATTCCTTGAGGAACCCTTCACCGAGATCCGTGGGGGACTCTTCCTCACAACCGGTGTGCGGCCCCCGCCGGAGTCGCGCCCCGGGTGTCCAGGAGGAGCTGGGCCTTCACGGCGAGGCCCTGGAGATCGTACGTACGGTGGTGCTGGAGCAGCACGGTGAGGTCGGCGCTCGATGCCGCCTCGTACAGCGAGTCGGCGCGCGGGACCGGGAGTTCACGTACCCGCCAGTCCAGGACATGCGGGTCGTGGTAGCCGATCTGGGCGCCCATGTCCATCAGCCGGGTCGCGATCTCCCGGGCGGGGGAGGCCTGCTGGTCGGCCAGGTCCGGCTTGTAGGTGACGCCGAGGAGCAGCACCCGGGCGCCGCGTACGGACTTGCCGTGCTCGTTCAGGAGGGTGGCGCAGCGCTGGATCACGTACTGAGGCATCCGGTCGTTGATCTCCTGCGCGAGCGAGACCATCCGCAAGGGGTGGCCGGGGGTGCGGCTGTTGTACGGGAGGTAGCCCGGGTCGACGGGGGCACCGTGGCCGCCGACGCCCGGGCCCGGGCGGAACGGCTGGAAGCCGAAGGGCTTGGTCTCGGCGCACCTGATGACGTCCCAGAGGTCGACGCCGAGGTCGTGGCAGAGCACCGCCATCTCGTTGACCAGAGCGATGTTGACGTGCCGGAAGTTGGTCTCCAGAACCTTCGTCATCTCGGCCTCGCGCGGCCCGCGGGCCCGGACGACCTTGTCGGTGAACCGGCTGTAGAAGGCGGCGGCCGATTCGGTGCAGGCGGGGGTGAGGCCGCCGATGACCTTGGGGGTGTTGGCGTAGACGTGGGTCCTGTTGCCGGGGTCGAGGCGGCTGGGGGAGTGGGCGAGGTGGAAGTCGCGTCCGGCGCGCAGCCCCGAGCCCTCTTCGAGGAGGGGCAGTACATAGCTCTCGGTGGTGCCGGGCTGCACGGCCGATTCCAGCAGGACGGTGGTGTGCGGGCGCAGCCGGGCGGCGAGCGCGCGGGCGGCGTCGCCGACGGAGGTGAGGTCGAGGGTGCGGTCGGCGCCGAGCGGGGTGGGCGCGCAGATCACCGCGGTACGGACCCGTCCCAGTTCGGCCGGGTCGGTGGTGGGCCGGAAACCCCCCGAGAGCATCCGGCGCACGTCCGAGGCGGTGAGCGATCCCTCGACGGGGGTGCGGCCCGCGGAGAGTTCCGTGTAGGTGCGTGGGTCGGTGTCGTAGCCGACGGTCTGGACGCCGGCGGCGACGGCGGCTTGGGCGAGGGGCAGGCCGAGGTGGCCGAGTCCGATGACTGCGAGGTCTGCGGGCATGTGGATGGGCCGTCCTTCCCTTGGACCGACCGGCAGATGGAGGGCGCCACCCTCCGTTTGCCGGTCGGCCCAAGACCATGAGAGCAGAAAGCGCAACCGCTGGGGACAGCGCAATGTCAGACTAGGCGTAAATATGACCTATATGTCGCATTGTGGGGCTCCAGTCGTCCTGGTGTTGTCCACAGGCGGTGGCCGAAGTCATGGACGGCGGACAGAATCGAGAAGTGGGCACGGGTCGCCCGGTCGATCGGTCGGGTCGCACCGCGTGTCGGACCACCCCGATCTTCCCGGGAGGCAGCAGTGAGGACGGCGACACTGGGACCTGCGGAGCGCGCCGAGGCGCTTGCCGCGATGGCCGAGCGCGAACTGGACGTGCTGGTCGTGGGGGCGGGCGTGGTTGGCGCAGGCACGGTGCTGGACGCGGCGACAAGGGGGCTCTCCACCGGCCTCGTCGAGGCGCGCGACTGGGCCTCGGGCACATCGAGCAGGTCGAGCAAGCTGATCCACGGTGGGCTGCGGTATCTGGAGATGCTCGACTTCGCGCTCGTCCGGGAGGCGCTGAAGGAGCGCGGACTGCTCCTGGGGCGGCTGGCCCCGCATCTGGTGAAGCCCGTGCCGTTCCTCTATCCGTTGCAGCACAAGGGCTGGGAGCGGCTCTACGCCGGTTCCGGCGTGGCGCTCTACGACGCGATGTCGGTGTCCTCGGGGCACGGCCGAGGCCTGCCCGTCCACCGGCATCTCTCCCGCCGCCGCGCCCTGCAGGTCGCCCCGGCGCTGAGGAAGGACGCGCTGGCCGGGGCGTTGCAGTACTACGACGCGCAAATGGACGACGCCCGCTATGTGACGACCCTGGTGCGCACCGCCGCCGGATACGGCGCCCAGGTGGCGAACCGGGCGCGGGTGATCGGCTTCCTCCGGGAGGGCGAGCGGGTCGTCGGCGCCCGGGTGGAGGACGTCGAGGCGGGCGGGGAGTACGAGGTCAGGGCCAAGCAGGTGGTCAACGCGACCGGGGTCTGGACGGATGACACGCAGGCGCTGATCGGGGAGCGCGGACAGTTCCACGTCCGGGCGTCCAAGGGCATCCACCTGGTCGTCCCGAAGGACCGTATCCACTCCTCGACCGGCCTGATCCTGCGGACCGAGAAGTCCGTCCTCTTCGTCATCCCGTGGGGACGGCACTGGATCGTCGGGACGACGGACACCGACTGGGACCTGGACAAGGCGCACCCGGCGGCGTCCAGCGCCGATATCGACTATCTGCTCGAACACGTCAACTCGGTCCTGGCCACGCCCCTGACGAGGGATGACGTCCAGGGCGTCTACGCGGGGCTGCGGCCGCTGCTGGCCGGCGAGTCGGATGCGACCAGCAAGCTCTCGCGCGAGCACACGGTGGCGCACCCGCTGCCGGGTCTCGTGGTCGTGGCGGGCGGCAAGTACACGACGTACCGGGTGATGGCGAAGGACGCCGTGGACGAGGCGGTGCACGGCCTCGATCAGCGGGTGGCGGAGTGTGTCACCGAGGACGTTCCGCTGCTGGGGGCCGAGGGATACCGCGCGCTGTGGAACGCCCGGGCGAGAATCGCGGCCCGTACGGGGCTCCATGTCGCCCGGGTGGAGCATCTGCTCAACCGCTACGGCTCCATGACCGAGGAGCTCCTCGATCTGATCGCCGACGATCCGGCGCTGGGCGAACCGCTGCCGTCGGCGGACGACTATCTGAAGGCCGAGATCGTCTACGCCGCCTCGCACGAGGGCGCCCGCCACCTCGACGACGTACTGACCCGCCGGACCCGGATCTCCATCGAGACCTTCGACCGGGGCACGCTCAGCGCCCGGATATGTGCGGAGCTGATGGCGCCGGTCCTGGGCTGGGACGAGGGGCAGATCGACCGGGAGGTCGAGCACTACGAGAAGCGGGTGCAGGCGGAGCGGGAGTCGCAGCGACAGCCGGACGATCTCACGGCGGATGCGGCACGGCTCGGGGCGCCGGACATCGTGCCGCTCTAGGGCGTGTTTCGAAAGTGGCGTCGTCCGCCCGCAGGACAGGTTCCAGGCCTCAGGCGCGGGGTGCGCTGCCGCAGAACTCCGCTTCGAGGAGTGCCGTTTCGAGCGTCGTCGCATCGGTCAGGGTGTCCGTGTCGGTCCGGTACGTGAGGGTGTGCCGGCCGTCGCGCGTGGCGGCGGTACGGACGTAACTGCCCGCTATGTGGCCGTTGTGGCCCCAGACGGTGGTGCCGCAGGAGAGCTTCTGCGGATAGATGCCCAGGCCGTAGACGCCGTGCGTGGCACCGGTGTTCAACAGGGCCGCCAGCTGGGCGGGCGGGAGGAGGCGCCCGCCCAGCAGCGCTGCGTAGAAGTGGTTCAGATCGGTGAGCGTGGAGATCAGCTCCCCGGCCGCGCCCGCCGTGCGTGGGTCGAGCGCGGTGACATCGCGGAGGCTGCCGTCGGCCGGGTCGCGGGTGTAGCCGCGGCCGTGCGGGGCGGGCAGGGAAGTGCGGGCGCCGGGCAGGGAGGTACCCGTGAGACCGAGGGGGGCGATGATGCGGTGGCGGATCTCGGTGGCGTAGTCGTGTCCGGTGACGCGTTGAACGACGAGTCCGAGTACGACGTAATTGGTGTTGGAGTAGGCGTAGATGCCGGGGGCGCTCGTCGGACGGTGCGTCAGGGCGACACGGATCGCGGCGGTGGCGGAGACGGGGCGGGCGGAGGTGTCGGCGGTGTAGTCGTAGAGGCCACTGGTGTGGCTGAGCAGGGCGCGCAGGGTGATGTGACGGCCGTCGTTGCCGTTGCCCTGGATCAGCCCCGGCAGCAGCTGGTCGACGGTGTCCGACAGCTGTAGCCGTCCCTCCTGGGCGAGTTGGAGTACGACCGTCGCGACGAAGGTCTTGGTGATGCTGCCGGCCCGGAGCCGGTCCCCCCTGCGGATACCGGGGCCCGTCGAGCGGTAGGTGTCGTACGGTGCGGAAGCGGCACGATGGGCCAGCAGTGCCGCCGTGGGAGCGCCACCCCCGGCGACGAGCCGGGGAAGATAGGCCGCTGCGGGCGTGAGGTGTGGTTCGCTGGGCAGCGGTGCTGTTCCCAGGCACAGCAGCGCTGTCAGCAGCGGGGCGGTGAGCAGCGCCCTGAGTGTCGGCATGGCAGGGAATCCCTTTCTCCGGCCACATCATGACGGGCCTGCGGACCCGGCACCATGACCGGTGCCGGGGTGAGGGACAATGAACGCTCTGCCAGGGCGGGTTGATCGCAGAGGGGACGCATGTCGGAGGCGGAGCAGGCACGGGAGCCCCAACGGGACAAGGACGGACGTCTCCTTGCGGGGCGGTACCGGCTCGGAGAGGTGCTCGGCCGGGGCGGTATGGGCACGGTCTGGCGTGCCGTCGACGAGACGCTGGGCCGCGCGGTCGCGGTCAAGGAACTGCGGTTCCCCTCGGCCATCGACGAGGACGAGAAGCGCCGGCTCATCACGCGCACGCTGCGTGAGGCGAAGGCGATCGCCAGGATCCGCAACAACGGCGCGGTGACGGTCTACGACGTGGTCGACGAGGACGACCGGCCGTGGATCGTGATGGAACTGATCGAGGGCAAGTCCCTTGCCGAGGCCATCCGCGAGGACGGGGTGCTGACGCCGAAGCGCGCCGCCGAGGTCGGCCTCGCCATCCTCGACGTCCTGCAATCGGCGCACCGCGAGGGCATCCTGCACCGCGATGTGAAGCCGTCCAACGTGCTGATCGCCGAGGACGGCCGGGTGGTGCTGACCGACTTCGGCATCGCGCAGGTCGAGGGCGACCCGTCGGTCACCTCGACGGGCATGCTCGTCGGCGCCCCCTCGTACATCTCCCCGGAGCGCGCCCGCGGGCACAAGCCGGGACCGCCCGCCGACCTGTGGTCGCTCGGCGGACTGCTGTACGCCAGCGTCGAGGGCTCCCCGCCGTACGACAAGGGGTCGGCCATCGCCACCCTGACCGCGGTGATGACCGAACCGCTCGACCCGCCGAAGAACGCCGGTCCGCTGGAGGAGGTCATCTACGGCCTGCTCGCCAAGGACCCCGATCAGCGGCTCGACGACGCCGGCGCGCGTGCCCTGCTCAACGACGTGATTCACGCTCCCGAGAGCGCGGACCCGGTGGTGCCCCCGCCCGCCGAGGCCACCCGGATCATGTCGCTGCCCGGCAAGGCCGCCGCAGCCTCGACCACTGCGCCGCACCCTTCGCCGACACCTCCGTCGGCGCGCCCTTCGAAGCCTGCCCGGCCCTCGGCTCCGGCGAAGCCGGCCGCGGCCTCCGCCGCCGTACCGCCGCCGCGTCCCGCCACGTCGCCGACCACCGCCCCGCCCCGTGCGTCCGTCACGGACGTGGTGCCACGCCGCACCCTCGCGCTTGCCGCAGTCGTGATCGTGCTCGCCGTGGTCGTTACGGTCCTCGCCCTCACGCTCGACGGAGACAGCAAGGACGACGCGAGCGGCGGCAACGGCAAGGGCGACAAGTCCACCTCGGCCGAGGCCTCGACGACCGGCGGATCCGCGGACACCCACACCGACAGCGGCAGCGGCAGCGACAAGGTCCAGGGTCAGAGTCAGGGCCAGGGCCAGGGCAAGGATCAGGGCCAGGGCCAGGGCAAGGGCGACGACTCGGGCAAGGGGTCGGACGGTTCCAAGGGGGACGACCCGGGCGCCAAGGGTGACGCGCTGCCCGCCGGATACGGGGCCATCACGAACAAGCAGTTCCACTTCACCATGGCGATGCCCGAGGACTTCCGGCTCACCGACACGGCCGGCCGCAACTCCGGCGGCATCTTCAACGTCGACGGGGGCTTCCCGCGCGTCCAGGTCGACTACAACGCCTCGCCCGGCGACGACGCCGCCGCAGCCTGGAACGCCGCGAAGGGAGGCGTCGAGGCCAGCAGCAACAACTACCGCCACCTCGGGGTGGACGAGGTCCAGTACAACGGCTACCCGACCGTCGCCGACTGGCAGTTCGAGCGCACCCAGCAGGGTCAGCGGATCCGGGTGCTGAACCGGGGCTTCAAGGTCGATGCCACCCACGGCTACGCGATCATGATCAGCTGCAAGGCGAGCGAGTGGGACGGCAAGGAGTGCCGGACGCTGCGCGAGACCGCGTTCGACACGTTCGAGCCCACCGACTGATCCGTGGGTGAGAGGGCCAGGATGAGCCGACCCTGCCGCGCCGCCGTCACTTGCCACGTATCGTGAGAGCCTTAGGGCCGTACGCAGCCGGAACGGTGAGTCAATTGCACGGCAAGTGACCGCAATTAACGGATTTGTGCGGTCTTCATGGCCGGGGGACAGCGCGCTCTGGGGAGGCGTCGTGGACGACTACGCGGGTCGGGTGCTCGCCGACCGCTACCGCCTTCCGCTGCTCCCGTCCGATGAGTACGAACTGGCCGAGACCCGGGCGTTCGACACCTACAGCGGACAGGAAGTCCTGGTCCGGCAGGTGCCGTTGCCCGAGGTGGTGGACGCCGAGGTGCTCGACTCCGACGGTCCGGCCCCGGCGGCCCGCCGGGCGACCGGGCACGCCGTGCGGCGGTCCACGGACCCGGCGGTCCGGCGCGCCATCGAGGCTGCGCAGGCGGCGGCCCAGGTCCCCGACCACCCCAGGCTCGACCAGGTCTTCGACGTGTTCGCCGAGGCCGGCTCACTCTGGATCGTGAGCGAACTCGTCACGGCCCGACCACTCGCGGCCCTGCTCGCGGAGCGCCCGCTCAATCCCTTCCGGGCCGCCGAGATCGGCTCCGACGTGCTGACGGCGCTGCGGGTGCTGCACGTTCACGGCTGGACCCACCGCAACATCACCGTGCGCACGGTGATGGTCTGCGACGACGGCCGTGTCGTGCTGACCGGTCTGGCGGCAGGGGCGGCCGAGGAGGCGCTCTGCGGATACGTACCGACGCCGCAGCCCGACGACGACGGCGGGTACGGCGACGGGTACGGCGCCCGCCCGGCGTACGAGACGGGCCCGACCGGGCCGTACGCACCTCCGGTCCCCCCGGCCCTCCCTCCCGAGGCCCCGCCCGGTACTTCGGTCGAGGTGCCCGCTTCGCGTGGCCCGGCGGCGGTCGAAACGGGCCGGACGACCGGTGCTGCGCCCGGCGACGACGATCCGTACGCCGACGATCCGCACCCCGACGACGGGTGTGCCGATGACCCCCATGACGGTGTGCCGGGCGAGCCGGAGGCCGTACGGCGGCCGGTGAACCCCGCCCTCCCTGCGCCCGCCCCCGGAACGGGCAGCACCGCGCAATTGCGGGCCGAGCGCGCCGGAGCCATCGCCGCCTACCGCGCGGGCGCCCTCGCCGCCGCCCGCGTCGGCGAGGACCAGCGCCGGGCCGGGTCGGGCGAGGCGGAGGACACCCGCAGCATCCCGGTCCAGCGCGCCGCGCGGCCGGAAGGCGCGGAGCCCGGTGATCCGGACCGCGGCCACCCGCAGCCGGCCGGCTCATGGAGCCGGGCCGTCGAGGACCTGTACGAGGACGACCCGTACGACGACGAGGACGACGAGGGCTACGGAGGCGACGGCCAGTCGCCGCCCGGCCGACGGCTGCATCTCACCGGCACCTGGAGCGACGGCCCGGGATCCGGGCGCCCGGTTCCTGCCGGAGGCTCGGGCGAGGACGCACTGCGCGCCGACGCCCGCCGTCACGGCAACTCCCCGGCGCTGCCCGCGCACCGGCCCGAGCCGCAGCAACAGCCGGGCCGCTGGGACGAGATCGTCGCGAGCAGCGGCACGGGCCCCGCCTACCGCGGCCCCGCCACCACCCTCGCGGCCGAGCGCGCCCGGCAGGCCCGGATCGCCGTCGTCGGCGCGGTCACCGAACGCTGGGCGCCCGAGCAGGGCGGCCCGGTCCACGAGAACTGGCAGCTGGCGCCGCCGGTCGGCCCCGCCACCGACCTCTGGGCGCTGGGCGCACTGCTCTACCGCGCCGTTCAGGGACACGCCCCGTACCCCGAGGAGGATGCGGCCGAGCTCGTCCAGATGGTGTGCGGGGAGCCGCCCGCCTTCGCCGAGGAGTGCGGTCCGCTGCGCCCCGTCGTCGAGTCGCTGCTGCGCCAGGACCCCACCGAGCGGCCGGACGCCGAGGAGCTGCAGGGCTGGCTGCGCTCCCTCGTACGATCGGCGCCCGAGCCCGAGGCCGGTCTGGACGTCGTGCCACTGCCGTCCCCCGACAGCGCCCGGCTGCCCGTCGTACGCCGCCGGGGCGAGCTGGTCCGCAGGCGCCGAAGCCGCATGGGCCAGGGCGCGGCCCACGGCCGCCACCGCCACTCGAAGCAGCGGCCCGACCGCCACGACAGGCCCCGGGCGGAAAGAGCACCCAGGGCACCGCGCGAGCCCAAGGGCCCCAAAGCGCTGCGCACCCCGCCCAGCCCCCTGCAGGGCGAAAAGCGGGCGCCGCGACGGCTCGGGCGGCTGCTTCTGGTGCTGATCCTGCTGGCCCTGGTCGCGGCCGTCGCGTACGCCGTGATGTTCATGCCCAAGGCGGACAGCGACCCCGGCACCCGCTCCTCGGGCCCGGCGTCCTCGACGTCCGGTTCGCCCGAGCCCGGCGCCGGCGCGTCCGGCGGGCGCTCGCCCTCGCAGCCGTCCGGTGCGCAGCAGCCGCAGACCAGCCGCTCCGCCGTCGCGCTCGCCCCCGGCTACGCCCTGCGCAAGGACCCGGAGGGTTTCGAGGTCGGTGTGCTCAAGGGCTGGCAGCGCAGCCCCGCCAACACGGACCGTCAGATCCGGTACGGCAGTGACGGGTTCAGCCTGCTGATCGTCCCCGGTCGCGACACGGTCAAGGCCCATGGCGGCGATCCGCTGGCGTACCAGGCGGACAAGGAGCTGGAGTTGCAGCCGTTCCGCGAATCCAGCTGGTCGGGTTCGAGCGGGCTGCGCCGGATCGATGTCGGCCGGCAGGCCATGGCCGAGGGCCAGTTCACCTGGCAGGACGCCAACGGCCGCGAGGTGTACGCCCGCAACCTCGCGATGATTGTCGACGGCCGCTACCACGTCCTCCAGGTCATCGGCCCGGAGAGCAGCCGTGACAAGGTTTCGGACATCTACGAACAAGCCATCGCTTCCTACCGCGTGACGTCCTGAACAGTGTCTGCGCGTCACCCGAAGGGTGGCCGAGCGACAAGCATCACAGTGGGCTCTCTTGGGTGATGCGAGGTTCCGTGGCCTGCATCCCCTCCGTAATCTGGCCTCCGAAGGAACGGGGCGGGGATACGTGGAACGATCACAGGGCACGGACGCTGGACTGGTGCTGGCCGGAAGGTACCGGCTCGGCGAAGTCCTGGGGCGCGGCGGCATGGGCAAGGTCTGGCGCGCCCACGACGAGCTGCTGCACCGCACGGTCGCGGTCAAGGAGTTGACCGCGGGGCTGTACGTCGCCGAGGCCGACCGGATCGTGCTGCACGCCCGCACGCAGAAGGAGGCCCGTGCGGCGGCCCGGATCACGCACCCGGGCGTGGTCACGGTCCATGACGTGATCGAGTACGACAACCGGCCGTGGATCGTCATGCAGTACGTCGACGGCCCGTCACTCGCCGACGCGGCCAAGGAGTCCGGCGAGATCGAGCCGCGTGAGGCTGCCAGGGTCGGCCTCCATGTGCTGGGCGCCCTGCGCGCCGCGCACGGCGCGGGGGTCCTCCACCGGGACGTGAAGCCCGGCAACGTACTCCTGGCCAGTGACGGGCGGGTGCTGCTCACCGACTTCGGGATCGCGGCGATAGAGGGTGACTCGACCATCACCAGGACCGGTGAACTGGTCGGCTCCATCGACTATCTGGCGCCCGAACGGGTACGCGGTGGCGATCCGGGCCCCGCGTCCGACCTGTGGTCCCTCGGCGCCACGCTCTACACCGCGGTCGAGGGGCGCTCGCCGTTCCGCCGTACGTCCCCGATCTCCACCATGCAGGCCGTCGTCACCGAGGAACCGCCGCCGCCCGGGCGGGCGGGCCCGCTGGCCCCCGTCATCACCGCGCTGCTCCGCAAGGACCCCGAGGACCGGCCGTCGGCGGTGGAGGCGGAACGGATGCTGCTGGACGCCATGGAGGGCCGCGAGCCCCGGGCAGCGCAGGCGTACGTACCGACGCAGCGCGTCCCCGACGAAGCCCTGCGCACGCTGGGCCAGGACGGCACGTCCGGGACGGGTGCGGCGGGTACCGCCCAACCGTCCCACCCGGACGGCGGTGCCGCAGCGGGTACGTCGCAACCGTCCCACCCGGACGCCGGTTCGGCCGCGGGCTCCGTGCCGCCCCCGGTGACCCGGCGCAGCCGGGGCCGATGGCACACGACGGTCCTGGTCATCGCCGCGGCCGCGCTGGTCGGTGGCGGTGCGGGGGTCGCCGTGATGAAGTACGGCGAGCGTGTGCAGGGTGCTGTCGAGCGCGGCGGCACGGGCACGCATGAGACCGGCACCCCGGAGAAGCCCGGCCCTTCGCACTCGCCGAAGCCCAGCCCCCCGGCCAAGGGCGTACCCGCCGGCTGGCACCGGGTGAACGACCCCGAGGGCTTCAGCCTGATCGTGCCCGACGGCTGGGAGCGACGGGCGGACGGCAACCAGGTCGACTACACCCCGGACAACGGTGTGCACTACATCCGGATCGGCGTCGACCCGGCGCCCGACTTCGAGAACCCGTACATGCACATGCTCAGCCTGGAGGAGCAGCTCAGCAAGCGACTGCCCGGGTACCAGCGCAAGACCCTGCACTCCAATACATACCGGGACCGGCAGGGCTCGCTCTGGGAGTTCACCTGGACCGAGACCAAGGCCCACCCCGGACCGCGCCATGCGATCGACCAGATGTACTACGGGGAGGCGGGCGGCCCCGAGTACGCGTTGTACATGACGGGTCCGGCGTCGGACTGGGACACGACCCGGGAGCAGTTCGACACGATGCTGCGCGGGTGGCGTGCGCCGGGTGATGCCGGCTGAGGCTGCCGGCGACCACAGGGGGCCTGATCAGGGGCTTTGTTGCCAGTAGTCACTGGCGTGTTTGTGGGGAGTGTGAAAACCCGTTACTCACGGGTACCCAAAGCGTGCGGCTGGACGTACGCTCGCCATCATGACGGACTCGCAGGCCTCCACGTCCACCCCCGCAGCCCCGGCAGGCACCAACCCCGTGGCCGCAGCCCCCACGGGCGCGCGCACCGCCGCCGATGTGGTGACACCCGAGGTGATCGCCCAGCTGACCCGCGGTGTGGCCGGTTCCGGCCGTACGGCCAACCACACCCCTTTCACCGGGGAGAAGCTGGCCGATCTGCCCGAGTCCACCCCCGAGGACGTGGCGGCGGCCTTCGAGCGGGCCCGTGCCGCCCAGCCGGCCTGGGCCGCGACCCCCGTCCGCGCCAGGGCGGCCGTCCTGCTCCGCTTCCACGACCTCGTGCTCAGCCGCCAGGCCGAGGTGCTCGACCTCATCCAGCTGGAGACCGGCAAGGCCCGACTGCATGCCCACGAGGAGGTGCAGGCCGTCGCCGTCGTGGCCCGTCACTTCGGGCACAAGGCCGCCGCCTATCTGAAGCCGAAGCGGCACGCCGGAGCCATACCGACCCTCACCAAGGTCACCGAGCTGCGCCAGCCGCGTGGCGTCGTCGGTCAGATCGCGCCGTGGAACTACCCGCTGGAGCTGTCCGTCGGTGACGCGCTGCCCGCGTTCGTCTCCGGCAACGCCGTCGTGATGAAGCCCGACACGGAGACCGCGCTGACCGCTCTGTGGGCCCGGGACCTGCTGATCGAGGCCGGGCTGCCCGCCGAGGTGTTCCAGGTGGTCCTCGGCGACGGACCGGTCGTCGGCCCCGAGGTCGTCAAGCATGCCGACTATGTCTCGTTCACCGGCTCCACGCGCACCGGCCGCCAGGTCGCGCAGGGTGCGGCGGCCCGGCTCGTCGGCGTCACGCTGGAACTCGGCGGCAAGAACGCCATGCTGGTCCTCAAGGACGCCGACGTGGAGAAGGCCGCGGCGGGCGCCGTCCGCGCCTGCTTCTCCTCGGCCGGCCAGCTCTGCATGTCCATCGAGCGGCTGTACGTCCACGAGTCGGTCGCCGACGACTTCGTGGCCCGCTTCGCCGCCCGTACGAAGGCCATGCGGCTCGGCAACTTCCTCGCGTACGGCGCCGACATGGGCTCCCTGGTCGGCGAGCGCCAGCTGGAGGCCGTCACCCGGCATGTCGCGGAGGCCGTCGAGAAGGGCGCGACGCTCGTCGCGGGCGGGGTCGCCCGTCCCGACGTCGGCCCGCTCTTCTACGAGCCGACCATCCTCGACGGCGTCGAGGCGCCGATGGCCGTCTGCAACGAGGAGACCTTCGGGCCGGTCGTCTCCATCTACCGCTTCGCCGACGAGGGCGAGGCCGTCGCCCTCGCCAACGCCACCCCGTACGGGCTGAATTCGAGCGTCTGGACCCGGGACTCCAAGCGCGGTCACCAGGTCGCCGCCCGGCTGCGGACCGGCACGGTCAACATCAACGAGGGGTACGCCTCCGCGTACGGCAGTGTGCAGTCCCCGATGGGCGGCATGAAGGAGTCCGGTCTCGGCCGGCGGCACGGCTCCGAGGGCATCCTCAAGTTCACCGAGGCGCAGACCATTGCCCAGCAGCGGCTGATTCCGATCGCTCCCTCCTTCGGTATGGACGACGAGAAGTACGCGGCGTTCATGACCCGGAGCCTGAAGGTGATGAAGGCGTTCCGCCTGCGCTGAATCCCCTGAGGGCTGTCCCGACCGGCACTGGCACCGCAGTACCTTCTGCCCTTTTCGTACCGAGGAGAGCCATGTCCCAGGGCGGCCCTGCCCAGAATCAGGCCGAACCGGCCCGCGATACCGACGACGACGCCGCGTACGACTACGACGTCCTGGTCGTCGGCTCGGGCTTCGGCGGCGCGGTGTCGGCCCTGCGGCTGACCGAGAAGGGGTACCGGGTCGGGGTCCTGGAGGCGGGCCGCCGTTTCGGCCCCGGCACCCTCCCCAGGAATTCCTGGGACATCAAGAACTACCTCTGGGCCCCCGCACTCGGGCTCTACGGCATCCAGCGCGTGCATCTGCTCGGCAATGTGATGGTGCTGGCCGGTGCGGGTGTCGGCGGCGGCTCGCTCAACTACGCCAACACGCTGTACGTACCCCCGGCGCCCTTCTTCGAGGACCGTCAGTGGGCGTCCATCACCGACTGGCAGGACGAGCTGAAGCCGTACTACGACCAGGCCAAGCGGATGCTCGGGGTCCGGCTCAACCCGACAATGACCCCTTCCGACGTCCACCTGAAGGCGGCCGCGCAGGCCATGGGCGTGGGCGACACCTTCCATCTCGCGCCGGTCGGCGTCTTCTTCGGTGACGGAAAGGACGCCGACGGTACGGAGAGGGTGAAGCCCGGCGGCACGGTCGCCGACCCGTACTTCGGCGGCGCGGGCCCCGCCCGCAAGGCCTGCACCGAGTGCGGCGAATGCATGACGGGCTGCCGCCACGGCGCGAAGAACACCCTCAACGAGAACTACCTCCACCTCGCCGAGAAGGCCGGAGCCGTCATCCACCCGATGACCTCCGTCGTCGCGATCACGGACGACCCGGAGGGCGGCTACCGCGTCAGCACCGTCCCGACCGACCGCCGCAAGAAGGCGGAACCCACGCGGCTGCGCGCCCGCCAGGTGGTCGTCGCTGCGGGCACGTACGGAACGCAGACCCTGTTGCACACCATGAAGGACCGGGGACTGCTGCCCCGGCTCTCGGACCGGCTCGGTGAGCTGACCCGCACCAACTCCGAGGCACTCGTCGGCTCGCAGACCAGCGACCGGCGCTACCGCAAGAAGCACGGCAGCGTGAAAGCCGACTTCACCCGGGGCGTCGCGATCACCTCCTCGGTCCACCCCGACGAGAACACCCACATCGAGCCGGTTCGTTACGGCAAGGGCTCCAACGCGATGGGGGCGATGTCGATCCTCCAGGTGCCGTACGGCCGCCGCCGGGTGCTGGGCTGGCTCGGCAACGTGGCCAAGCACCCGGTGCTCGCCGTGCGGTCGCTCTCCAACCGCCGCTGGTCGGAGCGGACCATCATCGGGCTCGTCATGCAGTCGCTGGACAACTCCCTGACGACATACCGCAAGCCGGGCGGCATGGGGAAGGGCCTGCTCACCGCCCGTCAGGGGCACGGCGCGCCCAACCCGACGCAGATCGAGGAGGCGACGCGCAGCGCCTCACTGCTCGCCGACGAGATCAACGGCTTCGCTGGATCGAACGTCGGCGAGCTGATGGGCACCCCGCTCACCGCGCACTTCCTCGGCGGCTGCCCGATCGGCGCGAGTGCCGAGGACGGGGTGATCGATCCGTACCACCGGCTCTACGGACACCCCGGCATCTCGGTGGTCGACGGCTCGGCGGTCTCCGCGAACCTCGGCGTCAACCCGTCGCTCACCATCACCGCACAGGCCGAGCGCGCGATGTCCTTCTGGCCCAACAAGGGCGAGGCGGACCCGCGTCCGGAGCAGGGGGAGGCGTACGAGCGGCTGGCTGCGGTCGAGCCGCAGGCACCGGCGGTGCCGAAGGAGGCGTTCGGTGCGCTGAGGCTGCCGTTCCTCGGACTGCCGACCGTCCCGCCGAAGAAGAAGCCCCAGCTCGGGCTTTAGACCGGTCGCCAAGAAACAAGGCCCCGTCGTCGGTCCGCCGTGGCGAGCCGGGACAGCAGAAGGGGCTGCACCCCCCGAGTGCAGCCCCTCCGCGCTTACGGCTTCCGGGACGGACCTGCCGTGCCGGAGCACGGGCGGGTCCGGTGGTTCCGCATGGTTGACCCGTGGCCCGCGGCAATGGTTGTCCGGACCCCGGCACCGAGCCGGACGGCCCCGTCCCGCGGGGACCGTTTCAACCGGATACGGTCGGCTCCGGGCGTCCCCGGAGCCGACCGTTCTTGGGGTGACCGGGCTGCTGTCCCCTGCCGGCCGGTCACGCACGCTGGGGCGTGGTCCCACGGCGTACCTGCAGTACGCCACACGCTCCAGCGGAGCCACGCGTGGTTTCTTCCCAAAGCCGCCCCTGGCTGGCACGGACAACGGGACCAACGAAGTCGCGGCGGACCCGGTCACGCGCCGTACGGGTGAGAGTCGGCCCGAACTGGGATACGCCCGGACACCCCCTGCCCGCGAGGTGTCAGGCCCGGCCGCGGCAGAGCTCCAGCAACGTCATGGCGAGGGAGGTGCCGGGCTTGCCGAGCGCGTCCCGGTACTGGCCGAGGATCTCCATCTCGCGCGAGAGGTTGATCCGGCGGCCGCCGGAGGTGATCCGGGCCTCCTGGATGACCGCAGAGATGGCCATCCGCTCCTGGACGAGCCCGATGATCCGGTCGTCGAGGGCGTCGATGCGAGACCTTGCGTTGTCGATCAGCGCTGCGGCCTCATCGGTGTGCGCGCCGGTCTTCTCGGCGGCGCTCTTCGCCGTGTCGCTCTTCGTGGTGCTGCTCTTCACAGGGCTGGTGCTGGTCATGGTGGTGACTCCTCGTGGGGTGCGGCCCCCCGATCCGACCGGTCCGGAACGCCAGAACGCCCCGGGCCTTTCGGCCCGGGGCGCCTGGAACGTTGCTTGTCAGTGGATCAAGCAGCACGACCATGGCAGCCGGCGGGCCGGATGCCATAGGTAAAGACGAAGGTCGTGTGCTGTCGCATGGAACTCAGTATGGCCCCGCCCGTGAGGGCGGGCCAACACGGGGCCCGGATGCTGAGACACCGCCCACCCGGCACCGGCCCGGGGCCTGCGCTTCCCGCAGCCCCGTCCGGGCGTGACGACGGCCGCTTCCGCAACCCCGGTAGAATCGACAAAACCGACCCCCCTTCACCGCCGGAAGGCCGCCCGTGCCAGCAGCACCCCCCGCCGCCCCCGACACCGCCACCGACGTGGTCCTCGTTGTCGACTTCGGGGCGCAGTACGCCCAGCTCATCGCCCGACGCGTCCGTGAGGCCCGGGTCTACAGCGAGATCGTCCCGTCCACGATGCCGGTGACCGAGATGCTGGCCAAGAACCCCCGGGCGATCATCCTCTCCGGCGGCCCCTCCTCGGTGTACGCAGAGGGTGCGCCCTCCCTCGACCGTGCAATCTTCGAGGCCGGGGTTCCCGTCTTCGGCATGTGCTACGGCTTCCAGCTGATGGCCACCACGCTCGGCGGCACCGTCGACGACAACGGTGCCCGTGAGTACGGCCGCACCCCGCTCACCGTCACCAAGACCGGCTCCACGCTCTTCGAGGGCACCCCCGCCGAGCAGTCGGTCTGGATGTCGCACGGCGACGCCTGCTCCGCCGCACCCGAGGGCTTCACCGTCACCGCGTCCACGGACGTCGTACCGGTCGCCGCCTTCGAGAACGACGAGAAGAAGCTCTACGGCGTCCAGTACCACCCCGAGGTCCTGCACTCCACGCACGGTCAGCAGGTCCTGGAGCACTTCCTCTACCGCGGCGCGGGCATCGAGCCGACCTGGACCACGACCAATGTGGTCGAGGAGCAGATCGCGCTGATCCGCGAGCAGGTCGGTACCAAGCGCGCCATCTGCGGCCTGTCCGGCGGTGTGGACTCCGCAGTCGCCGCAGCCCTCGTGCAGAAGGCCATCGGCTCCCAGCTGACCTGCGTGTACGTCGACCACGGTCTGATGCGCAAGGGCGAGAGCGAGCAGGTCGAGAAGGACTTCGTCGCCTCCACCGGCGTCCAGCTGAAGGTCGTCGACGCCGAGCAGCGCTTCCTCGACGCGCTGGCCGGGGTCTCCGACCCCGAGCAGAAGCGGAAGATCATCGGCCGCGAGTTCATCCGTGTCTTCGAGCAGGCCCAGGCCGAGCTCGTCGCCGAGGCGGGCGCGGCCGGCGAGGACGTCGCGTTCCTCGTCCAGGGCACGCTCTACCCGGACGTCGTCGAGTCCGGCGGCGGCACCGGCACCGCCAACATCAAGTCCCACCACAATGTCGGCGGTCTCCCCGACGACATCGAGTTCCAGCTCGTCGAGCCGCTGCGCCAGCTGTTCAAGGACGAGGTCCGGATGGTCGGCCAGGAGCTCGGCCTGCCCGACGAGATCGTCCAGCGCCAGCCGTTCCCCGGCCCCGGCCTCGGCATCCGTATCGTCGGCGAGGTCACCAAGGAGCGGCTCGACCTGCTGCGCGAGGCCGACGCCATCGCCCGCGAGGAGCTGACCGCGGCCGGTCTGGACCGCGACATCTGGCAGTGCCCGGTGGTCCTGCTCGCCGATGTCCGCTCGGTCGGCGTCCAGGGCGACGGCCGTACCTACGGCCACCCGATCGTGCTGCGCCCGGTCTCCTCCGAGGACGCCATGACGGCCGACTGGTCGCGTCTGCCGTACGAGACGCTCGCCAGGATCTCGACCCGCATCACCAACGAGGTCGCCGACGTCAACCGCGTCGTGCTCGACGTGACGAGCAAGCCGCCGGGCACCATCGAGTGGGAGTAGCCCTCCCCGCAGGTGCCATGCCGATGCCGCCGCTCATTCGTTTGAGTGGCGGCATTGCCGTATCCGCTGGGTACGCTGGCTCAAGAGACGAGACTCACTCGCATGGGAGCAATCATGAGTGCCGCACCCGAGTTCGAGTTGGACGAGAAGTACAACTATCCGGTCCCCCCGCCCGGCGGCTGGACGGCTGACGACCTCGACCGGCTGCCGAACCTGCCAAGGCGCACGGAGTTGATCGACGGGAGCCTCGTTTTCATGAGTCCGCAGACCAAGTTTCATATGCGAACCATGCGTCTGCTGGAAAACGCACTTCTTGACCAGGCCCCGGATGATCTCGATGTCTTCCGGGAATTCAGCATCAGGCTGAACAAGCGGAACCGACCTGAGCCGGACGTGCTCGTGGTGCCTCTCGGGGCCGATACCGGTCCAAAAGATACGTGGCTCCGGCCGGAGGACGTCATTCTGGCCGTGGAGGTCGTCTCTGAGGAATCGGAAGACAGAGACCGTGAGGTCAAGCCCCGCAAGTACGCCGCCGCAGGCGTGCGGTACTTCTGGCGGGTGGAGCAGAACGAGGGCCTGCCGGTCGTGTACGTCTACGAACTCGATCCCGCGCTCAGGGCCTACGTGGCCACCGGCATCCACCACAACAGGCTGAAGCTGGACGTGCCCTTCCCCATCGAGATCGACCTCACTGCGATCAACCGCCGCCGCCCGTAAAAATTGGCAGGCCGAGGCCGCGGGGCTGCGGCCACTCCAGGTGACCGTCGCCGACCAGCGCGAATGGGACCTCTTCGAAGCGAACGCCAACATCGGACGGGGCGAGCGGTGGGCGCTGGCCAACCCCGGGCATCCGCTGCACGACGGTGTCGTCGCGGCGGTCGACGAGCGGCGCACCGGCTACTACGGGGGCTACCGGGGAACGCTCGGCCTGGCCTACCTCGTGCTCAGCGCCTGAAAGGGCCCCCGGACCCGTACCCGGACCGGTGCGTGAATCGGTATGTGATCGCTCTGGCCACCTGTGGTGACCAGCGGTACCTTCCGAGCCGGATGCCCTGGTAGCCCTGAGGAGTCACCATGCCCGAGCCCACACCGATACCCGTGGAACAGCTGCAGTTCGTGATGCCGCCCGTCCATCAGTCGGTCGACGAGGAACGCGCGTACCGCAAGGAGCGGCTGGCCGGGGCGCTCAGGCTGTTCGGGGAGTACGGGTACGAGGACGGCGTTTCCGGCCACATCACCGCGCGGGACCCGGAGTTCACCGACTGCTTCTGGGTCAACCCCTTCGGGGCCCCGTTCGACGGGCTCGCGCCGGACGAGCTGATCCTGGTCAACGGGGAGGGACAGGTCGTCGAGGGTCGGCACCACGTCAATCAGGCGGCGTTCGCCGTCCATGCGCAGGTGCACCGGGCCCGCCCGGACGTCGTCGCCGTCGCGCACACCCACTCCATGCACGGCCGGGCTCTGTCCGCGCTCGGCGAGCTCATCGAACCGATCACCCAGGAGTCCTGCGCCTTCTACGAGGACCATGTCCTGTACGACGCGTACACCGGGGTCGTCGTGGACGAGGAGGAGGGGTGCCGGATCGCCGCCGCGCTCGGCGGGCGCAAGGCGATCGTGCTGCGCAACCACGGGCTTCTGACCGTCGGTGACTCGGTGGACGCGGCCGCTTGGTGGTTCATCGCGCTTGAGCGCTCCTGCCAGGTGCAGCTGGCCGCGCGGGCAGCCGGAAAGCCGGTGCTGATCGAGCACCGGGACGCGGTCACCACCCGTGAGCAGCTCGGCAGCGACCTGGTGGCCTGGATCAACTATCAGCCACTGTGGCGCCGGATCAGTCGCACATTCTGACGATACGCGCCGACGGGCCGCCCCGATGCGGTCCCGAGCCCGTCCGTACGGCACAATTCGCAGCAATCACTGTCGAGTTGGCTGGACCGGGGCTTGAAAGGGCGGCGTTCTCCGTGGCGTTGGACGAGGCGAGGGCGAGCAGCAAGCACGGCGGCGGCTGCACGTGCGGCGACTGCCCGCACGGGGCGCGCGAGGGCCACCGGCGCGCGGTGGCCGCCTTCCTGGCCAAGCGGGACGAACTCGCCGCAGGTCAGGGGCTGCCGCCCGGGGTCGCCCGGTCCGCCTCCGCGACCCGCCAGTGGGTCTCGGACGAGCTGACCCAGTCGGCAAGGACCGTCGCCGAACGGGGCCGGGAAGCGGGCGATGTCTGGCTGTACCGGGTGTGGCGGCGCACCCTGATCGCGGTGTGGGGGAGCTTCGCCGTGCTCGTCGTCGCCGAGACCGCCACCGCCATCGGCGCGGGCTGGACCAACGCCCGTACGGCGGGACTGGTCGCCGGACTCGTCACCGCGGGCCTGCTCACCTGCGCCGCCCATGTCCACCGGGCCCGCGGCGGCCTCCTCGCCCCGGTGATCGGCGAGGACAACCGGCTCTCCACCTCCCGGGCGGTCGCCGCGTCCTGGGTGCTGCTGGCGGTCTTCTCCGTGCTCGTGCTGGCCCTCCAGCTGGCGGGTGCCTCGGGGCACGCCGAGCGCGACGAACTGATCGAGGGGCTGGATCTGGCCAGGGGCGCGGGAATGGTGACCGTGCTTGCGCTGGTGTGCGCCGTCGCCGTGGTCGTACGCCGGGTGGTGGCCGTACGGGCCCTGTCCGGGCGGCTGCAGAAGCTGCGGGCCGACCGGCCGCGCGCCGCCGATCTGCTCACCGACGACTCCGGGCGGGGCAGCTTCACGGATGTGCAGTACGTGCTGGTGAGCACCGTCGCCGTACTGTTCGCCGCGGTCCGGCTGGGCCGCAGGCCCGAGCAACTGCCCGACCTGCCGTGGGGGCTTGCGCTGCTGGTCACTGTCTCGGCGCTCGCGTACTTCGCGGGGAAGTACACGGAGGGCGGGCGTCCGGTGGTGCTCTCGGTGGTCCGGGCCCGGGAGGCCGGGGATCTGGACGCGCCGATCCGTACCGGCGACGACATCGAGATCCGCGGTGCGGGCTTCGTGCCGCCCGGTGCCGGGGCGCCGGACCGGCTGACCCGCATGGTCGTCCGGATCGGCCGGGTGCATGTGCATGTGCCGCTGATCCCGGTGCCCGGCGGCTTCGCCAACCCGACCGATGGCGTGCTCACCGTGCCGGTACCGGTGGAGGTGGAACCGGGGCTGGTGGAGGTGCAGGTCGTGACCGCTGCCGGGGTGGAGACGAACCGTGTCGAGATCGATGTGACGGACTGACTGCCGCAACCCGTGCCCCGCCGCGGGGTGACGGATACCGGCCGATCGGATGCCTCACCGGGCGAGCCGCGCGTTCCCGACGTACGTATGGTCTGTTGACGGGTCTACGGAAGGCGGCGCAGCCACATGCAGGACATTCGGGGTTACGGCACGAACGTACGCGGTCTCGGTGAGCCGAGAGGGCTCAAGGAGCTGGCGCGGGAGCATGCCCTCCTGCCCCTGCGGCTCTTTCTCGGTGTCACCTTCATCTACGCGGGGCTCGACAAGCTGACGGACAGTTCCTTCTTCCACGCGAGCGGCGCCGGCTCCATCGGCGAGACGTTGCACGCGGTACGCGACTCGTCCGCGATCCCGGCCCTCGTCGACCTCGCGCTGAGGAGCCCCGTCGCCTTCGGGTACGCCATCGCCTTCGGTGAACTCGCCGTCGGCATCGGCACCCTCATCGGGCTGTGGGCACGGCTCGCCGCGCTCGGCGGGGCGCTGATCTCGCTGAGCCTGTGGCTGACCGTGAGCTGGCAGGTCGAGCCGTACTACCTCGGCAACGACCTAGCGTACCTGTTTTGCTGGGTGCCGATCGTGCTGGCAGGGGCACCCATGTTCTCGGTAGATGCCCTGCTCAGGGGGCGTAGGCGGGGGAGTCTTCGTTAGTCCGGCGTCACACCGGCATCAAGACCCGAGAGAGACAGGAACCCCCCTGGACCACAGCTCCTCTGCATGCTCGGCGAACCTGTCGAACATGCCGCCGTCCCCCTGTCGGCGCAGGTGCAGTAGCGGGGAGTCATGGCCAACCAGTCGGGCCAGGTGGGGCGTCACCAGGGCTTCTGAGTCGAATCGGAAGACAGAGAGGCTGACATGGTTCACCGAGTCCTCTGCGGCGCTGTAGCGGGCCTCCAGGCCCTCCAGGGGGCCAAGCTTGCCTAGTTCCCCCAGGGTCATCCGGATGCGGGTGGAGACAGTCAGGGGTACGTCCTCGATGACCTCCCGCTGTCGAGTCACCTCCCCATCGGGGTCGCCCAGGAGGAACCGGATGCGGCAACCGGCCGCAGCCTTCTCCTTCAACAGTCCTGAAAAGTTGGGGAGTTGAGTCCAGAAAAAGTAGTTCGTGAAGCCACACAGGGTGATCTCACACTGTGCCGACTGGACCAAGTCAGCCCACACAGTCGATGGGCATGCGGATCGGTAAGGGTAGCTGTGAACGATCTCCCGGTCAGTGCCGGTCTTGATTCGTTCCTTTACGACCGAGGGCCACAACATTTCTTCATTCACTCCCAGGGTGCGGGCAGCGTCAGTGCGGTTTCTCGCGTGCGGTGTCAGATCTCCGTTCGAGAGCCATCGTTCCACCTGCTTCGGAGATACCCCCACTCGGTATGCCAATTGCCTGGGAGACAGGTTCGCGCCCTCCATGGCCGAACGTAGAGCTGCGTTCAAGTCAACCCCCCTGGCGTAGACGTTTGGGCCTTCTCCAAACCCTAGACCCCCACGGCCCAACTGTCCCTGCTCAGTGGGGAGATACGTCCCCCAGGGGGCGCCATGGTCGAGCCATGACCGAACCCACCCGGTACTCGACTCCCCCTATCGATCTCCCCTTGGACCCATGGTTGTTGGAAGGTACGCCGGTCAACGGCTGCAAGATCTGCATGGCGCTGGCCAGGGAACGTAAGGCCGCACTCAGCCGCAAAGACATGACCAAGGCTTACGAGACAAGCCGAGAAATCAGGAACCACCGCCATGACTAGCCGCGCCGTCTTCAAGTTCATCGAACACACCATCCGGCATGTGCCGGACGGCGGGATCGTCGCTGAGCTGCATTTACTCTGTGAGGACATGAGAGAGCCCCGGCCACTAGAGCCGGGGCCTTCTTCTGTTTGAAGAAGCTAAGGCAGCGCAGTGAGTAACTAGCCTCTCTAGAGGCATCCCCCTTGAAGGGATGCCCTTTTGGGAAGCAGGCGCTTTTGCCGTGTACTAGAACGATCCCCAGGTATGAGAAAACCCCGGCAATTCGACTGCCGGGGGCTATCTCTGTATTCCCGCCGTGCCCATGCAGGGCGGATCGCGTCAGTGAACCGTGAACGGTTCACTCAGATTGCCTAGGTCTGCCTCTGCGCCGAAGTCGAGAGTGTTCGATACTCCCTTTACGAGAGGATTTAGCCGGATGCTGATACCGGCTTTCAGTAGATGCCGTGTCCTCTCGGCCTCATTGTTCTTGTTCCGCTCCCACATGTGTCGGAATGTTTCCCCGGTTTCCCGGAACTCGTAACGGTCCGGCTTGTCCCCCTCGGCTGACAGAGAGTCGTGCTCTTCGAAGAGGGCTGCAATCTCATCTTCTGTGGACTTCTTGGCGAAACCGGCCGAGTTCCTGCCTCCCGGCCTAACAGACTGCTGTAGCTCCTGGACGTAGGTCTCGATCTCCTGGAGCCTCTGGGAGTTGCTAGAGCCCTTTACGTAGATCCTCTCGAACATGGGGAAGTCTCCGACTACTCCGACGATCATTGTCTCTACGATCTCCTGTACCTTCTCGGCGCGGAATGCGTAGCCCTTGCCGCAGGATTTCCTGTTAGCCGCAGCGTTGCAGCGATAGACCGGCTTTCCTTGTTGCCTTTCCGGATTGAAGAGGTAGAGGTTACGGCCGCAACCCCCGCACAGTACTACTCCTCGATAGGCCGTCGTGTTCTTTGTGGTGCGGCGAGCGGAGCTAGGGCGGTTTTGCATTTCCTCCTGGAGCTTCCCCCACTCTTCATCGGACAGGATCGAGTCGGCCATCCTGATTTTTCCCTCAGCCGTAAGAATCGGCTGTGCTCGGCCATACTTCTTTCCGGGAACCTTAATTTCCTCGCACTTCCATCCGAGGATAGTTTCTGACTGGAGAATGGAAGTGATGGAGCGAGGTCGCCATACGGGTTGCTGTGCTCCCATTTCTTTCCGCCGGTCGGACATTCGGTCCGCTCCGGGGGAGGGAATACCTTCCTTGTTGAAGCTATCGGCGATCTCTGAGTATGCCTGCCCGGCCATGACTCGTCGGTGCATTTCCCGGATCACCTTGGCCTGAGACTCCCGGATGCGGAGATACATTGCCCCGTCTTCTCCCCGGTAGGTCTCGTACCCGTAGGGAGGATTACCCTTGGCCCAGACATTCTTGGTCTTGGCGTACTTCTGAAAGCTCTTGACGCGGATACTGATGTTCTGAGCTTCCATCTGGGCGATGGCTGCAAACAGATCGATGATGACATGTCGGAAAGGGCCGACCATGTCGAGTACCGGTTCCTTTACGGATGCCAGAGACTTTCCGCCGTGCTGTTCTGCCCACCGGATCATATCTTGCATGTCTTCGACCTTGCGAACGAATCTGTCCATCTTCCAGAACAGAATTAGGTCGAATTCAGGGGCTCGATTATTCAGCCACTCTCCGAGATCAGGTCTCTTGAGCGGCGGTGTTTTGGTTGCCGAAATGTGGGCGTCTTTGGCAACGCCGACTTCCGCCCATCCCAGATGCGCCCTCTCTGCGATGTGCTGTCGGCAGTCCTGTAGCTGCCTCTCCAGGGAGGTGGATGCGTCTGTCTCGTTGCTGATCCGCAGGGCGATCAGGACCCGTACCGGCTTCATGAGGCATGACCCTACAAGAGCGGTACGGCAACGCCTGGCCTACCTCATGGCCTGGCTGCCGCTGCTGCTCGGCGGGGCCACGGCGTTCTCCGCGGACGCCCTTCTCGCATCACGACGGCGACGGATCATGTAGTTCACCCAGGTCGTGGTGGCGGCCAGCCAGAGGCCGCCGAAGAACAGCGGGAAGAAGAAGACCCACGTGGCGTCCCAGGCCCCCGCGGCGTCCGCCGCGTATCCCGCTGCCAGAACGAGCATGACCACACCCGCCACCGCCCGCCCCGGACGGATCTCATGACGCAGCACGGGTGACCTCCACCTGTCCGATGCCGACTTCGAGAGTGAGCTCGACCGTTCCGGCCGGTTCGCTGCCCGGGGGCGGCGGAAGCGTTCTGCGCTCCTGCTGCGAGGGGGTGATGTTCACATCGCCGGGCGGGCCGGCCTGCGCATCGCTCGGCCGGCTGACCGGCAGCCTGATGTCGCCGAGGCCCGCCCGTGCGTCCACCTTCACCGTCACCGCCTCAGGTACGACGACGACCGCGCGGCCCGCCCCGACGTTCACCTCCGTACGGACGGTGTCGCCCCGGGGGACCGTGATCTCGGTGAGGTCCAGCCGTGCCACCCCGGACCCCAGTTCGTAGTGCGGCCGGACCGCCGCCACCGAGGCCGGCTGCCAGCTCTCGTGCACCCACTGGGTGGTGATGTCCTTCGGCAGTACGGACGAGCCCGCCAGCAGGGCCGCCGTGATCATCGACAGCATGACCGTGCCGAACCCGGTCCGCCCGAGGAATGCGCTGACCAGCATCCCGAGCCCGAACACCGCCAGCGCACCGGCCAGACCGATCTGCAGACTCGTACCGAACGGCTGGGAGTCCCAGCTCAGCCCCATGCCCAGACCGCCCGCGATCAGCGCGAACAGGAACACAAGACCACCGATCGAGGTCGGGCCCCTGGTGCCGGCCTCCTGCCGGGGCGCGCGGAACGGGTCCTGGGGCGTCGCCCCCCGAGGGCGTACCGCCCAGCCGTCGAGCCCCTCATCGGCCGGACCCCACAGATAGCCGGGACCCAGCGGCCCCGAGGTGCCGTCCTTGATGATCGGATCCCGCCACCACGACGGGCCGCCCGGCGACGGCGGAGCCTTCACCTCGGGCGGCGCGTCCGCCACCGCCTGCGCGGTCGCCGGATGGAGCGGGTCCGCGGGCGCCGCCGTCCTGCGGTTCTGCGTCCAGACGGCGAAGCCGACGACCGCGAGCGACAGCATCGCGGAGAACGCCAGCGTGCCGCCGTTGCCCAGCATGGAGAGGAACAGCCCGCAGCCGATCAGCGCGAGCAGCGCCGCGATCAGCGACGCCCCCTCGACGCGGCCGGACAGCAGCCTGCGCGCCTCGTTCTCGTCCTCGCCGTCCAGGGGGATCAGCAGCCAGGCGAAGCCGTAGAAGATCAGCCCGATGCCGCCGGTGACGGACAGCACACCGAGCACGATCCGGAAGATAACCGGATCGACGTCGCAGTACCGGCCGAGCCCGCCGCACACCCCGGCCACGACCTTGTGCCGCTGGCTGCGCCGCAGCTGGGGTCCCGGCTCGGGGGGCGGTGCGACACCGGGGGAGGTGCCCTGGGGAACGGTCATGGCTCCATGGTGACGGGCCGAGCGCCTGTCCGGGACCCGCGCCGACCCTGGCCGATCCCTGATATTGGCGCGGCGTTCCCCTGGGGGAGGCAAGCCGGTACCGGGCCCGCGGCCCTTGGGGCGGCGCCCACGCGGACTCTCAGGGTCCGGTCGGGGGCGGACCCTGATGCCGTCGCCCGTACGGACATGTGACGATCGGGTCATGCCAGCCGCCATGCCCCGAGCCGCAAGCTCCCTCAGCACCGACCCGGAGGAGCCTCCGCTGCGCAAGCTGTACCGCAGCGCCGACGGACGGCTGCTCGGCGGCGTCGCGCGCGGTCTCGCCGGACATCTCGGGCTGCCCGTCGTCTGGGTGCGTTTCCTCTTCGTCGGCCTGTTCTTCGCCGATGGTCTCGGCGCGCTGCTCTATGCCGTGTTCTGGATCGTGGTCCCGCTCGGCGTCGGCGGCGTGGAGGCGCCGCGCTCCGTCTTCGAGACCGCCCCGGACGGCAGACGCCGGCTCCGTAAACCCGACAAGGGTCAGGTCTTCGCCCTCATCGCGCTGATCATCGGCGCGGTGAGCTTCATCAGCAACGTCGACATGGGCAGCGAGGCCGACCGCTACATCTGGCCCACGCTGCTGATCGGCGCAGGTTCCGTCCTGGTGTGGCGGCAGGCCGACAACGCCCGGCGCGCCCGCTGGATGGAGGTCGGCAACCGCCGCCGGGTCCTGCATCTGGCCCGGGGGCTGGCCGGGGTCGCCCTGGTCGGCCTGGGCCTGGCCGTCTTCATGGTGGTACGCGGTTCCGCGGCCCAGCTCGGCAACGTCCTGACCGCCGCGATCGCCGTCCTCACCGGCATCGCGCTGCTGGCCGGCCCCTACCTCGTACGCATGACCCAGGACCTCTCCGAGGAACGCACCATGCGCATCAGGGCGCAGGAGCGTGCCGAGGTCGCCGCCCATGTCCACGACTCGGTGCTGCACACCCTCACCCTGATTCAGCGCCACGCGGACGACGCGGGCGAGGTCCGCAGACTGGCCCGCGCCCAGGAACGCGAACTGCGCAACTGGCTGTACAACCCCGAGGGCACCGGCAAGGACGAGGACGACGAACCCGAGACCCTCGCCGAGGCGGTCAAGCGCGCCGCGGCCGAGGTCGAGGACAAGCACGGCGTCCCGCTGGAGGTCGTCGTCGTCGGCGACTGCCCGCTGGACGAGAAGCTGGCCGCGCAGATGCAGGCCGCGCGCGAGGCGATGGTCAATGCCGCCAAGTACGGTGGCGACGGCGGGGCCGTGCAGGTCTTCGCGGAGGTCGAGGGCCGCACGGTCTTCGTCTCGGTGCGCGACCGGGGGCCGGGATTCGACCTGGATTCCGTGCCGGGGGACAGAATGGGCGTACGAGAATCAATCATCGGCCGGATGCAGCGCAACGGAGGTACGGCGCGGCTGCGTTCGGTGCCCGGCGGGGGCACGGAAGTCGAGCTGGAGATGGAGAGGGCGAGCGATGACCAAGACCACTGAGGCGGGCGGGGGCCCGGAGCGCCGGGTGCGGGTCGTGCTCGTCGACGACCACCGGATGTTCCGCACCGGCGTCCAGGCCGAGATCGGGCGCACCGAGGAGACGGGCGTCGAGGTGGTCGGCGAGGCCGCCGACGTCGACCAGGCGGTCACCGTCATCACGGCGACCCGCCCCGAGGTCGTCCTCCTCGACGTCCATCTGCCCGGCGGCGGCGGCGTCGAGGTGCTGCGCCGCTGCACCCCGCTGATGGGCGCCGAGAACCCGGTGCGGTTCCTGGCACTGTCCGTCTCGGATGCCGCCGAGGACGTCATCGGCGTCATCCGCGGTGGCGCCCGCGGCTATGTCACCAAGACCATCACCGGCACCGACCTGGTCGACTCGGTCTTCCGGGTCCAGGACGGCGACGCGGTGTTCTCGCCCCGGCTGGCCGGCTTCGTCCTCGACGCCTTCGCCTCCACGGACGCGCCGCCGGTCGACGAGGACCTGGACCGGCTCACCCAGCGTGAGCGCGAGGTGCTGCGGCTGATCGCCCGCGGCTATGCGTACAAGGAAATCGCCAAGCAACTGTTCATCTCGGTGAAGACCGTCGAGTCGCATGTCTCGGCGGTGCTGCGCAAGCTCCAGCTGTCCAACCGGCACGAGCTGACCCGCTGGGCGACGGCGCGACGGCTGGTCTGAGCCGGCGATCCGCTTCCGACCGATCAGCAGGCGCCTTCGCTGGAGAGTTTGAGCTCCACCCAGACCGCCTTTCCGATCCCGTTCCTACGTGGGCACGTCCCCCACCGATCGGCGAGGGCGATCACCAGTGCCAAGCCGCGGCCGTCCTCGTCGTCGATTCCGGCCGGGCGCGGCTTCGGGAGGTCGTCGTTCGCATCGGCCACCTCCACACGCAACGTGCCGTCGTAGAGCGCGAATCGCGTTCCGATCTCCCGGCCGGGCGAGACCCGGCCGTGCTCGACGGCGTTGGTGACGAGATCGGAGAGCAGCAGCACTGCTGTCTCGGCAGGCTCTTCGGCGATCTTCCACTCGATGAGTTGCTGCCTGAGGGCAGCCCTGGCCCGGCCGGCGCTTCTGCGGTGGCGGGGGAAGAGTTGGTGGGCTTCGGCGCTGGCGACGGACATGGCCGTGGGTGATTCTCCGGATACGGACACAGGGGTGCCCCCTCAAGGCGCGTGGCTGGATGGCGGTTTGGCGTGATGCTCACCGACCGCGTCGAGTGCGGAATGTGCCTCACTCGTAACTATCGGTAGCGTGCCCGCAGTTGAGTCAACTTGCAAGTGAGACAGGAATGTTCGATTGCGATTCCGGTGTCACTGAGTATCGTTGTGGTCACTGCAAGCAGCGTGTTGAGTTGAGGGGGCGGTTGTGACCGTCGAACAGAGGCCGACCGTGCGCCGTCGGGTCCTGGGTGCAAATCTTCGGCGACTTCGCGAGGACAACGGCCTGTACCTGGAGGACGCTGCCGAACAGCTCAGCTGCCATGCAGCGAAGGTCAGCCGCATCGAGTCAGGTCGAAGCGGGATACGGCAACTCGATCTCCGCGTACTACTCGATCTCTACGGGGTCAAAGATGCGGCGGAGCGCGAGGGTTGGCTTGCCCTCGCTCGTGAGAGTCGGCGTCAGCGCTGGTGGCGTGTACTCGAAGACCGGCTTCCTCAGGACTTCCTGGACCTCGTCGGCTTGGAGGATGAGGTGTACGAGTGCCGAGGCTTCCAACCGGCCATCGTTCCAGGGCTGTTCCAGACCAGGAGTTACGCGACAGCTGTCATTCAAGGCGGTTCGCCGGGGACGTTGGACGAGTCTCAGGAGACCAAGCTGCGGGTGCGTCTGGAGCGGCAGAAGGCGCTCACTCGCTCGGATCCGGCACCGCTCAAGGTGTGGATGGTCCTGGGAGAGGCGGCGCTGCGGCAACAGGTGGGTGGCGTCGGGGTGTTGCGCGAACAGTTGCTGCACCTCGTGGAGGTGGCACAGCTTCCGAACGTAACGTTGCAGGTACTACCCTTCACAGCGGGAGCTTGCCAGGGCGGACCGTACCCCTTCTTGATCTACAGCTTTCCACCTCCGGCGGAGCTGGAGGTGGTCCTGCTGGAGAACTTCGCGAGCCATGCCTACCTGGAGACTCGGGAGGACACGGTCCGGCTGGGAGGCGCCTTCGATCATCTTCGGGCAACTGCGCTGAGCGCGCTGAAGTCGGAGGCTCTGATCGTTGAGATCGTCAACGAGCTGAAAAACGCCTAAGGAAGAACACCTCATGCCGTCTCACCGCGTCGAATGGTTCAAGAGTTCCTACAGCGGACAGAACGGCGAGTGCGTCGAAGCCCGCCGGTCGGAAGCCGGTCTGGACCTGCGCGACACCAAGGACCGCCGGGCCGGCACCCTCGCCTTCACCGCCGCCGCCTGGAGCGCCTTCCTCGGGAACGTGAAGCAGGACGCATCCCGCAACGCATAGCCGCGAACATCCCCAAAGCCCCCGGCTTCCTTCAATTCTAGTGGTTGTCGCAACACCCCAGTTCAAGGGGTGCGATGGACTTCGAGATCCGTGAGAACCGGAAGCCGCAGGGGCCCCGGAGGTTGACCCAGGAGCGGGCCGCATACTTCCAGCTCATGGAGCAGGGCTACAGCATCCGAGAAGCGGCCCGGAACTCCAGCGGCCTGGCCGAGCACGGCCTGGTGGTCTCGGCCGGGAAGATGTCCGGGCTGTGGTACGGCCAGCCGGTCTCTCAAACTGGGGGACTTGGACGTCATCTGCGTCGTGCTCGACTGCGAGATCGGCGACCTGCTGATCCCGGAACCGCAGACGGTGACCCGCCCCGGCGAGGAGGACGTCACCCAGACTGCTGTCGGCGACGCCGCGCCGGTTCCTGCGGTGGTGCCCAAGCGTCGTGGCGGCCGGTCGCTGCCGCCGGAATGAGCCGGTATCCGAAGGGCAATCGCAAGCCCACCGCCGGGGACAACACCGTGCCGCGGACGTCGCCGCTGCACCGACAAAAGGCCGTTGCGCTGGTCGGTCGGACAGGGTGATCGAAAAGGGTTTGCGGACAGGGGCGGCGATTGGCTAGACGTTACGGCGGAATCCCCACCATGAGGGTGAGGGGCCACGACAGCGAAAGGAGGGATAAGCCCATGATCGCCATGATCACCGCGCTTGTGTCCTCCCGGGGTGCGGACCACATCTGACCTCGGAGCGGACGGGCGCCTCCACCGGAGCGTGCTTTGACTCTGAAACAGAAGGACCTGACCATGCGTCCGATCAGCGGACGCGAAGAACTCGACCTCTTCTCCCAACTGCCTTACACCCTCAACGGGGAATTGGCGGACGACCTTGCCGCCGGCCGCCGACGTCCGGAATGGATGTGGGTCGCCCTTCGCGGCGAGCGCCTACTGGCCAGGGTCGCATGGTGGGGTCGGATCGGTGACGACACACCGTTCCTTTTGGATATTTTCGACATCGACGACAGCAGCGCGGATCGCGATCGCGTGGACATCGGCGTGCGGCTGCTGCGGGCTGCCACGGCCGCAGTGGTTCCAGCCGGCGCGCGTCCACCCGAGTACAACCGGGCCGTCCCACCCGATTGGCGCGAGGGCGGAGTGACCGGGCGCATCGTCGAGGACCGCATGCTCGCCCTAGAACGGACCGGCGCCCGGCAGTTCGTCGAACGGCTGCTTCTGGAGTGGCGTCCCGGGACGCCACTCCCCGAGCGGAGGGGGCGCCTGGCGTTCCGGCCGGTCCGCGACACCGAGGAAATCCTCGCCCTGATGACTCGGGTCCTGGACGGAACGCTGGACGCGCACAGCAGGGACGACCTGACCCGGATGTCCCCACGCGAAGCGGCGGCCAGGCACTATGAGGAGGAACTCGCGCACTTCCGGAGCCCGCAGGACTGGTGGCGGATCGCGACACTGCCGGACGGCGAGCCGGTGGGGTTCGTCACCCCGGCCCGCAACGACTACAACCCCGTCATCGGCTACCTCGCCGTACTCCCCGAACACCGGGGCAACGGCTACATCGACGAGATCCTTGCCGAAGGCACCCGGATCCTCAGCGCGCAGGATGTCCCCCGCATCCGGGCAGCCACGGATCTCGGCAACACCCCCATGGCGAACGCCTTCCAGCGCATCGGATACGTCAACTTCGCACGCCGGATCTGCATGATCTGGAGCTGACCGAGGGCGCGGGGCTCCCGCAACGGCGTCCCGCCCACTCACCCGCGATCAACACAGTGAACTGCATCACACCAGCGAAGCCGGAATGCAACACGCACTGCCCCCATCGTCACGAACGCGGCGTCAAAACTCGCATTTCCAATCACGACTCCGACTGCACACGGCCTCTGCGGACACAAACCACACCGCCCTGACCCATCTCGGCGAACAGGCCGCGTCGCTGCTGATGCTGATGGCGAAGTCGCGGCACGAGAAGCCGGAGAACATCCACCGCTAATTCAAACCGTCCCCGGAGCCATCGCCGAGCTCACCAGCTTGCTCGCCCCCGGCGACAGCCACCGGTGAGCGTGCGGTGCTGCCGTGGCCGATGCGTACCCGTATCCGCGTCCATGCCGCCAACGGTCTGATAATGGCGGGCCGTGGGCGGGACTGGGCCAACTGCTAGAATGGACGTGTTGGCCTTCGGCGCCCCAACGGGTGTGTCCGGAGGCTTTTTTCATGCCTTCTGACACATCTGCGTCCAGCGCGCTTCCCACCACCAGCTACCGTGGCCTGCTCCGCAACCGTGAGTTCGCCGGGTTGTATGCCAGCTTCACACTGACGGTCGCCGCGAGCACCTTGTCGGGCTTTGCCCTCGGCACGCTGGTCAACCATCAGACCCAGTCCCCGTTCCTGACAGCCGTGAGCATGTACGGCGCCACGCTCGCAACGGTGCTCGGTGCGTTGACGCTGATGTCGGTCGCGGACGGAAGCCGCCCTCGCCGAACCCTCGTCGCGCTCCAGTGCGTCTCGCTCGTGGGCGTTGCTGCACAGGCGGTTCCGGGGCTGCCGCTCGCTGCCCGGTTCGGTCTGCTCCTTGTGCTGGGGTTCTTCCAGTCCCTGGGAACCGGAACGCGGATGGGGCTGCTCGCCGAGGTGGTGCCGACCTCCACGTATGCACTGGCACGTTCGCTGATGAACATCACCTCAGGCGGTATGGCCATCCTCGGCTACGCCATCGGCGCCGTACTTCTGCGGTACCTGAGCCCGCAAGAGGTCTTCGTCGCCGCGACGGCCCTGACCGGAGTGGGATTGATCATTGTGGCTGTGACTGTCCGGGAACGCTCGATCCGTCTGACCCCTCGCCCTGGGCTGCGCCAGACCTGGACAACGAACATCGCGCTCTTCTCCCACTCCGGCCAGCGCACTCTGCTGTTGAACCTGTGGGTCCCCAACGGCCTGATCGTCGGCTGCGAGGCTCTGTTCATCTCCTACGCCCCACATCACGCCGGCGTCTTCCTGGCCGCCGGATCAGCAGGCATGCTCCTCGGTGACCTGACTGTCGGGCGACTGCTCACCGCCGAGCAGCGACGCCGCTACGCATTCGCCCTGCGACTGCTGCTCGCAATCCCTTACCTACTGTTCGCCATCCACCCGCCCGTGCTGGTGGCGACAGCCGCGGTGTTCATCGCCAGTGCCGGGTTCGCCGCCACCCTGCCGCTCCAGGAGCAGCTTCTCGCGTTGACCCCCGATCCGGTCCGTGGCCAGGTCCAGGGAGTCGAGTCCGTCGGCCGGATGACGTGGCAGGGTATCGGAGCCGCGACCGCCGGCGGCGTTGCCCAGCACTTCACCCCCGGCACGGCCATCACTGCTGTGGCCGCAATCTCCGTCGCCATCACTGTCTTCTCCCGGCCCTTCGTGGTCCGCGCCCGAGCCGCCCGCGTCGAGACGACCAACGCATAAGCCAACCCAAGTTGGTAGCCAATTACACGAGCCTTCCACGACGGCATGAGCGGCGGGCGCGGCCGGACGCGCCTGCCGCGCCTCGCTACTCGTCGGCGGCGTCCGGGTCACGGAGGGCTCGGAGCCCGCCGGGCAGGTCGGGGAGCTTGAAGGAGTACCGGCCCAGCATGTTGACGTGGTGCGGTACGAACGGGGACAGGCGGGCGACGTCCTCGTCGCGGACCTCGTGGCCGTCGCCCCGCTGCGCGCCGAGGGCCACGACATCAAGGACGAGGGCCTGTCCTCGCTCAAGGACCGGCACATCAACTTCCTGGGCCGCTACCTGTTCAACATCAAGGCAAGCGGCCCCGGCCAGGGACTGCGCCCCTTCTGGGACCCGGACGCACCGGAAGACACTGACGATAAGGGATAGAAGGCCGTACCGAGATGACCGGGGACGCTACATGGGTGCCGGCTTCCTCGTCCTCCGCCAGGGCAGCTGCCTCACCGCGGTAAGTGCTGGTGCCACCACTGGCGCGGCCGTCGGCGATGACAGAACGGCCTGGCTCCGTGAGCCAGGAGGCGAGGGCCGGTGACCTGCTTGAATGCCCGGGCGACCCCTGACATCCTCTTTCTTCGCGTCTTCTGCGACCCGAACGGCGACCACGGCAATGTTCTGGGCGTGGTGCGCGATGGCCGCGCCTTCCCCGGAGAGGAGTCCAGACAGGCCCTCGCCCGGCAGCTGGGCTGCTCAGCGAAACGGTATTCATCGACGACGCACACAGGGGTGTCGTCGATATCTATACGCCAGGGGCGCGGCTCCCGTTCGCCGGGTACCCGCTCGTCGGCGTGGCCTGGCTCCTCGGTCTGGAGAGGCTGGAGCTTCCTGTGGGGAGTATCCCTGTCCGCCGTGTCGACGGCTTTACGTGGATCAGTGCGAGAGCGGAGTGGGTGCCGCCGCGCACGCTGCGGCAGTACGGCAGCACGCAGGAGGTCGAGGCGCTGGCGGTGCCCGAACCGGGAGAGTGGGTGTACACCTGGGCCTGGCAGGACGAGGCCGCCGGCAGAGTCCGGGCCCGGGGTTTCCCGGGCCGTGGCGACGGCATTGACGAGGACGAAGCCACCGGCGCGGCAGCGCTTCTGCTCGCCGATCGGTTGGGGCGGGCTGTTGAGGTCACCCAGGGCAGCGGGTCGCAGATCATGGCGGCCCCCGGCCCTGACGGGACGGCCAATATCGGCGGACGGGTCTGCGCTGTAGAGAATCCCGCGCGCTGAGCTCCGGGGTCATGGCCAACCGGGTGCCTGATTGCGCCCGGTTGGTAGCGTCACCGGCATGAATCAAGACCGTGTGCTCGAAGCGTTTCGTCGGGAATCCGGGGCCCTCACCGATGCTGTGTCAGGACTATCTGAGGCTGAGTGGAACCTCCCGACACGCTGCACCCCCTGGACCGTACGCGACCTGCTCGGGCACGTGTGCGTCGTGATCGATTGGCTTCCGGGGATGCTGGATGCGCCGGCACCGAGTACGGCCAAGGCTTCGGCGGCGGAGTACTACCGCCCGGACGACCGCTTTTCACGCCAGACGAACAGTGCCCGGATCGCTCTGGCTCAGGACCGGGCAGCAGAGTCGGCTGACGGCGCCGCCTTCGCCGACGATTTCGCCGCGATCTGGCGGAGAGTCGACCGGCTGTGCCGGGTCCAGCCGGCCAGCCGTATCGTGCGGACGCGTCATGGTGACGCCATGTTCTTGTCGGAGTTTCTGCTCACCCGAGTCGTTGAAGTCGCCGTGCACGGCCTCGACCTGGCTGATGCACTCGGACGCGAACCCTGGCTCACCTCGTCGGCTGGTGACGCCGTACTGGAGTTGCTTCTCGGTGCAGAGCAGATGGCGGGCGCCGACAAGTTGGGTTGGAGCCAGCCGCATTTTCTGCGCAAAGGCACCGGCCGCGAGCCACTGGATGGATCAGAGACCGCGCAGATGGAACTGCTCGGCATCCGATGGCTTGCCCTGGGCTGACACTTGCGCTCGACGGCACCCCCTTCAAGATCATCCCCGGGTAGATCCCAGAATGACTGCTGCCGACGTTCAACGGCGGCGGTGAGCGCGTCGAGCAGCTCTGCGGGGTCCAGGCATCGGATCCGGTCACAGTCACCGGGCGAATCAGCCGCTGGCCAGTGCCATGAGGAACTGCGTCTCCGCATCGTCCCGCCCCGCACACATTCTGGGAACCGCATTGAGGGCAGCCAGGGCCCGGCACCAATCCAGCACACGATGAGGAGACAGACCAGGAACCAGCGCTTCCAGTTCCTCGATCCTCTCCTCCAGCATGGCTGGATCTGCAACTCCTTCAAGCACCCAGTCCACAGCGTCGAAGTCCGGGTCGCCCCAGGTCGGCCTCGGATCGATCGCCACCAAGCGGGCGCCCGGACCAGACAGCACGTTGGCCGGATGGAGATCACCATGCACGAGTCCCACAGGCCCACTGGCTGCAAGTTCCAGGGCCGCCTCCTGGGCCTGACCAAGCACCGTCGGGGCAACCAGGCCGCTCACACGGGCCGCCGCCAGCCTGCGTTCAGTCAAGTCGAACAGGAAGTCGATCCGGTGCGAGAGAGGCCTCAGTACCGAGTGCTTCCCTGGCACGGGAGGTGAGACCCGCAGATCTCGCAGCAGGGCCGCGACCTCGGGCAGATTCCAAACGAGCTGCCGCACCGGCACTCCAGGTTCCACGTTCTCCAGCAGCAGGGCCCCGGCTGCGAGGTCCACTGCCAGCAGAGTGACAACCGACGGCGTATCTGCCCAGGCTCGCAGGGCTTCGGCCTCCTCGCGAGCGATCAAGGGCTCCGGCGTGAGCTTCAGCCACACCGAGGCACCAGTGTTCCGCTGCAAGCAGCGGAACACCCGCGAGGTACCTCCGCCACCCGCCGCAACAAGATCCAGATTCCAACGAGCGGCGAATTCACGGACGAGAGTCGGCAACTCGTCACACCAACCAAGCACATCAGCGCCGAACCGAACGACGAGCCGGTCCCGAACCTCTGGCGCGACGCAGGCCAACTCTCTCAACACGTCCCCCACAGGTGGTCGATGCAGTTCCTGCGCATCCGTATAAGCACGGTTCGTGCACGCCCCACCACATTTCACTGTCACGGAGCGTGCCGACGCGCAGATCAGTTGAGCGAGATGTTCAACTTCTCGCCGACCCTGCGGTAACCGATCCCCGCGTAGATCCGCTCCACATCCGCGTCGCCCGGCTCCAGCCACACCACCCGGCAGCCGCGCTCGAAGGCGGTGGCGGTCAGATGGGCCGAGAGCGCGGCGCCGATTCCGCGGCGGCGGAACGCATCGGCGACGGCGAGGCCGGCCAGTTCGGTGAGGCCGTCGACGGGGACCGAGCAGCCGCCCGCGCCCGCCGGGACGCCGTCGACCGTGGCGAGGGCCGCGACCCCGCCGCCTCCGGCCGCCGCGCGCAGCCAGGTCGCCTCGCCGCCCTCGGGCTCGCCCGTCCCCCCCGTATCCGTGGTGCTGGACGAGCGCTGCGGCGTCGAACTCCGCGTCGGTGACCGGTTCGGCGATCGCGAGCCGGTCCACCGGCTTCGGCGGCAACAGGTCGCCCGGGGCACACGCCAGGACCGGGACCCGGTTCTCGACGGTGAACCCGGCGGCGAGCAGCGTGGGTTCGACCGCGGGCGCCCAGCCGGGCAGATACTCCAGCCGAGGCAGCCTCGCGCGTTCGCGGAACGCCGCGATCAGGGCGTCGAGATCCTTCGCCGTCGGCTCGGCTTCCTGATCGGGTATCGCGTAGTTGGCGTACTTGATCGACCAGTTCGGGTTGTACCGCACGGTGAAAGGGCCGACCCGCAGATGGTCGGGGGAGCGCAGGGCGAGCGTACGGGCATGGGTCTGGACATCGACGTCCATGGGCACGTGCGTTTGTCCTCCGGCCGGTTGATCAGAAGTCGGGAGCCTATGCCACCCGGGTCGCTCCCGCGAAGGGCATCTGGTCGATCGGCGCGACCCGGACCGGCGCTCCGGGCCGCGGGGCGTGGATCATCTGGCCGTTGCCGATGTAGAGCCCGACATGACTGATGCCGGAGTAGAAGAACACCAGGTCGCCCGGGGCCAGTTCGGAGCGTGAGATGTGCCGGCCGGCGTTGATCTGGGTGTACGTGGTCCGGGGGAGCGAGACACCGGCGGAGCGCCAGGCGGCCTGGGTGAGTCCGGAGCAGTCGAACGAGGACGGGCCGGTCGCGCCCCAGACGTACGGTTTACCGAGAGCCCCGTACGCGAACGCGATGGCCTCGGCGGCACGGGCGTTGGGCGCCTGGACGGGGTCGTGCGCGGTGCCGCGGTCGGCACGGCCGGCTGCGTGCGCACTGTCCGAGTTCTTGTAGGCGGTGCGCTCGGCCGGGGACAGGGTGGCGAGGAGCCGCTGCGCGTCGGCCAGTTTGGTTCTGATCGTCGCCTTGTGCTTCTTCAGCTCGGCCTGGCGGGAGGCCAGCTCCGCCAGCTTCCCCTTGGCCTGCGAGCGCAGCTGGGCGATCCGGGCGACCTGGCGCTCCACCCCGTCGACCTCGGCGGCCTGGCGGTCGCCGAGCCGGTCCACGTACGAGGCGCGTTCCAGGTACTGGTCGGGGTCGGAGGAGAGTGCCAGCTGTACGGACGGGTCGAGGCCGCCGGTGCGGTACTGCGCGGCGGCGAGTGAGCCCAGTGCGTTGCGCGAGGCGTTCAGGCGCTCGCTTCTGCGGGCCGCCTCGTCGCGCAGGGTATCGAGGGCATCGGCGGCGGCGGTCGCCTTCTCCTTCGCGTCGTTGTACTTCTCGGTGGCGACTTCCGCGTCGTGGTACAGCCGGTCCACCTCCGCCCTGATCCGGGCGGGAGTGAGCTGAGGATCGGCGTGCGCGGTGCCTGGCAGAGCGGCAGCGGCGGCGGCCCCGGCAAAGGCGAGGGTGGCTGCGGTGCGGGCAGCAGAGCCGGTGTACGGGCGCTGCTTGGGTTTCCGGTGCGCTGCCACGGGGGCGTGCGTCCTTCCTGGCGACTGCCCGTCGGGGACTACCGGCGGGCCCGCCCGAGGTCCGGCGGCGGGTCACCAAAGGGAGAGCGGCCCGCCGCCGGATCTCTCGGCGGGGTGACCGGTGTGCCGTCCGGGTGCGGAGCAGCGATGAAGCCGGTCACCTGGTCAGCGACGCTAAACCCGGTGCATGGGGAAGAGTCGTAATGACGCCTATTGCCTGAATTTGGCGCGGCGCTGTCGCCAATTGATCGGAAAAATTACACCAGAGTCAGGCAATTGGTGCAGACACGAACGAAGTGGCAAGAAGCCGCACCTGCCTGTAGAGGGGTGATATGGGCGGGGATACGCTGCGGCCCATGGACGTACTCATACATGTCTTCGTCGCCCTGCACATCATCGGTATCGCTTCTCTGCTGGGCGGTTTTCTGACTCAGATGAAGGCGATGGGCGCGGGCACCGCCCGGTTCGTCCCGGCGATGCTGCACGGCGCACTGACGATGCTGGTCACCGGTGTCGCGCTGGTCGGGCTCAACGAGGCCGACGGCTCTCACGTGAACAACATCAAGATCGGGGTCAAGCTGCTGCTCCTGGTCGTCATCCTCGCGCTCGTCTACATCAAGCGGGACGAGGAGAAGGTCGACAAGGGCGCCTTCGCGGCGGTGGGCGCGCTGACGCTCGCCAACATCTTCATCGCCACGCTCTGGACCTGAGTCGGCCCGTGCGCGTGCCGCCCTCGATCGCCGGGCGGGCTTGAGGGCAAGCCCGCCCGGCGATCGAGGGCGTAGCCCGCATTCCGCTACACGGCGTTGCTGCCCGCTCTCCTTGTGTACCCGGTTCTCGGGTGCATCCGCCATGAGGCCGCCGCATGGCGGTGCGGCAGCCTAGACTCGACAAGCGATGAGCAGCCTCTTTGACGACAGCTTCCTGGCCGGCCTCCAGCACTCGGAGGAAGAGCCCCCGCCGCCCCCCGAGGACTCCGCACCCGAAGCGGTGCCGGAGGACCTCTTCGCGGGCGTATTCGACGGCCCCCCGCCGCCCAGGGACGCGTACTACCGTGACGGCGCGCACCGCCCCGTCATCGACTCCGCGGCGCTCCTCGACGGGCTGAACACCGAGCAGCGCGCCGCCGTGGTCCACGCGGGCTCCCCGCTGCTCATCGTTGCCGGGGCGGGCTCCGGCAAGACCCGGGTGCTGACCCATCGCATCGCCCACCTCCTCGCCGAACGCGGGGTGCACCCCGGCCAGATCCTGGCGATCACCTTCACCAACAAGGCCGCGGGCGAGATGAAGGAGCGCGTCGAGCAGCTCGTCGGACCGCGCGCCAACGCCATGTGGGTCATGACCTTTCACAGCGCGTGCGTACGCATCCTGCGCCGCGAGTCGAAGAAGCTCGGCTTCACCTCATCGTTCTCGATCTACGACGCCGCCGACTCCAAGCGGCTGATGGCTCTGGTCTGCCGCGATCTCGACCTCGACCCGAAGCGCTTCCCGCCGAAGGCGTTCACGGCCAAGGTCTCCAACCTGAAGAACGAGCTGATCGACGAGGAGACCTTCGCCGGCCAGGCGGCGGACGGATTCGAGAAAACCCTCGCCCAGGCCTATGCGATGTACCAGTCCCGGCTGCGCGAGGCCAACGCGCTGGACTTCGACGACATCATCATGACGACGGTCCATCTGCTCCAGGCGTTCCCCGACGTCGCCGAGCACTACCGCCGCCGCTTCCGGCACGTCCTGGTCGACGAATACCAGGACACCAACCACGCCCAGTACACCCTCGTACGCGAACTGGTCGGCCCGGCAGGCGAGGGCGACGCCCCCGCCGAGCTGTGTGTCGTCGGTGACGCGGACCAGTCGATCTACGCCTTCCGCGGCGCGACCATCCGCAACATCCTCCAGTTCGAGGAGGACTACCCGAACGCGACCACGATCCTCCTGGAGCAGAACTACCGCTCCACGCAGACGATCCTGTCCGCCGCCAACGCGGTCATCGAGCGCAATGAGAGCCGCCGCCCCAAGAACCTCTGGACGAACGCCGGCACGGGCGCCCGGATCACCGGCTATGTAGCCGACACCGAGCACGACGAGGCGCAGTTCGTCGCAGACGAGATCGACCGGCTGACCGACACGGGCGACGCCAAGGCCGGCGACGTTGCGATCTTCTACCGTACGAACGCGCAGTCCCGAGTCTTCGAAGAGATCTTCATCCGCGTCGGACTGCCCTACAAGGTCGTCGGCGGCGTGCGCTTCTACGAGCGCAAGGAGGTACGGGACGTCCTGGCCTACCTCCGGGTCCTGGCCAACCCCGAGGACACCGTCCCGCTGCGCCGCATCCTCAATGTGCCCAAGCGCGGCATCGGCGACCGTGCCGAGGCGATGATCGACGCGCTCTCCCTGCGCGAGAAGATCACCTTCCCGCAGGCGCTGCGCCGGGTCGACGAGGCATACGGCATGGCGGCCCGGTCGGCCAACGCCGTCAAGCGGTTCAACACGCTGATGGAGGAGCTGCGCACGATCGTCGAGTCCGGCGCGGGCCCGGCGGTGGTCCTGGAGGCAGTGCTGGAGCGCACCGGCTACCTCGCCGAACTCCAGGCATCCACCGACCCGCAGGACGAGACGCGCATCGAGAACCTTCAGGAACTCGCCGCCGTAGCCCTCGAATTCGAGCAGGAGCGGGGGGAAGAAGAAGGCGCGGGCACGCTTGCCGAATTCCTGGAGAAGGTCGCGCTCGTCGCCGACTCCGACCAGATCCCCGACGAGGACGAGGACGGCTCCGGTGTCATCACGCTGATGACGCTGCACACCGCGAAGGGCCTCGAATTCCCTGTGGTCTTCCTGACCGGTATGGAGGACGGAGTCTTCCCGCACATGCGGGCGCTCGGCCAGGTCAAGGAGTTGGAGGAGGAGCGACGGCTCGCGTACGTCGGTATCACCCGGGCCCGGGAGCGGCTCTATCTGACCCGGGCGGCGATGCGCAGCGCGTGGGGGCAGCCCTCGTACAACCCGCCGTCGCGCTTCCTGGAGGAGATCCCGGACCAGCACCTGGAGTGGAAGCGGACCGGGCCGATGGCGGCCCCGGCCGGACCGACGGCGGGCATCACCTCGTCGCTGTCCTCCTCGCGCTCGCGCTCCGGCCCCTCGGGCTTCGCGACCCGGCGGACCTCGGACAAGCCGACGATCACGCTGGTCGTGGGGGACCGGGTCACACACGACCAGTTCGGGCTCGGCACGGTGACGGCGGTCGAGGGCGTCGGCGACCAGGCGAAGGCGACGGTCGACTTCGGGGACGAGCGGCCGAAGAAGTTGCTGCTGCGGTACGCGCCGGTCGAGAAGCTGTAGACGGCTGGATGCCTGGACGGCTGGACGGCTGGACGGGTAGGCGGCCGAGGCTGGTGCACCGGCCCGCCGGTGCCCGGGCTGTTGCCCTGGGCGTCGGCGGCCGGGTGGATCAGGTCGGGTTGACGCCGTGGCTGCGGAGCCAGGGGAGCGGGTCTATCGCCGCACCGCCACCGGGCCGTACCTCGAAGTGCAGGTGCGGGCCGGTGGAGTTCCCTGAATCCCCGGAGTACGCGATCACATCGCCGGCTTTCACCGGGCCGGAGCGGATCTTGGTGCTGCTGAGGTGGCAGTACCAGGTCTCGGTGCCGTCGGCCATGGTGACGATGGCCATGTTCCCGTAGGCGCTGTTCAGCTGGGTGCGTACGGTGCCGTCGGTCGCGGCCATCACGGGCGTGCCGTACGAGACGGGGAAGTCGATGCCCGTGTGCACGGACATCCAGTTGGCGCCCGCCTGTCCGAAGTACGCGCTGAGGCCGTGCTGTGCGACCGGCAGGAGGAATTTGGGGCGCAGCGCCTCCTTGCGGGCGGCTTCTTCCTCGCGTTTCTTCTTCTCGGCGGCCTGTCGCTCCCTCAGGTCGATGCGTTCCTGGGTGCGGCTGGCGCGGTCGGCGAAGTTCTCGGCGTCGGCGCTGAGGTTGGCGAGCTGGGTGTCCAGCTTGTTGTTGGCGGCGACCGGCTTGACGGAGCCGGTGTCGGCGGCCGCCATCGTCGTGGTTTTGTCGTCCTTCTTGTCCTCGCCGCCCAGTCCGCCGACGGAAGCCGCGGCGATACCGGCCACGCTCATCACGCAGGCGGAGGGAACGGCGACGGTGAGGAACGCGGAACGCTTTGCGGGGGAACGCCGCCGACTGCGGCTGGCGCCGCCACTGCTGCGGGTGGCGGGGCGGTTGAGGGGGCGGTGGGCGTCGGGCGCGGTCTCGGCCGTGTCTTCGGCGGTGGTCTCGGCGGCGGTTTCGGCTTCGTGCCCGGCGGTGTCGAAGTCCGTGTCCGTCTCCGGGAGGCTGAACTCGGCGGTGCGGTGGGGCTCGTACGGGTCGAAGGATTCCTGGCCGGCATAGGACTCGTACGACTTGTGCGCCTCGTGCGCCTCGTGCGTCTCGTGCGTCTCTTGTGCTTCGTATGCCTCGTGTGTCGCCGACGCCTCGTGTGTCGCCGACGCCTCGTGCGAGACCTGTGCGATTTGCGTGGTCTGCGCGGTCTGATGTTCCTGCTCGGGCGTGTCGCCGGTGTTCCAGGCCGTGGCGTCGTACGCGCCGGTGTCGTACACGGCCGTGTCGGTCGTCGGCCACTGGCCGGTCGGGTACCAGCCGTTGGTGTCCCACTGGCCCGTGGCGTCGGGCCCGCTGCCCTGTGCCGGAATGTCGGCGAAGGCGGCCGTGGCGGTGGCGGCCGTGGTCGCTGCCGTGTCGTAGTCGGCGGCGGGCGTCCAGGTGGCTGTGGTGTCGTACGTCGGACCTGTGGCGTACTGCTGCTGGTGCTGCGCTGCGTACGGGGCGTAGGCATCGTACGAGGTGGTGGTGTGCGCGCCCGTGTCCCACTGCATGGAGCCGTACTCGCTGCCGTACCTGGTCTGGCCGGTGTCGTAGCCGCTGTCGTGCGTGCCGTCATAGCTGCCGGGCAGGGAGCCGAGGAGCGGGTCGCTGTCGAAGCTGCCGGTGGCTTGGCTGTCGTACCCGGCGTAACCGGCGTGGGCGTGCTGGTCGTTCACCAACTTCTCTCTCGCCTCGGCAGCAGGACCTGTGGTCTGGGGTCCGGCTGCGGGATCCCAGGGGAGCAGTGGCCGTGACTGTACCCGGCGGTACGTGACGTCGACAATCTTCGGCAGGTTCGGGGTGGCTCAGGAAACGGGCATTCGGCGGTCTTTCGACGGACTGTCCATACAGTCTTGGCTCTACGTTCGAGACGCGTTCTATTTGTGGGGCCTCCGGTGGGTGAGGTAGGGCCGGGCCGGTCCGGGCCGGTCCGGGCCCTGTCCGGTCAGGCCACCGAAGCGGTCCCTGGTGCTCCTGTGGATCCTGCGATTCCTGCCGTTGCAGTGGTTCCTGGCGCTCCTGCGGTTCCTGCTGTTGCAGTGGCTCCTGGTGTTCCGGTGGCGTCGATCAATGATTCGCGGGATTCCAGCGCCTGCCGGACCGCGGCGGCGACGGTCGGGTGCACCGGGAGCGCGAGATGGCCGATCTCGCTGACGCGTACGTTCAGCGCGTCGAGATCCGGATGGTCGATGCAGGCCGCCTCGGCAGGGACGATCACCTGGTCAAGCTCGCTCCAGAAGCTCACGAACCGGGTGCGGCAGCCGGGAGCCGGCCTGCGCAGTTCCTCGATGGGTGCGGAGTCCGTACGCATCTGCCGCACTATGGGGTGAGCACTCGCCAGCGGGGCGACGGCCGTGCCCCCGTGCGGTGTGCCGAGGGTGACCAGGGTGCGGACCCGCTGGTCACCACCCAGCCGCTGTACGTAATAGCGGGCGATCAGGCCGCCGAGGCTGTGCCCGACGATGTCGATCCGGTGGTGTCCGGTGCGGGCGCAGATCTCCTCGACGTGCCGCCCGAGCAGCTCGGCCGCCGTACGGATGTCGCAGGTGAGCGGCGAGTAGTTGAGCGACTCCAGATGGCGCCAGCCGTGCCGGGCGAGGGAGCGGCGGAGCAGGACGAAGACCGAGCGGTTGTCGATGAAGCCGTGCAGGAGCACGACGGGCGGGCGCTCGCTGCCCTCGGCGGGGGAGGCGGAGACTCCGCCCGGGGCGGTGGGGGGTGTGGTGGTCGGTTCGGCCGGGTGTTGCGGGGGCTGCCGCTCCCCGGCGATTCCGGTGGGGTAGAGGAGCACATGCCCGGCGAGGACCACCAGTTCGAGTGCCGTGGCCTTGAGCAGTGCGGATGACAGCCGGGTGCAGCACAGACACGGCCGGCGAAGCGGTAGGGGAAGGAAAGGCAGGACCTTCATGGCCGACCTCCTGCTTCGGCAAGCGGGGAGGCGGCTCCGGTCCCCGTATGCCCTCGTGGGGTGCCGCTGCGGAGGTATGGGCGGCCCGCCCGGCCACCCGGCCGGGGTCCGGCCCCGATTCGCAGGCCGTTGCTCACTGGTGGTGACCGGCGAACGACCGGCCGACTGGCCGGATGGCGATGGGCCCGACGGCCCGTACCACCGTGCCGCGCGGCTGGCGGCGCGGTGGTACGGCGACCTCCTGACGGCTCCCCTGGCGGCCGGCCCCGCACGGCAGGTGTCCTGCGTCAAGCGGGAACGGCGCCCGGTGAACATGTCCCACGTGTGATTTCCCCCTCCCCGTCCACCGCAAAACGGCGGGTTGCGGGATGCTGTCGATAACGTTCGTTCACATCCCCGGCCCTTCAGGCACGGGAGACGCATGTGGAGGCAGTGATGGGTGTGACCGGTCCGATCCGTGTGGTGGTGGCCAAGCCGGGCCTGGACGGCCATGATCGCGGGGCCAAAGTGATCGCGCGGGCGCTGCGTGACGCCGGCATGGAGGTCATCTACACCGGGCTCCACCAGACGCCCGAGCAGATCGTGGACACCGCGATCCAGGAGGACGCCGACGCGATCGGCCTCTCGATCCTCTCCGGTGCGCACAACACGCTCTTCGCCAAGGTGATCGAGCTGCTGAAGGAGCGCGAGGCGGAGGACATCAAAGTCTTCGGTGGCGGCATCATCCCGGAGGCGGACATTGCGCCGCTGAAGGACCAGGGTGTCGCGGAGATCTTCACCCCGGGTGCGACGACGGCGTCGATCGTCGACTGGGTCAACGCGAACGTCCGCCACCCCGCGGAAGCCTGACCTCCCAACGCAAGGCAGCGGGCCGACAGGCCCGCCTGCCCGGGGCGGTGCGCCGGGGGACGGCTGCGCGGGGTGGCCGGTGGGGCCGCTTGCGTCCGGCGCCCCTGGAGACGCTTGCCCGGAGCCACTGCCTGGGACCGACTCTCCGAGCTGCGCCCGGAGGTCCGGAACCCGCCGATGCCCCCTCGGCCCGGAGTCCGCCGATCCCCCTCAGCCCGGTATCAGCTCCAGGTCCATCGCCGAGCGCAGCCGCAGCGTGGAAACCAGTCGTTGGAATGCCTCCGACCAGTAGCCGTTCGCGCCCGGTGAGGCGTTCTCCGGTTCGTCCGGGGTGGTGGTGAGGACCTCCAGGCGGTCCGCCTCGGCCGGGTTCAGGCAGCGCTCGGCGAGGCCCATCACGCCGCTGAAACTCCAGGGATAGCTGCCCGCGTCCCGGGCGATGTCCAGGGCGTCGACGACTGAGCGGCCGAGTGGTTCGGCCCAGGGTGTCGGGCAGACCCCCAGCAACTGGAAGGCCTCCGACAGCCCGTGCGCCGCGATGAAGTCGGCCACCCATTCGGCCCGTTCGGCTGCGGGAAGTATGGCGAGGAGCTTCGACCGCTCGGCGAGCGACGCCGTACCCGGGCCGTTCGACGAGGGGACGGAGGGGGAGCCGAGCAGCGCGCGGGCCCACTCCGCATCCCGCTGCCGCGCTGCTGCCCGGCACCAGGCCGCGTGCAGTTCCTCGGCCCAGCCGTCCGCCACGGGAAGGCCGACGATCTCCTGCGCGGTGCGGCCACCGAACCGTACCGGCCAGGCGGCGAGCGGGGTGGCCTCCACCAACTGGCCCAGCCACCAAGACCGTTCGCCCCGTCCGGACGGCGGCACCGCCACCACACCGTCGCGTTCCATCGACGCGTCGCACTCGTGCGGGGCCTCCACGGCGACGGAGGTCTCATCACCCGCGAGGTCCGGGCTCACACAGGACATCGCGCGCGCCGCCATCCGTTCGCCGAACGCCGACTCCGGTAGCGCGGACAGAAGTTCGGCAGCCGTCGAACGGACATTGCGGCTGCGGTCGGAGAGGGCCTGCTCCAGGAAGGTCTCGTCCACTGCGGACAGTCCGGTGCGCAGTGAGTCGAGGAACATCAGCCGGTCCTCGGCGCGCTCGGTGGTCCATGTGGTGGCGAGCAGCGCGAGCGCTTCAGCGGGGTCGTGTGCCCGCACGGCCCCGAGCAGGGTGACCCGTTCGGCGAACAGGCCCTCCTCCCACAGCCGGGTGACCGCCACCGGCTCCGTGACGTCCGGCAGCAATGAGCCGCCGGAAGAGCCGCGCAGCGCGAACTTCCACTCGGGGTTCAGCCCGGCCAGCCACAGCCCGCGCGGTCCGGCGAAGGCCAGGGCCTGCGGCCGCAGATCGGTACGGGACCTGGCCGCGTCCAGCAGGGGCGGGAGCAGCGCGGCCGGGGCCCGATAGCCGTGCTGATTGGCGGTGGCCAGCCACTGCGGGATCAGCTCCGTGAGATCAGGAGCCGTACCCCGCCGACCGCCCGAGCCGCCCGGCGCCGACCGGTCCGCGAGCAGTTGGGCGAGCCTGCGCCGCGCGGCCGGGGGCAACGGCGGCCGCGGGTCGGCGGGCGCCGGATCGGGCCGGACGGCCGCGGAGGCGGGCAGCAGTCCCGCTCTGCGTTGCACGGTCTGGAGCGCCGCCGCGTCCAGCAGTCCGCCCGGTCCGCCGCCTCCCTCAGCCGGGCGGCGGTCGGTGCCGAGAAGCGCCGAGGTGACGAGCTCTTCCCACGGCGCGGGTGTGATGGTACGAGGCATTGGTCCCCCTTCGGATTCGACGTCAGATGAGCGGCACGGTCTCGGGCGTCGTGTCGACGCTGCTGATTTCGACGCTGTCGGCATCGACTCCGCAGGCTCCGGCTCCGGCGTCGGCGTCCGCGTCTGTGGACCAGGCCGCGAGGGGGTCGAACCCGCGGTGGCCGCATTCGCCGAAGACCGTGACCGGCGAGCCGCCGGAGAGTGCGACGAGTTTCCACAATCCGGGCCGGGACAGCGCCGCCGGGGCGATGGGCAGGGCCGCATCGCCCGCCGCGTCGGCCAGTTGCCAGCCGTCCCCGGACGGCACGGGTATGACCTCGCGCAGTGTCACCGGCCAGGCGTCCAGCCAGGGATCGTCCCGCAGGGCGTCTCCGTAGGCACCGATCGCGGCCGCTGCCGTACCACCCGGTGGTCGCGTACCGGTCGGTGACGGGACACCGAACTGCCTGCCCAGCTCCGCCCGTAGCCGGCCGGCGCCCGGACAGGGCGTGATCTCGGCGTCGATCGTGACGCCCACCGGCAGCGCCAGCCCGGGGGAGCGCCCGGCCGCCCCGAATGAGAGCAGCAGTGCCGTGCGGCCCGAGTCCCTTCCGTACAGCCAGATGCGACGCGTGACGATCTTGCCGTCCGGGGTGTCGTACTGGGCGAGGACCAGCCAGTGGTCGCGGACCGGTGGGCCTTCGGCGGGGGCGGTCAGCCCCACGCGGCTACGGACCGTTGCTGCCAGCGGCTCCGGCAGCCGGTCGATCCCCAGCCATGCGCTGTCCAGCAGATGCAGCAGCGCGCACTCCTCCAGCAGCCGCGCCGGCCATCCCGCCCCGGACGCAGGGATGGAGCCCAGCTCCCTTACACGAGCGGCCAGGCCGGGCGCCTGGGCGTCGACCATGCGGGCCGCCGTCTCCTCCCACAGCCCGTATCCCGACTGATCGGCTGCTGCCAGACCGCCGCGCAGCAGATCCGTCAGCCGCTGCTCCAGCTCCTGTGCGCCGCCGGTGACACGCTCGGCCCGGCGCTCGGCGCGCCGCCGGGCGGCCTCCGGGTCGGCCGGGCCTGCGGCCGGGGCACCGTCCGTCTCCGGCTTTCCCTTCCCCTTGTCCGCCGCACGCCTGCGACGGCCCGTCAGCCACTCACCGGCCCAGTCCGGCATCTCGCCGGCGGGCAGGGCCGATTCGCCGGACGCCCAGACCAGCAGCAGACCCAGCGCGTGCTTGCACGGGAACTTCCGGCTCGGACAACTGCACTGGTACGCGGGACCAGTGGTGTCCACCACCGTTTGATACGGCTTGCTTCCGCTTCCCCTGCACAGCCCCCACACCGCACCCGAACCGTCACACCCGCCGCCCGACCACGGACCGGCCGAACCGAGCTTGCTCCCCGCCTTGCGTGATGACGCGTCAGGAGCCAGGGCCAGGACCTGCTCCACCGTCCAGCGCGCCGCCCGGTCGGCGGTGCGCAAGGGTTCTCCCCCGTGAGATAGCAGCATGGAAACGACGGTAGAACGCACCACTGACAATCGTCCTGACCTGCGGTCGGGGGCGATTGTCAGTGGCATGGTGCACGGTGGGAACCACATCGGGTCGACCGATCTGGAGGGGATCCATGACTGTGTCCGAAACCGCTGCAGCCGTCGGCGTACAGGCTCTGCGACCGCATGCCGAGGATGCCTTCGCTCATGAACTGAAGGCACTTGTCGCGGCCGACGACCGCCCGCGGCCCGCCCGTTGGCAGTTGTCCCCGTGGGCCGTCGCCACCTACCTGCTCGGCGGCACACTGCCGGACGGCACGGTGATCACGCCCAAGTACGTCGGCCCGCGCCGCCTCGTCGAAGTCGCCGTGACCACACTCGCCACCGACCGGGCCCTGCTGCTCCTCGGCGTTCCCGGCACCGCAAAGACCTGGGTCTCCGAGCATCTCGCGGCCGCCGTCAGCGGTGACTCGACGCTGCTCGTCCAGGGCACGGCGGGCACCCCGGAGGAAGCCGTCCGCTACGGCTGGAACTACGCACAACTGCTCGCGCACGGGCCCAGCCGCGGCGCCCTGGTGCCGAGCCCGCTCATGCGCGCCATGTCCGATGGGATGACCGCGCGGATCGAGGAACTCACCCGTATCCCCGCCGATGTGCAGGACTCGCTGATCACGATCCTGTCGGAGAAGACGCTCCCCGTCCCCGAACTGGGCCAGGAGGTTCAGGCGGTCCGCGGATTCAACGTCATCGCCACCGCCAACGACCGCGACCGCGGGGTCAACGAGCTGTCCAGCGCGCTTCGTCGCCGGTTCAACACCGTTGTGCTGCCGCTGCCGGCCACCCCTGATGCAGAGGTCGACATCGTGTCACGGCGCGTCGACCAGATCGGACGTTCGCTCGACCTCCCGGCCGCGCCCGACGGCATGGCCGAGATCCGGCGCGTCGTGACGGTCTTCCGCGAGCTGCGCGACGGTGTCACCACCGACGGCCGCACAAAGATCAAGTCGCCCTCGGGGACACTGTCGACGGCTGAGGCGATCTCCGTCGTCACCAACGGCCTTGCGCTGGCAGCGCACTTCGGCGACGGGGTGCTGCGCCCCGGTGATGTGGCGGCCGGCATCCTGGGCGCGGTCGTCCGCGACCCCGCGGCCGACCGGGTGGTCTGGCAGGAGTACCTGGAGACGGTGGTCCGGGAGCGGGACGGGTGGAAGGACTTCTACCGCGCCTGCCGCGAGGTATCCGCATGACCCGGGCCGCGCGTTCCGCCGGACCGCTGCTGCTGGGGGTGCGGCACCACGGCCCGGGCTCGGCCCGAGCCGTCCGTGTGGCCCTGGAAGCGGCCCGCCCGCGGGCGGTGCTCATCGAGGGGCCCCCTGAGGGTGACGCGCTGCTGCCGCTGGCTGCCGACGAGCAGATGCGGCCGCCGGTCGCGCTTCTTGCCCATGCTGTCGACGACCCGGGGCAGGCGGCGTTCTGGCCGCTGGCCGCGTTCTCGCCCGAGTGGGTCGCGATCCGCTGGGCGCTGACGCACGACGTCCCGGTCCGCTTCATCGACCTGCCCGCGGCGAACTCCCTGGCCATGACACAGGCAGCGGAACGGCAAGCGAGCCGGGACGGGGACGGGGACGGGGAAGCGGGCGGGATCGGGGGAGCGGACGGGGACGGAGCCGGGGAACCGACTGCGGGCGGCTCGTCTGTGCACGCCCCGATCGACCCCATCGGTGTACTGGCCGGGACGGCGGGTTACGACGACCCGGAGCGTTGGTGGGAGGACGTCGTCGAACACCGAGCCCAAAGCAGCGAGGCCGTCGACCCGCTGGCACCGTTCGCCGCGCTCGCCGAGGCGATGTCCGCCCTGCGCGAGGCGTACGAGGACACCGGCCACCCTCGTGACACCGTGCGTGAGGCGTATATGCGCATCCAACTGCGCAATTCGGTAAAGGAGTTCGGAGACGACGTCGCGGTCGTCTGCGGCGCCTGGCATGTGCCGGCGCTCGGCATGAAAACCACACTCGCCGCCGACAGGGCCCTGCTCAAGGGGCTGCCCAAGGTCAAGACCGAGCTGACCTGGGTGCCCTGGTCGTACCGTCGGCTCGCCCGGCACAGCGGTTACGGGGCGGGCATCGACTCGCCCGGCTGGTACGGACACCTCTTCGAGGCCGCCGACCGCCCGATCGAGCGGTGGATGACCAAGGTCGCCGGACTCCTGCGCGACGAGGACCGGTTCGTCTCGTCCGCCCATGTCATCGAGGCCGTCAGGCTTGCCGAGACCCTCGCCGCCATGCGCGGCCGCCCGCTGGCGGGGCTGAGCGAGACGACCGATGCGATCCGGGCTGTGATGTGCGAAGGCTCCGATGTGCCGCTCGCGCTCGTGCAGGACCGGCTGATCGTCGGTGAGGAACTCGGCGAAGTGCCGGACACCGCACCCGCCGTACCCCTGCAGCGCGACCTCACCCGACAGCAGCGCACACTCCGGCTCAAACCGGATGCGCTGGAGCGGGAGTTGGAGCTCGACCTGCGCAAGGACACCGACGCGGCCCGCAGCAGGCTGCTCCACCGGCTGCGGATCCTCTCCGTCGGCTGGGGCGAGCCCGCCGCAGGCCGGGCGAGCACCGGAACCTTCCGGGAGAGCTGGCGGCTGCGCTGGGAACCCGAGTTGTACGTGAGGGTCGCGGAGGCCGGGACATGGGGCACCACCGTGCTCTCCGCGGCGACCGCCAAGGCCGAGTCCCAGGCGGCTTCGGCGACCGCACTCGCCGAAGTCACCGCACTTGCCGAGCACTGCCTCCTGGCCGAACTGCCCGACGCGCTGCCCCAGGTGATGCGGGCCCTCTCCGACCGCGCCGCGCTCGACGCCGACGTCGGCCATCTCGCCGATGCCCTGCCCGCGCTGGCCCGTACCCTGCGCTACGGCGACGTGCGCTCAACGGACACCGTGGCCCTCGGCGAGGTCGCGGCCGGGCTCGCCGAGCGGATCTGCGTCGGACTCCCACCCGCCTGCACCGGAGTCGACGCCGACGGCGCCGCCGAACTGCGCCGCCGGGTGGACGGGGTCCACACCGTGATCGGTCTGCTCACCGGAGCCGTTCAGCCGGATACGGGCGCGGGCGGGCTGCGTGCGCGCTGGACCGCCGTACTGCACAAGCTCGCCGCCCGGGACACGGTCGCGGGTGTCATCCGGGGCCGTGCTGCCCGGCTGCTGCTCGACGAAGGACGGCTCGCAAAGGACGACGCCGCACGGCTGATGGGCCTGGCCCTCTCGCCCGGCACGCCCCCGGCCGATGCCGCGGCCTGGATCGAGGGGTTCGTCGGCGGGGCCGCCGGGGGCGGCATGCTCCTCGTCCATGACGAGCGACTGCTCGGCCTGGTCGACGCCTGGCTCACCGGGGTTCGCGCCGACACCTTCGCCGATGTGCTGCCCCTGCTGCGCCGTACCTTCTCGGCGTACGAAGCGGGCGTACGCCGCACGCTGGGCGAACTCGTGCGGCGCGGTCCGGCCGTCGGCGGACCGGCAGCCACTGCCACCGGGGCGACGGCACCCGGCTTCGGCCCCGGACTCGACGGGGCCAGGACCGGCGCGGTGGTACCGGTGCTGCGCCTTCTGCTCGGTCTGGACACCGGCACCGATCCGGACCCGGGCGGCGTCGACCCGGACAACAGAAACCCGGACAACAGAGACCCGGACAAGAGAGCCGAGAACGTCAAGGAACCGCTGGGGGCAACGGGATGACCACCGACACGGCCGGAACCGCACCGCACTCGGCCCACAGCTCGCCGCCCGGCCCGGTGGACCGCTCGGCACGCCCCGGCCCGCAGTCCGGCCGGGCGAACGAAGAGCGGCTGCGTCGGTGGCGGCTGGTCCTGGGCGAGGACAGCGCCGAGAGCACCGGCTGCACCCTCACCGGACGCGACGCCGCGATGGACGGTGCACTGACCGCGCTGTACGGCGGCGGAGGCAGACCCGGGGGCCGACGCGGGAGCAACCGCTCGGCGGGGCTCGGGGCCTCCGCCCCCTCCGTGGCCCGCTGGCTCGGCGACATCCGCACGTACTTCCCCAGTTCCGTCGTCCAGGTCATGCAGCGTGACGCGATCGACCGACTCGGCCTCTCCGCACTGCTCCTCGAACCGGAGATGCTGGAGGCCGTCGAGGCGGACGTCCATCTCGTCGGAACGCTCCTCTCGCTCAACAAGGCCATGCCGGAGACGACGAAGGAGACCGCAAGAGCCGTCGTGCGCAAGGTCGTCGACGACCTGGATAAGCGGCTCGCCACCCGCACCCGGGCCACACTCACCGGCGCGCTGGACCGCTTGGCCAAGATCAACCGGCCCCGCCACCACGACATCGACTGGGACCGAACCATCCGGGCCAACCTCAAGAACTACCTCCCCGAGTACGGCACCGTCGTCCCCGAGCGGCTCATCGGCTACGGGCGGGCCGCGCAGTCCGTGAAGAAGGACGTCATCCTCTGCATCGACCAGTCGGGTTCGATGGCCGCCTCCGTCGTCTATGCCTCAGTCTTCGGCGCAGTACTCGCCTCGATGCGCACCTTGCAAACCAGGCTTGTCGTCTTCGACACAGCAGTGGTCGACCTCACCGACCAGCTCGACGACCCCGTCGACGTACTCTTCGGCACCCAGCTCGGCGGCGGCACCGATATCAATCGGGCGCTCGCCTACTGCCAGTCGAAGATCTCCCGCCCGGCGGACACCGTCGTCGTCCTCATCAGCGACCTCTACGAGGGCGGCATACGAGACGAGATGCTGAATCGGGTCGCCGCGATGAAGGCGTCCGGCGTGCAGTTCGTGACGCTGCTCGCGCTGTCCGACGAGGGCACGCCCGCCTACGACCGTGACCATGCGGCAGCGCTCGGCGCCCTGGGTGCACCGGCGTTCGCATGCACCCCGGATCTCTTCCCGGAAGTGATGGCAGCGGCGGTCGAGAAGAGGGCGCTTCCCATACCGGACAAGGAGGCTCATCAGTAAAGGAGGCTCATCAGTAACAGGGGGTTGCGGGCTGCTGCCGTTTGCCGCATTGAAGTGAGAGCCGTTCGCCGTCGGTCTCGTCGGTACGGTCGGTGACGATGTGCGTCCCACTGCCGGGAACGCGGGCTACGGCGCCGAGGGGCTGAGTCCGTACCACTACCGGGAACGCGGGCTACGGCGCCGAGGGTCTGACGTCGATCGCTTCGGCGTATGTGACCGACGCGACAGGCTCGGCGCCCTCCTTCGGTACCGCCGAGTAACCGGCGCGGAGCATCCGGGGCCGGCGGCCCCGGACCTCCCGATCCGCCTGGTCCGGGGCCCGCCCCCGCTGCATCGCACGAGTGCCGTGATGTCCACTGAGACCCGGGCGCCGACGTGATCTGTGACCGTAATCACCGCTCAGGTGCGATCTGCGATTTAGGGTCCTGCGGAGCACGGGGATAACCTGCGAGATGGACATGCCGCGTACCCCGGGTCACCGTGTGCGCCTTCCTGGTGACAGAACAGTCACGTTGCCCCTCGCGGCACGCCCACGCAGAAAACGAACCGCGAGACCACTGATAAGGGACTGACGCGCGTGGACCTGTTCGAGTACCAGGCGAGGGACCTCTTCGCCAAGCACGGTGTACCGGTGCTGGCCGGTGAAGTCATCGACACGCCTGAGGCAGCCCGCGAGGCGACCGAGCGGCTGGGCGGCAAGTCCGTCGTCAAGGCGCAGGTGAAGGTCGGCGGCCGCGGCAAGGCCGGTGGCGTCAAGCTGGCCGCCACCCCCGACGAGGCGGTCGCCCGCGCGACCGACATCCTCGGCATGGACATCAAGGGCCACACGGTCCACAAGGTGATGATCGCCGAGACCGCGCCGGAGATTCTTGAGGAGTACTACGTCTCGTACCTCCTCGACCGCACCAACCGCACCTTCCTGGCCATGGCCTCGGTGCAGGGCGGCATGGACATCGAGGAGGTCGCGGAGAAGACCCCCGAGGCCCTCGCGAAGGTCCCGGTCGACTCCAACACCGGTGTCACGATCGAGAAGGCCCGCGAGATCGTCGCCCAGGCGAAGTTCCCGGCCGAGGTGGCCGAGAAGGTCGCCGAGGTCATGGTGACGCTCTGGGACACCTTCGTCGCCGAGGACGCGCTCCTCGTCGAGGTCAACCCGCTCGCCAAGGTCGCCTCCGGCGACATCCTGGCGCTGGACGGCAAGGTGTCTCTCGACGAGAACGCCGACTTCCGTCAGCCCGAGCACGAGGCGCTCGAGGACAAGGCCGCAGCCAACCCGCTCGAGGCTGCCGCCAAGGCCAAGAACCTCAACTACGTCAAGCTCGACGGCGAGGTCGGCATCATCGGTAACGGTGCCGGTCTGGTCATGTCGACGCTGGACGTCGTCGCGTACGCCGGTGAGAACCACGGCAACGTGAAGCCCGCCAACTTCCTCGACATCGGTGGCGGCGCCTCCGCCGAGGTCATGGCGAACGGCCTGGAGATCATCCTCGGCGACCCGGACGTCAAGTCCGTCTTCGTCAACGTCTTCGGTGGCATCACCGCGTGCGACGAGGTCGCCAACGGCATCGTCCAGGCTCTCGCACTGCTCAAGAGCAAGGGCGAAGAGGTCACCAAGCCGCTGGTCGTGCGCCTCGACGGCAACAACGCGGAGCTGGGTCGCAAGATCCTTTCCGACGCCAACCACCCGCTCGTTCAGCGCGTGGACACCATGGACGGCGCGGCCGACAAGGCCGCCGAGCTCGCCGCGGCTGCGAAGTAAAGGACGAGGGACTCCAATACCATGGCTATCTTCCTCACCAAGGACAGCAAGGTCATCGTCCAGGGGATGACCGGTGCCACCGGCATGAAGCACACCAAGCTCATGCTGGGCGATGGCACGAACATCGTCGGCGGCGTGAACCCGCGCAAGGCCGGCACGACCGTCGACTTCGACGGCACCGAGGTACCCGTGTTCGGGACCGTCGCCGAGGCGATGGAGAAGACCGGCGCGGACGTGTCGGTTCTCTTCGTGCCGCCGGCCTTCGCCAAGGCCGCCGTCGTCGAGGCGATCGACGCCGAGATCCCGCTCGCCGTCGTGATCACCGAGGGCATTGCCGTCCACGACTCCGCCGCCTTCTGGGCGTACGCGGGCTCGAAGGGCAACAAGACCCGGATCATCGGCCCGAACTGCCCCGGCCTGATCACCCCCGGTCAGTCCAACGCCGGCATCATCCCGGGCGACATCACCAAGCCCGGCCGCATCGGTCTCGTGTCCAAGTCCGGCACGCTGACCTACCAGATGATGTACGAGCTCCGTGACATCGGCTTCTCGTCCGCCGTCGGCATCGGTGGCGACCCGGTCATCGGTACGACGCACATCGACGCCCTCGCGGCGTTCGAGGCCGACCCCGAGACCGACCTGATCGTCATGATCGGTGAGATCGGCGGCGACGCCGAGGAGCGTGCGGCCGACTTCATCGCGAAGAACGTCACCAAGCCGGTCGTCGGTTACGTCGCGGGCTTCACCGCCCCCGAGGGCAAGACCATGGGCCACGCCGGCGCCATCGTCTCCGGCTCCTCCGGCACCGCGCAGGCGAAGAAGGAGGCCCTCGAGGCCGCCGGCGTCAAGGTCGGCAAGACGCCGACCGAGACCGCCAAGCTGGCGCGCGAGATCCTCAGCGCCTGATCGCTTCACCGCGTCGGAGCAGCACCGCAGTATCGCGTCCCCGCACAGACGGCGCGGGTCCGTACCCCGGTCAGGGGTACGGACCCGCGCCGTTTCTGTACGTCCTTTCGCCGGCCTCCCCGCAGGTCAGCCAGGTTCGAGCACCAGCCGGGCCGGACCCTGCACGAGTTCGCCCCGGAGCTTCTTCCGCAGCTCCAGGTCCTGCGGCGTCAGCTGCTGCGGACCGCCTCGCGGCGGTACTCCGACGACCTGCCGAGGGGGTGCCTCCGGGGTCTCGTACCGGGCCGGAGCCGTCGTCAGGGCGAAGAGCGTCAGGCCGATGAGCAGCACCGTGAGGGAAACGGCCGCTCTGGTCCACAGCCGGGCCTTGCGCTCGCTGTCCGTACGGATCACGTCGGGCGAGGGGAGCGAGGCAGGGGGCTGGGCCTGGGCGATCGCGGCGAGCTGCTGATGCAGGAGCGCCGACTGCGCGGTGGGGGACGACGGTTCCGCCAGCTCGGGCAGCCGCTCGGCGACCGCAGCGCGTGCGTTCATCAGCCTGTTCGCCGCCGCCGGGGTGCTGGCCTCCGTCTCCGCCGCGGTCTCCGGAAGATCCAGGCCGACACCGTCGTAGAGCAGCAGGGTGCGGCGGTGCATCGGCGGCAGGCCGAGCAGCGCGTCGAGCAGGGCGCGCGCACCGGGTTCGGCGGGCGGCGGGCCGGGGTGGCGGTGTCTGCGGCGCAGCCGGTGCCAGGGCGACAGCGCGTACTCGTGCGCGGCGGCCCGCACCCAGCCCGCCGGATCCCGGTCCACCGCGACCTCCGGCCAGCGTTCCCAGGCCCGCGCGAAGGCCCGCGCGACGGACTCCTGGGAGAGGTTCCGGCGCCCCGTCAGCAAGAGCGTCTGGCGGAAAAGGGCGACGGCGCAGCTGTTGTACAAGGCATCGAATGCCTCGGCCGGTGCTTCAGGTGCTGACAGTGCCCCAGTTGCTGACAGCGCTTCAGGTGCGGCGCGGGCGGCGGATGAGTTGTCCGTGACTGATGCGCCGGATGTGTCGGGCAGTTCGGGGGTGATGCCCGGCTCGGTCGGGGTCGCGACCTGTTCTTCACTCAGTGACTTCGCCTCACGCGGCCTGCGTCGCTCCTCGGTGGAGGGGAGCGGATGGGCACCGGCCGCATCGGACGAGCTCCGTGTCATGAAGGACCCCCCGTGGGTCTGCACCGGGTGAAGAAGTACATAAACGCATATTGAGCGACACAGCGATCATTCGCCTGTTACACGAAATAAGTGCGTGTCGTTGGGAGCATGGCCGTGTGATCCAAGTGACCGAACGCGGCCCGTCGTTGTCGGCAGAGCAGGGCCGGTCCGCCGTTCTGGCCTTCGCCTTCCTGCGTGGGGCGCTTGCGGCCGGGCTGGGGCTGGGCGCGCTCGCCGTGCTCGCCATGGTGCTGTGGATCAGCTCCCCGGCTCCCGGCAACGGCCCCGACGGGGCCCTTCGTGCGGCGGCCGGGCTCTGGCTGCTCGCCCACGGTGCCGAGCTGATCAGAACCGACACGCTCGGCGGAGCCCCCGCCCCGGTCGGCCTCGTCCCACTGCTGCTTGCTGTGGTGCCGGTGTGGCTGGTGCACCGAGCGGCCCGGGATGCCCTGGAGCCCGGCGAGCGGCGCCCGGTGCCCTCGGCGGCGGGCGCGTTCGCCATGGTCAGCGGCGGATATCTGCTGGTCGGAGCCGCTGTCGCGTTCTATGCGCGGACTGACTCACTGTCCGTGTACACACCGTCGCTGCTCTGCCCTTCGGCCGTTGTGGTGACGAGCGCGGCGGCTGCCGGGGTCTGGACGGCATCGGGGCGCCCGATCGCGCCTCCGTCCTGGGCGCCGGTGCGCCTGCACGAGAAACTGGCGCGTACCCGGTTCAGGGAGTGCGTGGAGACGGCGTGCCGGTCGGCCGCGGCCGGGGTGGCGGTGCTGCTCGGTGGCGGGGTGCTGCTTGTCGCGGTGGCGCTGGTGTGGCATGCGCAGGCGGCTCAGCAGTCGTTCGTCGAGCTCTCGGGTGACTGGGCGGGCCGGGTCCCGGTACTGCTGCTCGCGCTGGTGCTGGTGCCGAATGCGGCGGTGTGGGGCGCCGCGTACGGACTCGGGCCGGGCTTCGCGCTCGGCACGGCGTCCACGGTCACCCCGCTCGCCTTCTCGGGGCGCCCGGCGCTGCCCGTCTTCCCCTTGCTCGCCGCGGTGCCGGCCCAGGGGCCGACGACGGTCCTGAACTGGGCGGCCGCGGCGGTGCCGGTTGCGGCCGGGGTGACGGTCGCCTGGTTCACCGTACGGCGGGCCGCGCCTGCCCACGCCGGGCGGGAGAAGGTGTGGAGTATGCGGGAGACCGCGCTGACGGCCGGGCTGGGGGCACTGGGGTGCGGGGTCGGCACAGCGGTGCTGGCCGCGGCCGCGGGGGGACCGCTCGGCACCAGGGCGCTGGCGGAGTTCGGCCCGGTGTGGTGGCAGACGGGTGCGGCGGCCCTGGTGTGGACGGCGTTGCTCGGCGTCCCCGGGGCGCTGCTGCTCCGGCCCTGGTGGCTGCGCGACGGCGACGGGGGATGGCCGGCGCGAGGGTCGGCGAAGGAGACGGCAGCGGTGGAGTGCGCGCCCGCAGCTCAGGCGGCTGCACAGGGCCCTGGGCAGGTGCCTCGGGAGCCGGGCGGCGGTGGCCGGCGGTGGTGGAAGCGGTCCGGGCGCCGGGACGAGGACGAGGCGGCTGAGCCGCTGCCCGGTCCGGGAGCCGTTTCCGTACCCGTCCGCGCCTCCGCGGGCGTACCTGCTGCGAAGGCATCCCCCGTCACCGGCGGCGCTGCGCCGGTGTCCGCATCGGACAAGAGGAGCCAGGACTCCGAGCCGTACGACTTCCTGCCGGCCGACCCCTGGCACGAACGGACGGCCCGGCCTGGGGAGGCCTGGCCGTCCGTGGATCCCTGAGACCGACTGGTCTAAATCCGTGAGGTGTCAGTTCCTGACGCCGAAGAAGGGCTCCAGCGGCTTCGGCAGCAGGTCGTTGCAGGCCAGCTGGCCGGACTTGGTCAGGGCGTCGTTCACACAGGTGTAGTAGTCGCGGTAGACGATCTGCATCGTGAACGTCATCGCGACGATCGAGAGCGCGAGCAGCGCCGTCACCAGGCCGCTGACCGCAGCCGTGGTCTGCTGCCTGCCGTAGCCCGGAGCGGCGGGGGCGCCGGCGGTGGACGCCGGAACACGCCCGGAACCGGAACCCTGAAGGGGGCCGACGGCAGGCGTAGGGGACGCCGCGGCCGACCCGGGTGTTCCGGCGGCGCCGCCCGGCGCGGACGCGCCCTCCGGCTTCGCCCGGAGCGAGCTGATCGACCAGTACACGGCGAGTGCGCCGAGCAGCAGGGCGATCTCCGGGAAGTCGAAGAGTGCGAAGAAGAAGGCCCACATGCCGCAGAGCAGCGCGTAGCGCGCGCGGCGCTGGGTGGGGTCGGTCGGATCCCAGCGCAGTCCGCCGGGGCCGCCCCCGGGGCCGCCCTGGCCGTTCGGCCCGCTCTGGCCTCCGGGGCGGCCGCCGAAGCCGCCGCTCTGGCGCCCGGGCTGTCGGCTGCTCCACTGGCTGCCCCGGACCGGCCCGTCGCCGTTGCCCCGGCCACCGTTCCCGTCGCCGTTTCCGGCGTTCGAAGGGTGGCGGGGCTGCCAGGGCTGGTCGGGCCGGTCCTCGGGCGGTGCGGCGAACGGGTTGTCGTCCGCGGGGCCGGAAGACCCCGGCGAACCGGAGGAGCCGGAAGGACCGGAAGAACCGGAAGAAGAGGAAGAGCCCGTGGGAGACCGGCGCTCCCGAAGCATCAGTGGGGTCCGCTCGGGCAGCGGGTGGTGGAAGGCGGTGCGGCGGCGTCGGTCCGGCATATGGTGAACGTCTTCCCCATCTCGTCATTTCCGCCCTGCGGACGGTTCCCTTTCCCCTGACGCTACCTCCCGGCCAGGAGGGGCCGAAAGCTGGGAGCGCGGTGCAGGTGGCCGATACCCGTGACCCGGACCCTCTCGCGCTTCGCCACCGTCGCCCCGCGGCCTCTCTTGCGACCTCGCCCACGACAGGAGGTCGTTACCCCGTCCCGTGGGGGTCCTGCGAGGTGCCGGTATCGTTGCTGACGGTCCGCTTGTTCGTAGAGTTCCCCGTATCAAGGGACTCGATTCTTTCGTACGACCATACAAACCAGCGTTGCTCTGCTTCACCACGCGAGAAAGGGCCCAGCCGTGGCCTCCCCGCCCCCCTCCGCCGCACCGGCCCGTCTGGTCGTGCTGGTCTCCGGCTCCGGTACGAACCTTCAAGCCCTGCTCGACGCCATCGGCGACGACCCCGAGGGCTTCGGCGCGCAAATCGTCGCGGTCGGCGCCGACCGCTCCGGCATCGCCGGTCTGGAACGGGCGGAGCGCGCCGGACTGCCGACCTTCGTGTGCAGGGTCAAGGACCACCCCACCCGCGAGGAGTGGGACGCGGCACTCGCGGCGGCGACGGCCGAGCACCGCCCGGACCTCGTGGTGTCCGCGGGATTCATGAAGATCGTGGGCAAGGAGTTCCTCGCCCGGTTCGGTGGCCGGTTCATCAACACCCACCCCGCCCTGCTCCCCAGCTTTCCCGGTGCCCATGGGGTGCGTGACGCACTCGCGTACGGCGTGAAGGTCACCGGGTGCACCGTCCACTTCGTCGACGACGGCGTCGACACCGGTCCGATCATCGCGCAGGGCGTGGTCGAGGTGGCCGAAGCGGACACGGCGGAGGGCGAAGCCGCTCTCCACGAACGCATCAAGGAAGTCGAGCGCAAGCTGCTCGTCGAGGCCGTGGGGCGGCTCGCCCGTGACGGCTATCGCATTGAGGGACGAAAGGTTCATCTCGGTCATGTCGGTGAATAAGCCCATCCGTCGCGCCCTGGTCAGTGTCTACGACAAGACGGGGCTCGAAGACCTCGCCCGCGGGCTGCACGAGGCGGGCGTCGAGCTCGTCTCCACCGGTTCGACCGCAGGAAAGATCGCCGCCGCCGGTGTGCCGGTCACCAAGGTCGAGGAGCTCACCGGCTTCCCCGAGTGCCTCGACGGCCGCGTGAAGACGCTGCACCCGCGCGTCCACGCCGGCATCCTCGCCGACCTGCGCCTGGACGCCCACCGCGAGCAGCTCGCCGAGCTCGGTGTCGAGCCGTTCGACCTCGTCGTCGTCAACCTGTACCCGTTCAAGGAGACCGTCGCCTCCGGCGCGTCCGCCGACGAATGCGTGGAGCAGATCGACATCGGCGGCCCGTCCATGGTCCGCGCCGCCGCGAAGAACCACCCGTCCGTGGCCGTCGTCACCAGCCCCCGGCGGTACGCCGACGTCCTCGCCGCGGTCAAGGCGGGCGGCTTCGACCTGACCGCCCGCAAGCGCCTGGCCGCCGAGGCGTTCCAGCACACCGCCGCGTACGACGTGGCTGTGGCTTCGTGGTTCGCCGACGAGTACGCCGCCGCCGACGACTCCGGCTTCCCCGACTTCTTCGGTGCGACGTACGAGCGGAAGAACGTCCTGCGGTACGGCGAGAACCCGCACCAGCCCGCCGCGCTCTACACCTCGGGCGCCGGTGGCCTGGCCGAGGCGGAGCAGCTGCACGGCAAGGAGATGTCGTACAACAACTACACGGACACCGACGCCGCGCGCCGGGCCGCGTACGACCACGCCGAGCCGTGCGTCGCGATCATCAAGCACGCCAACCCGTGCGGCATCGCGATCGCCGACGACGTCGCCGAGGCGCACCGCAACGCGCACGCCTGCGACCCGCTGTCCGCCTTCGGCGGTGTCATCGCGGTCAACCGTCCGGTGACCGTCGAGATGGCCGAGCAGGTCGCGGAGATCTTCACCGAGGTCATCGTCGCCCCGGCGTACGAGGACGGCGCGGTCGAGGTCCTGGCCCGCAAGAAGAACATCCGAGTGCTGCGCTGCCCCGAGGCGCCGACCGCCCCGGTCGAGGTCAAGCCGATCGACGGCGGCGCGCTGCTCCAGGTCACCGACCGCCTCCAGGCCGACGGCGACGACCCGGCCCAGTGGACCCTCGCCACCGGTGAGGCCCTCTCCGAGGACGAGCTGAAGGAACTCGCCTTCGCGTGGAAGGCCTGCCGCGCGGTCAAGTCCAACGCGATCCTGCTCGCCAAGGGCGGCGCCTCGGTCGGCGTCGGCATGGGGCAGGTCAACCGGGTCGACTCCGCGAAGCTGGCCGTCGAGCGGGCGGGCGAGGAGCGGGCGCGCGGCGCATATGCCGCCTCCGACGCGTTCTTCCCGTTCCCGGACGGGCTGGAGATCCTGACCGCGGCCGGCATCAGGGCCGTGGCCCAGCCGGGCGGTTCGGTCCGTGACGAGCTGGTCGTCGAGGCCGCGGAGAAGGCGGGCGTGACGATGTACTTCACGGGTACGCGGCACTTCTTCCACTGACGGTTCCCCAGCACGAAGGGCCGGAACTCCGCGAGGAGTTCCGGCCCTTCGTGTGTGCGGCACGCCGGGCGTGCCGGGTGCGTTACTTCTTGATGACCAGGGTGCCGGCGGCACGGTCGTGCCAGCCCTGCAGCTTCCCGGAGTTGTCGAAGAACGGCGAGAGGTAGACGAGGACGGCGCCGATGTAGCAGAGGAACACACCGACGATGGGAATGATGTAGCGGATGAAGCCGGAGCCGAGGCCCGGCTTCTGACCGGTGTTCTCCTTCACGACACGCAGGCCGACGGCGAGCTTGCCCACGGTCGCGCCGACGAACGAGATCATCAGCCACTCGTAGAGCAGCGTGAAGCACGCGATGACCATGATCCAGGTGAACATCACGCCGATGAAGCCGGCGCTGGCGTCATTCACGCACGAGGTGTAGTCCGGCGAGGTGGAGTCGCAGTCGTTGGCGAGGCCCACCGCGCCGGCCAGACCGATCCCCATGATGATGGCGAGGATGACGCCGATAGCGACGCCGTCGATGAGACGGGCGCAGAGGCGGCGCCCCATCGAGGCGACCTGGACGGTACCCAGGACCGGGACGTTTATGTACCCGTTGTTGGCCTGGAGCGTGCCCGGTGCCTGCTGCGGGTATCCGTAACCGGGCTGGCCCTGCGGCGGCTGGCCGGGCTGCTGCGGGTAGCCATAGCCGGGCTGGCCCTGCGGCTGCTCCTGCGGGTATCCGTAACCGGGCTGGGGCTGGCCCTGCGGCGGCTGGCCGGGCTGCTGGCCGTAGGGGTTGTTCGGATTCGGGTTCGGGTCGCCGAAGCTCATCTGGGCGTTCCTCCAACGTGCGTGCGGGGACGAATTGCGGCCGCGCGGAGGAAAGAAAACATCAGCGTCCGCCCCCCGGTACTTCTACGGCACTGCGGCCATCATCGTTATAAGCGAAATATAAGTTTGTCCAGCCGCGCCTGGTGGATGTTGCTCAAGTGCAACCTCGCGTCCACCGCCGGCACCGGGATTGGTATGCAGGTGGGGTCATCCGCGAGTATGGGTTCATGACTGCCCAGATTCTCGATGGCAAGGCCACCGCAGCCGCGATCAAGTCCGATCTCACCGTCCGCGTGGCGGCCCTCAAGGCCCAGGGCATCACCCCTGGCCTTGGAACCCTGCTCGTCGGGGACGACCCGGGCAGCCGGTGGTACGTGAACGGCAAGCACCGCGACTGCGCACAGGTCGGCATCGGCTCCATCCAGCGCGAACTCCCCGACACCGCCACCCAGGAGGAGATCGAGGACGTCGTACGGGAGCTCAACGCCAACCCCGACTGCACGGGTTACATCGTGCAGCTTCCGCTTCCCAAGGGGATCGACACCAACCGTGTCCTGGAGCTGATGGATCCGGCCAAGGACGCCGACGGTCTGCACCCGATGAACCTCGGCCGGCTCGTACTGAACGAGACGGGTCCGCTGCCCTGCACCCCGCAGGGCGTCGTCCAACTGCTCCGCCACCACGGTGTGGAGATCAACGGGGCGCATGTCGTGGTCGTCGGCCGCGGTGTCACCATCGGCCGCTCGATCCCGCTGCTGCTGACCCGTAAGTCCGAGAACGCCACCGTGACCCAGTGCCACACCGGTACGCGTGACCTCTCCGCCCAGCTCAAGCAGGCCGACATCATCGTCGCCGCCGCCGGGGTGCCGCACATCATCAAGCCCGAGGACGTGAAGCCGGGCGCGGCCGTGCTCGACGTCGGCGTCAGCCGGGACGAGAACGGCAAGATCGTCGGGGACGTCCACCCGGGTGTGGCCGAGGTCGCCGCCTGGCTCTCCCCGAACCCGGGCGGTGTCGGCCCGATGACCCGCGCCCAGCTCCTCGTCAACGTGGTCGAGGCGGCCGAGCGCAACGCGGCCGACGCGGTCTGAGCCGACTGACCCGATCCGGAAGGAGCCCCATGGGTGCTGGTACGAGTCCGGCCGACCCGACCACCGAGGCGGACCGGACGTCTCCGATGCCGTCGGACGCGGACGTCTGTGGTGCGGGTGCGGCGGATGAGGCTGCGCCGGATCGGGCCGCGCTCCGCGAGGCGGCCGCGACCCTTGAAGCTGCGCCCTGTGCGGATGCCGCTCGCGAGGGGACGGCCGACCCGGCCGCCGGTGAGGACGCCGGCGACACGGACCCGCGCGAGGGCACCCGCCCGGAGGCTGCCACTGCTGCCACCGGCGCCCCGGCCGGCGCCCCGCACAGGGGCCCGCGTCCGTCGCGGAGGTTCCCGTCGCTCACCCGGGACACCGCGCGCCCCGAGGGCGGCGGCCGGGCCGCTTCCGGGGACGCGCCCGCCCCGGCCCGGCAGTGGCCGCTGCTCGCCGTGCTCTGCACGGCCGGGACCGGGCTGCTGATCGTGGCCGTCGACCCCTTCACCGAGGCCTTCAGGATCGGCACGATGCTGATCGGTGTGGCCCTCATCGGGGGCGCCGTGCTGCGGGCCATGGTCCCGTCGGTGGGCATGCTGGCGGTCCGTTCCCGCTTCACCGACCTGGTGACGTACGGGATGCTCGGCTTCCTCATCGTGATGCTCGCGCTGGTGGCGCAGCCCGAGCCGTGGCTGGACCTTCCATTCCTGGAGCAAGCGGTCCACTTCGCGATCCGCTGAGACCGGCTGTGCGGCTGTGCGGCTGAGTGGACACGGCCGGGCGAGCGCTGTGTGACGGGTTGTGTGCGGTGCCACAGGGGGCCGAGGGGTCGGGAGGTTCCGGGTCGGATAGCCTGATCGATGGATATCTCTTCACATCAAGATTCAGGGATGTCCAGCACCAGGGGCAGGGACCCCCCACCGCCAGCTGTCTAACGGAGATCGCCATGACCCGCACTCCCGTGAATGTCACCGTGACCGGCGCAGCCGGCCAGATCGGCTACGCGCTGCTCTTCCGCATCGCCTCCGGCCACCTGCTCGGCCCGGACGTGCCGGTCAACCTGCGCCTCCTGGAGATCCCGCAGGGGCTGAAGGCCGCCGAGGGCACCGCGATGGAACTCGACGACTGCGCCTTCCCGCTGCTGCGCAACATCGAGATCACCGACGACGCCAATGTCGGCTTCGCCGGCGCCAACGTCGCCCTGCTGGTCGGCGCCCGCCCGCGCACGAAGGGCATGGAGCGCGGCGACCTGCTCTCCGCCAACGGCGGCATCTTCAAGCCGCAGGGCAAGGCCATCAACGACCACGCCGCGGACGACATCAAGGTCCTCGTCGTCGGCAACCCGGCCAACACCAACGCGCTCATCGCGCAGGCCGCCGCCCCGGACGTACCGGCCGAGCGCTTCACCTCGATGACCCGCCTCGACCACAACCGCGCGGTGTCGCAGCTGGCCGCCAAGACCGGTGCCGCCGTCTCCGACATCAAGAAGCTGACGATCTGGGGCAACCACTCGGCGACCCAGTACCCGGACATCTTCCACGCGGAGGTCGCCGGCAAGAGCGCCGCCGAGCTCGTCAACGACGAGGCGTGGCTGGCCGACACCTTCATCCCGACCGTTGCCAAGCGCGGCGCCGCGATCATCGAGGCCCGTGGCGCGTCCTCCGCCGCCTCGGCCGCCAACGCCGCCATCGACCACATCTACACCTGGGTCAACGGCACCGCCGCCGGCGACTGGACCTCCATGGGCATCCCGTCGGACGGCTCCTACGGCGTGCCCGAGGGCATCATCTCGTCCTTCCCGGTCACCACGAAGGACGGCAAGTACGAGATCGTCCAGGGCCTGGACATCAACGAGTTCTCCCGTAGGCACATCGACGCGTCGGTGCAGGAACTCGTCGACGAGCGCGACGCGGTTCGCGAGCTCGGCCTGATCTGATCCCTGCGCCCTTCGAGGCGTACACCACCGCCCCCGGCAGCGGCCGCTGCCGGGGGCGGTGGTGTCCCATCGCCGTGACCGGGAACTGACCGCACTGCTTTCCGAGTCCGGGCTGTCATGCGCGTCACGATGATCCTTCCGGCCCTGACCGAGGCGACCAGCCCGCTGCCCCCGACCGGACGGGACTTTCGAAACACGCCTTAGGGCCTTCCGAGGACGGTCGGTGCACCCGCTTTCGACCGCAGTCGGTGGCCGTCTAATCTGACAAGTAGCCACGCTGGGTTGATTCGTGCAACGGGGGAGACGGAAACATGGCCATACGCAAGCTGAGGTCGAGCACGGTGGTGCTCGGCGGGATGGGGATGCTCGCCGCGGTGCTCACTTCCTGCGGTTCGGAGCCGGACAAGCGGTGTGTCGACCCGCTGACCCGTAAGGAACTGCCCAGCTACAAGTGCAAGAGCGGCAGTGGCAGCGGGAGCGGCAGCAGCACTGGAAGCGGCGGCGGTTCGTACTACTACGGCGGCAAGAGCACGGACGGCAGAGTGGAGGGCGGCAGCTTCGACAAGGCGGCCGTCGAACGCGGCGGCTTCGGCTGCTCGGGTACCGGAGGCGGCTGAACCGCCATGGAACGCCGCACCACACAGCCGCGCCCCGGCTGGCAGGAGACGGTCGAGAGCCAGGGCGTCGTCTATCCGCTGACCCGCTACCCCGATGGGTCGCTGCGGCCGTACTGGGACGAGAGCGCCTACTACGTCTTCTCGCTGCCCGAGGTCGAGGCGCTGGAGGAGGTCGTCGAGGAACTGCACGCGATGTGTCTGGCTGCCGCCGCGCATATCGTGGAGCGGGGCCGGTTCGCTGAACTCGGCATCACCGACTGCAGGTTGGTGGATCTGATCACGGAGTCCTGGTGGCGCCGCGACGAACTCCCGTCCATCTACGGAAGGTTCGACCTGCGCTACGACGGGACCGGGCCGGCGAAGATGCTGGAGTACAACGCGGACACCCCCACCTCCCTGGTGGAGGCCGCGAGTGCCCAGTGGTTCTGGATGGAGGACCGCTTCCCGGACGCCGACCAGTGGAACTCGCTGCACGAACGCCTCGTCGAGGCGTGGCGTCGGCAGGCCGCGCTGCTGCCGCCCGGACCGGTGCACTTCGCGCACTCCGAGGGCGACGAGATCGGCGAGGACCTGATGACGGTCGCCTATCTGCGGGAGACCGCCGAACAGGCCGGACTCGACACGGAGGCGCTCTCCGTGGAACAGATCGGCTGGGACCGGCTGACCGGGCGGTTCGTGGACGAACGGCTCCGCTTCATCCGCAGCTGCTTCAAGCTGTATCCGTGGGAATGGCTGGCGACCGACCGGTTCGGGCCGCATGTGCTGGACACCCTCGACAACGGCGGCGGCACCGGCACCACCTGCTGGATCGAGCCCGCCTGGAAGATGCTCCTCTCCAACAAGGCGCTGCTGGCGATCCTCTGGGAGCTCCACCCCGGGCACCCGAATCTGCTGCCCTCCTATCTCGACGGGCCCCGCGAACTCGCGGCGACGAGTACGGGACCGGGCGACGGAGGCGGCCCCGGATACGTCGCCAAGCCGCTGCTCGGCCGTGAGGGGGCCGGGGTCACCATCCATGAGCCGGGAAGCCCCGTGGTGCTGCGGGACGAGCCGTGCTGCTACCAGGAGCTGGCGCCGCTGCCGGACTTCGACGGCAACCGGGTGGTGCTGGGGGCGTGGGTCGTCGAGGACGAGGCGGCCGGGCTGGGCATCCGTGAATCGGCGGGGCCGGTCACGGACGAGTACGCCCGCTTCCTGCCCCACGTCATCCTTTAGGGCCTGTCTGGGGTTGTGATCTGGGCTCGCGGGGCGTGGCACGCACGCTCGCGGCGTTGGTTAAAAGCCCAGGTAGCTCCGCTACAAGGGCTTTTAACCGCCTTGCGATCGCACGCACCACGCCCCACTCCCTGATCCAGATCACAACCCCAGACAGGCCCTGGACCGACCGCAGCCGACGACCGGGGCGGGACTTCAGCCGCGCAGAACACCGCGGAGCTGCTCCAGCCCCCAGTCCAGGTCCTCCTTGCTGATCACCAGTGGCGGGGCGATCCGGATCGTCGAGCCATGGGTGTCCTTGACCAGCACCCCGCGGCCCATCAGCTTCTCGGAGATCTCCCGGCCGGTGCCGTGGCGCGGGGCGATGTCGACGCCCGCCCACAGCCCGCGCCCCCGCACCTCCTCGACCGCGCCCCCGCCCACCAGCAGCCCCAGCTCCTGGTGGAGATGTTCGCCCAACTCGGCGGCCCGCTGCTGGAATTCGCCGGTACGGAGCATCGCGATGACCTCCAGCGCGACCGCGCAGGCAAGGGGATTCCCGCCGAACGTCGAACCGTGCTCACCGGGCCGGTACACCCCGAGCACATCCTTCGACGAGACCACTGCCGACACCGGCACCACACCACCGCCCAGCGCCTTGCCGAGCACATACATGTCCGGCACGACACCCTCGTGCTCACAGGCGAAGGTCCTGCCCGTCCGGCCCAGGCCCGACTGGATCTCGTCCGCGATGAACAGCACGTTCCGCTCACGGGTGAGCTCACGCACCCGGGGGAGATAGCCGGGCGGCGGCACCAGCACCCCGGCCTCGCCCTGGATCGGTTCCAGCAGCACCGCCACGGTGTTCTCGGTCATCGCCTCCGCGAGCGCGGTCAGATCCCCGTACGGAACGATCTCGAACCCCGGCGTGTACGGACCGAAGTCCTCGCGTGCCTCCTGGTCCGTGGAGAAGCTGACGATCGTCGTCGTCCGGCCGTGAAAGTTGTTCGCGGCGACGATGATCTTCGCCATGCCGTCCGGGACGCCCTTCACCCGGTAGCCCCACTTGCGGGCGGTCTTCACCGCGGTCTCCACGGCCTCCGCCCCGGTGTTCATCGGCAGCACCATTTCCATGCCGCACAACTCGGCGAGCTGCGTACAGAAATCGGCGAACCGGTCGTGGTAGAAGGCGCGCGAGGTGAGGGTCACCCGCTCCAGCTGCGCCTTGGCCGCGTCGAGCAGGCGCCGGTTGCCGTGACCGAAGTTGAGCGCCGAATATCCGGCGAGCATGTCGAGGTAGCGCCGGCCCTCGACATCGGTCATCCAGGCTCCGTCCGCCGAGGCGACGACGACGGGCAGCGGATGGTAGTTGTGCGCGCTGTGCGCCTCGGCGGAGGCGATGGCAGTTTCCGTGGTCGACACGGGATCTCCGTTCGTCGTGCGGCGTGGGCGGAGGGTGGTGCCCACTTTGTATCGTCGGTCGGAACCCTGGCGAGGAAACCTTCGATTCACGGCGCGCCCGTCCGCGCCCGTCCACCGTCCCGCCGGCCCGGCTGCATTCCCGTCTCGATCACCGCGCTGCGCGTCCTGTGTCCACACGGCTTCCGACCGGCTGCCGGAGATCGGTTCCGTACCTGAGACAATGAGTTCCATGGCCTCTGAACGCCCCCGCGTGCTCTCCGGAATCCAGCCCACCGCAGGCTCGTTCCACCTCGGCAACTACCTCGGTGCGGTCCGCCAGTGGGTGGCGCTGCAGGAATCCCACGACGCCTTCTACATGGTCGTGGACCTGCATGCGATCACCATTCCGCAGGACCCCGCGGAGCTGCGCGCGAACACCCGGCTCGCCGTCGCCCAGCTCCTCGCCGCCGGTCTCGACCCGGAGCGCTGCACGCTCTTCGTCCAGAGCCATGTCCCCGAGCACGCCCAGCTCGGCTGGATCATGAACTGCCTCACCGGCTTCGGCGAGGCGTCCCGCATGACGCAGTTCAAGGACAAGTCCGCCAAGCAGGGCGCCGACCGCACCACGGTCGGTCTCTTCACGTACCCGATGCTGATGGTCGCCGACATCCTGCTGTACCAGGCCGACCAGGTCCCGGTCGGTGAGGACCAGCGCCAGCACCTGGAGCTGACCCGTAACCTCGCCGAGCGGTTCAACGGCAGCTACGGCGACACGTTCACCGTGCCGGACCCGTACATCCTCAAGGAGACGGCGAAGATCTACGACCTTCAGGACCCGTCGTCGAAGATGAGCAAGTCGGCGGCCACCCCGAAGGGCCTGATCAACCTCCTCGACGAGCCGAAGGCCACCGCCAAGAAGGTCAAGAGCGCGGTCACCGACACCGATACGGTCATCCGCTTCGACCGGGCCGAGAAGCCCGGGGTCAGCAACCTGCTGACGATCTACTCCACGCTGACCGACACCGGTATCGCGGATCTGGAGCAGAAATACGAGGGCAAGGGCTACGGTGCGCTCAAGACCGACCTTGCCGAGGTCATGGTCGAGTTCGTCACACCGTTCCGTACTCGCACCCAGGAATACCTGGACGACCCGGAGACGCTGGACTCGATCCTGGCCAAGGGCGCGGAGAAGGCCCGCTCCGTCGCGGCCGAGACCCTGGCCCGGACGTACGACCGGATGGGTTTTCTGCCCGCGAAGCACTGACGCCGCCCCCATGTGCCGGTCGGTCCGAGTCCAAGGACCCTGGCGGTTCGGCAGCCGCAGGCGTCACACTGGCGAGGGGAAACTGACCCGGTCGATGGCCGAAAGCAGGCCATCGACCATCGAGGATTGAGGAGAACGACGTGGGGACCGTAACGCTCGGCGTTTCGATCGCGGTCCCGGAGCCCTACGGCAGCCTGCTCCAGGAGCGGCGCGCGAGCTTCGGGGATCCTGCCGCCTACGGCATTCCCACCCACGTCACCCTCCTCCCGCCGACCGAGGCCGAGGCGGCCGACCTGCCCGCGATCGAGGCGCATCTCGCGCAGATCGCCACGGGCGGCCGCCCCTTTCCGATGCGGCTGGCCGGCACGGGGACCTTCCGTCCCCTCTCGCCGGTCGTCTTCGTCCAGGTGGTCGAGGGGGCCTCGGCCTGTTCGTGGCTGCAGAAGCGGGTCAGGGACACCTCCGGGCCGCTGGTGCGTGAGCTCCAGTTCCCCTACCACCCGCACGTGACGGTGGCGCACGACATCGCCGAGCAGGCGATGGACCGGGCGTACGCGGAGCTCTCCGACTACGAGGCCGCCTGGACCTGCGACTCCTTCGCGCTGTACGAGCAGGGCCCGGACAGCGTCTGGCGCAAGATCAACGAGTTCCCGTTCGGTGCCGGGGACGGCGCGCGCGCCGTGCCCGCGCAGGGCGGCTCCTCCGTGGACGAGCCCTCCCTGCACCCCTGAGAGGCTGTCGGGTCACCCGACAGCCTCTGAGCGGCCCCGGCGGGCCCTCTTCACTCCTTGAGCGCCCCGGCGCTCAAGGATCAGACCGGCAGGCGCCGGAAGAACGGGCGCGGTACATGCCGCAGTGCCGACATCACTACACGCAGTGACCCCGGCACCCACACCGTCTCCGAACGCCGCCGCAGACCCGTCACGATCGCCGCCGCGACCGCATCCGGCGTCGTCACGAGAGGTGATGCCTCCAGTGGTGCAGCGGCGAACCGTGCCGCGGTGAGCCGCGGCGTCGCGGGTCGGGCCGCCGCTTGTGGCCGTACGGCGCCGGGGCGTACGACCATCACATGCACCCCCGTGCCGTGCAGCGCGTCCCCCAGCCCCTGCGTGAACGCGTCCAGGCCCGCCTTGCTGGACCCGTAGATGAAGTCGGCACGGCGGACACGTTCGCCGGCCACCGAGGACAGCACCACCAGCGAGCCGTGCCCCTGCGCCTGAAGCGCGCCGGCGCACACCAGCCCGGCGGAGACGGCCCCCGCGTAGTTCGTCCGGGCGACCCGGACCGCGGAGAGCGGCTCCTCCTCGTCACGCCCCTGGTCGCCCGCGATACCGAAGGCGAGGAGCACCATGTCGATGTCGCCCTCGGTGAAGATCTTGCCCAGGGCGGTCTCGTGGGACTCGGGGTCGAGAGCGTCGAAGTCGACCGTACGGACGTCGGCGCCGCGTGTGCGCAGTTCGGCGGCGGCCGAGTCGAGGGCGGGGGAGGGGCGGCCGGCCAGCCAGACCGTACGGGTCCGGCGGGCGATCAGCCGGCGTGCGGTGGCGAGAGCGATCTGAGACGTGCCGCCGAGAACGAGCAGGGACTGCGGGGCACCGAAGGCGTCCTTCACGGAAACACTCCTTGCAGACGAGGGGGGACGAGGGGGACGAGGCAGGCGAGGGGGACGAGAGGGCGGAAGGCCTCAGCGGTCAGAGCGACAGGCGGCGCGACAGGTCCGAGCGGAACGCCCCGTTCGGGTCCAGCTCGGCGCGCAGCGACCGGAATTGGGCCAGCCGTGGATACATCGCGGCCAGCATCTGAGGCCGCAGCCGGGAGTCCTTCGCCAGGCACACCCGGCCGCCCGCCTCCGCCACCTCATCGTCCAGCGAGTCCAGGAAGGCGGCCAGGCCCGGCAGCGCGGTGGGCAGATCGAGGGCGAGCGCCCAGCCGGGCATCGGGAACGACAGCCAGCCGGGGTCGCCTTCGCCGAACCGTTTGAGCACGGCGAGGAACGACGGGCAGCGCCGCCGGGAGATCCGGCGCACGATCCGGTGCAGCGCCTCCTCCTGCCCGTGCCCGACGACGAACTGGTACCGCACGGATCCGCCGCGGCCATGGATCCGGTTCCAGTGCGGCAGACCGTCCAGGGGGTGGAAGAACGTGGACAGCTTCTGGAGCTCGCCGATGCGGTACCTGGGGGCGCTGCGGTACCGGAACTCGTTGAAGAGCGCGACGGAGGTACGGCCGAGCAGTCCTTCCGGTACGAGAGCGGGTGCGACCGGCAGCTGTCCCGGGCGGAACGCGAGCGGTGCGCGCCGGGCGCGCGCGGGGAGCGCGTACCGGGGTACGTGCTCCCCGCGGGTGAGTACGGAACGCCCCGTCGCCCGGCCGCGGGCGAGGAGATCGATCCAGGCGGACGAATAGCGGTAGCGGTGGTCTCCGGCGGAGAGCCTGGCCAGCAGGTCGTCCAGGTCGACGGTCCGTTCGGTGTCCACCGACATCCAGGAGCTGGTGACCCGGTGGCACCGGAGGGTGGCGGAGAGGATCACACCCGTCAGCCCCAGGCCGCCCGCGGTCGCGTCGAAGAGATCGGTGCCGGACCGGACCGTGCGGATCTCGCCCTCGGCGGTCAGCAGCTTCAGCTCCTGGACGTGCCGTGAGAAGGAGCCGGAGAAGTGATGGTTGCGGCCGTGGATGTCGGCGCCGATCGCGCCGCCCACGGTGACATAGCGGGTGGCCGGTGTGACGGGTACGAACCAGCCGAGCGGCAGCAGGACTTCCATCAGCCTGTGCAGGCTGACCCCGGCGTCGCAGACCACCAGGCCCGCCCCGGCATCGACGTTGCGGATCCGGTTGAGCGCGGTCATGTCGAGGACGGAGCCGCCGGCGTTCTGTGCGGCGTCGCCGTGGGCCCGGCCGAGGCCCCGGGCGATGGAGCCGCGGGGTCCGCAGCCGCGTACCGTCGCCGCCGCCTCCTCGTACGTACGGGGACAAAAGCGCAGGGCGGTCGTCGGGGCGGTACGGCCCCAGCCGCTCAGGGACACGGTGTCGACAGACATGACCGTGACCGTATCGCCCGACAAAACCCTTTCGACGGATTTGTTACAACACTCACCGATATGGGCGATTGAAGAAGTGTCAGCCCTTACGGCAGTGAAAGGGGTGCCGGATTTCCGTGCCCGGTAAGGTAGTCGTATGACATGGACTGGCTGAAGAACCTCCCTGTCATCGGGCCGATCGTCTCCCGGCTGATGGCGACGCACGCCTGGCGCTCGTACGAAACGCTGGATCGGGCCCACTGGGCCAGGCTCGCCGCCGCGATCACCTTCATCAGCTTCCTGGCGCTCTTCCCGTTGATCGCGCTCGGTGCGGCGATCGGTGCCGCGCTGCTCTCCACCGAGCAGGTCCACAAGATCGAGAACCAGATCGCCGAGCAGGCGCCGGGCCTCTTCGACCAGCTCGGCATCAGCTCTCTGGTGGCCAACGCGGGCACGGTCGGGCTGGTCGCGGGTGCGCTGCTGCTCCTCACGGGGGTCGGCTGGATCGGCGCGATGCGGGGCTGTCTGCGCGCCGTGTGGGGCATGGACGACATGGACCTGGGCAATCCGGTCATCCGCAAGATCAAGGACGTCGGGCTGCTCTTCGGTCTGGGCGGGGCGGCGCTCGCGACGCTCGCCGTCTCCTCGGCCGGCTCCGTCGCCGTCGGCTGGACCGCCGGTCTGCTGGGCATCTCGGACCGCGGCGCGGGCGGTGTGGTGCTGCAGGTGGCGGCCGTCATCGTGGCGGCCCTCGCCGACTTCCTGCTGCTGCTCTATCTGCTGACGCTGCTGCCCGGCGTCGAGCCCCCGCGGCGCAGGCTGCTGGTCGCCGCGGCGATCGGCGCGGTCGGCTTCGAACTGCTCAAGCTGCTGCTCGGCGGCTATATGAAGGGCGTCGCGTCGAAGAGCATGTACGGCGCCTTCGGGGTGCCGGTCGCACTGCTGCTGTGGATCAACTTCACGGCAAGGCTGCTGCTGTTCTGCGCCGCCTGGACGGCGACGCAGAGCAGCAAGGAAACCGACAAGGAATCCGCGGCCGTCAACGACGAGGAAGGCGGCGCACCAGCGGCCAGCGCCGGTTGACCAGGAACACACCGCCGGTCAGCAGCACCAGGACGCCTCCGGCGATTCCCAGAGCGATCCCGACGCCTCCGCCGTCGGCGGCAGCGGTCTCGGTGGTGTGCGAGGAGCCGTTCCTGCCCTCGCCCTTTTCCTGCGACGCCGCGGGGCCCTTCCCGCCCCCGGTGTCGGCGGACCTCGGGGGCACCAGTTCGCCGACCGGTGTCACCTTGCCGCTGGCGGCGAAGCCCCAGTCGAGAAGACTGGCGGCTTCCTTGTAGACGGCGTGGGGCTCTCCGGACGACGGATTCATGACGGTGACGAGCAGCACCTTGCCGTTGCGTTCGGCGACACCGGTGAAGGTGTTGCCCGCGTGTGTGGTGTAGCCGTTCTTGACGCCCGCGATGCCCTTGTACGGCTCGACGCCGTCCGCGCCGGTGAGCAGCCGGTTGGTGTTCTGGATCTTGAAGCTCTCGCGCTTGCCGCCCTTGTTCTTCGCGCCGGGGAAGTCCGCCTCGGCCGTCGAGCAGTACTCCCGGAAGTCCGCCTTCTGCAGCCCGCTGCGGGCGAACAGCGTCAGGTCGTACGCGCTGGAGACCTGACCGGGCGCGTCGTATCCGTCGGGCGACACCACCTTCGTGTCGAGCGCCTGCAACTCCTCGGCATGTGCCTGCATGTCGGTGACGGTCTTGGGAATGCCGCCGTACATCGAGGACAGCACATGCACCGCGTCATTGCCCGAGCGCAGGAACACCCCGAGCCACAGGTCGTGGACCGTATAGCTGAGGTTTTCCTTGATGCCGACCAGGCTGCTGCCCTCGCCGACGCCGGCGAGGTCCTTTTCCTGGACGGTGTACGTCCGGGTCTTCGGCTGCAGTCCGGGCATCACGGTGTCCGCGAAGAGCATCTTCAGGGTGGAGGCGGGGGGCAGCCGCCAGTGCGGGTTGTGCGCGGCGAGGACCTCGCCGTTCTCCGCGTCCGCAACGATCCAGGACCTGCCCGTGAGGTCCTTGGGCAGTACCGGGGCGCCGGCCCCCAGCTTGACCTGTGTGCCGGGCCGGCCCAGCAGCTCGCCACCGACCCGGGACATACCGGCGGGTGGCTTCGGCTGCTTGCCGGCGGTCTCCTTGTCGACCGCCGCTGCCGGACTGATGGCAAATGTGGACAACAGGGCAGCAGAGGTGACCGTCAGCGCGATCTTCTTCAGAGCAGGCACGGTCGGAAACGTACAGGGCGAAGATATGAATGTGGGTACGGATGGCTTGAACCGCCGCGCGTACCGCCGGGTCAGCCCACCCCGGGCGACTTTGCCGGAGCGCGCCGGAGATACTGGGGCCATGAAGCTCAGCCGCCCCGTCTCCTGGTTCCTGCTCGCTTTCGGGGTGTGGAGCTGGTTCATCTGGATCTCTTTCGTCAAGAACCTATGGAAGGACGGCAGCGGACTCGCCTTCGACGACGCGGGTGATCCGACTGCGTACTTCTGGGTGCATTTGCTGCTCGCCATCACGTCCTTTCTCCTGGGGACGGCCGTCGGTGTGATCGGGTTCCGCGGAGTCAGGGCGCTGCGCCGCGAAGGCGCATAACAGGCAGTACGACGGGCGGGGGAGCGCAAGTGGCAGTGATCGGTCTCGCGGTGACGGCGGTCGTGGTGCTCGCGCTGCTCGTCGGCGTGCACCGCTATCTGTGGCGCCGCTTCGTCGGTGACACGACGGCCGAGGGCAGCGCCCTGCGCAGAGCCGGCACGGTGGCCGCGTACCTCCTGCCGCTGCTGAGTGTCGGCGCCCTGGTCTCCGGCCGTACGGGTGCGCCCTTCTGGCTCCAGCGGGTGCTGGCCTGGCCCGGGTATCTGTGGCTGGCCGCGCTGCTGTATCTGACGCTGGCCCTGCTGGTGGGGGAGGGGGTACGGCCGGTCCTGCGCCGCGTGCTCGCGGGTCGTACGAATGAGTCAAATCGGTCAAACCGCCCGTCGGTGACGAAAGTGCTCACGCCCGAGGCTGCCGACACCGACGCCGTCGCCACCGCCCCTGCCGCGGACCTCCTCGTCGCCGACGCCCCCGCCGTGGACACCCTCGCCGTCCCCACACGCCGTCTGTTCATCGCGCGCGCTGTCGGGGGCGCCGCCGCCGTCGCCGGGCTCGGCGCGGTCGGATACGGCACATATGGCGTACTGCGCGGGCCGCGGGTCAAGCGGATCACCGTCCCGCTCGCCAAGCTGCCCCGCTCCGCGCACGGCTTCCGGATCGCCGTCGTCAGCGACATCCACCTCGGCCCGATCCTCGGCCGCGCCCATACCCAGCGGATCGTCGACACGATCAACCGGACCCAGCCGGATCTGGTCGCCGTCGTCGGGGATCTCGTCGACGGAACTGTCGCCGACCTCGGTCCGGCCGCGGAGCCGCTCGCGCGGCTGAGTGCCCGCCAGGGCAGTTTCTTCGTCACCGGAAATCACGAGTACTACTCCGGCGCCGCCCAATGGATTGATCACGTAAGGGAATTGGGGCTTCATCCCTTGGAGAATGCCCGGGTCGAGATCGAAGGATTCGATCTCGCGGGCGTCAATGACATTGCCGGGGAGAGGGAGGGGCAGGGGCCCGATTTCGATCGCGCGCTCGGCGACCGGGACCGTACCCGCGCCGCCGTCCTCCTCGCTCACCAGCCCGTCGTCATCCACGATGCCGTCGCCCACGGCGTGGACCTCCAGCTCTCCGGCCACACCCACGGCGGCCAGCTCTGGCCTGGCAATTTCGTCGCCGAACTGGCCAATCCCACGGTCGCCGGGCTCGACCGCTACGGCGACACCCAGCTGTACGTCTCGCGCGGAGCAGGCGCCTGGGGGCCGCCCGTACGGGTCGGTGCACCCTCCGACATCACCGTCGTGGAGCTTGCCTCCCGACAGGCCTGACTCTCCGTCACCGACCTGTTGCAGACCTTGTGATCAACTCGAGGTTTCAAGTGCTGAACAAAAGGCTATGAGTCTTACTTTTGCTCTTCCAGATGTGAAAATCGTGTGATTGGGTGAGCGCGAACATGCGGTGATGGCGTGTCTGAGCGCAACACCGAGGTGGGGCTGGTAAGGGAGAGCACGGCAATGCGGTCGATCCGGCTACGGATTCTTGCGGTTCTCGCGGTTTTGGTCATCGCAGGCGTCGTCGTCTGGCAGTTGCTTCCCTCGGACGAGGTGAACAAGGACCCGATCGCGGTCGGTACGACGGACGAAGTCACCTCGCTCGACCCGGCGGGTGCGTACGACGCCGGTTCCTGGGCGATGTACAGCAACGTCTATCAGTCCCTCATGACGTTCAGGCCCGGGGCGATCGTCCCCGAACCCGACGCCGCCGAGAGCTGTGGGTTCATCGGCCAGAAGCTTCAGACGTACCAGTGCACGCTGCGTGACGACCTGTTCTTCGCCAACGGTCGCAAGATGACCGCCGCCGACGCCGAGTACTCCATCGAGCGCATGATGAGGATCAAGACGGATGTCGGTCCGTCGGTGCTGTTCCCGAGCCTCAAGAACGTGGTGTCCGAGGGCCGCACCATCACCTTCAACCTCTCCTCGCGCGACGCGACCTTCCCGCAGAAGCTCGCCACGGGGGCCGGTTCGATCGTCGACCGCGAGTCGTACCCGCCGAACAAGCTCCGGACCGGAAACACGGCCGACGGCTCGGGCCCGTACATGCTGAAGTCCTACCGACCGGGCGTCGCCGCCGAGCTGGTCCCCAACCCCCGGTACAAGGGTGCGCTGAAGAAGACCGGTGTCCCGGTCACCGTGCGCTACTACAAGGAGTCGGACGCACTCCTGGCGGACTGGAAGGCCGGACGGCTCGATGTGACGCACCGCCAGCTGCCGCCCGCCACGCTCGCCGAGCTGAACGTCGGCGACCCCGACCTGCGCGTCACCGAGGCGGAGAGTGCCGAGATCCGCAATCTCGTCTTCAACGTCCGTGACGGTTCCCCGCTCGCCGACAAGAGGGTCCGGCAGGCCATCGCGTCGATCATCGACCGCGGGCCGCTGGTGACCGATGTCTACGACGGCACGGTCGAACCGCTCTACTCGCTGATCCCGCAGGGCTACATCGGGCACAGCACACCGTTCTTCGACGCCTATCCCACGCCCGACCCCGCGCGCGCCAAGGAGCTGATGCAGGAGGCCGGAGTACAGACGCCGCTGCACATCACCTTCGGCTACGGCGCCGGCGACAAGACGGCCGCGAAGGAGGCCGCGGAGCTGCGCCGCCAGCTGGAGGCGGACGGGCTGTTCAAGGTCTCGCTCAAGGCCGTCGAATGGCAGAAGTTCCAGAAGGAGTACGCGGCCGGCAAGTACGACGCGTACACCCTCGGCTGGCTCCCCGACTACCCGGACCCCGACACCTTCAGCCAGCCGCTGGTGGGGCACAGCAACATCCTCCGCAACGGCTACTCCAGCAAGAAGATGGACGACCTGATCGGCGCCACGCTGCGGTACAGCGACCGCAGCCGTACAGCGGAGGACTTCAAGAAGCTCCAGGCGCTGGTCGGTGAGGACGTGCCGCTCGTGCCGCTGTGGCAGAAGAAGGACTACGTCGTCAGCACGACCGATGTCTCCGGCTCGCAGTACCTCTCGGACGGCACCGGCATCTGGCGGCTGTGGGAACTGAAGCGGATCTGACGGTCCGCCGCGCCGGACCCGGCGCGTACGACAGGTTCCGAGGGGCGGCTGCTAGGCCGGCCGCTTCGCGGCTCCGGGCAGGAACTCCTCCAGCACCTCGTGGATCTGCCGCACCAGCGGCCGTAGCGCCCGGAACCGGGAGAGCGCGATGGCGCGGGCTCCGATCGGGGCGGAGCGCTCGACCAGGCGGCGGCTGCGTTCGGTGTGCTCCGTCCGGTCGTACACCCAGTACAGCACCAGGCCCATCTGTATCAACCACATCAACTGCGGCAGTATCGCCGCCAGTTCGGGATCGGTCTTGGCGTCGGAGCCGGCCAGGCACCGCCGGTGGATGGAGATCGCCGCCTCGCGGGCCGCGACCGATTCCGCCGAGAACGGGCTGAGCGGGCTCTCCGGGTCGGCGGCGTTCTTGAAGAACTGGGCGGCGAAGCGGTGGTACGGCTCCGCCACGTCCAGCCACGTGAGCAGGACCCCGCGCATCCGCACCGCGAGGTCCTTGTCGCCGTCCAGGACCGGCTGGACCGCCGCTTCGTGTTCGGCGGCGAGCCGGTCGTAGAAGCCCTGGACGAGGTGTTCCTTGCTCGTGAAGTAGTAGTAGGCGTTCCCGACGGAGACGCCGGCCTCCTGGGCGATGGCCCGCATCGTCGTCTTGTCGTAGCCGCGTTCCTGGAAGAGCCGGAGCGCGGTTTCGAGGATGAGTGTGCGGGTCTGCTCGCTCTTGGGAGCCTTGACTTCCTTCACGTCCTTCACCACAGTCCCGAGGGTATCCGCCACGGTCAGGCCCCGGATCCGGGGACCGTACAGGCACTGTCCCTGTCGCCGCACGGTGTCGCGGTCAGCGACCGGTACTTCGCGGCGGCGAGCACGGTCGCTCGGGCGTACGGGCGGTCCGTCGGGGTGGTCGGCCACATGTTCAAGCAGGTATCTCGACGGCTCGCTCCTCCTGCCTGCCGGGCGCCCCGAAGCGCCGTACGCCCGGCACCGCCGCCGTCGCCAGGCAGGCGGCGCCGACCGTCACCGCGGCGACGGCCAGGGGGACTTCGGCGCCCCAGGCCGAGGCGGCGAGCGGGGCCAGGGCGTATCCGAGCGGCATCGCGCCGAGGGAGAGCAGCCAGTCGTACGAGGTCACGCGGGCCAGGGCGTGCGCGGGTACGGCGGACTGGACCGAGGTTTCCCAGACGGGGGTGAGGAAGCCGAGGCCGGCCTGGGCGATGCCGTACGCGGCGATGGTCACGGCGACGGGCGCGTGGGCGGCGAGGAGGCCGAGCGGGAGGGCGTAGGTGGCGAGGCCCAGGTTGGCCATCAGGACCGGGCGGCGGGGGTGGGCCCGGCCGGCCAGCAGGGAGCCGAGGAGCAGGCCGACCGCGCCGGTCTGGAGGAGGGCGATCCAGACGCCCTTTCCGCCCAGCTCCCGGACGAAGAGCGCCGGACCCACGGTCATCAGGACGGCCGCCGCGCCGTTCCAGACGGTGTGGGCGATCAGGCTCGTCCAGTACCAGTCGCGGCCCCTGACCTCGCTCCAGCCCTCCTTGAGATCGGTGAGCAGGGAACGCCGGGGGATGGGCACATGCCGGACCTTCATGGCGGACAGCAGCGCCGCGCTCACCGCGAAGCTCGCGCCGTCCAGTACGAAGGCCCAGCCCGGGCCCGCGGTGAGGATCAGGGCTCCGGCGATGGCCGGACCGCCGAGTCGGGTCGCGCTGTTGACCACCGCCATCAGTGAGTTGGCGCGCAGCAGCCCCGACTCCGCCACGGTTCCGCGGATCAGCGGTGACACGGTCGGCATCGCGAACGCCCCGGCGGCGCCACCGATCGCCTCGGCGAGGGCGATCTGCCAGAGCGCGGGGGAGCCGCCGAGCAGCTCCGCGCCGACGAAGAGCTGGGTCACGCACCGTAAGAGATCGGTGATGAGCGCGACGGTGCGCGCGTTGAAGCGGTCGCCCACGACGCCGCCCAGTGGCAGCAGGAGCAGCTTGGGGATCATCGCGCATCCCAGGACCAGGGCGAGTGCTCCGGTCGATCCCGTGGCCAGATAGACGGCCAGGGAGAGGGCGGTGGGGATGGCGGAGTCGCCGAGGAGGGAGAGAGTGCGTCCGATGAAGAGCAGGCGGAAGGCGCGCGTGCGCAAGGGGTGCGGCATGCACGCAACCTATTTCGGTTCCGAACTATTCGTCAACGAAATATCTTGTACCGAAACGCAGTTGGGGGCCGGGCGTACGCTTTCCCCATGCAGCGACGCGACTGGACCGACGGACATGTGGAGCGCTGGAAGCCGGTCCTTCCCCACCTCGATCCCGATGTCGAGGGCGCGGTGACCCGTATGAAGAAACTCTCCGTCCATCTACGCCGGGTACGCGAACAGTCCCTGGTCGACTTCGACCTCGACCGCCAGGAGTTCGACACGCTCCACAAGCTGGCGGGACGCGGCGGGAAGGCGGCCCCCTCCGAGCTCGCCGCCGACCTCGACCTCGCGCCCGCCTCCGTCACCGGCCGGCTGGATGCGCTCGAAAGGCGCGGCTTCGTCCGCCGTACACCCTCCACCACCGACCGCCGACGGGTCGATGTGGAACTCACCGATGAGGGCCGCTCGACCTGGCTGGGCGCGATCGACGTCCTCGGCCACGAGGAGTACCGGCTGCTCGGCATCCTCGACAAGGACGAACGCATGCTGCTCAACGACATGCTGCGGCGCATCATGGTGGTCGCCGAGGACCGGGGCGGCGCCGAGTGGGACTGAGGCGCGGGGCGCCGGGCGCACAGCCGGCTTCGTCGTCAGGTCCCGCGACGGCACGCCCGCGAGCAGCAGGGCGAACGCGGCGACCGGCCGAAGCGGCAGGCGCCCGGCCGACCGTCAGACGCTCATCGCGCGGACCGTGTTGACCTGGGCCATCACCATCTGGAAGGTCTCCGGGCCGGTCGCCGGGATCAACGTCGAGTGGTGCCTGCCACCGCTGGTCACCGAGACCTGGATGAAGCCGGTCGTCTTCTTCTCCTTCATCAGGAGGAAGAGCAGACCGACCAGACAGAGCAGCGCGAAGACGATCGCGAGCACGATCGCGACCGTCGGGATCTTCTCCTCGGTGCGCGACAGGTCCGTGGCCGTCCACACCGCACCCTTGAGGGGCATCGTGCCGGCCGGTGTCACGATCTGGTCGTTCATGACGGTGATGTCGCCGAACGCCAGCATCGGCACACCGGCGCCGGGCGGCAGGCCCGGCTGCTGCGGATAGCCGTAACCGGGCATGGTCGGCGGGCCCGCCTGCCCCGCGGGGTAGCCGTAACCGGGGCCGGGCTGGGTCGCGGACTCGGGCAGTGGCTGCGGGTAGCCGTAGGCCGGCGCGCCCGAGCCGGGCCGGTCCTTCCCCTGGCCGTCCGCGACTGTGGGCGGATGGCCCGGATTCTGGGGAGGTCCCCATTGGTATGAGTCATCCGCGTACGGATTCTGATCGCTCAACGTTCCCCGCTTTCGATCAAACCTGTGCGCCGGGCGCCTTGCTGCGCCGGAGGCGGCCAACCGGTGTCCGGTTCCGCAAGACCGTACCGTCCAGCCCCGGACGCCGCAGCAAGAGACCCCGCTTCCCGCGGTGTTCGTGCGGAAAACGGGGCCTCGGATGCAACTAGTGCCGCGACCGGCAAACCTTGCCGGTCGCGGCACTGTGCGCCAATGGCGGTCAGAAGCGGCGCGTGATCAGCGCCCGCTTGACCTCCTGGATCGCCTTGGTGACCTCGATGCCACGCGGGCAGGCGTCCGTGCAGTTGAAGGTGGTGCGGCAACGCCACACACCGTCACGGTCGTTGAGGATCTCCAGGCGCTGCTCGCCACCCTCGTCGCGCGAGTCGAAGATGAAGCGGTGCGCGTTGACGATCGCCGCCGGGCCGAAGTACTGGCCGTCGTTCCAGAACACCGGGCACGAGGACGTGCACGCGGCGCAGAGGATGCACTTGGTGGTGTCGTCGAAGCGCTCGCGGTCCTCGGCGGACTGCAGACGCTCACGGGTCGGCTCGTTCCCCTTGGTGATGAGGAAGGGCATGACATCGCGGTACGCCTGGAAGAACGGGTCCATGTCGACCACGAGGTCCTTGAGGACCGTGAGGCCCTTGATGGCCTCGACCGTGACCGGCTTCTCCGGGTTGATGTCCTTGATCAGCGTCTTGCAGGCGAGCCTGTTCTTGCCGTTGATCCGCATCGCGTCGGAGCCGCAGATGCCGTGCGCACAGGACCGGCGGAACGTCAGCGTGCCGTCGATGTCCCACTTGATCTTGTGAAGGGCGTCGAGCACACGCTCCTTCGGGTCGATCTCGATCTGGAAGTCCTGCCACTGGGCCTCGTCGGAGACCTCGGGGTTGAAGCGGCGGATCCGGAAGGTGACCGTGATGTACGGGGAGGCAGGGGACGCCGAGGGGGTCTCCGCCTTGTCCAGAGTCGGGGTTGCCATCAGTACTTACGCTCCATCGGCTGGTAGCGGGTCTGGACGACCGGCTTGTAGTCGAGACGGATCGACTCGGTGCCGTCGGCCGCAACCTCGCGGTACGCCATGGTGTGGCGCATGAAGTTGACGTCGTCGCGGTTCGGGAAGTCCTCGCGGTAGTGACCGCCGCGGGACTCCTTGCGGGCCAGCGCGGAGGTCGCCATGACCTCGGCCAGGTCGAGCAGGTTGCCCAGCTCGATGGCCTCCAGGAGGTCCGTGTTGAACCGCTTGCCCTTGTCCTGGATGGACACGTTGAGGTAGCGCTTGCGCAGCTCGGCGATCTTTTCGACGGCCGTCTTGATGGTCTGCTCGGTGCGGAACACCATCACATTGGCGTCCATGCACTCCTGCAGCTCCAGACGGATCGCCGAGACCCGCTCGGATCCCGTCGAGTTGCGCAGCCGCTCGATCTGCTCCTCGACCATCTGCGCCGGGTTCTCCGGAAGCTCGACGAAGTCGCTCTTCGCGGAGTACTCGGCGGCGCCGATGCCGGCGCGCCGTCCGAAGACGTTGATGTCGAGCAGCGAGTTGGTGCCCAGACGGTTGGCGCCGTGCACGGAGACACACGCGACCTCGCCGGCGGCGTACAGGCCCGGGACGACGGTGGTGTTGTCGGCCAGCACCTCGCCCTCGACGTTGGTCGGGATGCCGCCCATGGCGTAGTGCGCGGTCGGCTGGATCGGGATCGGGTCCGTGTAGGGCTCGATGCCGAGGTACGTACGCGCGAACTCGGTGATGTCGGGGAGCTTGGCGTCCAGCTGCTCCGGCGGCAGGTGCGTGAGGTCGAGGTAGACGTGGTCGCCCTCGGGACCGCAGCCGCGGCCCTCACGGATCTCCGTGTAGATGGAGCGGGACACGACGTCACGGGACGCGAGGTCCTTCATGACGGGCGCGTACTTCTCCATGAAGCGCTCGCCGTCCTTGTTGCGGAGGATGCCGCCCTCACCACGGGCGCCCTCCGTCAGCAGGATGCCCATGCGCCAGATGCCCGTCGGGTGGAACTGGAAGAACTCCATGTCCTCCAGCGGCAGGCCGCGGCGCCAGGCGGCGGCCTGGCCGTCACCGGTCAGGGTGTGCGCGTTCGACGTCACCTTGAAGAACTTGCCGGTGCCGCCGGAGGCGAAGATGATCGCCTTCGCCTGGAAGATGTGGATCTCGCCGGTCGCCAGCTCGTACGCGACGACGCCCGCGGACTTCTTGACCCCGTCCACGTCCTGGAGCAGGAGGTCCAGGACGTAGAACTCGTTGAAGAACTCCACACCCTCCTTGACGCAGTTCTGGTACAGCGTTTGGAGGATCATGTGGCCGGTGCGGTCCGAGGCGTAGCAGGACCGGCGGACCGGGGCCTCGCCGTGGTTACGGCTGTGGCCGCCGAAGCGACGCTGGTCGATACGGCCCTCGGGCGTGCGGTTGAACGGCAGGCCCATCTTCTCCAGGTCGAGAACGGAGTCGATGGCCTCCTTCGCCAGGATCTCGGCGGCGTCCTGGTCGACCAGGTAGTCGCCGCCCTTGATCGTGTCGAAGGTGTGCCACTCCCAGTTGTCCTCTTCCACGTTGGCGAGCGCGGCGGCCATGCCGCCCTGCGCGGCGCCCGTGTGGGAGCGGGTCGGGTAGAGCTTCGTGAGCACGGCGGTACGGCTGCGCTTCGTGGACTCGATGGCCGCGCGCATACCGGCGCCGCCGGCGCCGACGATGACGGTGTCGTACTTGTGGATCTGCATGATTTCCTCTGGTCCCTCTGGCCCGGCGCCTAGCGGATGTTCGGGTCGAAGGTGAAGATCACCAGCGTGCCCAGCAGGACGGTGAACACCGTGGCGGTGTACAGGAGCATCTTCAGCCAGAAGCGGGTGTTGTCCCGTTCGGCGTAGTCGTTGATGACCGTACGGAGGCCGTTGGCGCCGTGCAGCATGGCCAGCCACAGCATCGCCAGGTCCCAGACCTGCCAGAACGGCGAGGCCCAGCGGCCCGCCACGAAGGCGAAGCCGATCTTGGATACGCCGCCGTCCAGCACCAGCTGGATCAGCAGGTGGCCCAGGACCAGGACGACCAGGACGATGCCCGACAGGCGCATGAAGAGCCAGGCGTACATCTCGAAGTTGGTGCGCGAACCCTTGGGGGTCTTGCCGGTCCGCTTGCGCGGCGGCTCGATGACCGGGGCCGGGTGGTCGACGTCGTAGAGGCTGACGCCCTCGACGGAGCCGATCGCGGCGGAGGACTCGGTGGACATTGGCCTCAGCTCCCGAAGACTTCGCGTACGGCGTGGCCGAGGACGGGGTACAGGGCCCCGACCATCAGCACGACCCAGACACCCACGACGGACCAGAGCATCTGCTTCTGGTAGCGCGGGCCCTTGGCCCAGAAGTCCACGGCGACGATACGGAGACCGTTCAGCGCGTGGAAGAGAATGGCGGCCACCAGGCCGTATTCGAGGAGCGCGACGATCGGCGTCTTGTACGTGGCCACGACGTCGTCATAGGCCTCGGGGGACACACGGACGAGAGCGGTGTCCAGGACGTGTACGAACAGGAAGAAGAAAATGAGGACACCGGTGACTCGATGAGCCACCCAGGACCACATGCCTTCCCGGCCGCGGTACAGCGTTCCAGCCGGCACGGAAGAACCCTCCGGGAGCAGGGATTGGGGCCGGCCGGCTTGACTGTCGGTCTGACCCGGCCGGGTACGGTCCACCGGCCCCGGCCATCGTAGCGACGCTTTGTCGGTTCGTTTGCGCGGGGGCCTCTGGTGTGATCAAAGTGGCAATCAAACAGCCACGGACGGGCTAGGGCGTGTTTCGAAAGTCCCGTCTGGCCGGGGGCGTCTGGCACGCACGTTCGCTGCGTTGTCGGTCGTCGGCGCAGCCCGCTGCGCTCTCCTCCCTCCGCCTTGCGATCGCACGCACCAGACGCCCCCGGCCCCGCCCTGCGGGCGGACGACGCTACTTTCGAAACACGCCCTAGGGCGTGGCCGCCCGCTCCCGTTCCGTTATGAACCCGATACCAGCTCGATGATGCGGCCCCGGGCGAGTCGCCGCATCTCGTCCGCGGTGACCACCCGCTCCTGGTCGGGGTCGTGGCCCAGCCTGGCCCGGATTCCGGCAAGCACCTGGTCCGGCTGTTCGGCGGGCTCGAATTCGTCCAGACAGATCACGAAGACATGGCCGAAGCGGGACTCGTACGCCGCGTGCGCGGCCCGCAGGGCCAGATGCGCGGAGTGCGGCGCGGCGTGGTGCAGCCCGGAGGAGACCTCGGCGGCGAGCGCCTCGGCGAGATCCACCGGGGACAGGTCGTAGCCCGCCTCGTCGGCGGCGGCCAGCAGCGCGTCCAGGTCGGGGTACGGGCGGTGGGCGGCCACCCGCCAGGCCCAGCGCCGGCTGCCGCAGCACTCCAGCAGGGCGGCCTCGGCCTCGGCGGGCGGCGCGGTGTTGAAGCGGTCGAGGCCGTCGGCACCGGCCCGGCCCTGTGCCGACCCGGAGTTCTGGACGGGTACGTCCGTCCGGGCGGCCGGTTGCCGCAGCCGCTTCGGGAGGCCGGCGTGGGACTCGCTGGACCTGGACAGCGTGGGCTCCTCGAATCAACGGCATCTGTGAGCCTGAATGGGGCGGGACGGGTGAGACCAGGCGGATGCAGGGTGAAGGGAGAGACGAATGTGCCTCAAACCTAGCGAGACCGGGCAACGGTCGTCCGACGGATGCGCAAACTTCACCCGGACGGGACGGTTTCGGAACGTCTGGTGGACCGTACTCCAAGAAGATTGCCCGGTTATCTCCTGATTTCAGCCCGGTTCTCCCTCACTACGGAGGTTTCTGACCGATGTCGCCCTCACGCGGCGCTCTTGTGGCCGGTGCGCTCCTCACCGCGGCGGCCGCCGCGACAATCGCCGTCGTGGTCTGGCCGGAAAGCTCCGACAAGGGACCCGCGGGGGAGTCGGGGTCCCGCACTCCCTCGCAGGCATCGGCCGCCCCCTCGCCGACCCGGAGCTACCCGCTCTCCACTCCACCCCGCACCATCCCCGCCGTACGCGAGCACACCGCCGCCCGCGGCCCCGGCTGGCGGCCCGGCCCGGCCGCCGGGGTCGTCATCGCCCCCGGCAGCGGGACGCTCGCGGACGAGGGACAACTGCTCGCCAGCGAACTGAAGATCCACTATCGGGGTGACGTCCCCGCCCGCGCGGGCGACGTGGAGCTGGCCCTCACCCCGGGCAAGGGCACCCCCGAGTCGTACACCCTCAAGACGCACGACGGACGGGTCACGATCAGCGGACCCGACCAGGCCGGTGTCTTCTACGGAACCCGCACCCTGAAACAGTCGGTGCGAGCCGACGGCGAAATGCCCGAGGGCGAGGTGCGCGACCGCCCCGACCGACCGCAGCGCGGCCTCAACCTCGACATCGCGCGCAAGTACTACACCGTCGCCTGGATCGAGGACCGGCTGCGCGAGATGGCCGACCTCAAGCTCAATCAGCTCGGCCTGCACTTCTCCGACGACCAGGCGTTCCGTATCCAGTCCGACACCCACCCCGAAGTGGTGTCGCCGCAGCACCTCACCAAGGCGGAGGTACGGCAGATCCTCGGCCTGGCGGCCCGGCTGCACATCGAGGTCGTCCCCGAGATCGACTCACCCGGCCATCTCGGAGCGGTCCTGCGCGCCCACCCCGACCTCCAGCTGCGCAACGTGTCCGGTGCGCGCTCGCCCGGATCGCTCGACATCTCCAACCCCGGTGCGGCGAAGCTCATCGACGAACTCCTCGTCGAGTTCACCGGGCTGTTCGGCGGCCGGTACTGGCATCTCGGTGCCGACGAATACCTCGCCCTGATGGCACGTGACCCGGCCGCCTCCTACCCGCAGCTGCAACGCGCCGCCCAGCAGAAATACGGACCGCAGGCCGGCATCAAGGACCTCGCCACCGGCTGGCTCAACGACCGCGCGGCGGTGGTGCGCCCGCGCGGCAAGCAGCCCAAGGCCTGGAACGACGGCTTCTTCCGCGACGGAGTCGTCCACGCCGACAAGGACATCGAGGTCGAGTACTGGACGGGCCGCGAGTACGGCGCCCGGCCGCCGGAGGAGTACCTGCGCGAGGGACGGCGCGTGGTGAACCTCAACGACGAGTTCCTCTATTACGTACTCGGCCAGCCCAACAACTTCCTCTACCCGACGGGCAAGCGGATCTACGAACAATGGACCCCGCTCGTCCTGCGCGGCACCCAGCCGGTCCCGGCAAGCTACTCCGGGCAGATCCTGGGCGGCCGGTTCGCCGTATGGGGTGACCTGCCGAACGCGCAGACTCCGCAGCAGGTGGCGCAGGGCATCCGGATGCCGCTGCGGGCGACTTCCCAGAAGCTGTGGGACCCGGGCAAACCGGCGCTGAGCTGGGACCAGTTCCGGGCGCTGGCGGAGCGGATCGACAGGGCGGGCTGAGGGGGGCGGGCCGGATTCCTGTGGACAGCGCGGTGGGCCGGGGATACGTTCGCAAGCCGCGCGCTCCGGGAGGGCGCGCGTTCCTTGCGTTTCTGGCTCAGAATCCTGGGGGGTTCCACTTCATGCTCTGCTCCACCTGCCGTCTCAGACCGCCGGTCACCGCGGACGGGCACTGTCTTCTCTGCGCCGGGCCGGCGGGGGCGGCGGCTTCGACGCCTCAGGCTCCGATGCCGCCGGTCCCGGCCTTCGTCGCTCCGCAGCAGTATCTGCGTTCGCCGGACGGGCTCGCGATGGCCGTCGTCATCCTGCTGACCGTCGTCGCCGTGACGGATCTGCTCGCCGTGGCAGCGGGGCTGAACGTCCGCAGGCTGCTCGCGAACGGGCTGGAGAACGACTTCGCGACGTACGACCACGCGGAGGCGGCCCTGGCGGACAATCTGTACGGGTCCGCCAGCTTGCTGCAGGATGTCATGGCCCTGGCCACTGCCGTCGTCTTCATCATCTGGTTCCGGCGGGTGCGGCTGAACGCCGAGGTGTTCGACCCGAGCATGCAGCCGATGGCGCCCGGCTGGGCGGTCGGTGCCTGGTTCGTCCCCATCGCCAACCTGGTACTGCCGCGCCGGATCGCGGGCGGCATCTGGACCGCGAGCGCCCAGACCAACACCGACGGCAGCTGGCGCACGGTCCCGGCCACCCCGATGAATCTGTGGTGGGGAGCGTGGGTCTGCTCGCTCGTCTTCTCCTGGGTCACGTTCCGGCTGTACATGAAGGCCGAGGACACACAGGAGATCATCGACACGACGGGCCTGATGATGGCGTCCGACGCGTTCGACATCGTGGCCGCGGTGCTCGCGATCCTTTTCGTACGCAAGCTGACCCGGATGCAGGGGGAGCGGGCGGCACTCGGTCTGTATCCGCTGGGCACACAGCCTTACTGATCTTTCGGAATGAGGTTCGGAGCCATCGCGAGCAGATGATGCTGCAGGCGAGTTGGAGGAGTCCCAGGTGGAGGTCGGCGCGTATCTCGTAGCGGATTTGGAGCCGCTTGAACTGGTGGAGCCAGGCGAAGGTCCGCTCGACGACCCAGCGGGCGTAGGGCGCGGAGGCGCGGGCACCCTCGCATAGGCTGGGCGCCTCATCCGACGCACTGCGACGAGGATCAGCCCATGCGCAGCAGCACCAGGATCCGCCTGATCGAACCCACCGACGCCGCCCCGATCGCCGCGCATCGGGTGCGGGACTTCGAGGCTTTCCGGCCGTGGGAACCGGCCCAGCCGGCCGACTTCTTCACTCCGGAGGGCCAGGCGGAGCGGATCGACAGCCTGCTGGCCGGATACCGGGCCGGCGCGGTCTGGCCGGGCGTGGTGCTCGCCGACGACCAGGTGATCGGGCAGGTCACCGTCGGAGGCATCCTGCCGCAGCCGCACCTGCGCCGCGGCTCCGTCGGATACTGGATCGCCAGCGTCGCCCAGAACCAAGGGCATGCTGGGAACGCCGTTGGGCTTGTACTCCGGGTGATGACAGACGAACTCGGGTTGCACCGCGCCGAGGCGTCCACCAATCTGGAGAATCTGCCGTCGCAGCGGGTGCTGCGCCGCAACGGGTTCAGCCCGTACGGCGTCGCGCACTCCTCGATCTTTCTCGACGGGAGCTGGCGGGACGGCCTGCTGTGGGAGCGGGTTCTCGGCGACTAACTGACCACCTCAGAATGAGTTCGCTTGTAAGGCTTGGCAGTTGGGGTTGTGGCGGCAGAGTCGTGCGTGTGTCGGATGATCTTGTGCCTGATGACCGGTGGGAACGGGTAGCCGCAGATCCTGAATGTGGCTAGGAACTCCTGAGGCCGTACCCACGACCAGGGCTGGTCATGGGTACGGGCCTCCGGGGCGATGGGGCGTTTTCGGACTGGCCCTACGCAGATCGGCGGCCGGGTGCGTCCTTGAGGGACGCGACGAACGACGTCCAGGCGGGGGCCGTGACCGTGAGGACCGGGCCGTGGGTGAGCTTGGAGTCGCGGACGGGGACGATGCCCGCGAGGCCGTCGGCGACCTCCACGCAGTCCCCGCCGGTGCCGTTGCTGTGGCTGCTCTTGCGCCAGCGGGCGGCGCCGGGAAAGGCCTCGGCGACCTCCACGCAGTTCCCGCCGTCGCCGTTGCTGTGGCTGCTCTTGCGCCAGACGGCCGTGCTCAAGTCAATCCCGTTGCTTGCCATTTCGGTGATCCTCAGCCGCTTGCTCGATCAGGGAGAGGGACGCCTCCGGAGGCAGTGCGGCGGCCCTGAGCAGATCGTACGACCTGCGGTACTCCTCCACGAGGGCCGGATCGTCGATGGTGTCACCGCTGTGCTGGGACTCCAAGTAGACCAGCGGTGGGGCATCAGGGAAGGCCATGATCTTGGCCATGCCCATCATGAGGGGATGCGGGCCGCAGTTCCACGGAAGGATCTGTGGAACGATCCGGCGGCGCCTTGCCAGCGCTGCGATCCGATCCAACTGTTCGGCCGCCTGTTCCGGAGGAAGCACCGGCTGGGTCAGCAACGACTCGGACAGGATCGCCCAGTACATCGGGGTCCTGTGGTCGTCCTCGAAGAGGCGAGCACGCGCCAACCGGGCGGTGACCTTTTCCTCCACCTCGTCATCGGGTGCCAGCGGCATCGCCGCCCGGACCACCGCTCGCGCGTACGCGTCCGTCTGCAGCAGACCGGGAATCAGGGTCGGGCACCACTCCTCGATGGTCTCCGCGTGCTTCTCTGCCTCCAGCACCCGCTCGAAGTAGCTGGCGTGGCCTCGCCTCTTCGCCTTCCGTACGTCCTCGCAGCGGCGCTGGAAGAAACCGTCGGTACCCAGCGCCCGGTCCACGTGCTCGGCCAGTTCGGCCGGCATGCGGCGCTGCCCGCGTTCGATCTCGCTGAGGTGGCTGGGGCCGTAGAAGCTGCCCTCCACCAGCTGCTGGAGAGTCAGCCCGGCCGCCTCCCGTTTCCAGCGCAACTCCTTGCCGTAGAAGGTCGGCACACTTGCCGACCCGTCGATGTCCTTGCGCTGTCCCATCGTTCACCGCCATTGGTGTCGTTGCCGCCCGTTTCGCAGCGTGTCCGCCCGAGTCCCTGGGATTCCCGCGCCGATGCCAACGCGCGAGGGCATAGGCGCAGTTCACGGCCGGGAGCCCGAAGGTCTTTCACGGTAGGCCGTGCCGCGTCAGAGTGTGAGCGATTCGTCACAGAGCGCACTGGAAGGTGTGACACCCCCATGAACGACCACCCCCACGACGGCACGGGTACGGACGCCGATGCGCAGGACTGCGTGAACGACCTGCGGGCCGCCCTCGCCGCCCACGGCGTCACGCTGCCCTCCCTCGGCATCGACCTGCCGACCTTCACTGCCCGCTACCGCACTTCGCCCCTCATCACGCTGGGCAACTGCAACCTGCCCACCGCACGCGCTCTGGCCGCCGCGCTGTGCAAGGGAGTCGCGTGATGCGACAGCCGCTGATCCTGGAGCTTCTCGCCACTCCCGAGGCCGTGCCAGAGGTGCGCCGCGCCTTGCGCGCGTACCTGGGCGTCCCCTGTGCCGACCTTCAGTTGTGTGCCACCGAGCTGATCACCAATGTCATCCGCCACCTCGGCGAGGGCGTCCCCGTAACGGTCCGCGCCTCGTGCGACCAGGACCGTGCGCGATTGGAGGTCACCGATCCCGACCCCAGGGCCCTGCCCGTCCTGTGCAGGGCGGCCAGCGACGACGAGACCGGCCGCGGCCTCACTCTGCTCGATGCCCTGGCGCTGCGCTGGGGCGTGGAGCAGGGCCCCGGTACCAAGACGGTGTGGTGCGAGCTTCCGGGCGGCGACCGCACGTCCCCTGATGAGCCCTCCGCGGAGATCGGGCTTACCGTCGGCGTACGCTGACCGGGTCCGCAGTTCCGGCAGTCGGAGGTCGGTCCTCCCGTGCCGCCCTACCTGGTTTCGGCGACTGTCACTCGCCGATGCGGCGCACTGGCTGGCCCGTGACACGGGCAATCGTCTCGAAGTCAGCATCCTGGTGGAGGACTGTGAACTTGTGATGTCGGGCAGTGACGGCGACGAGTAGGTCAACGGGGCTGGCGCACTGATGCCACCCGCTGTCCGCGAGGCGTTGCTGCAGATCCGCGGAGTCGTCCCATGCGGAGTCGCGTATCGAGTAGTAGGGGAACGTCTCGCGGAGCAGGCCGTCGGCTTCGTAGTACGCCGCACGGCCGCCGACTGCCCGTAGATATTCCTGCCTTACCGGTTCGCAGAGCCCTACCAGCCCTGCGGTGACGAGCTCGTCCCAAGCGGGACTCGCCTGACGCCGGTAGAAGCGCACCAGGGCGCTGGTGTCGATCAGAAACAGCTCGCTCACGCGGCGGACCGTCCGCCGTCGTCCGGGTGCTCACGGCCGGGGTCGATGACCGAGAAGTCGATCTCGCCATCGGCAACCATCTGCCGCATCCGCTCCACCGCTGCCGCGCGACGCCGCCGGTCGGCGATTTCGCGTAGGGCCGCGTTCACGGTGTCCTTCTTGGTGGTGGTACCCAAATGTCGTGCAGCCTCTTGCAGGGCTTCGTCGTCCAAGTCGATCACGGTGCGGGACATGGCCACCCCCAGGATGCGTATATACGTTTCGAAAAGAAGATATCACGAGACGCTGGCCGGGCTTGTGGCGGAGTTCGGACGGAAGACGCCGTGTGGGCCGTGTGGGGAGGTCGCCGACCCTGACCCCGGGCCCTGCCCGTTCTGTGTACGACGGCCGACGACGGCGAGACCGGCCGCGGCCTCACTCTGCTCGATGCCCTGGCGCTGCGCTGGGGCGTGGAGCAGGGCCGCGGCACCAAGGCGGTGTGGTGCGAGCTGTCGGGCGGCGAGCGCACGTTCAAGCAGGGCGTACGGCAGGAGAACCAGGGCCCGCTCAACGGGAAGGTCGAGCTTCCCGTCGGCGTGCGTGTGTCATCCGGCCGAGGCTAGCGGTCGGTGTTGACGCTCAGGTGCCGGAAGCGGATGAGCGTCGCTGCGATGGACGTGAAGCCGATGAAGTGCCGGGCTTTCGTTCGTGACGTCGGTGCGGCTGCCCGCAGAGTGCGGTACGGTGATCGGGTCATTACGCTCTGTGTGCGTCTGCGCATGGGGCGGTCCCCGGAGGTGTTAGCCGCACCAGCCGAGGACCTTCACCACGAGTGGATACGGAGTCCACCGGGATGCTTCGGCATGCTATCGCGCCCCTTGGGCGCTACACGAAAGCCTCGCATGACATCGTGCGTCATCCGCGTCTGAACAGTGACGCGAAGATTCTGCTCCTGTACGTACAGGGGCTTCCCGAGGATCAGACCGGGAAGGCGCTGAGTGATCACGCGCGGAAGGTCGGGATCACAGGGTCCGCGTACAAGACCGCGAAGAAGCAGTTGGTGACGCATGGGTTCGTGCATGACCTGAAGGAGCCTGTGGGGCGTGGCCGGTGGGTCACGGTGCAGGTGTGCTCGAACGTTCCGCTGACGAGTGAGGACGTGGCTGGGCTGCGTGGCGAGCCGTCGCCGGGTGCGCGGTTTCCGGCGGTCGGCGAGCCGAGTGGTCGGGCGGTCGGCGGCTTACCACCGGTAGATGAAGAACTTGATAAGAAGTCACCCCACCCCCCTCCCGAAGCCGAAGCCGAAGCCGGAGCGGGAACCGGAGCCGGAGCCGGAGCGGGTTCCGGGCCTGGCGGCGAGCCGAGTCCCGAAGTGGTGCAGGGGGAAAGGGTGTTGTTGTCGTTGCGGCACGAACGGCGGGAGTTGCATTTGGGCGTGCGGGAGGCTCGGGGGCTTGCGGAGGCCGCGGCTGAGTGGTTGCGGCGGGGTGTCTCGGCCGCTGATCTGCGGCGGGCGTTGGTGAGTGGGTTGCCGGAGGGTGGGGTGCGGTCGGCGGTGGGCTTCTTGCGCCACCGTCTCGTACACAAGCTGCCCGAGGCGGCCCCGTATGCGGAGTTCGGTCCGCCGGATCCGGTGGCGGAGCTCATCCCGTGTGCGGGGCCGGGGGATGAGCATGTGTTCCGGTCCGTGGGTGGTGAGACGCACTGCGGGCCGTGTGTGCGGGAGGAGACGCACGCCGTCCGGGCCGCCTTGCGCGATGAGGTCGCGGCCCAGCCCGGCCCCCTCCCGTGGCGAGAACGCTTCGCAGCCGTGGCCGCGATGGGCGGGGCGTCCGCCTCCACGGCATGAGGAGCGGGCGGATTGGCGCCCTCTGCGGTGTCGCTCCGGTGAGGAGCCGCCCCTGAGCTTGCCCGTCGGGACTCGGCGGTCAATTCCAGTGCGACGTATTCTGTCGAAGTACACTTAGACGCATTCCGCGCAGTCGATGTGTAGGAGGGCGAGTGAAGAAGAGCCCGCTGGCCAAGCCGGACGACGTGGTGGATCGGGAGCGAGAGTGGGATCTGCTCGCGGAGTTCCTCACCGACCCGGATCCGGCGATGCGGCTCGGCATCGTGTCGGGGCGGTGGCGGCATGGGAAGTCGTACCTTCTGCGGGCCCTGTCCGAGCAGGTCGGCGGCCTGTACGTCACAGCGGTCCGGGAGGAGGGGCGGCTGCCCGCGATCCAGCGGTTCAGTGACGCGGTCGCTGCCCACGCCGGCCTGCGGCCAGGGAGTCTGCGTCTGACCGACTGGCGTGACGTCCTGTCCAGTGCCCTTGATGTGACCGCCCGTTCGTCGCACCCGCTCCTGGTGATCGACGAGTTGCCATATCTGCTCCAACATTCGCCTGAAATCCCGGGGCTGCTGCAACAGCTCTACGACGAGCGCCAGCGGGGCGCCCGCGCCGACGCCGGGCCGGGTCCGCGGCTGATCCTGTGCGGCTCCGCGATGAGCGTCATGCACGAACTGCTGTCGGGGACCAAGCCGCTGCGGGGACGTGCCGTGGTCGATCTGCGGCTGGGTGCCTTCGACTACCGTGACAGCCGGGCCTTTTGGCAGATCGCCGACCCGCTGACCGCGCTGAAGGTGCACGCGGTCATGGGCGGGGCCCCGGGCTACCGGCCGGTGGCTGCCCGGCCGCATCCGGACGACGGCTTCGACACTTGGCTCACCCGGACACTGCTCGACCCGGGGCGGGCGGTGTACTCACGTACCGAGACCGAGTACCTGCTTCGCGAGGACCCGAGGATTACGCAGCACACGCTGTACTACGACATCCTCACCGCGATCGCGCAAGGCGCCACCACTCCCAGCAAGATCGGTGCCGCCCTGGAGCGCCCGCGCAACGCTGTCGCTCACCCGCTCGGAGTGCTGGAATCCACCGGCTACATTCGGCGGGAACAGGACATCCTCCGCTCCAGGCATCCCGTCATCACGCTCGCCGACCCCGTTATCCGCTTCAACCAGCTCATCACCCTTCCGCAGGCCGCCGCCGTGGAGCAGGGCTTCGCCGAGCAGGTGTGGCAGCAGGCCGCTCCGACTTTCAACTCCAAGATCCTCGGGCCTCACTTCGAGGACTTGGCCCGCGACTTCACCCGTCGTTACGCCTACACCCTGTTGCCCGGTGGGCTGCCCGGCCCGGTCGGTACCACCGAGGTCGCCGACCAGGCCGCCCGGACGAAGCACGAGGTCGATGTCATCGCCCTGGCTGCCGGCGAGCGCCCGCAGGCTCCCCGCGCGAGGATCGCGCTGCTGGGCGAGGCCAAGGCGACCGCCGCCCGCGGCGGGACCGGTGACCTGGAGCGCCTGGAACGTATCCGTGCCCTGCTCGCAGATCAGGGGTACGACACCACTGCCACCACTCTGGCCCTGTACTCTCTGCACGGCTTCTACCCCGACCTGGTCGACCTGGCCACCCGTCGTGACGACCTTCTCCTGGTCGATCTGCACACCCTCTACAGCAGCTGACTCCAAGAGCGGCCGGTCTTCGAACCGGGCGCGTAGGGAGTGGCCGACGGCAGCCGGTATTGGACCAGGCCGTACGTTTCCAGGTAGCCGTTGGCCCGCTCGACCAGGCCCTTGGCCTCCGGGTCGCGGGGGCGGGATCACCTTGCAGGCCAGCAGCCCGGCCAGCGCGGCGAACTCATGCCCGAGGACGGCCCGTCCCTCACGGCGGCGGTCGATGGCGGGCCCTCTGATTCCGCCCCGTCCAGTCATTAGGTCTGAAATTGCAGGTCAGAGCCACCGTATTGACGCAATCAAAAGATTCGACCACCCTGAGGCGCCGGCTGCTCGCTTCTGGGGCGAGCGCACCCAGCGAAAGGAAATACTGTGGCGAAGGGTCACAAGTGTCCGAACTGTGAAAAGAATACGCTTCAGCCGTACACCACCAACCAGTTGAGGTGCTCTAACTGCGACACGATCGTGAAGAAGGACCAAGTATCCTGAACTACGAGCACCTGCTCCACTACCTCAACGGCATGCACGCCCACCCCAGCGGCAGATCGTGATCTCGCCGGCGGGGGCCGGTGCGGACATGGGTGCGGCCACTGTTGATCACCGACGTGTGAAGACAAACGATCACGCAGTGGCCGCAAGTCACAGCGTGGACCCTGCCCGTTGGCAGGAGGTATTCGAGGTCCTGATGGGCCGGATCGCAGGCCGGTTCGCCCGGGTCGCACCCCGTCGCCGGATACGGCGGTTGGTGCTCGGACTGCTCTCGGACCTGCCACGCAAGAACTGCTGGACCATCGCCGAATGGGCCGGGGACGCCACCCCGGACGGCATGCAGCACCTGCTGGACCGCGCCAAGTGGGACGCCGACGCGGTCCGCGACCTGGGCGGCTACATGGTCGAGCTGACTCTTGAGGGCGAGCCCAACGCTGGGACTCAGCGTCAGCATCAGCCGCCGGGCTGGAGCTCTGCGGGAAGTCTCGCCGCTGTGACGCAAGATGAGCCTCTACGGACTGGCACGCTGCTACGGTCACGCCTATGACGCTCTCGGCTTATCCAACTCGTGCCGTCGATTTGCGGGTTGAACCGGTTGATGAGGTTCTCGATCGTGTGGAGCGATCGCTTCAGACACGCCTGAATCGGGACACCGTAGTACGCAAGCGCCGCTCGATTGGCACGCGGACGGACCGTGATACGTGGGTACGTATCGAGAGGCGAGGACTCGACCGGATCGGGGTCCAGGGTGGGGATGGCACGGAGCTGCTGCCGGGGGCGCCGGTGGGCAGCGCAGTGGTGGCGGAGGATCCGCGGCTGTCCGAGGAGTGGTGGGCCGTGCTGAACGCCTCTCTGGATGCCCTCGCCGCGCAGAACACCAACCGGATCGCGACACCGGATACCGAGACCCTCACGCAGGAACTCGTCACGGGAACGATCCACAGCGTCTTCCCCGGCGTCGATACGGCCGTGGTCGAATGGCGTTCGGCTCATGCGGACTTCAACTGGGCGAATATGACGGCGCCGGTGTTCTGCGTGTTCGACTGGGAGGACTGGGGCATGGCCTCGTGCGGCCTGGACGCGGCGAATCTATGGGGCGCCTCTCTCGCCGTCCCGGCTCTGGCCGACCGTGTCCGCAGCGAGCGGCGTGACGATCTGGATACCCGGGACGGCAAGCTGATGACGCTGTTCGTCGCCGCGAAGATCCTCGGGCCCTACGCCGACCCGGACGACCCCCGGCTGGGGGCCGCCTGGGAGACGGCGGAGCGAGTGGTGAAGGAACTTCAGACGGGCTGACGGCGGGCCTGGAGGAGCTGCCGGTACTCCCGGACCACCTGGTCGTCGACCTCGTACGCCAGGGCGCCGATCAGCTCCCGATACTGTAAGCGCCGAGTGGCGGGGGCCTGGAAGCCGGCCTCGGGAACGGCGCAGCGTATCGGTCTGGGGAGGATCGGGTGAACGCCCGGATGCGTTGGTCGCGGGTTGGTCATGCAGGGGCTCCGCGCCCTGGGTATTGCTCCGGCCGGAGCGGGGGAATACGAGGACGACCGGGGCCGCCACCCCCCACAGGAGAGGCCCCGGTCGTCTTCCACGGGGCCGTAGGACGACCCCGTACTCTTCTCAGCGCCGTCACAGCGTTTTCTGTCACACCGCCCCGTACCCGAAGGATGTTGCAGCTTGTACAAGTCGTGGACGCGGCCCCCGCGAAGGACGTAGCGTGCGAAGTCGCGCAGGGGGCGTGGCAGCGATGACCAGCTGCGATTCGGGACAGCAGGACAGGTTGAGGGAGTGCTGGGGGACGACGCGGAGCTCACTGCCGCGGTGCTCGCGGCACAGGACGGGGACGAAGACGCCTTCCGTACTGTGTACCGCGCTGTACAGCCGCGACTGCTGAGCTACATAAGGACATTGGTGGGTGATCCGGACGCCGAGGACGTGGCGTCCGAGTCGTGGCTGCAGATAGCGCGAGACCTCGACCGGTTCAGCGGCGACGCCGACCGCTTCCGTGGCTGGGCGGCGCGGATAGCCCGTAACCGTGCCTTGGATCATCTGCGGATGCGTGGCAGGCGCCCCGCGGTCGGCGGCGACGAGTCGGAGCTGTCGGAGAGGGCGGCCGAGTCCGACACCGCCGACGAGGCGATGGAGGCCGTGGCCACCGGCCGCACGATGTCGCTCATCGCCCAGCTGCCGCAGGACCAGGCCGAGGCCGTGGTGCTGCGGGTGGTCGTCGGCCTGGACGCGAAGAGCGCGGCCCAGACGCTGGGCAAGCGGCCGGGGGCGGTACGTACCGCGGCGCACCGGGGACTGAAGCGGCTGGCCGAATTGCTGCGTACGGACGGTGGGGACAATTCCGGCGGCCGGCCCGGGGGCGGGGACGGCAAGGGCGGGGACGGCAAGAGTGGCGACGGCCGTGTCGAAGGCGGCGCGGGCATCGCCGCGGACCGTGTTCGCGCGGGCGATCCGGCGGATCTGGCGGCCCCTCACGGAGGCGCGGCAGACCGGACGGCGGAACTCGGCGCCGTGCCCTCCCAGCGCCCCTCCCGAAGCGGTAGGGCGGCGCCGGCCGGTGTGACGCATTCGCATCTGTGGACGCAGAAGGACATGTGATGGCCGACGAGCACTACGAATGGCTTGACGAGGACGCGGCGGAGAAATTGCTCCGCGGCGAACCGGTCGATCCCGTCGCCGGCCACTCGTGTACGGAAGCGGAGAGGCTCGCGGCAGCACTGGACGCCGCCGCACGGGCCGTCCGTCCGGCCACCGGCGAACTGCCGGGCGAGGCCGCGGCGCTGGCCGCCTTCCGCTCGGCCGCGCACTCCGCGGGCGCAAGGACGCGGGCGGCGAACCCGCAGGAGAAGGGGTACGCCGAGACGGGCGAACCGGCATCGGACGACGTACTCGGACCGGTGCGCATGCGGCCCGCCTCCGGCGGCTTCGCCCCGGACGGCTCCGCTTCCTCCGCGGCCTCCGGCCGTACCCGTACCCGTACCCGTTCCCTGGGCTGGAGCCGGCCCATTCGCTTCGGCCTGGTCGCCTCCTTCGCGGGTTGCGCGCTCGGCGGGGTGGCCGTCGCCGCGAGCACCGGGATGCTCCCCGGACCGTTCGGCGAGCGCACCCCCGTGCCGGCGAGCTCCGTCTCGGCCGCGGCGACGCCCGAGGAACTCGGCTCGGGGGAGGTCACCGGCGAGAGTCCGTCCGCACAGCGGTCCGCATCCCCGCGGACGGAGCGCTCCACGTCTCCGGCGGATCCCTCCGCACCCACCGGTGACCGGGACAGCGACAGAACCGGCAAGGGCGATGACAAGGGCGACGGCAAGGGCAACAACAAGGGCGACGACAAGGGCGACAGCAAGGGCGACGGCGACCGGAAGCCCGACGGCACCGCGAGCGGATCCTCCAAGGGCGCCGAGAACGGCAAGCGGCCCGACGGCTCCGGGAACGGCACCTCCGGCGGCTGGTACGCCAAGACGCTCAAGGCCTGTCAGGACTACCGCAACGGCAGGCTGGACGAGGACACCAGACGGTATCTCGAAGCGCTGGCGAAGGGCGCCCGCAATCTGGACCGGTTCTGCGACCACCTGATCGACAAGGGCGACAACGGTCAGAACAGCCCGGGCCACGGCAATGGCAGCGACGGCGAGCAGGACGACGACGGCGATTCGAACGGGGACAGAGGCGGCTCCCACGCGCTCCCGGCGATCCGGCTCACCGCCCCGCCCTTGGCCACGCTCTTCTCGCCGGGGGCGGACCGGGCGTCCGTCGGCGCGGTCGGATCAGCCCGCTGAGCCGTGCGCGCCAGTCTTTTTCAAGCCGCTCACCATGAGGTGTGACATTTTTCGAGACCACGGCGCAGTACAGGGTGAGCCGACTGGTCATCGGCAGCGCACAGAGCCGGGGTTCCCCCCGTACCTACGGCTCAGCGCACTGGCGCGGGCGGGACACGTTCCCCCGGTCCCGTCCGCGCCCCTTTTCTTCCGGCCGGACAGGCCTAAGGCCTACCCGTAGACGACGACCTTGTCGCCCGTTCTCACCTGGGCGAAGAGCGAGGCGATCTTTCCCTCGTCGCGGACATTGACGCAGCCGTGCGAGGCGCCGTTGTAACCACGGGCCGCGAAGTCCGCCGAGTAGTGCACCGCTTGGCCGCCGCTGAAGAACATCGCGTACGGCATGGCCGAGTGGTAGATCGTCGACACATGGTGCCGCGACTTCCAGTAGACGGAGAAGACGCCTTCGCGGGTCGGCGTGTACTGGGAGCCGAAGCGGACGTCCATCGACGAGACGACGCGGCCGTCGATCATCCATGACAGCGTCCGGCTGTTCTTGCTGATGCAGAGCACCCGGCCCGTCATGCAGCGCTTGTCCGGCTTGGTGACGGGCAGGGTGGTCGGCGGATTCAGCTCGGCGGCCGTCGGCTCGTGCGTCATGCCCAGCAGCTTCTGCCAGGTGACGGTGTCCGTCCTGCCAGTACGGGAGAGGCCACGCTTGCCCTGGAAGGACTGGACGGCGGCGACCGTGACGGCGCCGTAGTAGCCGGTGGGGGAGCGGTCGAAGTGGCCGATCTGCCGCAGCCGGGCCTGCAGTTCCCGTACCTGCCTGCCCTCGGAACCGCTCGCCATCAGCGTTGTGCCCTGCGGGTCCGGCTTCGGCGCGGGTGTCGCGGTGGTCTTCGGGGACGGTGACGCGGTGGGCGTCGGGGAGGATGGCGATGTGTCCGGCGATGCCGACTGCGACTCTGCGGGCTTGGCGTCGTCGGCCGTCGTGGCCCGGGGTGGCGACGACTGCGCCGCGGACGCGCTGTCGGCGGGCTGCGCCTTGCAGCCTGCGGTCGCGGCGGTCATGGCGAGAACGGCGAGTGCCGCGGTGGTCGTGGTCCCCGCCCAGCCCCGTCCCCAGTGTCGTGACGTGCTTCCGGTGATGCTGCGGATCATCTCGTCCCCCTGATTCTTCAGGTTTCTCCGGTGTCCCATGGGACGGATTCCCGCTCTGCCCGGTTGCCAAAGCCCGCGCATGATGGGGAGAGCGGCGGCGAGGGCCGTGGGGAAGGGCTGTGAGCAAGGTCCCAGCCCGTGCACCTCCACCGGTCTCGCGCCCGCCGCTACAGTCCGTCGCGGGAATCCGTGGTTACCGGCGAGTAGCTTTACTGGACAGCTTCAGCGGGAGGCACAGCAGATGACGCGCGAGTCGGAGTCGGGACTGCCCATCGAGCCGGTGTACGGGCCGGACGCGCTCGACGGGTGGGACCCCGACGACAAGCTGGGAGAGCCGGGCGCCTACCCCTTCACGCGCGGTGTCTACCCGACGATGTACACCGGCCGGCCGTGGACGATGCGCCAGTACGCGGGTTTCGGTACGGCCACGGAGTCCAACGCCCGCTACAAGCAGCTGATCGCCAACGGCACGATGGGCCTCTCCGTCGCCTTCGACCTGCCCACCCAGATGGGCTACGACTCCGACGCGGCGATCGCGTCCGGCGAGGTCGGCAAGGTCGGGGTGGCGATCGACTCGATCGACGACATGCGGGTCCTGTTCGGCGGGATTCCGCTGGACAAGGTCTCCACGTCCATGACGATCAACGCCCCGGCCGCGCTGCTCCTCCTGCTGTACCAGCTGGTCGGAGAGGAACAGGGCGTCACGGCGGACAAGCTCACCGGCACCATCCAGAACGATGTCCTCAAGGAGTACATCGCCCGCGGCACGTACATCTTCCCGCCGGGGCCCTCGCTCCGTCTGATCGCCGACATCTTCAAGTACTGCCGGGCCGAGATCCCGAAGTGGAACACCATCTCGATCTCCGGCTACCACATGGCGGAGGCCGGGGCCTCGCCCGCGCAGGAGATCGCGTTCACCCTCGCGGACGGCATCGAGTACGTCCGTACCGCAGTCGCGGGCGGCATGGACGTCGACGACTTCGCCCCCCGCCTCTCCTTCTTCTTCGTCGCCCGCACCACGATCCTCGAAGAGGTCGCCAAGTTCCGCGCCGCACGCCGGATCTGGGCGAGGGTGATGAAGGAGGAGTTCGGCGCGAAGGACCCCAAGTCGCTGATGCTGCGCTTCCACACCCAGACCGCGGGCGTCCAGCTCACCGCCCAGCAGCCCGAGGTCAACCTGGTACGCGTCGCCGTCCAGGGCCTGGCCGCGGTCCTCGGCGGCACGCAGTCGCTGCACACCAACTCCTTCGACGAGGCGATCGCCCTCCCGACCGACAAGTCCGCCCGCCTCGCCCTCCGTACCCAGCAGGTCCTGGCGTACGAGACGGACGTCACCGCGACCGTGGACCCGTTCGCGGGTTCGTATGTCGTCGAGAAGATGACCGACGATGTGGAAGCCGCTGCCCTGGAGCTGATGCTCAAGGTCGAGGACATGGGCGGGGCGGTCAACGCGATCGAGCGCGGCTTCCAGAAGAACGAGATCGAGCGCAGCGCCTACCGCATCGCCCTGGAGACCGACAGCGCCGAGCGTGTCGTGGTCGGCGTCAACCGCTTCCAGCTCGACGAGGAGGAGCCGTACGAGCCCCTGCGTGTCGACCCCGCGATCGAGGCCCAACAGGCGGCCCGGCTGGCGAAACTGCGGGCCGAGCGCGACCAGGGCGCGGTGGACGCGGCACTGGCACAGCTACGGAAGGCGGCCGAGGGCACGGACAACGTCCTGTACCCGATGAAGGACGCACTCAAGGCCCGGGCGACGGTGGGCGAGGTGTGCGATGCGCTGCGGGAGGTGTGGGGGACTCATGTGCCCTCGGACGCGTTCTGAGGCGACCGCTTAACCGTGAGGGTGATGTCTCGCCGAATGTCCGCGGCCACGGATGAGCTCGTGAACAGTGGTCCCCGAAAGGAGGATGCCGTGGCTGCAATACAGCACGAGGAGCAGGTGCGGGAGCAGGAACGGCCCGAGTTGACGCTCGGCGAGGCAGCCGAGCAGCTCGCACGCTCGCTGACTGGGTATCGCGTGGAGATTCTCCAGGGGAGGCTCACTGCGACACCACCGGCGGACGGAACGCATGCGCTGGCGCTGTCCTGGCTCAGCGAGGAATTCGGCGCCCAGGCGCGCACGGTGGGGCTCAGACTCGTCCAGGGGGTCGGGTTGTGGTTGCCTTCCGGGCCGGAGGACTACGCGATTCCCGATCTGTCGGTCGTCGAGGCCGCTATCAAGGACGCCCACGTCATGAAGAACTGCTACGCCGCCCACGCCTTCCGCATGGTGGTGGAGGTGACGTCGACCAACTGGGCCGACGACCTCGGCCCCAAGGTCGAGGACTACGCCCAGGCGGGCATTCCGGTTTACATCGTGGCCGATCGCAAGCATGACCAGGTGCTGCTCTGCAGTGACCCGCGGGGCGGCGAGTACAAGAACAAGGTGCCCCACAAGCGTGGGGCGTCGTTCACCGTGCCGGACGTGGTCGGTATGGAGATGAAGCTCTCCGTGGACCGCCTCCTCGACGGCGACGAGGACTGACCGGACTTTCCCGAACCCCCCGAACGGAGTGTCGTACCCGCGTGCGACACTCCGTTTCATGCTGGGTGTCACCGACCTTCCGACCTATCTCGCCGGCCTGGTGCTGATCGTCCTTCTGCCGGGGCCGAATTCGTTGTACGTGCTGTCCGTCGCCGCCCGGCGCGGTGTGCGGGCCGGTTATGTGGCGGCGGCCGGGGTGTGGACCGGGGACACCGTGCTGATGACGTTGTCCGCGCTGGGGGCCTCGTCGCTGCTGCGGACGACGCCGGTGCTGTTCGCCGTCGTCAAGTTCGCCGGTGCGGGCTATCTGACCTGGCTGGCGATCGGCATGCTGCGGGCCGCGGTGGCCATGTGGCGCGAGCGGCACCGGCGGGTGGCGGAGCTGACCGAGGAGACCGCCGGACCCGAGGCCGCCGGGGCGATGGAGCGGCCGTACCGGCGGGCGCTGGTGGTCAGCCTCTTCAACCCCAAGGCGATCCTGTTCCTGATCTCGTTCTTCGTGCAGTTCGTGTCGGAATCCAACCCGGCGCTGGGCTTCCTAGTGCTGGGCACCTTGCTCCAGATCGCCAGCTTCCTCTACCTGAGCTTGCTGATCTTCACGGGGTCCCGCCTCGCGGCGGCCTTCCGTCGCCGCAAGACGCTCAGTGCTGGTGCCACCTCTGTAGCCGGGGCGTTGTTCCTCGGGTTCGCGGTGAAGCTGTCCCTGGCAAGCGCGTAGGGGGTTGCCGTGTCTGACCTCCACCAGGCAGTGGCTCTGTTCGCCCGCATGAGCCCGCAGGAGCAGCGACAGGCGTTAGGAGCCCTGGGGCCTGCCTGAGAGGCCCCAGGAGAGCCTCCCGGGGCCCGCCAAGGTGACCCCGTTCTCTTCCCTGGTCGGCACTCCCAGCAGGCGTAAGCGTCGGCCCATCACCATCAAGGTAGACACCAGCTCCAACAGCGCTGGTTAGTTCAGTAAGTTCGGTTTCTTCACACGGGGATACCAGACAGCTTGGACAGTCGTAGCAACTCCGGGTTGCTGCGGCGGTGCAGAGACGACAGGACCCGGAACACCTCCCGCGCCATGGGGTGAATCCGTGCCATCTGGGGGGCGGCCTCCCACGCATCCGACAGGGACTCCAGGGCCCCATCACGGTCTCCCACATCCAGCCGGGCCCTGGCCAGGTTCATACGGGACGGAGCCACGCGAGTAGCAGGCAAGCCCTCCAGGGCCGCGTCAAGGTCTTCTGCCACCCTCAGAGCCTCACGGGGCCGTCCCAGGTCCAGCCGAGTAGCCAGAACGTGTGTGGTCGTGTTCTGGGGCCCAAAGATCATGCTGTGACGGTTCCAATCCCTCTGGAACCACTCGGAGGCTTCCCAGGCCGATTTGATGTGCCGTTCCGCCTCCTTCTTACCTTCCTTCTTGTCCTTGAAGCGTCCGGCCAAGGTCATCCCCCGCAGGTTCAGGAGTCCGACCGCAAAGGCTCTTTCCTGACCTGACAGGCTGGCCTGTGCCTGGCTGATGGCTCGGTCCACCACCATGAGGCCGCCTTCGAAGTCCCCACCATTCAGGTAGGTCCCTGCCCTGTCCCTGGCAGCAATGGCCATGCCCAGGGGGTTGGTCTTCTGCTCGACGGCCCACCTCTGGCGAGTCACGGCGAGTTCCGCCATGTCCATCCACCTGTGCCGGGCGGCAAGCCAATAGACGCTGCTGTAGACCTCAGACAGGGCCATCCAACTATCCAGCGTGTTGGCGGCTTGGGCATACGTCGTGGCGTCTCTCAGAAGACCAGGGAGCACCGCTAGGAGCCGGTCTACTTCCGCCTTGTCCCTGTGCTGTCCAGCGGCCTTCACAGAGGCCCTGAGAGCGTCTTCCTGGACCTCTTGGCGTCCCGGTAGGTCGTAGTCCCGGACGGCCGAGCGGAGAGCCGACAAGCGCTCTTCGTTGTTCCTGGCAACAGAGGCTTTGCCCAGCACCTCAGCCATGCTCAACCCCATGGGCTTACCCAGGTCGGCAGCAACGGCCGGGGTCAAGGTTCGGTCCCCCACTTCGATCTTGGACAGCAGGGAAACGCTGATGTTGGCCAGCCTCGCTAGCTGGCCCTGAGTGAGCCCACGTTCCTTCCGCAGCGCAGCAAGGTTCGCGCCCGGTGCCAGTTCCGTGGTCTTGCCCATGTGTTCAGTCCTACTCAGGAAGACGGTCGCTAGAGCCATCGTCGCAAGCCTTATCAGTAACCGCAGCAGGTTCCTTCACTCCTCACCACTGGGAGTGTGCAGAGCCCTGTGCAACTTGTGTGCAAGTTCCCCACTCACTATCGCCGTTGACTAGATGCAGTCACCAGCGAAAGGCGGAGGTATGAGGCAGGGAACCGTGTGCGAGCCCGGTACGGCCGTGTTCGACAACGCCAGTCAGTTGGTCGGCGTCGTTCAGGCACGCCGGGGCCCCATGCTGATCCTTATTCGCCCCTCCGGTCTCCGCTGGCAGACGCGCGCCGTGTCCGTACGCAACGCCAACGACAGGGATCTGATCCAGCTTGCTGCCTTAGCTCGTCACCACCAGCAGGCACGGACGTTGGCGAAGCTGAGACGGCGCGTGACCCACTGAGACCCCCGCCCTGATCACCCAGGCACATTCGAGTGGCCGGGGCGGGGTTCCATCACCCGAGCACGACAACGCGAAGGGAGCCACTGATGGCAACAGCGGTACAGGTCCGAGACCCCCGAGCCTGCGTCTCTCCCCAGGTGTGGGACCGAGAAGTCCGACTCATCATGCGGGACCACGCCATGGGGCGTGACCTGGCAGAGCGCATCTTCGGTCAGGCCGTCGCCTACCTGGTGACCTCCGCCGAGTACTCCGAGGTCCGCATGGGGCCCTCTCAGGCCGTGGACCTGGGTGTTCACTCGTTCGTGCTCGACTCGATCAACTACATGGCGTTCTGCGACGAGCACGCGGGACGCTACATCCATCACGTTCCACACCTGCCCGGAGAGGGAGCCGAGGAGCCCCCCGCCCTGCGGGACACGGTCAAGACCATCCAGGCGTCCGGATTCGAGATTGACCCGGAGCTGTGGACTATGAAGGGCGCGGCCGAGTGCTCCCAGTGCCACGCCGGGTGCACCGACAGCCCCAATGGCGGGAAGAAGTAGCACAGCGCTGACAGCGACAACTCCCCTCGGGAACGAGGGGAGTTGTCCCCATGAGAAGAGGTTCTACATGGAGGTCGTTGATGCCTGGGAGCGATACGCCCAGGGACGGACGCCACGGAGAGAGACCAACGCTTCCGGTGCTCGCACGTGGCTGAACTGGACTCAGTACCCCGACCACGGCCCTGATGAATCGATCCTCGGAGACCTCCAGGGCCGTACCGTCCTGGAACTGGGCTGCGGTACAGGCTGCAACCTGGCCCACCTGTCCACTCTCGGGGCGACCTGTACCGGCGTGGATATCGCACCCAGCCAGCACGAGAAGGCCGTAGCCCGATGGGGCCACCTTCCCGGAGTCACCTTCCACACGGCAGAGGTGACCGACTACCTGGCCGGCATGGCCGGGCCTTTCGACGTGGCCCTGTCCATCTTCGGCCCCGTCTGGTTCACGGACCCTGAACAGCTTCTCCCCCTGATCCGTAAGAGGCTTTCCCCTGGTGGCGTACTGGCCTTCTCTCACAAGCCCCCGGCCGAAGGCATGGAGCCGGTAGGCACTCTCAGGGAGGCCAAGGCGGTAATCAGGTGGGACTACACCCCAGAGGAGTGGTCGACCTCTCTAACCTCTGCCGGATTCTCCGACATCAAAGCCGAGATCGTCTCTCCCCCAGAAGGAAAGGGCACAGGAACCCTCCTGGTAAGGGCCTACGCATGAGGACCTACGCCTAATAGCAATCCCCGGCTTCCCCAGAATCCGGCTGTCGGCGGGGGCCACTTCGGCGGCCGGTCTGCTGTTCCTGGGATTCGCGGCGAAGCTCTCGCTCAGCAGCGTGTGACCGCGGCGACGTCCAGCGGGGGCAGTGCGCAATTTCCCGTTCCGAAAGGGCGAGTTCACCCGGCGGCCGTACAGGTTTCTTAGCGTGCCGTGAAACCGAGCGCGCGCGCCGTGCATCCGCACCCCCCGAGGGGCGGGGCACTTCCTCCGGCGTGCTCCGGTACCGCACACCCGGATACGCCCCCTCCCCCCACGGGCACCAGACGCTTGGAGCGCCATGAGAGAAGCCCGCACCCGTTGGCCACGGCAGCGTGACACGGCCCCGCCCGAGGGTGTCACGACGCAGCTCGCCGACGTCACTCCGACCGACCTGGACGTGTGCCTGCGCGCCTGCGCCGCGCACAGCGCCAAGCTGGTGGCAGGGCTCGACCGGCGTCGTACGGCACTCGCGGAGGCGCTGCGGCACCTGCTGGCCGTGCACGCCGCGGCACAGTCCGCGCAGCCCGCACCCGCCGCGTCCCCGATCGCGCTGATCCGGCGCCCCGGCAAGGCCCAGGCGGGCACCGCGAGTGCCCTTGCCGGCGAGCTGCTCGACCCGCTGCTCGCGGTCGGCAACAAGGCGCTGGACTGCGGTTACGAGGACGAGCTGAAGCTCGCGGTCCTCATCGGGGACACCGTGCTGACCCAGCGCAGACGTTCGCGGGCCGGCTGGCGGCTGCGGGCCAGGACGTTGGAGGCGATGGGCGCGGAGGACGCCGCCATCCAGGCCTACGAGCGCTATCTGGAGTTCACCGACGACGACGGCTTCGGTGTCGCGGCCAAGGTCGTCGGCCTGCGGCTGGGCGGGGACCGGCAGGACGAGCTGCTGCGGAGGCTGGAGCGCGACTGCCCGGCCGCCGCGGAGTTCGCCGCCCGGCCCGTCACCGAGTCCTGGGCCGAGGGCCTGGCGCTCCAGGCGCGCGGCGACTGGGACCGGGCGAGGCCCCGGCTGGCCGGCGCCCTGCTCGCGCAGGAGCGCGGCGGCGCCCCGGTGACGGAACTCCAGGACGCCACCTCCCAGTACCTCGACCTGGCCATGGAGACGGCCGGAGCGGAACCGGGCGCCATGGCCGGACTCGCCGGACTCATCGAGCTCTACGCCGAGCAGCGCAGAAGCCGCATGCGGGGCCCGGTCGAGGACCCCACCTTCGGCGGCGTCGAGTGGACCACGGTCGGCGAGTTCCGCAACCGGATAGCCGGCAAGTCGATCTGCCTCATCGCCAACTCCCGGCGCGTCGGGGAAAGTTCGATGGGAGCCGAGATCGACGGCTACGACCTGGTCGTCCGCTTCAACTCGTACCGGATCGACCCGGCGGCGACCGGACGGCGCACCGACATCCACGCCACCATCCACAAGCACGGCTTCAACTGGGACCAGAAGGTGCACACCCGGCTGGTCTTCGGCGGGATCTCGGGCGACTGGAAGTACTCCCTGCGCAACCGCCTCGTCCCGGGCGCCCAGCAGTACCTGGGCGACGAGTCGCTGCGCTGGCCGCTGCGGGACATCGGGCGCGTCGGCGCCGACGTCTGGCCGGCCATCCCCACCACCGGGTTCAACATGCTGTGGCTCCTCGACCACCTGGACGTCAGCAGCCGGCTCGACCTGATCGGCTTCGACTTCTACGAGAGCGGCGCCTACCGCCTGCCCGACGCGATGCGGATGCCCATCACCTCCGTGCACGAGTACACCAGCGAAAAGGCGTGGGTCATGGAACGCGCCCAGAGCGTCACCGACATGAGGATCCGACTGCGATGACGACGACTGCGATGACGACGACTGTCATACCCGCTGCCGCTACGGCTCCGCCCGTGTCGCCCGCCCCCGCGAACGCCCTCACCGGCAAGCGCCGGGTCGCCTTCGCGAGCTTCGTCGACGAGAACTACCTGCCCGGCTTCCTCGCCCTGCTGCGCAGCCTCGCCCTCTCCAACCCGAACGTCTGCGAGGACTTCCTCGTCCTGCACGACGGACTGCGCCCCGCCTCCGTCGCGCAGATCCGGGCGCTGCACCCGCGCATCGACTTCCGCCGCGTCGACGCCGGGCACTACGACTCGTATGCCAAGGGCGACCAGGACAACTACCTGGTGCGCAAGGCCTACTTCATCCTCGACGTGTTCCGGGTGCGCGACTACGACACCGTGATCACTCTGGACACCGACATGGTGGTCCTCGGCGATCTCGGTGAACTGCTGAAGCTGCGCGACGGACTGGCCGCCGTACCGCAGTTCTTCTACGGGCAGCACAAGCTCAACAGCGGGCTGCTGGTGATCCAGCGCGAGTATCTGAGCGACGCGTTCTGCGCGAAGCTCGACGAGGTCGGGCGGGCCGGTACGTACGAGCTCGACAAGCACGACCAGGGCATCCTCAACGCCGTGCTCGACGGTGACTTCGTGCAGCTCGACTCCCGCTACAACTTCGTCAAGCGGCGGCTCTCCGGCGACCTCCCGGTCCCCGACTCCACCGCGATCCTGCACTTCACCGGGCGGCACAAGCCCTGGCAGGGCGGCGAGTCGGGCTACGGCCAGGCCGAGGACCGCTGGCGCGAATTCGAGCTGTCCGACGCCGAGTTCCACTCCGCGTACCTGGCGCTGCCCGGGGCCAAGCACCACGACCTGCTGGTCCACTACGGCACCGGGCACGTGCTGCGCACCGGCTCCCCGGAGGCTGCCCGCAAGGTCGCCGCCGCCCACATCGCGGCGGGCGAGTACCAGGAGGCGGCCGATCTGCTGGGCCGGGTGCGGATACCCGTCGACGCGGCCTGGCCGCACGAGGTGTTCGGCCACGCCCTGATGAGCGTCTCCCGCTACGAGGAGGCCCGCGCCCGGCTCCTGCTCGCCACCGCGGCGCCCAACAGGGCCGCGACCGCCTTCGGGCGCCTCGCCCAGATCGCCTGGATCCATGGCGACGACGACGCGGCGGCCCAGTACGCCCTCAAGGGCCTCGGAGTCGACCCCACCCACCGCGCGAACCGGCTGATGTACAAGCGCACCACGGACGTGCCCGCACCCGTGGAGGGCCCGGCATCCGGCCAACTCGCCCATGTGGCCTTCTACATGGAGCGGCAGGGCAACGCCGGGGACAAGCTGCTGCCCGAGAGCGTACGGCTGGCCTTCGGCCAGGACACCGGCCCCCGGCGCTGGCACTCGATCCACGCCCACCGGCTCTTCGACGAGGCCGCGCTGGAACGGGTGAACGAGCGCCGCGGACTGGTCATCGGCGGCGGCGGCCTCTTCATCCCGGACACCGCACCCAACGGCAACAGCGGCTGGCAGTGGAATGTCCCGGACGAACTCCTCGACCGGATCGACGTACCCGTCATGGTGTACGCGGTCGGCTTCAACGCCTTCGACGGCCAGGCCTACGGGCACGGGCGGCAGCGGTTCCTCTCCAGCCTGCGCAAACTCGTGGAGCGGGCCTCGTTCTTCGGGCTGCGCAACCACGGTTCCATCGAGAAGGTCCGTGAGCTGCTGCCCGCCTCGCTCCACGGCAAGGTGCGCTTCCAGCCCTGCCCGACGACGGTGACCAGGCAGCTGGTGGACGGCTGGACGGACCCGGCGCAGCGCGAGAACACCGTGCTGATCAATGCCGCGTACGACCGGGCCGGGCTCCGATTCGGCCATGACTACGGGCACTTCCTGGGCGAGATGGCCACCGCGGTGCGGGAGCTCGGCAAGCGGGCCGAGGTGAGTTGCGTCGCCCACTCGCTGGACGACGAGCGGATCGCGTTCGACCTGCGGCGCGAGCACGGGATCGCGCTGCCGGTGATCCCGATGTACGACTTCGGCAACGACGAGATCCGCGACACATATGCCCGTACGAAGCTGGTCATCGGGATGCGCGGGCACGCGGGCATGATCCCGTTCGGCTGCGGTACGCCGGTCATCAGCCTGATCTCGCACCCGAAGATGGCCTACTTCCTCGCCGACATCGACCGTCCGGAGTGGGGCATCTCGGTCCACGACCGCCACCTCGGCGCCCGGCTCGCCGAGCGGGCGGCCGGACTGCTGGACGACCACGCGGCGGCGGTCGCCGATGTGCACGGCCGGCAGCAGGAACTGTGGAAGGTCACCGAGGCCAACGCGGCGGACCTGCGAGTGATCCAGGGCGGCGTGCGCATCTGAGAGCGCCGGGCGCATCTGAGAGCGCCGGGCACGGAGCAGCCCTCGACAGCCGGACGGGCCTGAGTTCAAGCCCGTCCGGCCGCCGGTCACGGCACTACTGCCGCGCCACGCGGCGCCGCACCGACCGTGCCACCCTTCGCACCACCGCGTTGCGCGGCAGGAACGCGAGCTGTGCCGGGACCGCCCCCGGCAGCGCCAGCGATGTGAGCCGCTTGCGCTTGAAGTACCGCCACGTTCCGGCGTCCAGGTGCGCGGAGAGATACTGCTCGGCGGCCGGTCTCAGCCCGGGGAGGATCCTCGGCTGCATCGCGAACCCGACCGCCGTGACCAGGCCGGTCAGATCCGCCACGTCCGCCGGATCCGCCGCTCCCGCTCTCTCGACGGCCGCCCGGTCCGTCACCTCCGGCACCAGCGCGTCGACGAGCGTGACCGGGACGCGGTTGCTGTTCTCGTACGGGGTGAGCCGATCCAGCAGCGTCTCCGTACCGACCCGGGCCACCGGCAGCCCGTAGAACGCCGACGCGGTGAGCAGCGCCGTCGAGAAGCAGCCGACGACCAGCGCGGGCCGCATCCGCTGGTAGAGCACCTCGGCGAGGACCGGGGCGGTGAGCACGCCCGCGTCCAGCACCGTCAGTTCGGCGCCGAGCTTCTCGGCCTCCGTACCCATCGCCCGCGACCACTGCGCCGGGGCCGTGGGGTGCGGTTTGAAGACGATGCGGGTGTGACCGAGGGCGACCGCGCCGCGCATCATCCGCAGATGCAGGTTCTCCTCCTCGGCCGCGCTGATCAGGCCGAGCGCGGAGAGGTACTGGCCGAGCAGCAGGGCGGGCGCTTCCACGGACGGCACGCCGCCCTGGACCTCGGGCGCGTCCCCCAGCTCACCGAGCACCTTGAGGAACGCCTCGGTCGGCACGATCTGCGGCGCCACCCGGAACTCTGTCAGCAGCAGCGGCTTCAGCCCCGGCACCAGATCGAGATGGAGCAGCCGGCGCACCCGCGTACCGACCAGCGGATCGATCTTGTTGCGAGTGGGGCCGTAGCTCATCAACCCGTCCGCGTACACATCGACCGGTGCGCCGGTGAAGATCTGGGCGATGGCCATCGCGGGGTTGACCTGGATCGACTCGACCGCGAGCTCGATGTCGTCGTCCCCGAGCCGCCAGGCCAGGCGCAGATACCGCTCCCACAGCGGCACGTCGTCCGGGCGAGGCGCCCAGCCGCTGGGATGGAAGGGTGCGATCGTCGCGTTCCACGACACCACGTCGTCGAAACGGCCGCGCAGCGCGTCGAACCCCGGCATCGCGTCGACGGCGGGCGTCGTCTCCGGGACGGCCGCATTGTTCGAGACGAGCAGGATGCGGCGGTCCGCGTCCGGGAAGCAGCCCGCGTCGAGCGCGGCGGCGAGCGTGGCGGTGCCGTAGAGGGTGGAGGCGAAGAAGATCTGCGTGGTGCGGGACCGGGCGCCGTTCACGCGGCCGCCACCTCCCTGGCACCCGCGGCGGCCGGGCGGCGCCGCAGCCGGCGCAGCAGTGTGGCGCGCTGTACGTCCATCGAGTCCAGGGCGTCGTCGAGCACCTGCTGCGGCATTCGCCCGAGCGCGGCTCCACTCATCGACTTCAGTGTGCGGGCCACCGCGGGTTCGAACCTTTCGATCGAGCTCATATGGTGGGAAATGATCGCGCAATAGGTACGGACCGCTTTCGGCAGCAGTGCCTGTGCGTCGCGATCCTTCGCTGTTTCCCGGATGACCTGGTCGAACGAGCGAATGAAATCGAGCTGGCGTACGTCACCGATCTGCGTGAGCGAAGTGGTGACCCCGCGCCGGTAAAAGATTCCGAGAAGCCCCAGCACCGCAAAAGAATCGGCCTCGCGGTGCAGCCGCCAGATCCACGGACGGTCCTCCGCGGTGCGCAGACCGTCCGTGAAATGCAGCAGTCCGCGGTCCAGGAGACGCCGGTGGTACAGCCCGGCCCAGGCGTACGGATAGTCGACCGAGGTCGACCGCTCGGCGGGCAGTATCGCGTCCCGCGGATCCAGCACCTCGCCACGCCTGCCGTGCGGGACGCGGTGCACCGTACGGTTCCTGCCCTCGACCTGGACATGGTCGGTACGGACGAAGTCGCAGCCCAGCGCCTGCGTCCGGGCCAGGATGTCGGCGAAGTACCCGGGCGAGAGCCAGTCGTCGCCGTCCAGGAAGGCGAGGTATTCGCCGCGCGCCGCCTCCAGGCCGGTGTTACGGGCGGTGGCCAGTCCGCCGTTCTGCTTGCGTCTGCGTACGACCACCCCCGGAATCTCGTCCTCGGCGCGGCGCAGTATGTCCGCGGTCCCGTCGGTCGAACAGTCGTCGACGAGGATGAATTCGAAGTCCTCGCGGGCGTTGGCCCGCAGGCTTCTCAAGGTGTCGGGGGCGTATGTCTGCACGTTGTAGAACGGCACGATGACCGAGAGCTTAACCACCCGTCTCACGCTAGGCGGGAGCCCGTCATTTGCCTTGGCCCCAAGAGGGACGTCGGGTGAACGGCGAATGTCGGAATGATGAACCGGGTTGAATCACGGGCGAATGCGTCCCCTTTGTGAAGGCGATTCGCCAAGCGTCGGCAGGCTGTTAACCATCTGTTGCCGTCACGTTGGGCCGCGAATCGAAATGCCTTCCTAAGTTCTGGGACGTGCCCCCACGTACCGATAAGACGACCGCCCTCCGGGTAGCCGTACTCGCCGATTCCGACACCCGGTGGAAATGGGGCGCGCTCACCGCGCGCCGCCTCACCGCCGGTGCTTTCGCGGGGCCGGCGCAGCGCGTCGAGATCAGCGGACTCCTGCTGCGCGGGAGGGCCACCCCGACCCCGCGCCAGCTCGCCGAGGTCGGCGACGTCGGTATCGACGCCGGCCGGGTGCGCGAGGTGACGGCCGTCGAATTCCTGCACACGGTGCGGAACGAGGGATACGACGTCGTGGTGCTCGCCCTCGTCGGGGGAGCCGTCCAGGCCATGCTGCACGGCCTCGCCGCACTGCGGCTGCCCGCCAGGCCGGTCGTCGTCACCGGCTATGTCGGCGTCGTCTACGAGAAGCTCGCCGACGGGCTGCTGCTGCGGCACGGCGCGGACGTCGTCCTCGCCAACTCCCGCCACGACGCGGAGCGTTTCCGCGCCGTGTACGAAGGAGTGGGCGCCGATGCCTCGGCCGTCACGGAGGCCGCGCTGCCGTTCCTCGGTGGCGAGCCGCACCAGCCGCGGCAGGGCCGCGACACGGTCGTCTTCGCCGCCCAGCCCTCCGTACCGGCCTCCCGCGCCGACCGTACGTATCTGCTGCGCAGGCTCGTCGAGCACGCCAGGCTGCACCCGAACCGCGAGGTGCTGCTGAAGCTGCGCTCCAAGCCCGGCGAGCACACCACACACATCGAGGAACTCCCGTACCAGCGGCTCGCGGAGAAACTGCCCGGCCAACCGCCGCCCAACTTCCGTCTGGTGTACGGGCACATGGGCGAGGTCCTGGACCGCACCGACCTGCTGGTCACGGTCTCCTCCACCGCCGCGCTGGAGTCCCTGCACCGGCGCATCCCGACCGCGGTCCTCACCGACCTCGGCGTCCGCGAGGCCCTCGGCAACCACCACTTCATCGGCTCCGGCCTGCTCACCTCCTGGGACCACCTCGACGACGGCCACCGCCCGGAGCCCGACCCGAAATGGCTGGCGGGCCAGGGCGTCGCCGCCGACGGCACGTACGCCACGGCCTACGACAACGCCCGCGCCCGCGTGGCCGCCCTGCTCGCCGCGACCCGCCTGCCCGACCTCGCCCCGTACTACACACCGGCCACCGCGACCGGCTACCTCCCCGGCATTCTCGCCCGCCACCACCTGGCCCCCGACGGCCACCCGCTGCCGGGCACGGACCGGCCGCGCGAGACCGGCGGGGTGCGCGGCGCGGTCCGCGACGCGGTACGGGAGGCGGCGCGGGGCGCGTACCGGCAGGGCGTCCAGCGGGTCGCCCCGGTGATCCGACGGATGGGCGAACTGTGACCACCACTTCAGGAGCAGAGATGACCCCGACCCCGACCGTGCTCGCCGTGATCCCCGCCCGCGGCGGATCCAAGGGCGTCCCGGCCAAGAACATCGCCCAGGTCGGCGGCGTACCGCTGGTCGCCCGCGCCGTACGCGCCTGCCTGGCTTCCCGCGAGGTCACGGACGTCGTCGTGACGACCGACGACGCGGCCATCGCCGACGCCGCCCGCGCCGCGGGCGAGGCGCTGGGGGCCCCGGAGCGGGTGCACATCGTCCAGCGCCCCGCTGCCATCGCCGGGGACAAGGCGAGCAGCGAGGACGCGGTGCTGCACGCCCTGGACGCGTACGAGGCGATGCACGACCGGACGGCCGACGTGGTGCTGCTGGTCCAGTGCACCAGCCCCTTCGTCGTACGGGAGGACATCGACGGCGTCGCCGCGGCCGTCGCCCACGACGGCGCCGACACGGCGGTCACGGTCGCCCCCTTCCACGGCTTCCTCTGGCGCGACGGCTGTGCGCCGTCGGAGGACAACCACGGCGTCAACCACGACAAGTCCGTCCGGCAGATGCGCCAGGACCGCCCGGAGGACCTGCTGGAGACCGGCACCGCGTACGCCATGAACGCCGCGGGCTTCCGCACCCACCGCCACCGCTTCTTCGGCCACACGGCCCTGGTGCGCACCGACGCCGCCCGGGTCCTGGAGATCGACGACCCGCACGACCTGGCCCGCGCCCGCGCCCTCGCACCGCTCCTGGACCCCTCACCGCTGCCCACCCGTGACGACATCGACGCGGTCGTCCTCGACTTCGACGGCACGCAGACCGACGACCGGGTCCTCATCGACGCCGACGGGCGCGAGACCGTCGCCGTCCACCGCGGCGACGGCCTGGGCATCGCGGCCCTGCGCAAGGCCGGAATGCTGCTGCTGATCCTCTCCACGGAACAGAACCCGGTCGTCGCGGCCCGCGCCCACAAGCTCCGCATCCCGGTCCTGCACGGCATCGACCGCAAGGACCTGGCGCTCAAGCAGTGGTGCGACGAACAGTCCATCGCTCCGGAACGCGTCCTCTACGTCGGCAACGACGTCAACGACCTGCCGTGCTTCGCACTGGCCGGCTGGCCCGTCGCGGTCGCGAGCGCCCATGACTCGGTACGGGCCGCGGCGCGCGCCGTCACGACCACGCCGGGCGGCTTCGGCGCCATCCGCGAAATCGCGGCCTGGCTGCTCGGCCCCACCCTCACGACCACAGCTCCGCCCCAGCCCCCCGAGTAACCCAACCCCCATCCACACCCCCAAGTCCCAAGTCCCAAGTAAGGAACGCACCTCATGAGCACCTCCCGTCTGCGCACCCTCGGCACCCGCACCGCCGGTCCGGGCCGGCCCGTCTACGTCACCGGCGAGATCGGCATCAACCACAACGGCGACCTCGAAAACGCCCTCGCGCTGATCGACGTGGCGGCCGACGCGGGCTGCGACGCCGTCAAGTTCCAGAAGCGCACCCCGGAGATCTGCACCCCGCGCGACCAGTGGGACATCGAGCGCGACACCCCCTGGGGGCGGATGACGTACATCGACTACCGCCACCGCGTCGAGTTCGGCGAGACCGAGTACCAGGCCATCTCCGACCACTGCGCCAGGCGCGGCATCGACTGGTTCGCCTCCCCGTGGGACACCGAGGCCGTCGCCTTCCTGGAGAAGTTCGACGTCCCCGCGCACAAGGTGGCCTCGGCCTCCCTCACCGACGACGAACTGCTGCGCGCACTGAGGGCGACCGGCCGCACGATCATCCTCTCCACCGGCATGTCGACCCCGCGCCAGATCCGCCACGCGGTGGAGGTCCTGGGATCGGACAACATCCTTCTCTGCCACGCCACTTCGACGTACCCGGCCAAGGCCGAGGAGCTGAACCTGCGGGTCATCAACACCCTCCAGCAGGAGTACCCCAACGTCCCGATCGGCTACAGCGGCCACGAGACCGGCCTCCAGACCACCCTCGCGGCCGTCGCCCTCGGCGCCGCGTTCGTCGAGCGCCACATCACCCTCGACCGCGCCATGTGGGGCTCCGACCAGGCCGCTTCCGTCGAGCCGCAGGGCCTCACCCGCCTCGTCCGCGACATCCGCACCATCGAGGCCTCGCTCGGCGACGGCATCAAGAAGGTGTACGAGTCCGAGCTCGGCCCCATGAAGAAGCTCCGCCGGGTCGCGGGCGTCGTCGCCGAGAGCGCCGAGGCGGCCCCGGCCGCCGAGCCGGTCGCGGTCTGACGGGCCGACCGGTGAACCTCGCCTTCGTCGAGAGCCCGGTCCAGCTCCTGAACGTCCTGGAGTGGGCCTACACAGAGGGAGGCGACGACCACGTCCTCACGGACATCACGGTCGTCGTCCTCCCCCCGGTCGACCCGATGTCGCGCGGCCAGCTGCGCCGGATGGCGGAGCTGGCCCGCGACGAGGGCATCAACGTCCGCTGGCAGGAGGCACGCGGCGGCGCCGGCGCGCCCCTGAAGACCCTGCGGTCACTGACCGGACTTCTGCGCAGGGCGGAGCGCATCGTCATCGGCGACCCGTTCTCCCGCTACGTCCAGCTGCTGCTCACCCTGGTCCGCGCCCGCCGCCTCACGGTGGTCGACGACGGCACGGCCACCATGGAGTTCGTCGCCCAACTCACGCGCGGCGAACGGCTGGTGCGCTGGCACCGCAAGGGCAGCTCGGGCCCGCGCGAACTGGTCCTGGCCCCGGTCACGGCCTGCGCCCGCAGCCGCTTCATCCCGTCCGCGACCCGTACGGTCGAGGTCTTCACGGCCATGCCGGTCGAGGCTCCGCCCGGCGTCACCGTCACCCCCAACACCTTCGCCTGGACCCGCGCCCGCTTCGGCCCGCCGCTGCTCACCAAGGGCGCGAACCTCGTCGGCACCTCGCTGGTCGAGACGGGCGTCGTCGACCAGGCCCAGTACCTGGAGGCCGTCGCGGCCCTGGCCCGCGCCCACCACGCCACCCGCTACTTCGCCCACCGCCGGGAGTCCACGGACAAGCTCCACGCCCTGGAAGCCGCCACGGGCCTGGAGATCGTCCGCCCCGACCTCCCCCTGGAACTCATCGCCCGGCGCGGTCCCATCGGCCGTACGGTCCTGAGCTTCCCCTCCACGGTCGTCCACACCCTGCCGCTGGCCCTGGCCGGCACCGAGGTCAAGGTCGCGGTCTGCGACATAGCCCCGGAATGGCTCCGCGACACGGCGTCCCCGCGCGCCCAGGGGTTCCTGAGCGGCGTCACGGAAACAGCCCGCGACGTCCAGCGCCTGGCCCCCTGGCGGGCGACGGCGGTGACGGAGGCGTAATAGGTGAAGAAAATCCCACTGGCTGGACGCATGACCGCTGCATAGAGTTCTGCGGGATTCCTTTCTTCGGGGAATCTTCATCTTCTCGCAGCCGGGGTGGGGTTTATGTCGAGACGTTCGTGCGGTCGAAGAGGGGCCGGGGCGGTGGCCGCCGCAGCGTTGGGCCTTATCGCGGTAGGAGTGCTGACGCCGCAGGCGACAGCGGCGGGCCCGGTCGGCAGCGACACCGGGGGCGCCAAAGAGGCCGTCGCTCCGTGGAGTCCGGCGGGGGCTCCGTCGAAGCCCTCCGGTTCGAGCCTCACGGCCGACCTGCCGCAGATGGCCCAGCAGGACCAGGCGGTCAAGGGGCGCTGGCAGTTCGAGGAGACGACTCCCGGGACACCCGCGAGCACTCCGGACGCCGCGGAGCAGTCCCCGCCGATGAACCTGTACAGGGAAGCGCAGATCGGGCCGGGGTGGATCGATAACGGCGGTCTCCAGCTGAACGGCGCCGATTCCTATGCCGAGGTCCCGGCCGTGCCGGTCGACACGAGTTCGAGTTTCACGGTGACCTCATGGGCTCAGGCGTCCGCGCTGCCGGACCATCCGATGACCGTGATCAATGCTGCGGGAAACACGCGCAGCGCCTTTGAGCTGCGTTTCAAGTCCGCTCCCGGTGATCCCGAAGGGTTTGGACGCTGGGAGTTGACGCTGCCCGACGCGGACAGCGCAGGGGCTGTGACCAGGCAGGTAACCAGTACGGAATTCGACGACGTCCGTGACTGGAACCACCTGGCGGTGGTTTACGACAGCCTCGCCAAACAGGCCCGGCTCTACGTCAACGGCATACTCCAGGAATTCAGGTGCGCCGACGACGACGGAGACGGTCGGCCGGACGACAGCACGTGCCAGGACGAGGTTGCCTGGGCGGACGACGTGCAGATGTTCAAGGCTGACGGGCCCCTGCAGGTGGGACGTGCGATGTCGGACACCGCGGGTGAGTACTTCGCCGGAACGATCGACGATGTCTGGGTCTTTCAAGGAGCGTTGAACAGCAGTCAGATCGCCTCTATCGCTGGCGCCTTGTTCGGTCTCCCGACCGAGGTTCCGCCCGGCGCCTGAAGTTGCCGAGCGGCACGCACACCGAGGGTTGCGCCGCAGCCCAAAAGCGGGCGTAGCGTGGTCAGTCGGACCTGATCTGGGGGTGACTGACCATGCGGTTCCACGAGGAATCCGGCATCGGCGACCGCATGGCCCGGCTGCGCCGACGGCGAAAGCTCACACAGGAGGGGCTGGCCGAGCGGGCGGGAGTCGCAGTCGATGTCGTGCGCAAGCTGGAGCAGGGCGTTCGGAGCACCGCACGGCTCACCACCCTCAACTCCCTCGCCCGGGCGCTGGACGTGGAGACGTCCGTGCTCGTCGGGCAGCCGGCCACGTTCGAGGTACGGACCGAGCAGGAACAGCCGTCCGTGCTGGCTCTCCGGCAGGCGGTCTCGCCCGTCGAGAGCGTCCTGGGCGAGGAACCTGATCCCGAGGACCCGCCCACACTCGCCCAGTTACGGGCGGCGCTCCGCTCCACCGAGCGCATCCGGCGCGAGGGCCGCATGGGCGAAATCGGCCTGGTTCTACCGCGGTTGATCGCCGACGCACGAGCCTCGGCACGAGCAAACCTTGCCGGTCGCGGCACTAGGACGGCACGTCCTACCGGTGAGGCGGATTCGCACGGGGCGTCCCTGTCGTCGTAGTGGAGCCGGACCTAATGTTGCGCCACCGCTGAACGAGGACGTATCGACGAAAGCAGGCCATGCCATGCCGACCCCCGTAACCCGTTTGCTGCCCTGGACCGGTCCCGATGGTCGGACCTGCCTGCTGATCACGGATCGGGACACATGCGGTGGTGTGTCCCGGGTCGCCGATCAGGTCGAGGCCGTGCAACTCGGTATGGGAGTGGAACTGATCGGGCATGCGGAGGATCTGCTCGCGGATCCGGGGGCGGAGGCGGCCCAGGTCCGTTACCTCGCAGCCCGGTTGACGGAGGCGCTGCGGGACGCCGTGCGGGTGGCGGTGAGCCGTGGGGAGCGGTTGCGAGGTGCGGCGGAGCCCGCGTCCGGGTGAGCCCCGACGCCCGTCACCAGATGATGTGATGTACGCGGAGGCCGCCATCCTGCATTTCTGGCGACTCGAGCTCGACCCAGCCCCCATGCTCGTCGTCTGCGAACTGAATGGCGGTCGCTACGTGGAGCGGACCACGGCACTCGCGGGCGCGACCACCCACCTGGACGCTCCGTTCCCGTTTGCAATCGATCCGGTTGGGCTCTCCCGGCAGTAGACGCCGTCTGACGGCAACGTCAGCGGACGACGGCTGCGGCGGGTGGGTCGTCGGGGTCGCCGCCCCTCGCTCTGGCCGGCGCCGAAGTGAAGGGCGCAGAGCCGTCAGACGGTCATGACCTGGACGTCGTAGGAGGGAATCCACTTGTCGCGGGTCAGAATCGTCATTCCCTCGGTCTGGGCCTGCGCGATCAGTATCCGGTCGAAGGGGTCCGGGTGATGGGCAGGCAGCCTGCCCGCCCGTACTCCGTGTCCCGCGGTGATCGGGAGTGAGGTGAACTGGCTGTCGCGCACCCTTTCCGCCAGATCATCCGGACCCTCGAGCTTTCCGAGGGATTGCTTGATTGCGATCTCCCACGGGGTGACCGCGCTGACGAACACCGAGGGCTCCGTGTCCAGCAGGTGTTTGATCTCGTCGGTGAGCTCGGGGGAGTCGTCGAGCCACCACAGGACGACGTGTGTGTCGAGCAGCATCTTCATCAGTGCATCCCGAAGGCGTCGGCCAGGTCGTCCGGCAGGTCGTCGAAGTCGTCCTTGATGTGGATCTGCCCTTTGAGCGAGCCGCGCCCGGTCCGCTTCACCTGGGGACGGAGCGGCACAACCTTGGCCACCGGTTCTCCCGCTTTGGAGATGACCACTTCCTCACCGGTGGCCACCTGCTCCAGGATGCGCGAGAGGTGGGTCTTGGCCTCATGGACGTTGTACTGACGAGCTGCTTCCACGGCTGCCTCGCAGGGACGGGTCGATAGGTGGACTAACCACTTGACTAAGTTTACCCCGTGGTCCGGAGGCACGCCCTGCTGACGACAGGCGCCCGCCACGCCAAGTACCCGCGCGACCATCCGGGCGATCACGCGTCGGCCCCGGACCGACCCGGGACGGCAGCGCAAGGCGCCGCGGCGACGGCCGGCGACGGGTGCTTGCCGCTGCGCACCCACAGGAGGGCTCCTGCCAGCAGCACGGTGCCTCCCAGCAGCCAGGGCAGCGGGCCCGGCGGCAGGACGCCGACGACCAAGCCCGTGAGAGCACCGACCAGTTGCTGGGCGAGGGACTGCACGGACAGCGCGGTGGCGCGGCCCGAGCTCGTGACCCGGTGGTGCAGGAGGTCGTTCTCGCTCGGCCCCGCCGCGCCCAGCCCGAGGTAGACGAGGCCGTAGCCGGTGGCCGCGAGGACCACGGAGACCGCACCTGCGGACGCTGCCGTGACGCCGAGCAGGAGCAGGCCGCTCGCGCTGGTGCCAAGGCTCACCAGGACCGCGCGCTCGCCGCTGCCAGCGAGCCGGGCGGTGAACGGTGCGAGGTGGCTGCCGATACCGGCGCAGATGAAACCGGCGCAGGCCAGGGCGGCGAAGAGCACCGCGCCCGACTCCGATGCGCCGGTGAGGGACGCGGCGCGACCCGGAGCGAGCAGTTCGATCGCGGCCAGGGCGCTCCCGGCGGCTCCCGCGCTGAGGATTACGCGGCGGACCAGCGCATCGCGTCCGCCCAGCCGCAGTCCGCTCGCAACGGTGACCGGGATGCCTCGGAGCACTTCCCGCAAGGTGGTTTTCGGCCGGGGCGGTTCGCGCAGAGCGGTCAGGACGTACAGCACGAACGCGATCTCAACGGCCGCGCCCAGCAGCGGCGGGACAGAAAGGGGCAACACCAGCCCGGAGGTCGCTTCGCTCAGGCGGGCGCCGATGTCGGGCCCGAGTCCGAGCAGCCAGGGAAGGGCGCCGCCGAGCAGGGTGCCTGTGGCGAGCGCAGCGGATGTCGCGGAGCTGCCGCGGGCCAGTCCGGTGCGCAGTTCGGCGCCGGGGCCGGAGTGTGCCTGGACGGTGTCGACGTACCAGGCTTCGGCAGGGCCGCTGGACAGGGCGCGGGCCGCGCCCATCAGTGCCGTGCCGAGGCCCAGCTGCCAGGGCGTGGTGCCAAGGGCCTGGAGAGTCAAGGCGGTCAGGTTCAGCAGACCGGCGGCGGCCAGGACGGTTCGGCGTCCGAGAACATCGGACAGTCCTCCGGTGGGCAGCTCCAGGACGGCGGCGGTGAGGGAGTGCGCGGCGAAGAAGCCGGCGATGGCTGCCATGGCCATGCCGCGCTCGGTGAACAGCAGGACCAGGGGCGCGATGGTCAGCCCCAGCGGCAGCCAGAAGAGAACGCAGATCGTGACGTAGCGGCGGCGTGCGGTGCGTATGTCCAGCGGACCGGTCACGATGCGTCCCCGGCAGCTGTCTCCCCGGGGGCGGAAGTGTCCGGCTCCGCACCGAAGTCACGCGGTGCCAGGGGCAGTCCAGCGGTGAGGAGCACGACCTGTGCGGCACGCGGATTCCCCGCATCACGGGCGGTCAGTTCCTCCAGCTTCCGGTCGAGTACCTCCCAGAGCTCGGTCAGCGACTCCGGCGTCAGACGGGGCATCAAGTCGCCGATACCGGAAGGCTCCACCCACTCCTGGCCCAGCCGCCCCTCGGTGATGTCCGCCTCGTGCCGGGCGAGTGACGCCTCCAGGTGTTCGATCTGGCGCCTGCGCGAGAGGCTGACGAAGGCGCGGCTGGCCGGTGAGGCTTCCATGGCCTTGTTGTCCCAGGAAGTCACGGCGTGCACTGCCTTCCAGCGGCGCTCTCGCCCATCACGGTGCTCGGCCTCGGCGACGAACGCGTACTTCGCCAGAACCCGCAGGTGGTAGCTGGTGGAAGCGGATGACTCCCCGGTGACGGCGGCGAGTTCGCTTGCGGTGGCCGGACCGTTCTGCCGCAGCAGTCCGAGCAGCCGGATACGCAAGGGATGCGTGAGGGCCTTCAGGGCTGCTGCGTCGTGTTCTGGGTCGAGTACTCGCTTGCGCTCTTCGCTGACCATGGCGGGAGCGTAGGGCCGCACGGGGGTTCTCCAAAAGAGTTTTTGCAAAATTTCTTTTGGGAAGCTGGCGCCCTCTGCCACGGCAAAGCGGACGAGATGGCAAAAATGGTTGAGTCTACCCACCTCCACCTCGCACCACACGTCTCGACGCGGTCATTTATTCGTCTATGTGGCTGAACTTTTCTTGTTTCATGGTCAGTTGAACAGGGAAGAGGCTTACGCTTCACCAGGTGAACCAGTTGATGTCCCGCGATACCGATGCCGAGCCGTCCTCCCACACCGAACCGCTCCCCGGCACGCTGCCCGAAGCCCTCCGCGCCGAGCTGATCGCCTTCCGGCGCGACCTGCACATGCACCCCGAGCTGGGCAACCAGGAGTTCCGTACCACCGCGGCCATCAAGGCCCGCCTGGAGAAGGCCGGGCTGCGGCCCGAGGTGCTCTCCACCGGAACCGGGCTCATGTGTGACGTGGGTACGCGGGACGGCTCCACCCGGCCCATGCTCGCCCTGCGCGCGGACATCGACGCACTGCCGATCCCGGACACCAAGGACGGTGTGCCGTACCGGTCCACCGTCCCCGACCGGGCGCACGCCTGCGGGCACGACATCCACACCACCTCGGTCCTCGGTGCCGGGCTGGTGCTCGCCGACCTCGACCGGCAGGGGCTGCTGCCGAACCCCGTGCGGCTGATCTTCCAGCCGGCCGAGGAGGTGCTGCCCGGCGGGGCACCCGACACGATCGCGTCCGGGGTGCTGGAGGGCGTCGGGCGGATCATCGGGGTGCACTGCGACCCGAAGGTGGACGTGGGGCGGATCGGCCTGCGGGTCGGGGCGATCACCTCGGCCTGCGACCGGCTGGAGGTGTCCCTCGACGGGCCGGGCGGCCACACGGCCCGCCCGCACCTGACCACCGACCTGGTCACCGCCGCCGCCAAGGTGGCCACCGAGGTGCCCGCGCTGCTGGCCCGCCGGGTCGACGCCCGTGCCGGACTTGCCGTCACCTGGGGGCGGCTGGAGACCGGGCACGCCTGCAATGTGATCCCGCAGCGCGCCGAGCTGTCGGGCACCGTCCGCTGCCTGGACCTGGCGGCCTGGCGGGAGGCGCCGGACCTGGTGCACGCGGCGATCGACGAGGTGGCCGGGATGCACGGCGCCAAGACGGTGATCAACTACGTCCGCGGCGTCCCGCCCGTCGTGAACGACGCCGCCGTGATCGATCTGCTCGCCGGAGCGATGACCGCGCGCCGCGGATCGTGTGCGATCGAGGACACCGAGCAGAGCCTCGGCGGCGAGGACTTCTCCTGGTACCTGGAGCACGTCCCCGGAGCCATGGCCCGGCTCGGGGTCCGCACCCCCGGCGACACCGCCCGGCTCGACCTGCATCGTGGCGATTTCGACGCCGACGAGGAGGCGATCGCCGTCGCCGTGGAGCTCTTCACTGCCTCCGCGTTGATCTGCGGCAACCATCTGTAACCGGCCGCTTCACCTCCCGTTCGCGACGATCCGATAACGGCTTCCGTACAGGTCTTTATCTGACATCTACGCGCGTTACGATCGCCGCGAAACCAGCGCCGGAAGAGGCGCTTCGGTCAGGTTTGAAGGAGCCTTCCCTTGCGCCGGGTATCCAAGATCACTGCTGCGTGTGCTGTCACCGCGGCCCTCGCGCTCACCGCCACCGCCTGTGGCGAGTCGTCCACCGAGAGCTCCGGCTCCGACAAGGGCAAGATGAAGGTCGGCATGGCCTACGACGTGGGCGGCCGTGGTGACAACTCGTTCAACGACTCCGCAGCGCGCGGTCTGGACAAGGCCAAGGCCGAGTTCGGTGCCGAGACGAAGGAGCTCACCGCCAAGACCGGTGAGACCCCCGCCGACCGTGAGCAGCGCCTGGAGTCGCTCGCCGAGGGCGGCTACAACCCGGTCATCGCGGTCGGCTTCGCGTACAAGGACGCGATCGACAAGATCGCCCCCAAGTACCCGAAGGTCAACTTCGGTCTGGTCGACTCGGTCGCCACCGCGAAGAACGTCGACAGCATCGTCTTCGCCGAGGAGGAGGGCTCGTACCTCGCCGGTGTCGCGGCCGCGCTGAAGTCGAAGGACGACCACGTCGGCTTCATCGGCGGCGTGGACCTGCCGCTGATCAAGAAGTTCGCCGCGGGCTTCCAGCAGGGTGTCCTGGACACCAACCCGAAGGCCAAGGTGCAGATCCAGTTCCTGACCACCGGCTCGGACCTGTCCGGCTTCGGCAGCCCCGACAAGGGCGCCGCCGCCGCCAAGGGCATGCTCGACAAGGGCGCGGACGTCATCTTCGCCGCCGCGGGCGGCTCGGGTGCCGGTTCGATCGAGGCCGTCGCGGGCAAGAAGGGTGCCTGGTCCATCGGCGTCGACTCCGACCAGGCCCTCGACCCGTCGCTGGCGAAGTACAAGGACACGATCCTCACCTCCGTCGTCAAGAACGTCGACGGCGGTGTCTACGACCTGATCAAGTCCGTCAAGGACGGCAAGCCGCTGACCGGCACGCAGGCGTACTCCCTGGCCAAGGGCGGAATAGGCCTGACCACCACGGGTGACCACCTCAAGGACATCCAGCCCCAGCTCGACGAGGCGAAGAAGAAGATCGTCGACGGCTCCATCAAGGTCAAGTCCACGCTCTGACCCGGACCGTGGACCGGGGCCCGGCGAGCCGCTTCGGCAGCTCGTGCGGGCCCCGCTGCACGTACGGCTTCGGGGCGATCCGCGTAGCCGTGCGCACACCGTCCGCCACCTCTTGCGGGATGGTCAACGATTCGGCGACGCTACGCGCGTAGCGTCCGCCGGGCGAGGTACCTTTTCTCGCTCCCACCGCCCCCGTCCCGTCGTCTCCGTCCCACCGCCTCCGCCCTCCGCTCCTGTCAAGGAGAGTGCGCCATCAACGCGTCCAGCAGTCCCCATGCCGTGGAGATCCGCGGCATCACCAAGCGGTTCCCCGGGGTCGTGGCCAACCACGACATCGACATCACCGTGCGCCGCGGCACCGTCCACGCTCTCGTCGGCGAGAACGGTGCCGGCAAGTCCACTCTGATGAAGATCCTGTACGGCATGCAGAAGCCGGACGAGGGCACCATCGCGGTGGACGGCGAGCAGGTCTCGTTCCACAACCCCGGCGACGCCATCGCACGCGGTATCGGCATGGTGCACCAGCACTTCATGCTCGCCGACTACCTCACCGTCCTGGAGAACGTCGTCCTCGGCTCCGAGAAGCTGTACGGGATCGGTGACCGGGCCCGCGCGAAGATCAAGGAGATCTCCGACACCTACGGTCTCGGTGTCCGCCCGGACGCCATGGTCGAGGACCTCGGGGTCGCCGACCGGCAGCGCGTGGAGATCCTCAAGGTCCTCTACCGCGGCGCCCGCACCCTGATCCTCGACGAGCCCACCGCCGTCCTCGTGCCGCAGGAGGTCGACGCGCTCTTCGACAACCTGCGCGAGCTCAAGGCCGAGGGCCTGACCGTCATCTTCATCTCGCACAAGCTGGGCGAGGTCCTGTCGGTCGCCGACGACATCACCGTCATCCGGCGCGGTACGACGGTGGGCACCGCCGACCCGAAGAGCACCACGCCCAAGCAGCTCGCCGAACTGATGGTCGGCAGCGAGCTCCCGTCCCCGGAGACCCGCGAGTCGACCGTCACCGACGTCCCGATGCTGACCGTCGAGGGGCTGCGGCTGAGCGCCACCGACCCGGACGGCGTGGTGCGATCGGTGCTCGACGGCATCGACTTCACCATCCACAAGGGCGAGGTCCTCGGCATCGCGGGCGTCGAGGGCAACGGCCAGTCCGAACTGGTCGACGCGATCATGGGCATGCGCCACCTCGACGCAGGCGTACTCACCCTGGACGGCGCCGACATCTCCCGCACGCCGACCCGCAGGCGCCGCGAGGACGGGATAGCCGTCGTCCCCGAGGACCGCCACCGGCACGGACTGCTGCTGGAGGCCCCGCTCTGGGAGAACCGCATCCTCGGCCATGTCACCGAGCGCCCCAACAGCAAGGGCGCGTTCCTCGACATCAAGGGCGCCCGCGCCGACACCGAGCGGATCGTGCGCGAGTACGACGTCCGCACCCCGGGCATCGAGGTCACCGCCGCCTCCCTCTCCGGTGGCAACCAGCAGAAGCTGATCGTCGGCCGCGAGATGAGCCACAACCCGAAGCTGCTGATCGCCGCGCACCCCACCCGGGGCGTGGACGTCGGCGCACAGGCGCAGATCTGGGACCAGATCCGCGAGGCACGCCGCGAAGGACTGGCGGTGCTGCTGATCTCCGCCGACCTGGACGAGCTGATCGGGCTCTCCGACACGCTGCGCGTCATGTACCGCGGCCGGCTGGTCGCGGATGCCGACCCGGCGACCATCACCCCCGAGGAGCTCGGCTCGGCGATGACGGGCGCGGTCACCGGCCACCTCGAAGCAGCGGACGAGACGCCCGCGCCGGACGACTCCGGTGCCGAAAGCACCGACACCGACCCCCGGAACGGGGGAGAGGACCGATGAAGAAGATCGACAAGGAGCGGCTGCTCCTGGGGATCGCGGCCCCCGTACTCGCGATCGTGGTCGCCTTCCTGGTGACCGCACTCGTGCTGGCCGCCACCGGCAAGGAGCCGTTCAGCGCCTTCGGCATCATGTTCGACTACGGGATGAAGTCGGACAGCCAGGTCTACATCCTGAACAAGGCGACGACGTACTACCTCGCGGGTCTCGCGGTGGCCATCGGCTTCCGGATGAACCTCTTCAACATCGGCGTCGACGGCCAGTACCGCCTCGCCGCCTTCTTCGCCGCCGCGGTCGGCGGCGCGCTGACCCTGCCCGGCGCCCTGCAGATCCCGCTGATCATCCTCACCGCGATGATCGTCGGCGCGATGTGGGCCGGTATCGCCGGTGTCCTCAAGGTCACCCGGGGCGTCAGCGAGGTCGTCTCGACGATCATGCTGAATGCCATCGCGACGGCGATCATCGGCTATCTGCTCCAGGAGGGCCGCCTCGGCCACCTCGACGAGGCCGGCACGAAGATCTCCACCAAGCCGCTCCCCGAGTCCGCGCACTTCTTCGAGTTCCCGACCACCCCGTCGCCCGTCTGGGGCTTCATCGTGGTCGCGGTCGTCGCGGGCATCGCCTACTGGTTCGCGCTCTCGCGCACCCGGTTCGGCTTCGACCTGCGCACCGTCGGCCAGTCCGGCTCCGCGGCCGAGGCCAGCGGTGTCGACGTCAAGAAGATGGTCGTCACCTCGATGCTGATCTCCGGTGCCATGGCCGGTCTGGTCGGCATGCCGACCCTCCTCAACGACAGCTACGAGTACAGCGGCGACTTCCCCGTCGGCATCGGCTTCACCGGTATCGCCATCGCCCTCCTCGGCCGCAACCACCCCATCGGCATCGCGCTCGGCGCACTGCTCTGGGGCTTCCTGGAGCGCGGCACCGGCAAGCTCGAATTCGAGGGGTACGACAAGGAGATCGTCGGCGTGATCCAGGGCGTCATCGTCCTGTGCGTCGTCATCGCCTACGAGGTCGTCCGCCGCTACGGTCTCAAGCGGCAGCAGAGCAAGGTCGGCGCGGAACTCGCCGCACAGGCCGCCTCCCGCGGCTCCGACCAGCAGGCCGCCCGTAACTCCGACCAGCAGGAGGTGTCGGCGTGACCGTCACGGCGACTTCCACCCCGCCCGCCGCGGCCCCCAAGGTCTCCGGCGGCAAGGGCGGCCGCACCCGCCTCTCCCTCCCCGTCGTACTGCTCATCGTCGCGGGGGCCCTGCTCGCGCTGTCCGCCGTACGCACCGTCACCGGCGCCCAGGACATCACCTCGGCCGGTCAGATCAGTGCGGCGCTCGCGATGGCCGTGCCTATCGGGCTCGCCGGGCTCGGCGGCCTCTGGGCCGAACGGGCCGGTGTGGTCAACATCGGTCTCGAAGGCATGATGATCCTGGGCACCTTCTTCGGCGCCTGGGCCGGCTGGCAGACAGACCCGTGGCTCGGCGTACTGGCCGGTGTCATCGGCGGCATGCTCGGCGGGCTGCTGCACGCCATCGCGACCGTCACCTTCGGCGTCGACCACATCATCTCCGGTATCGCCATCAACATCCTGGCGCTCGGCTTCACCACCTACTTCGCCAAGCTCTGGTTCAACTCGGGCGAGGCGGCGGCCAAGGGCGGCAGCCCGAAACAGTCCCCGCCGTCCGACGACATCACCTCGGTGACGATCCCGGGCCTGTCCGACTGGCTGCACTCCATCGAGATGCACCACTGGTTCTTCGTCTCCGACCTGGCCGGCGTCATCGGCGGCCTGGTCACCAATGTGTCGCTGCTGACGATCCTGGCCGTGCTCCTCTTCGTCCTCACGTTCTTCGTGCTGTGGAAGACCTCGTTCGGGCTGCGGCTGCGCTCCTGCGGCGAAAACCCGATCGCCGCCGAATCGCTCGGTGTGAACGTCTACCGCTACAAGTACATCGCGGTGATCGTCTCCGGCGGCATGGCCGGTCTCGGCGGTGCCTTCCTCTCGCTCGTCACCTCGCACATCTACAACGAGGGCCAGACCGGAGGCCGCGGATACATCGGCCTCGCCGCGATGATCTTCGGCAACTGGCGGCCCGGCGGACTCGCCACCGGCGCAGGCCTGTTCGGCTTCGCCGACGCCCTCCAGCTGCGCAACGGCGGCGAGTCCGTCCACGCACTGCTCCTGCTGCTCGTGGTCGTGCTGGCCGTGCTCGCCGCCTGGAAGCTCTACCGCAAGAGCTTCGTCCAGGGCGCGGTCAGTGCGGTCATCGCCGCCGCGGTGCTGGTCTGGTACCTCGCCACGGACACGGTGCCCACCGAGTTCGTGAGCGCCACCCCGTACATCGTCACGCTGCTCGTCCTCTCGCTCTCCGCCCAGCGGCTGCGGATGCCGAAGGCGGACGGCATGCGCTACCGCAAGGGCCAGGGCAAGTGACGGCCGCCGCGGAGGTCGACTGGGCGGCGCTGCGGAGCGCCGCACGGTCCGTCATGACACGTGCGTACGTTCCCTACTCGCACTATCCGGTCGGCGCCGCGGCACGCGTCGACGACGGCCGTACGGTGTCCGGCTGCAACGTCGAGAACGCCTCGTACGGCATCGGGCTGTGCGCCGAGTGCGGCCTGGTCTCCCAGCTCCACGCCACCGGTGGCGGGCGGCTGACCCACTTCACCTGTGTGGACGGGTCGGGCGAGATCCTGGTGCCGTGCGGCAGGTGCAGGCAGCTGCTGTACGAGTTCGGCGGCCCGGAGCTGATCCTGGAGACGCCGGACGGCCTGCGCACGCTCGACGAGATGCTGCCGCAGGCGTTCGGACCGGACCATCTGAAGTAGAACTGCTGTGGCCCTCCCATCCGTTGGGAGGGCCACACCCATATCCGTCCTCTATGCGCGTAGAGTCATTCAGGACTCTTGCCTACGTACGTACCGGCCGGAAGGACTCCCAGGACATGGACGCCATCTCCGTCATCCGCACCAAGCGGGACCGAGGCGAGCTGACCCCCGAGCAGATCGACTGGGTCATCGACGCGTACACCCGCGGCGAGGTCGCCGACGAGCAGATGTCCGCGCTGGCCATGGCGATCCTGCTGAACGGCATGAACCGCACCGAGATCACCCGCTGGACCGCCGCGATGATCGCCTCCGGCGAGCGCATGGACTTCCGGTCGCTCTCCCGGCCCACCACCGACAAGCACTCCACCGGCGGCGTCGGCGACAAGATCACCCTGCCGCTCGCCCCGCTGGTCGCCGCCTGCGGCGCCGCCGTGCCGCAGCTCAGCGGCCGCGGGCTCGGCCACACCGGCGGCACGCTCGACAAGCTGGAGTCCGTCCCCGGCTGGCGTGCCCACCTCTCGAACGAGGAGATGCTGCGCGTCCTGGACACCACCGGCGCGGTGATCTGCGCCGCCGGTGACGGACTCGCCCCCGCCGACAAGAAGCTGTACGCGCTCCGCGACGTCACCGGCACCGTCGAGGCCATCCCGCTCATCGCCAGCTCGATCATGTCCAAGAAGATCGCCGAGGGCACCGGCGCGCTCGTCCTGGACGTCAAGGTCGGCTCGGGCGCCTTCATGAAGACCATCGAGGACGCCCGCGAACTGGCCTCCACCATGGTCGCGCTGGGCACCGACAGCGGAGTGCGGACCGTCGCACTGCTCACCGACATGACCACCCCGCTCGGCCTGACCGCGGGCAACGCCCTGGAGGTACGCGAGTCGGTCGAGGTGCTGGCCGGCGGCGGCCCGAAGGACGTCGTCGACCTCACCCTGGCCCTCGCCCGCGAGATGCTGGACGCGGCCGGACTCAAGGACGCCGACCCGGAGAAGGCCCTCGCCGACGGCTCCGCGATGGACGTGTGGCGCCGGATGATCTCCGCCCAGGGCGGCGACCCGGACGCCGCGCTCCCCGTCGCCCGCGAGCAGCATGTCGTGACGGCCCCGTCCACCGGCGTACTGACCCGCCTGGACGCGTACGACATCGGCGTCGCCGCCTGGCGCCTCGGCGCGGGCCGGGCCCGCAAGGAGGACCCGGTGCAGGCGGGCGCCGGCATCGAACTGCACGCCAAGCCCGGTGACACGGTCACGGCCGGACAGCCGCTGCTGACGCTGCACACCGACACCCCCGAGAAGTTCGACTACGCGCTGAAGGCCCTGCCCTCCTCGTACGACATCGCCCCGGCCGGTACGGACTTCACGGCCACCCCCGTGGTGCGGGAACGTATCGCCTGACCTGCGGCTTACCCGTGCGGGTGAACGGGACCGGTGGACTGCCGCCGGTCCCGTTCGGCATGCTGGACTTGGTGACGCACAGATAGAGGAGACCGCCATGAGCGCACTCACCGTCGATCCCGTGCCGGGCCACGGCCAGGACTGGGACGACCTCGTCCGGATCTGGGAGGAGACGGACGCACCCGAGGGCTGCAAGGTGGAGATCATCGAGGGGATCGTCACCGTGTCGCCACCGCCGTCCAAGGGCCACAATCTCACTGCGGCTCTGCTGCAGCGCAGGCTCTACTCTGTGATTCCGGAGGACTGGGAGATCTTCCAGACCCTCGGTGTCGCCGTGCCGGGCCGGGCCGGGCTCTACATCCCCGATCTCGTGGTCGTGCCGCGTGCCGTGGCGACCGGACCGGGCAACCGCGTACCGGCGGAAGAGGCCCGGCTCGTCGTCGAGATCACCTCGCGGGCCAACGCCAACCACGACCGCCTCGGCAAGGCGCACGGATATGCGAAGGCCGGTGTCGAGCTCTTCCTGCTCCTCGACCCCTGGCACTCCGGCCGCCCCACCGCCACCCTGTACGGGGAGCCCGCCGAGGGCACGTACCGGGTTCTGGACGCGGTCGAGTACGGGGAGAAGCTGACGCTTCCGGAGCCATTCGCGCTGGTTCTGGACACCGGGGTCTTTCCGGTCAGCTGAGAAGCGACGCCGCGCCGGTCTCGTCGGGGCGCGAGCGGCCCGCCGGGACGGAGGGGTGATCCGCCCCGGCGGGCCGCTCTCGTGCGAGTGGTGCGCCTACCGGCTCACCGGTGAATGCCTACTTGCCGAAGTACGCGTTGTAGATCGTCACCGACGACTTGTTGCCCTGCTTGTCCGTGACATCGGCCTTGTAGGAGATGGACTTGCCCTTGGCCGGGTTCTTCACGGAGATCTTGCCGGACTTGACCGTGGACTTCTTCCAGGTCTTACCGGCGTCGTAACTGACGTACACCGTCAGCGACTTGAGGTTCTTTCCGGCGGCCGAACCCTGCACCGTCACCGGCACCGAAGCGGTCTTGCCCGCCGTCACCTTGCCGTCCAGCGTCACATTGGGCGTGAAGCGGACCATGGAGGCCGGGAGCTTCGCGGAAGAGACCTTCTTGGACTTGAAGGTCCAGCTCGCGTCGATCCGGGTGGAGACGGCCGAGACCTTGGAGCTGCGCTGCATCGAGGTCGTCAGCTTGTAGTCCGCGGCACCGGACGGCACGGTGAACGGGGTCCAGCCCTCCAGCGGGTCCGTGTTCTGGGCGAACTTGACGCCGTTGCGGTACAGGACGGTCTTGGCCGAACTGTACGTGGAGAAGCCGGCGTTGCCGCTTCCGTCGGCCACCAGCGGAAGCGACCCGACGATTTCGTTGCCCTCGCGGAAGATCCCGTACTTGGAACCGAGCGCGGGGCCGAACACCGCGGTGTTGATCTTCTGCGTGTAGGTCTTGCCCGCCTTGAAGGTCTTCGGGCCACTGAGGGAGTACTGCGCCTCGGAGATCGGGAAGCCGTCCTCGTCGACTCCGTCGTCCTGGGTGAAGTCGAAGTTCCACTTCACCTTGTCGGCGGTGGAGACATAGGCGGTGTTGACCCCGGGGAGCGACTGACCGGACCAGGAGCTCCAGCCGCTGTTCGCACCGGGAATCGAGCCCCATACCGCGATCTCGCCGGTCTTGCCCTTGACGGACGCGCCGAGAGCGGTGCTGACCTTGGCCATCTGGCCGGCGGTGAACTTCCGGCTGTAACCGGTCGCCGCCTGGGTCACCGGACCGCCGAGCGCGATGTCGTACCGGGTCGAGGAACCCTTGGTCCAGCTGCCGAGCCACTGCTGGGAGAACGTGCCGGCGGGCATTTTCGGGCCGACGTGCGCAGTGCGGAACCCCTGGAACGAGTTGAGGATCCAGCCGTAGCCGTAGCCGCCGTCCTTGCCGTCGAACTGGATTTCGGTACTGGCCAGTTGGGCCTTCGCGCCAGTGGTCGGCAGGGTGAACTGCACCGGCTTCGTCTTGCGCGCGTCGAACGTCACGGTGACGTTCTTGGTGACGTCCAGCTTCGGCTGGGTGAGCCAGTCGGTGCCCTTGGCGCCGTTCTCCGGGTCGACGTAGACGGCCGAGTTCAGCGCGTAACCGCCCTTGGGAACACGGACCTTCGCCGTTCCGTCGGTGGCCGTCGGGGCCAGCCACACGCCGCTCGCCGAGCCGGAGAGGCCGTAGAGCTGGGACTCGTGGAACTTGGCGGGCTTGCCATCGCGTCCGATGGTCTTGATCGTGAGGTCGTACGACTCGACCTCGCGCTCGACCGCGGCCGCGGTGCGGACGGTCTGGCCGCCGCCGGTCCCGACGACGTACGCGGAGTAGGAGCCGTCGGCCGTGCCGCCGAGCTTGGTGTTCACGGTCAGCGGTACGTCGGCGGTGCCGCCCGCGGGGACGGTCACCTTGTCGGCGCCGAGGGTGAAGAAGCCCGCCGGAGCCGGCTGGCCCTTCGGGCCGGTGGCCGTGACCGAGAGGTCGAGGGTGACGTCCGTCGTACCGAGGTTGCGGTACGTCAGCTTCTTGCTGACCGGGGTGTCATCGGTGTGCGGCCACTGCTGCACACCGAAGCTCATCGAGACCGGCTCGGCGACGACGGTCTGCTCGATCGCCCGGTCGACGGCGATCCGGCCCGAGCCCTGCTCGAACGGCGTGTACGCGCCAGGCTTGGTCGAGGCCGTGAGCGCGCCCTTGAGCTCGGCGTACTTCCACTCGGGGTGCTGCTGCTTGAGGAGCGCCGCGGCGCCCGCGACGTGCGGGGTCGCCATCGACGTACCGGAGATCGACAGATATCCCGGCGGGTTCTGCCCGACCTCCTGGTCGATGGCGGAGCCGGGTGCGGCCGCCGCCGTGATGTCCACGCCGGGGGCGGTGACATCGGGCTTGATCGCGCCGTCGCCGAGGCGCGGGCCGCGGCTGGAGAAGTCGGCCAACTTGTCGTTGTCGTCGACCGCGCCGACGGTCAGTGCGGCGTCCGCACTGCCCGGGGAGCCGACCGTGCCGGCGTCGTCGCCCTCGTTGCCCGCCGCGATGGCGAACAGGACGCCCGTGTCGGCCGACATCTTGTTGACCGCCGCTTCGAGCGGGTCGATCTCGGGGCTGTCGGCACCGCCGAGGCTCAGGTTGATGACGTCGGCGCCCTGCGCGACCGCCCACTCCATACCGGCCAGGATGCCGGCGTCGTCGCCGAAGCCGTCGTCGTCGAGAACCTTGCCCTCGAGCAGCTTGGCCTCCGGGGCCACGCCCTTGAACTTCCCGCCCGACTTGGCGCCCGTACCGGCCGCGATCGAGGACACATGCGTACCGTGCCCGACCCGGTCCTTGGTGTCGGGCGACGAGGTGAAGTTCTTCGTGTCGAGGATCTGGCCCTGGAGGTCGGGGTGGGTGGCGTCCACACCGGTGTCCAGGACAGCGATCTTGACGCCCTTTCCGGTGTAGCCGGCCTCCCAGGCGGCCGGCGTACCGATCTGCGACACGCTCTTGTCGAGGCTCGCCTTGCGTACGCCGTTCAGCCAGACCCGGTCGATACCGGCGGCCGTGGTGCGCTGGGCCCCCTGCGAGGGCCTACTGGTGAGCGCCTGCCAGATGTCCTGGGCATCGCGCTCCGGCGTGCTCACCGACTCGGCGTTCAGCGACTTCAGGGTCCGGTCGACCCGAGTGGCGCCCGCGTCACGGACCTCCGCCTTCGCGGCCGCCGCATGGGCGCCCCGGTAGGCGACGATCAGCTTCAGGCCCGCCTTCTGGGCCTTGCGGTTCTCCGCACGGTTCAGCTCGGTGACGTCGAACAGCCGGCTGTCCAGCTTTCCGGAGCTGATGAGCCGGCTCGCGTCGGCCGGGACGAGCAGGGTGTGCCCGTCACGTATCTGCCGCTGCACGGGTATGTGTTCGCGGCCCTTGGCAGGCCGGAAGTCCAGCACCCGGCCCTTGGCGTCCACCGAGACCCGGTCGCCGGTGATGAGCGTCAGCTGGTGCTGGGCCATGGGCTCGGCGCTCGCCGCTGCGGCGACATCGGGCTGGGCCATCGCCGGGGTGGTCATCCCGGCTGCGAGCGCTACGGCGGCCGCGGTGGCGATGGTCGAAACACACGCGTTTCTCACGTGTTTGCGCAACTCTCCCCCTGGAGAATCAGGCGGCCCCTGAGGGGCCACTGGTCAGTCGGCACCGAATGGGTCGCCGGTGCCGACCGGTTCACGTACCTAGAGGGGAAATTGATCGCAAGGGTTCACAGAAACCGTGCACGAGGCTGGAGTTGACGGAAGTTGATCGGTTGTCGCCCGTGCCGCCCGGTGGCCGAGGGACGGGTGAGGGGCGGGATGGAGCAGCTACTGGGCGGGTACGGGGCGCGCACCGGGCCAAGGCGCCGGGAAGGCGCGGAAGCGGTCAGCGATGATTTTCGGCCGCCGCTCCGGTCTCCCTGATGTGGAAGCCATGACCCCGATCGTTCTCGTCGTCACCGGCCGCGTCACAGCTCGCAACCTCTGTTGCGCTGTGACGCCGCTCACGTCGGCACTTCGGAAGCCACTGCAGGGCACTGACAAGCAGGTCACTGACAACAGGGGCGGGAAGTGCCGACGCGGCACACATCCAGGTCACGTACCGGGCTTGCGCCCGTACACGTACACGTCGTCGCCGTTCCTCAGCAGATTCCAGTACGCCTTCGCGTCGGCGTCCCGCATGTTGACGCAACCGTGCGACCCCGGCGGGTTCCACATCTTCAGGCCCACCGAGTGGAACGCCTGCCCCCCGTCGAAGAACTGGGAGTACGGCATCCACACCTTGTAGAGCGTCGACCAGTGCTTGATGTGCCGCATGTAGATCTTCGTGGACCCGGTGCGGGTCTCGTACTTGTCCCGCCCGGTCCGTACCGGCACGGGACCGAACTTCAGCTTGCTGCCGTCCTGGATCCAGCTCAGCTGCCGGGTCAGGTCCACACACGCGATGCGCCCCTTGTTGGTGGGGCACTTCTTGGCCTTGTTCGGGTCCTTGCCGGCCGCCTTCTGGGCCGTGAGCGTCTTCATCGTGCGCCAGGTGACCGGCCCCGCGTAACCGATGTCCGGGGTGACCCCGTAGGTGCGCTGGAACGACTGGATCGCCTTGCAGTCGGCGGCCGACTGCCTGCCGTCGACCGGCCGGTGCAGATACTTCTCGACCTGCTTCTGGTACGGCCCGGTGGACGTCGTGCAGGACGACGCCGCCTGCGCGGATCCGCCGGTACCGAGGACCAGGGCGGGCGCCGCCGTCAGACCGGCGACGGACAGCGCGAGTGCGCGCCGCGCCCGTACCCCCCGTATGTTCCCTGCGGCTTTCATGTAAGCCAGCTCCCCTTTCGCGCGTGGTGAAGTGATTCCGCCTGCTAGACGCGCGTCGGGGAGTGGATGGTTGTGCGTCGTATGTCTCAGTTCGGTACAGACGCCATCGGTACGAGCCTGCGCCGCTCCGCGCGAGCGGCCCGCGAGCCGTACAACGTGACCGAGACGACACCGAGGACCGCGAGCAGCCCCAGCGCTACGGTCCCGGCCCAGCCCCCCGCGTGGAAGGCGACCGCGCCGAGCGTGCCGCCCGCGCTGGAGCCCAGGTAGTACGCGGACTGGTAGAGCGCCGACGCCTGGGCGCGGCCCTTCGTCGCCGTACGGCTCACGGACGAGGAGGCGACCGCGTGCCCGGCGAAGAAGCCGGCCGTGATCAGGACCAGGCCGAGGAGTACGGCGGCCAGCTGGTCGGCGAGCGAGAGCAGCAGACCGGCGGCCGTGGTGGAGACGGCCAGGTACAGCGCGCCCCGCCGGCCGAGCCGGGCGACCAGCTTGCCGGCCGCGGCGGAGGAGACCGTACCGACGAGATAGACCAGGAAGATCGAGCCGACGACGCCCTGCGGGAGGTTGAACGGCTCCTCCACCAGCCGGTAGCCGATCACGGTGTAGACCGCGCCGAACACCGTCATGAACAGCGCACCGATCGCGTACAGCCTGCGCAGCAACGGATCGGCGAGGTGCCCGCCCACGGTCTTCGCGAGAGCCTGCGGGTTCAGCGAACCGGGGGTGAAGTGCCGGGCCCTGGGGATCATGAAGTGGAAGACGACGGCGCAGGCCACGGCCAGCAGCCCGACCGCGCCGAGCGCCGCCCGCCAGCCCCACAGCTGGGCGACCCAGCCGGTGAGGATACGACCGCTCATGCCGCCGATGCTGTTGCCCGCCACGAACAGTCCGATGGCGCCGACCAGCGCCTTCGGCCGCACCTCCTCCGCCAGATACGCCATCGCGGAGGCGGGCAGTCCGGCCAGCGCCGCACCCTGGACGGCGCGCAGCGCGATCAGCCAGCCCAGCGAGGGCGCGAACGGCACGAGCAGCCCGACCAGTACGGCGACCGTCAGCGAAGCGGTCATCATCTGCCGCCGCCCGAACCGCTCGGAGAGCGCGCTCATCGGCAGCACACACAGCGCCAGTGCGCCCGTCGCGGCGGAGACCGTCCAGCTGGCCTGTCCGGCCGTGGCGCCGAAGGCGGCGGAGACGGCGGGCAGCAGGGCCTGGGTGGAGTAGAGGAGAGCGAAGGTCGCGACACCCGCGGCGAAGAGCGCGAAGCTCATCCGGCGGTAGCCGGGGCGGCCCGGTTCGAGACGGTCCGGTTCGGCAGGTTCGGCGGGGTCGGCGGTGGCGGCAGCGGCGGCGACGGGGGACGGCTGGGGCGAGGCGGCCACGGTGAGGGTGGACGCCCCGGTACTGGCAGGAGGCATGGTTCGAAAGTAGGCCGCCAGGTTTTATGCGTCCAATGCGCGCATTCGCGATAATCAATCCCATGGCGCATGAACGCAGCTCACAGCCCCGGCTGTCACCCAGTAGTTACGAAGAAGACATTCGCGCCGTCCTCGCGCCGAGGCTGGCCCACTTCGAGGCGGTGGCCCGCCACGAGCACGTCACCCGCGCCGCGCACGAACTCGGCGTCCCGCAGTCGACGCTCTCGCGGTCGATGGTCAGGCTCGAACAGGACCTGGGAGTCGCCCTGTTCGCCCGCAAGGGCCGAACCGTCTCCCTCACCCCCGCGGGCCGCACCTTCCTGGGCTCCGCCGAGCGGGCCCTCGCCGAGGTCGAGAAGGCCGCCGACTCGGTACGGGCCGACGCCGACCCGGCCACCGGCAAGGTCGCCTTCGGCTTTCTGCACACCATGGGCTCCGAGACCGTACCCGCCCTGCTCCGCGCCTTCCGCGCCGACCACCCCCGGGTCCGCTTCCAGCTCGTGCAGAACTACGGCGAGGCGATGATCGAACGCCTCCGGGCCGGCGGCCTCGACCTCTGCCTCACCTCACCCGTCCCGGACGCCCCCGATCTGGTCGCCCGCCGCCTCGACGAACAGCGGCTGCGCCTCGTCGTCCCCGAGGACCACCGCCTCGCCTCACGCCGCCGCATCCGCCTGGCGGAGGCCGCCGACGAAAAGTTCGTCACCCTCGAACCCGGGTACGGCCTGCGGCGGATCACCGACGACCTGTGCGCGCAGGCGGGCTTCAAGCCACGTGTCGCCTTCGAGGGCGAGGAAGCGGAGACCCTGCGCGGCCTGGTCGCGGCCGGCCTGGGCGTGGCCCTGCTGCCACCACCCGCGGTGGCCCGCCCCGGCGTCGTCGAACTCACCGTCACAGCCCCGAGGGCAGCCCGCGAGATCGGCGTCGCCTGGCTGGACGGCCACCCGGACACCCCGCCGGTGGCCGCCTTCAAACGCTTCCTGCTGTCGAGGCGGGGACACCTGCTGCCGGACTGAGCGGGGCGGGGCGGCGAGACTCTCGGCCCGGCTGCCGTCCTCCGCTGCTACGGGCGACTCACCACGAGCGGCACGGTCTCAGCTGCGGCAGAGCGTGTGTGCGAACCGTATCCGAGGCCACCATTGCGCGGCGCACATCCACGGTCACAGGTCGTCCGCCGTTCCGTCGATAGCGGGTCCGCACCCCTCGGGAAGGTTGGCGACAATCAGGGCCACCGCCTCCTCCACCGTTTCGGGCTCCCCGAGGATGGTGCCGTCGGACTGACGGATCACCATAAATCCGCCACCGGCGCGTGGAAACAGGGTGCCCACGTCCTGGTCCCATGGGAAGCGGGTGCATCGGCTGAGGTACAGGGCGCCGTGGCTGACCAGTGGGAATAGTTCTCGAAGGCGAGGGTCCGCATACGCTGCCCGGGGCATGGCAGGATTGATCAAGTCGTCCTCGAAGTCGAGGATAGCCTTCCATTTCTCCGCGACGATTTCCGCAGCTTGCGTATGGGCCTCGTTGGCCGTCATTTGTTGGTTCATCCCTTCCTCGGCTTCCCGGGAGCGGTGCTGAACGGCTGCCCGTTCCGGACTGCGGTCTGGAAGGCGTCCACGATAGTTTCCGGGGTGTTCCAGCGGTCTGCCGCCCGCCTGTCCGCGCTGCCGCCGGTTGGCCTGCTGGTCGGCCCGTTCCGGAATCACCGTGCGGATGCCGCGTCTGCGCAGGTGGTTGCGGGTCGCGCGGGAGGAGTACGCCTTGTCGGCCAGGACCAGGTCCGGTCTGGTGCGGGGCCGTCCAGAAGGGAGGGGAACACGCAGGCGGGCCATGACGTCCGTGAAGGCGGGTGCGTCGCCGGCCTGTCCGGCGGTGAGGACGAACACCAGCGGCCTGCACCGGCCGTCTGCCGCGAGGTGGATCTTCGTGGTCAGTCCGCCGCGGGACCGTCCGATGGCGTGATCGTCCGGCTCACCGGCCGGGGCCCCTTTTTGCGGGCTCCGGCAGCGTGCTGGTGAGCGCGCACGATGGTGGAGTCCACGGACACGGCCCAGCTGACGTCTTCGTCCGCGTCGGCCTGGGCCACCAGGGCGGTGAACACCCGCTCCCATGTGCCGTCGACGGCCCACATCCGCAGCCGGTTGTAGACGCCCCGCCAGTTGCCGTACTTCTCCGACAGGTGCACCCACTGGGTACCGGTCTGGAACTTGAAGGCGATCGCGTCGATCACCTCCCGGTGATCACGCCAGCGGCCACCCCGCTTCGGCGTGCGGTCCGGGAGCAACGGCTCGATTCGCGCCCACTGCGCATCAGCCAACGGCACACCCGGACCAGCGACCAACTGATCCAAACGAAACTGCCTAGCCGACCGAGAAGGCGCCGAGCTTGAAGGAGTCGGCGCAGAGGCTGAAGACACCGCCCGGCGAGCCGTCCGCCTTCATCACGTTCACCGTGGTGCCCGCGTCCTTCGGCAGCGCGACCTTGACCGTGGATGATTCCGTCCTGCAGGAGAGGCGCGCGGTGCCCTCGGTGTTCACGTCGTTGTACATCACGTCGGCCGTCGCCGTGCCGCCCGCCGGGATGTCGACCGCATCCGAGCCTTCCTCGGAGTTGTCCGCGGAGACCGGCCCGCTGCCCTTCGCCTCATCGGTGACGGTCACGACCGTGGGACCGACGATGGTGCAGGCGGCGCCGGAGGAGTTGGTGATCCTGAGCGAACCGGCGGCCGCCTGCGACTCGCTGGCGTGGTTCGCGCTCTGGCGGAACTGTGCCGAGGTGTTCTGGGTGGTGCAGGCCGCGGTGACGCCGCCACCGGACGAGCTGCTGCCACCGTTCGAGCTGCTGCCACCGTTCGAGCTGCTGCCACCGTTCGAGCTGCTGCCACCGTTCGAGCTGCTTCCGGACGACGCCTCGGGCGAAGCCGCGGTCGAGGCCGACGAACCGGCGGCGGCGTCAGCCTCGTCGTCGCTGTTGCAGCCGGTGAGCGCGAGCGCGGACAGTGCAACGAGTGCGCCGGCAGCGGCTATGCGGGTACGGGCACGAGTGCGCATGAACTTCCTTCTTCCCCCATCAAAAAATCTAAGAGCGAACTGAGAAGAAGGATGATCCTTCAAGACACACTGGTTGCATCCGAAGGCACGGTCTCACCAAGTCCGCACGAACTCCGCCCGAGATCGTTGCCAATACCCGCGCCGCCCGCTCCACCTCGGCGAACCCCCGCGGCCACCGTCTCCGGCACCGACGCGTCCTCCCTCGACAGTCGCGGGCCTTGCCCCCGAATCTTGGACACTCGGCGCCTTGCTGAAGCGGGCGAGCTGAGCGGTTGCGGGGACCAGGTCCAGGTAGTGGGGCTGCACGAGATAATGCTGGGATCAGCCCGCGTGGGCGGGAGCAGACCTCCTGGAGGCGAGCATCGTTTCGACCCCGCAGGGGCCATCCCCGCACGTGCGGGGAGCAGTCGTGGGTCCGGAAGGTGAAGCCCTGTTCGCTGGGAACATCCCCGCACGTGCGGGGAGCAGAGTAAGTTACCCGGGACTTTATCGCGGGATGACGTGGTTTTCCCTAGCTTTCACCGATCCCGGCAAAACTGACGTAGTGTCCCACGTGCTTCTGCTGATGTATCAGAAGATGGTCGCCCGCGACGAACATGCCAAAACTCTCAAGCCGGTCGTCCACTGGGGCTGGCGCGGCTCTGTAGTTGAACTACTTGCGGACTGCGGGCAGACGGGGATGCCGATACGCCGGGGCACCGCTTCTTGCGCCCGCGCGTCCAGTGCCTACATTCTCTGCGCCCCCGCCCAACGCCCTCACCCTCGCAACGACTTTCCGAACCCCGCGGCCAGAGGCATCCGCAACCCCAGCGGCGGCGGTGCCGCCAGGGCGTCGGCGACCGGGCGCGCGTATGCCCGGCCGAAGAGTGAGCCGCGGACGAAGTCCGTTGCCAGGGCCACTACTTCGGCCCGGTGCTGACGCAGGCTGTGGCCGTCGGAGTGGACCTCGAAACGGCAGGTGTCGCGGTTGGTCTTCTTGGCGCGTTCGGCGAGGCGGAAGGAGAGTTCGGGGTCGGTGCGGGCGTCGTTCGTGCCGTGGACGAGCAGGACCTGGCGGCCGAGTAGATGTTTTACCGGTTCCGGCTCGTCCGTCGCGCTGTCGGGCAGCCAAGGGGCCATCGCCAGAACGGAGTTGACTGCATCGTGGCCGCCCGCCCGGAGTGCGGCCCGGCCGCCCATGCCGTGGCCGGCCAGGCAGACGGGGACGTCGCCGTAGCGTCGTACGACCTCGTCCACCGCCCATCGGGCGTCCGCCGCGAGCTGCGCGTCGGTCGCGTTCCAGCCGCGGCAGCGGTAGCGCACGACATGCACGGCGAGCCCGTCCTCCTGGCCCGCGCGGGCCAGGGTGCGGGCCAGCGGCAGCTGGAGGGCGTACGAGAGAGGGGAGGGACGGCGGTGCGAGTCGGCCTCGCCGTCCGGGAGCAGCAGAACCACGCCGCTGACCGCAGTTGGTGTTCCGGCCGTTCCGACGGCCCGTCCCAGCCTCGCAGCAGGCAGGGGGAGTGCGCGCTGTGCCATGACAGAACAGTGTCAGAAAGGCAGGTGTACTCCACCCGTATTCGCGGTCACTGTTATGCATCGGCAAGGGACAATCTACGCGCGTAGGGGCTAGAGTGCCCAGATGATGAGCCCGACCCTCCAAGTGCCCGCCCAGGATCAGATCCGGCGCGCCCCCAAGGTTCTTCTCCATGACCATCTCGACGGCGGCCTGCGCCCGGGAACGATCGTCGACCTCGCCCTCGCGAGCGGATACGACGGACTTCCCGAGACCGAGCCCGACAAGCTCGGCGTCTGGTTCCGCGAGGCGGCCGACTCCGGATCGCTGGAGCGTTACCTGGAGACGTTCGCCCACACCTGCGCCGTCATGCAGACCCGCGACGCACTGGTCCGGGTGGCCGCCGAATGCGCCGAGGACCTGGCCGCGGACGGTGTGGTGTACGCCGAGGTGCGGTACGCCCCCGAGCAGCACCTGGAAGCCGGACTGACCCTCGAAGAGGTCGTCGAGGCGGTCAACGAGGGCTTCCGTGAGGGCGAACGGAGGGCCCGCCTGGACGGCAACCGCATCCGTGTGGGCGCCCTCCTCACCGCGATGCGGCACGCCGCGCGCTCCCTGGAGATCGCCGAGCTTGCCAACCGCTACCGCGACCAGGGCGTCGCCGGCTTCGACATCGCGGGCGCGGAGGCGGGCTTCCCGCCAACCCGGCACCTCGACGCCTTCGAGTACCTCAAGCGCGAGAACAACCACTTCACCATCCACGCGGGCGAGGCCTTCGGCCTGCCGTCGATCTGGCAGGCCCTCCAGTGGTGCGGCGCCGACCGGCTCGGCCACGGCGTCCGCATCATCGACGACATCGAGGTCGCCGAGGACGGCGGTGTGAAGCTCGGCCGCCTCGCCTCCTACGTGCGGGACAAGCGCATCCCGCTGGAGCTGTGCCCGACCTCCAACCTCCAGACGGGCGCCGCCGCCTCGTACGCCGAGCACCCCATCGGGCTGCTGCGGAAGCTGCATTTCCGGGCCACCGTAAATACGGACAACCGGCTGATGAGCGGTACGAGCATGAGCCGCGAATTCGAGAAGCTGGCCGAGACTTTCGGATACACGCTCGACGACATGCAATGGTTTACCGTCAATGCGATGAAGTCGGCCTTCATTCCTTTTGATGAACGTCTGGCCATGATCAATGACGTGATCAAGCCCGGATATGCCGAGCTGAAGTCCGAGTGGCTCTTCGAGCAGACGGCCGCGACCAGCGTGCCTTCCGCTTCCGCGGGTTGATTCGCATTTCTGCGGACAGCGGCCGGGGCAGGGAAATCCCGGCCGTTTTCCGTGTGTCGGCATGTTTGCGGGACGGGCAGTGGGCTGACTACGTTTCAGAGTCGCTCACATCCCCCTCCCCAAGGATGAATTTCCCATGAAGCAGTCTGCTGTCAGGATTCTCGGCGTCGCCGCTCTCGGTGCCGCTTTCGCCGCCGCCGCGGGGACCGCATCCGCCTCCGTGCTGCCGGCCAATGCCGCGGCCGCTCCCCTGCCGGTCGCCGACTCGGCGCTGGGGACCGCGACCCGGTCCGTGCCGGTCCAGGACACGGCCACCAAGCTCGTCGGCACCGACCGGCAGGAGCTTGCCGGCAACACCACCGCCCCGGTCAAGGGCCTGATCGGCGGGCTGCCCGCAGGCAGCCTGAGCACCAACGGTCTGTCGTCCAACAGCCTCCCGCTCGGCGGCTGATCCCCGTACACACGCCTGTGGGGCGGACACCCGAACCGGGTGTCCGCCCCACAGGCGTGTTTGCGTACGCGGGTCACCAGGCGACGGACGACGTCTTCTCGGACGGGAACAGCACCCACAGCGCCAGGTAGAGCAGGAACTGCGGCCCCGGCAGCAGACAGGAGACCAGGAAGATGATGCGCATGGTTCCCGCGGAGGTGCCGAAGCGCCTTGCCAGCGCTGCGCACACTCCGCCGATCATGCGTCCGTCACGAGGGCGGGCAAGTGCTGCCATGGTGGGCTCCTTCGCGAACCGTTGCTCAGGGAGCAGCTCCGTTGTGCTCCCGATGGATCCATGGTCGCCCGGCGAACGGGGGGTGAGCGTCGCTCTACGGTGCGATACCGACCCTGGGAATCGTCGGGGTCGGCCCCTGAGCCGCCTCGTCCTTGGGGCGGGGCGCCACCCGGATCTGCTGCTGCTTCCTGCGGCGCAGCCGCGCCCGGCACATCGGTACGACCAGCAGATGGGCGAGTGCCACACCGGTGGTGTTCAGCAGCAGCGAGTCGACGTCGACGACCTGCCCCGGCACCCCGGTCTGCGCCAGTTCGATGGCCAGCGAGATCAGCGACCCCGCCGCGACGGTACGGGCCAGTGAGGCCCATGGGGAGACGAACAGCCGGCCTCCGGCCATCGGCAGCAGCACGCCGAGCGGGGCGAGCAGCAGCAGCCCCTCACCGATCCGGCGAGCGGCCTCGACCGGACCGAGGGACAGGTCCGCTCTGATGCCGGCGAACGGTTGAAGATTCGAGGCGGTCACCCACGGCACATTGAGTGGACGCAGCGTCAGCCAGCCGACAAGCAGCAGATGCGCGAGGAGGAGGGCGACACCGGTCGCGCGGAAGTGGATGACAGCTTGACTGCCCGAACCTTGACGCACGCCCCCCAAGACGCGTCGAGCGGCAGGATCGGTTCCGCTCGGCCCGACGGACCCGGATCGGCGCTTGAGGACAGAAGAACCCGGCCCGTCCGGCGCTTGAGGCAGAAGGACCGGCAGCCGGACGCCCCGGCCCCCGTTCAGGCCCCCGTCCCCGCCCCCAGTGTCTGCGTCGCCTGCGGCCTGGCCTTCGTCTCCGAGGTGCACAGATATCCACGCGGCGCGTAGTTCCCCGGCCCGCCCAGTATCACCGTGCCGTGCGAAGCGAGCGCCTCGCTCTCCGCGTACGTACACACGATCTGTGCCAGAGCCTCGGACGGCAGGTCCTCCGGCTGCTCGCTGAGCCGCAGCGTGCCCTGCGGGTCGCCGCTGCGGGCCGCGCTGATCCGCAGGTTCGCCGGGACGGTCGTGGAGAACCCGGCCTGCCGCTCATCGACGTCCGGCTCCTGCTCCAGCTCGTCCAGGAGCGCCTGCGCGATCCGGACCGGGTCCGACTTCGTGTCGCCGACCTGCACCGTACGGTCCACCGTGACCAGCTGCGAGGAGCAGACCAGATAGATCTGTACGGGGATGCCCTGGAGGGCCTGGGTGGCGACGTTCTCCGCGGACATCGAGCACGGCACCTGGGACGGTGCGGCCCCGGCGTCCACCGGCACGGTGGTGGTCCTGATCCCGCAGCCCGCGGTCAGCAAGGCCGTGATCACGGCACCGGCCAGCGCCACGGCCGAACGGTGTGCCCGGAGGTTGCTGCTCATCACGTCGCGTCGCCCTTCTCGTTCTGGACCTCCGCGTCGCGATCTCCGGCGGAACGGGTGAGCGGCTCGGCGTCGCGCGGCAGCCGCAGTACGAACACCGCGCCGTCGCCGTCCGGTGAGTTCGTGGCCGCGATGTCACCGCCGTGGATGTGTGCGTTCTCCATGGCGATCGACAGACCGAGACCACTGCCCTCGGAGCGCGGGCGGGAGGCGCTGGCCTTGTAGAACCGGTCGAAGACATGCGGAAGGACGTCCTCGGGGATGCCGGGGCCGTGGTCGCGGACCCCGATGACGAGTTCGTCGCCCTCGGTCCTCACCGCGACCCGTACCGGCGAACCGCCGTGCTTGAGCGCGTTGCCGATCAGATTCGCCAGGATCACATCGAGCCGGCGCGGGTCGAGGCGGACCATCATGCCGCGCTCGGCGTCCAGATCCACCGCGTCCAGCCAGGCACGGGCGTCGATGCAGGCGGTGACCTGGTCGGCGACATCGACCGTGTCGAGGACGAGCCGGGCCGTACCCGCGTCGAAGCGGGTGACCTCCATCAGGTTCTCGACCAGGTTGTTGAGGCGCCGGGTCTCGCTCACCACGAGATGCACCGCGGGCGCGATCATCGGGTCCAGGCTGTCCGCCTCGTCCTCCAGCACCTCGGTGACGGCGGTCAACGCGGTGAGCGGGGTGCGCAGTTCGTGGGACATGTCGGCGACGAACCGCCGGCTCGCCTCTTCCCGCGCGCTCATGTCCGCGACCTTCTTCTCCAGTGAACTCGCGGTCCTGTTGAACGTACGGGAGAGGTCGGCGAGTTCATCGGTTCCGGACACCGCGAGACGGGTGTCGAGCTTGCCCTCGCCGAGCTTGCGCGCGGCGTCACCGAGCCGCTGCACGGGCCGCAGCACGGTCGTCGCGGCGGCCTGCGCGAGCAGTGCCGAGCCGATCAGGGCGAGCCCGGTGGCGATCCCCAGCGACCAGGCGAGGGAGTTCAGATCCTGCCGCTCCTGCTCGAGCGACTTCAGCATGTAGCCGGTCGGGCCACCGCCGATGATCTTCGTGCCGCCCACCAGATACGGCGTACCGCGGATGCTGACCCGCTGCCAGAACAGGTGGTACTCGTACTTGTTGCCCGCCTCCACCCGCTGCTTCTTGTTGACCGCCTTCTGCAGCGACAGCGGCACGTTGTCGAGCGTGAAGATGTCCAGATCGGAGTTGCCGACGATCGGCTTGCCGGTGTCGCGCTCGTCGACCAGCAGCACGCTGTAGCCCGGCGAGCTGCTCGCCATCTGCACGGCGGCGTTCTGCAGATCGTCCTTGGTGGGACGCGGTGGCAGCGAGGCGGCCCGGTTCTGCATCTCCTGGCGGAAGTCCCCGAGCGCGGCGTCCTGGGTACGTGTCAGTACGGCCTCGCGGTTCAGCCAGTACGCGATCCCCGAGGCGGACACCGCGGCGGTCAGCGCCACCAGCGCGAACACGACGACGAGACGCAGTCGCAGACTGGTCCAGCGAAGCCCGTGGAGCAGGCTCCGTTCGGCGGTATCGCTCACTGAGGCGAGTCCAGCCGGTAGCCCACACCTCGAACGGTGCGGATCAGGGTCGGCGAGGACGGTACGTCCTCCACCTTGGCGCGCAGCCGCTGTACACAGGCGTCCACGAGCCGGGAGTCACCGAGGTAGTCGTGTTCCCAGACCAGTCGCAGCAGCTGCTGCCGCGACAGGGCCTGGCCCGGCCGGCGGCTCAGCTCCAGCAGGAGCCGCAACTCGGTCGGTGTGAGCTGCAGATCATCGCCGTTCTTGGTCACGGTCATCGCGGAGCGGTCGATCACCACGTTCCCGAAGGACGCGGAGTCGGTGGACTCGCGCTCACCGCGGCGCAGCACCGCCCGGATACGGGCGTCGAGCACCCGGCCCTGCACGGGCTTCACTACATAGTCGTCGGCACCGGACTCAAGTCCGACCACGACGTCGATGTCGTCGCTGCGCGCGGTCAGCAGAATGATCGGCAGCTGGTCGGTGCGCCGGATGCGCCGGCACACCTCGAAACCGTCGATGCCGGGCAGCATCACATCCAGCACGATCAGATCCGGCCGCTGCTCACGCAGCAGTTTCAGGCCGTCCTCTCCCGTCGCCGCGGTGGCCACACGGTGGCCCTGGCGTGACAGCGAGAGTTCGAGGGCCGTGCGGATGGCGTCGTCGTCCTCGATCAGCAACAGGAAAGGCACGCTGGTCATTCTGGCCCATGGTGGAGCCCCGGTTCGACAGTTGGCGCGACTCATACATCCGGCACACCGGCGACGCGCCGACGACAGGCCCTGTGACAGGGCTGTGACAGTCGGGGGACAGTGCGATGAAACTGCCCCGGCAAGCTCATTGGCACAAGGAACGGACGGACTCCACCGATGGGGGGCGCGAGATGAACGCAACTCACAGCACCACCGCTAGCGCGGTTGCCACGCGTCTCCACGATGTCGGCCGGAGCACCGAGAGGTCCGGGGCCGCGATCGTGCGGGGGTGCGTTCGTGGCGCCGGGCGTCAGCACACGTCGTACATGACGGTGGTTGACGCGCTCGGGGGGGCCAACGGGGGAAGCAACGGGGGGAACGGCGGGGGAAGCAACGGGGGAGTTGCGTACGGGGAGGCCATGGGGGAGCGGAAGTCCCCGGCGCAGGCCGACGACGCCGAAACGGCGTTCACGGCCTACGTCCGGGAGCGCCGCGCCTCCTTGTACGCAACCGCCTACCACCTGACCGGAGACCGGTTCGAGGCCGAGGATCTGCTGCAGAGCGCCCTCTTCTCGACGTACCGGGCGTGGGACCGGATCAGCGACAAGGCGGCGGTCGGTGGCTATCTGCGCCGCACCATGACCAATCTGCACATCAGCGCCTGGCGCAGGCGCAAGCTCAACGAGTACCCGACCGAGGAGCTGCCGGAGACGGCGGGCGACACGGACGCGATGCGCGGCACGGAACTGCGCGCCGTGCTCTGGCAGGCGCTGGCGCGGCTGCCAGAACTCCAGCGCACGATGCTGGTCCTGCGCTACTACGAGGGCCGCACCGACCCGGAGATCGCGGCCATCCTCGACATCAGTGTCGGCACGGTGAAGTCCAGCATCTGGCGGTCGCTCCGCCGGCTGCGCGAGGACGAGGTCCTCAGCTTCGGCCGTGACCAGGAGGAGTCCTTCGGCGAGCTGGTGGCCTGAGGGAACGGGGGGTACGGGGGAGAGCAGGGCCGCTGCTTCGGGGGAGGCGGCGGTGCACGGGGGGTGCTGCGGGGTCGGACGGGCCGGGGGGTCCGGTCCGGCCCCGCAGCATTCCCCTACTCCGGGACCGGCGCTCCCACCGGCGCCCGTCGGTATCGCCCGGCCGCCGCCGCGGCCAGCCGTCCCAGTGCCTCCTCCTTGCCGCACGGATACGCGCCCAGTGCCGTCTGCCGGGCCACGATGCGTCGTTCGGCCCGCATCAGCCTCCACCCTCGCCGCAGCAGGAACGGCACCGTCTTCCGTCCCTCCCGGAGATCCCGTAGCAGCCGACGGCGGAACGTCGTCGTCGGACGGCCGCGCAGGCACAGCGCGTCGGCCAGCACGCCCAGTTCCTGGCACCGTTCGACTATGTCCGCCGCGAAGATTCCCTCGGCCACGAACAGCGGTGTGCGCTCGATGTGGAAGGCCTCCCGGTCGACCCGGGAGCTCGTGGCGATGTCGTACACCGGGACGTCCGTACGCCCCGTGCGGCACAGTTCCACGATCGCGGCGACCGCCGCATCGGCGTCCCAGGACTGCGCGGAGTCCCAGTCGATGTCCGTGCTGCCGGGGACGAGCGGCAGGGTGGGGTCGTCGCCCTCCTTGTAGAAGTCGTCCAGGCGCAGCACCGGCAGGTCTGTGCGGGCGGCGAGGGAGGACTTGCCGGAGCCGGAAGGTCCCGCGAGCAACACGACGCGGGTCGGGATCGGTTGGGAATTCACAGGACACGAGTGTGCGGCATCGACCCGCACAGGGGATCCCCCGGAGGCCGTGGTGGTATCGAGCATCACACCTCAACTACTCTGTGCACCCGGTTGATTACTCGATCGGCTCGATGTGCGTGGCAGGAGCGGTGCACGGCTGACGCGGACACGGCCCGCCCCTCCGGGGATTCCGGAGGGGCGAGCCGTCGTCACGCGGTCAGTACGTCCTCACATGGGTCAGTACGAGGACCCCGAGGCGCCCAGCGCGCCCGTCGGGTGCCAGACCGTCTTCGTCTCCAGGAAGGCGGTCAGGCGGTGGGTGCCGGGATCGGCCGACCAGTCGAACGCGCCGTCGCCGTCGCCGCGGAGAACCCGCTTCAGGTTGTCCGCCGCCGCGATCTCCAGCTCCTTCGCCAGAGCGGCGTCCGCGCCCGTGAGGTCGATGGCATTCACGTCCTGGTGGGACGCGAGCGGTGCCGCGATCTCCGCCGTCCTCCCGGACAGGATGTTCACCACGCCGCCCGGCAGGTCGGAGGTGGCCAGCACCTCGCCCAGGGACAGCGCCGGCAGCGGGGCGTCGGCGGACGCGATGACGACCGCCGTGTTGCCGGTCGCGATGACCGGGGCGATCACCGAGACCAGGCCCAGGAACGACGACTCCTGGGGTGCCAGGACCGCGACCACACCGGTCGGTTCGGGCGTGGACAGGTTGAAGAAGGGGCCCGCGACCGGGTTGGCCCCGCCCACGACCTGGCCGATCTTGTCGGTCCAGCCCGCGTACCAGACCCAGCGGTCGATCGCGGCGTCCACGACGGCCGCCGCCTTCGACTTCGACAGGCCCTCGGCGTCCGCCACTTCCCGTACGAACTGGTTCTTGCGGCCCTCCAGCATCTCCGCGATGCGGTAGAGGATCTGGCCGCGGTTGTACGCTGTCGCGCCCGACCAGCCGCCGAACGCCTTGCGGGCGGCCACGACCGCGTCACGCGCGTCCTTGCGGGAGGACTGGGGGGCGTTCGCCAGCCACTTGCCCTTGCCCGCCGCGTCAGCGGCTGATGTCTTTGCCGTCACCTCGTACACCCGGCCGCTCTCGGAGCGGGGGAACTTGCCCCCGACGTACAGCTTGTAGGTCTTGAAGACGGTCAGTCGGCTGTCAGACATCGAGGTAGGCCTCCAGACCGTGACGGCCGCCTTCGCGGCCGAAGCCCGACTCCTTGTAGCCGCCGAACGGCGAGGTCGGGTCGAACTTGTTGAACGTGTTGGCCCAGACGACGCCCGCCCGGAGCTTGTTCGCCACCGCGAGGATGCGGGAGCCCTTCTCCGTCCAGATGCCTGCCGAGAGGCCGTACTGGCTGTTGTTGGCCTTGGCTACGGCCTCGTCGGGCGTACGGAACGACAGCACCGACAGCACCGGGCCGAAGATCTCGTCGCGGGCGATGGTGTGCGCCTGGGTGACGTTCGTGAACAGCGTCGGGGCGAACCAGTAGCCGGAGGAGGGGAGTTCGCAGGGGGCGGACCAGCGTTCGGCGCCCTCCGCCTCGCCCGTCTCGACGAGCGCGGTGATCCGGGCGAGCTGCTCCGCGGAGTTGATCGCGCCGATGTCGGTGTTCTTGTCCAGCGGGTCGCCGAGCCGGAGCGTGGACAGCCGGCGCTTCAGGGCGTCCAGCAGCTCGTCCTGGATCGACTCCTGTACGAGCAGGCGCGAGCCCGCGCAGCAGACCTGGCCCTGGTTGAAGAAGATGCCGGTGACGATGCCCTCGACGGCCTGGTCGATCGGGGCGTCGTCGAAGACGATGTTGGCTCCCTTGCCGCCCAGTTCCAGGGTGACCTTCTTGTCCGTACCGGCGACCTGGCGGGCGATGGCCTTGCCGACCGCGGTCGAGCCGGTGAAGGCGACCTTGTCGACGTCCCGGTGCTCGACGAGGGCGGCGCCCGCGTCCCCGTACCCGGTCAGGATGTTCACGACACCCTTCGGCAGGCCCGCCTGGCGGCAGATGTCCGCGAAGAAGAGTGCGGAGAGCGGGGTCGTCTCGGCGGGCTTGAGGACCACCGTGTTGCCGGTGGCGAGCGCCGGGGCGATCTTCCAGGCCAGCATCAGCAGCGGGAAGTTCCACGGGATGATCTGGCCCGCGACGCCGAGGGGGCGCGGGTTCGCGCCGTAGCCGGCGTGGTCCAGCTTGTCGGCCCAGCCCGCGTAGTAGAAGAAGTGCGCCGCGACCAGGGGGAGATCCGCGTCGCGTGTCTCCTTGATCGGCTTGCCGTTGTCGAGGGTTTCGAGAACGGCGAGCTCGCGGCTGCGCTCCTGAATGATCCGGGCGATCCGGAACAGGTACTTGGCGCGCTCGGAGCCCGGCAGCGCCGACCACTTCTCGAACGCCTTGCGAGCCGCCTTCACGGCCCGGTCGACGTCCGCGGCGCCGGCCTGCGCGACCTCGGAGAGCGCCTCTTCACTGCTCGGAGAGACCGTCTTGAAGACCTTGCCGTCGGCCGCGTCGGTGAACTCACCGTCGATGAACAGGCCGTACGAGGGTGCGATGTCGACGACTGAGCGCGACTCGGGGGCGGGGGCGTAATCGAATGCAGATGCCATGGGGATCAGTCCACCGTCACGTAATCGGGGCCGGAGTAACGGCCGGTGCTGAGCTTCTGACGCTGCATCAGCAGATCGTTCAGCAGGCTGGAGGCACCGAAGCGGAACCAGTGGTTGTCCAGCCAGTCCTCGCCCGCGGTCTCGTTCACCAGCACCAGGAACTTGATCGCGTCCTTGGACGTACGGATGCCGCCGGCCGGCTTCACACCGATCTGTACGCCGGTCTGCGCCCGGAAGTCGCGCACGGCCTCCAGCATCAGCAGGGTGTTCGCGGGTGTGGCGTTGGTGGCGACCTTGCCGGTCGACGTCTTGATGAAGTCGGCGCCCGCCAGCATGCCGAGCCAGGAGGCGCGGCGGATGTTGTCGTACGTGGACAGCTCGCCGGTCTCGAAGATCACCTTCAGCCGGGCGGAGCCGCACTCCGCCTTCACGGCGAGGATCTCCTCGTACACCTTGAGGTACCGGCCGGAGAGGAAGGCGCCCCGGTCGATCACCATGTCGATCTCATCGGCCCCGGCGGCCACGGCGTCGCGGACATCCGCGAGCTTGACGTCGAGCGCGGCGCGGCCGGCGGGGAAGGCCGTCGCGACGGATGCCACCTTCACGCCGGAACCGGCCAGCGCGGCGACGGCGGTCGCCGCCATGTCGGGGTAGACGCAGACCGCCGCGGTGCGCGGGGTCGTGCGGTCGGTCGGGTCGGGATTGACGGCCTTCGCGGCGAGAGCCCGGACCTTGCCCGGGGTGTCCGCGCCTTCCAGCGTCGTCAGGTCGATCATCGAGATGGCCAGGTCGATGGCGTACGCCTTGGCCGTCGTCTTGATCGAACGGGTTCCGAGGGATGCGGCGCGCGCTTCGAGGCCGACGGCGTCGACGCCGGGCAGCCCGTGCAGGAAGCGGCGCAGCGCACCGTCGGACGCGGTCGCGTCGGAGAATGTGGTGGTGGGCATGGTCACCAGACGAGCATATCTACGCGCGTAGCGACCTGTACAGGGGGCCTGTCCGTCCGTGCGTCGCACAGTACCGGGGCCGCCACCCCTTCGCCCCCTTGCACACGTCAGGCAGAATCGGGCCCATGACGAGCCCCACACCGCCCGCCGAGCCGACCTACGCCGACCGGACCTTCCGGTCGCCCGCCGGGATCGCCGGGGGTGTCCTGCTGCTTCTCCTCACCTGCTGGATCGGCGGGGACGCCGTGTTCCGGGGCGAGGGCCGGGTTCCGTGGCTGGCGCTGGCCGGGCTGCTGACCGTGGTGCCGATCGTCATCGCGTTCACGCTGCGGCCCGTCGTCCTCGCCAATGAGCAGCGCATCGAGATCCGTAACCCGTTCCGGACGATCACCATGCCGTGGACGGCGGTCGCGGATCTGCGGGCCGGGTATTCGAGCGAGCTGTTCACCGAGGGCGGCGCCAAGTACCAGCTGTGGGCGGTACCGGTGTCGCTGCGGCAGCGGAAGAAGGCGGCCCGGCAGCAGTCCCGGCGTTCGCTGGACGACCCGTACGACCGCACTTCCGTGCATGCGGACGTCCGTGACGCCAAGGCCCGGATGGCGACGGCCGACCAGACCATGGCGGACCTGCGGGAGTTGGCGGAGCGGGCGAAGGCGGGGGCGGGGAAGTCCGCCGAATCTTCGGCGACTTCGGCGTCCTCGGCATCTTCGGTCTCCGTGCGCTGGGCGTACGAGGTGATCGCACCGGCCGTGGTGGGTGCGGTGCTGCTGGCGGTGCTGTCCGCGACCGGCTGAGAGGCTGTCGGGCGACCGCCCGATCAGAGGTCACCCGACAGTCTCTGAGGCGGGCCGGGAGTACCGGCCCGCGGCCGCGGACGTCCGAGGGGAAGCCCCGGCGCCGCCCCCCGCCTACCCCTCGGCGACCGGCCGGTAGGTGCATACGTTGACCCCCGTGCCGCTGGTGACTGTCGAGACCAGCTCGAGCGCGCGCAGCGCGCCGTCGTCGGGGAAGATCGACTTACCGCCGCCGAGGAGCACCGGCATGATCACGAGCCGGAGCTCGTCGACCAGGCCCTCGCCGAGCAGAGCACGTACGAGCGTGGGGCTCCCCATGACCAGCAGATCGCCGCCCTCGGACGCGCGCATCTCCCGGATGCGGGCCATGGCCTTGCCGCCGGGGATGCGCGTGGTGTTGTCCCAGGACAGCTCAAAGTCGCCCAGGGTGTCGGACACGACGTACTTCGGGATGGCATTCATCCGGTCGGCGAACGGGTCGTTTCCGGCCCGCTCGGGCCACGCCGCGGCCATCGTCTGCCATGTGCGGCGCCCGAACAGCAGCGCCTCGGCCTTGGACAGCGCATCGTCGAGGGCGCCGCCCACCACCTCCGGGTCGAAGAACGCGTGCGACCAGCCACCGTGGACAAAGCCGCCGTCGATGTCCTCGTCGGGTCCGCCCGGCGCCTGTACGACGCCGTCCAAGCTCATGAACTCACTGATCACGATGCGCATGGGACTCGCTCCTCTTTCTCACTCCGGGTGTACGGCAGTGACTCCTCCCCCTCATGGATGAGGGGGCTTCTCGCTATACCGGTGCGGCTTCGCGACGGACCAGCCCGGCCCGTAGAGGCACCGCCGAGAGGTGTTGCGGGGGTCCACGGCGATCACTTCCCGTCCGGCGCTTTCAGCCTTGGCGGTGAGGATCGTCAGGAACACCCCCCATCCGGCATCTGAGATCGAACGGTTCAGCCCGGCCTTCGCGGCGGCCCCGTTGGGCAGGAAGCTGCCTGGCTGCTCGGGGTCCGGCTTGGGGGCGGGAGCGTTGCTCATGTTGCGGATCTTGAGGTCCTCATGCGCGATGAAGTTGTGTTCGCGTACGAGGTCAAGCGCTGTCTTGTGTGCGTGGTCGAGCCGCTGGCGTCGGACCTTGCGATGCAGCGTGGCGACCCTCTCGACCGCCCGGCGGTGATTCTTTGTGCGCTTGTCCCGGCGGACGCGGGGGAACCGGGCAAGTGCCTGTTGCGCAGCCTTCAGCTTCGCGGCGGCCTTCCGGCTGTGGCGCGGGCTGGGGACGTGCTCGCCGTTGGACGTGGTGAGGAATGACGCGATGCCCATGTCGATGCCGGTCACGGACCCGGTTGCCGGCAGCGGCTCGGGCTGCGCCTGCTCGACGGTCAGGATGACGTACCAGCGCTTGCCCTCGCGCTTGACGGAGACGGTCTTGACCTTGCCGACCACGGGCCGGTGCTGGTTGACCTTGACGTTCCCGACACCTTGGAAGCGGACGCGGGTGACGGGGTCGTACGGGGTCGCATCCCAGCGGCATCCGTCGCCGTCCTTGGGAAAGTCCACCGTGTCGAACCAGTTGACCCCACGGAAGCGCGGATAGCCCGGCGTCTCGCCGGCCTTGGCCCTCCGGAAGAACGCGGCGAACGCCTTGTCGAGACGACGAAGCGTCGCCTGCTGGGAGGAGAAGGACCAGCGGCCCTGACGCTCAGGGTCGAAGGCCCGGATGTCCTTGAGCTGCGCTGACTGCTGCCCGTACTTGACGCTCGTCTTCGAAATGTGCCTGTAGGCGTCACGGCGTTCCTGCAACGCGCCGTTGTAGAGCGAGCAGTGATCACGCAGCATCTCTCCGAGCGCGACCTGCTGGCCCACGGTGGGCCGCATGAGGAACTTGTACGCACAGATCACCCAGCCCACCCCCCCTTCGGTTGAGTTCGCTTGATCTTAATTGCGCTGCATCTTCCTGGCGAAGGCCGCCTGGCTGCCGGAGTCCCAGCGGGCCAGGAGGCGGGCGACATTGTTCGCGGAGGGGATCAGCATCAGCTGCAGGAAAACGCTCCGGAACTCATGGGGGTCGGCCCGCAGCACCGCGCGGCGCCGCGCGGTCTGCTGCACCGAAGGGCGTCGCAACGCGCTGGGTAACCTCCCGGTATGAAGATCATGCTGGTGGGCCTTGCGGCTGGGGTGGGCTTCGGGGCGGCGACCTCGCTCGTCAACGCGCTTTCGTCGCCGTATGCGGAGCTGGGTGAGCCGCTCACGGGCACTGTCTGGGCCAGTGCCGCCAAAGTGCTGAGCCTGCTGTTGGACGCAGGCTGGGCTTGGGCAGCGCTGGCGGTGGCGGTGGGCTGGCTGGCCGGGGAACGGGTCCGAGGCGCGCTGGTCGGGGCCCTGGCGCTGTTCGCGGCCACGGGGGCGTACTACGTGACGGACGCCTTCGTCGCGGGGGCCGAAACGGATATGGTCAGGTGGTGGGCGGCCGGTCTGCCGCTCGGGCTGATCCTGGGTGCGGTGGGTGCAGCCATCAGGCAACCTGGAGTGACCGGCCTGCTCGCGGCGTTGACGGTTCCGGTGGGTGCTGCCGTGCAGATGGTAGTGCTGCCGCCCCGACCGCACCTCACCGTGACCCCGACAATGGTTCTCGCCGAGGTCATGGTCTGGACGGCCGCTGTGCTCGGTGCCGGCTGGGCTGTCCACCGTTACTGGGCCGCGAGGCGTCCGGCCGCGGCCGGATAGCGGAACCGCCAGGGAGTCACTGAGTGTCATGCCGCTGTTGCTCGAACAGTCGCCGGGCGGTGCCGGTCATCGGCTCCCGGACACCGGCCTCACGTGCCTGACACTCCAGTCCAGCCCGGACACCGGCCTCACCTGCCTGACGCGCATGTGAAGCCGATGCCCACGACCGGTCGGTCAGATCCCGGCCGCCGCAGCCAGGTCCCGCTTGATTTCGTCGAGCAGCTCCGCACCCTTCGCTCGGGCCGCCGGCAGCTCGTCCGCCGAGCCGACCGGAACCACGACCTCCAGGTAGCACTTGAGCTTCGGCTCGGTGCCGCTCGGGCGGACGATCACCCGGGCGCCCCGCAGGCGGTAGCGCAGTCCGTCGGTGGGCGGCAGCTGTTCGGTGCCCTCCGACAGGTCCTCGGCCGAGATGACGGCAAGGCCGGCGAGTGCGGTCGGGGGCTGCTCGCGCAACCGCCGCATGGCGTCCGCGATGACCGACAGGTCGTCCACCCGGACCGACAGCTGACCGGTGGCGTGCAGTCCGTGCTCGACCGCGATGTCGTCGAGGAGATCGAGGAGCGTACGCCCCTGCTCCTTGAGCACGGAGGCGAGCTCGGCGACGAGCAGGGCGGCCGTGATGCCGTCCTTGTCGCGTACGCCGTCCGGGTCGACGCAGTAACCGAGCGCCTCCTCGTACCCGTAGCGCAGGCCGTCCACGCGGGCGATCCACTTGAAGCCGGTCAGCGTCTCCTCGTGACCGAGCCCCGCCTGTCCGGCGATCCGGCCGAGCAATGAGGACGACACGATCGACTCGGCGAAGACACCGCTCACACCGCGGGCGACCAGATGGGCGGCGAGCAGCGCGCCGACCTCGTCACCGCTCAGCATCCGCCAGCCGCCGTCGGCGGCGGGGTCCGGGACGGCGACGGCGCAGCGGTCGGCGTCCGGGTCGTTGGCGATGACGAGGTCGGGTTCCGTACGGCGTGCGGTGGCGAAGGCGAGATCCATCGCGCCGGGCTCTTCCGGATTGGGGAAGGCGACGGTGGGGAACGCCGGGTCGGGCTCCGCCTGCTCGGCGACGAGCACGGGCTCCGGGAACCCGGCCCGCGCGAACGCGGCGGTCAGCACGGAGGTGCCGACGCCGTGCATCGCGGTGTACACGGTCCGGGCGGTACGCGGCGATCCGGTGGCGAGCACGGCGTCCGTACGCGCGAGGTAGGCGTCCAGGACCTCCTCGCCGAGGATCTCCCAGCCGTCGTCGGGGCGGGCCACGCCGTCGAGCGGGCCGACCGCGGCGATGGCGGCGGCGATCCCGTCGTCCGCCGGGGGGACGATCTGCGAGCCGTCGCCGAGATAGACCTTGTAGCCGTTGTCGCGCGGCGGATTGTGGCTGGCGGTCACCTCGACGCCCGCGACGGCGCCCAGGTGCCTTATGGCGTACGCCAGCACAGGGGTGGGGAGCGGGCGGGGGAGTACCGCGGCGCGCAGGCCCGCGCCGGTCATCACGGCCGCGGTGTCGCGGGCGAAGTCGGCGGACTTGTAGCGGGCGTCGTACCCGATGACGACGAGCTTGCCGGCCTGCCCCTGGGCCGTGAGATACGCGGCGAGCCCGGCGGCGGCGCGGATGACGACGGTGCGGTTCATCCGCATCGGCCCGGCCCCCAGCTCACCGCGGAGCCCGGCCGTGCCGAACTGCAGCGTGCCGGCGAACCGGGCGGCGAGCTCGTCGAGGTCCTCGGCTGCGATGAGCTTGGCGAGCTCGTCGCGGGTCTCGGGGTCGGGGTCCTCCGCGAGCCACGTCCTGGCCTGCGCGATGAGCTCCTGCTGCACGGTGTCCGCCTTTCTGCGGGCTTTCTGCGGTGGGTGGGGAGTGGAGTGTGGGCGGGGGCCCGGGGGCCAGGCATGTGCGAGCGGGTGGGCCGCTCGGGCTCGATCCCACCCCCCCATGTGCCGGCCGGTCTCAGATCCGCTCGAGCACCTGCGCCAGCAATGCCCCCATCCGCGTAGCGGAATCCCGCCCCGCCTGCAGCACCTCTTCATGGTTGAGCGGCTCCCCGCTCAGTCCCGCCGCCAGGTTCGTGACCAGCGAAATGCCCAGCACCTCGGCCCCCGCCTCCCGTGCGGCGATCGCCTCCAGCACGGTGGACATGCCGACCAGGTCGCCGCCCATGACACGGACCATGTTGATCTCGGCCGGGGTCTCGTAGTGCGGGCCGGGGAACTGCACGTACACACCCTCTTCGAGGGTCTTGTCGACCTCTTTGCACAGCGCGCGCAGCCGCGGCGAGTACAGGTCGGTCAGGTCGACGAAGTTGGCGCCGACGATGGGGGACGCCGCGGTCAGGTTGATGTGGTCGCTGATCAGGACCGGCTGCCCGGGGCGCATGCCCTCGCGCAGGCCGCCGCAGCCGTTCGTCAGAACGACGGTCTTGCAGCCGGCGGCGACGGCGGTACGGACCCCGTGCGCGACGGCGGCGACGCCGCGGCCCTCGTAGAAGTGCGTGCGGCCGAGGAAGACAAGGGCACGCTTCTCGCCGATCCGGTACGAGCGGATCGTGCCGCCGTGCCCCTGCACGGCGGGCGCCGGGAAGCCGGGCAGGTCGGTCACCGGGAACTCGGCCTCCGGAGTGCCGAGCGCATCGCCCGCAGGTGCCCAGCCGGAACCCATCACGAGCGCGACGTCGTGGGTCTCGGCACCGGTCAGCTCGCGCAGGCGGGCGGCGGCGTCGGCGGCGGCGGTGTGCGGGTCGCCCTGGATGTTGTCCGGAATAAGTGATGCGTTCACGCCGATGAGGGTAACCGGTGATTCCCTACGCGCGTAGATGCCCATGCGCAGAGTCTCCACACGCTTCCTCGTGCATTCACACAAAAGCGCTGGTCCGCCGGTCAGCAGGGGCGCTTGCGCAGTTCCATCACATAGTCGTGCGGCGCGCCCGCGGACTCGGCGGCGTCCGCGATCTCGCCCAGATAGCGGGCGGACGGCAGCCCGCCCTCGTACCCGTTCAGCACATACATCCAGGCCGGCTCATCGCCGTCCAGGGTGTGCACACGCACCCGCATCCGCCGGTAGACGTCGAGGCCGACGCCCTCCCACCGGTCCATGGAGTCCTCATCCATCGGCGCCAGGTCGTACAGCGCCACGAAGACCTGGGAACGGGGGGCCTCCACCACCGTGGCGAGCGCGCCTTCCCAGCCCATCTGCTCCCCGCCGAAGGTCAGCCGCCAGCCGTTGAGCCAGCCGGTGCCGCGCAGCGGGGAATGCGGTGCGCGGCGCGTCATCAGCCGCGCGTCGAGGTTGCCGGCGTACGCGGCGTAGAGCGACATGGGGTCGAGGGTACGGGAGGTGGCGGGCGGAACGTCGATTCCTGCGAGGAAGCCCCCTTACGAGGTTTCGGATACCAACAGCGTCCGAGGTTTCGTACGGGGTCCCTCTCACCGTTTGCGAACCCGCCGGGTACGCCCCGGCGCACCTATGGAGGGCCCCGGGGCGAAGCACCTTGCCGCGTGCGGGACAATGAAGTACGTACTGCATTCCCCGGGGCGACCCCCGGACCCCCGGCCGGGGCAGCAGACGGCCGCGGGATGACACACGCGAGGCGGACTTTTCGTGACCCGGATCGTGATCATCGGCGGCGGACCCGGCGGGTACGAGGCGGCATTGGTGGGAGCCCAGCTCGGCGCGGAGGTGACCGTCGTCGACTGCGACGGCCTCGGCGGCGCGTCGGTGCTCACCGACTGCGTGCCCTCGAAGACTCTGATCGCGACGGCAGAGGTGATGACCACCTTCGATTCCTCGTACCAGGAATTGGGCATCATCGTCGCCGACGACACGCCGCACATCGAGCAGGCGGCCCGCGTCGTCGGCGTCGATCTCGGCAAGGTCAACCGACGAGTGAAGCGCCTGGCGCTCGCCCAGTCCCACGACATCACCGCCTCCGTCACCCGTGCGGGGGCGCGCGTGATGCGCGGCCGCGGCCGCCTCGACGGCCTCCAGGCAGCCGACGGCTCCCGCACGGTCGTCGTGACCGCCGCCGACGGCACGGAGGAGACGCTCACCGCCGACGCCGTCCTGATAGCGACCGGTGGCCACCCGAGGGAGATACCGGATGCGCTCCCCGACGGCGAGCGCATTCTGAACTGGACCCAGGTCTACGACCTCGACGAGCTTCCCGAGGAGCTCATCGTGGTCGGCTCCGGCGTGACGGGCGCCGAGTTCGCGGGCGCCTACCAGGCGCTCGGCTCGCGCGTCACCCTCGTCTCGTCCCGCGACCGGGTGCTGCCGGGTGAGGACCCGGACGCGGCCGCCGTCCTGGAGGATGTCTTCCGGCGCCGCGGCATGAACGTCATGGCCCGCTCCCGCGCCCAGGCGGCGAAGCGCGTCGGCGACCGGGTCGAGGTCACCCTCGCCGACGGCCGGGTCATCTCCGGTTCGCACTGCCTCATGGCGGTCGGCGCGATCCCGAACAGTGCGGGCATGGGCCTGGAGGAGGCCGGAGTCAGGCTCAAGGAGTCCGGCCACATCTGGACCGACAAGGTCTCCCGCACCAGCGCCCCCGGCGTGTACGCGGCCGGTGACGTCACCGGGATCTTCGCCCTCGCCTCGGTCGCCGCCATGCAGGGCCGGATAGCGATGTACCACTTCCTCGGTGACGCGGTGGCCCCGCTGAATCTGAAGACGGTCTCCTCGAACGTCTTCACCGACCCCGAGATCGCCACCGTCGGCTACAGCCAGGCCGACGTCGACTCCGGCAAGATCGACGCCCGGGTGGTCAAGCTGCCGCTGCTGCGCAACCCGCGCGCCAAGATGCAGGGCATCCGCGACGGCTTCGTCAAGATCTTCTGCCGGCCCGGCACCGGAATCGTGGTCGGCGGCTGCGTCGTGGCGCCGCGGGCGAGCGAGCTGATCCACCCCATCTCGATCGCGGTCGACAACAACCTGACCGTGGAACAGATCGCAAACGCGTTCACTGTGTATCCGTCTCTGTCGGGGTCGATCGCGGAAGTGGCCCGTCAGTTGCACACCCGTAAGCTCACCGGCGAGGCGTAAGCGCCTGCGGGAATCCGTCAATCCCCGTCAACTCCCGGCAACTCGGGTGACCGTCTGGCGATCAGTACGGAACAACAACGGGGCCGCTTATACCACTTGACGGCCCCTTGTGTGTGCAACTTCTGCTATTCGGTGCAAACCGCTGAAAACACCCGGGCGGTCACGTTACTGTCAGTTCCGTGTTCGCTGCAGAACGTCGTCAGTTAATCCTCGAAATGGTGCGTGCCAACGGGGCTGTATCGCTCCGTGAGCTCGCCCGCGTCGTCCAGACCTCCGAAGTGACCGTACGGCGGGACGTGCGGGCGCTGGAGGCAGAAGGACTCCTCGACCGCCGGCACGGCGGTGCGGTTTTGCCGGGCGGTTTTACGCGGGAGTCCGGCTTTCCGCAGAAATCCCATCTCGCCACCGCCGAGAAGACGGCCATCGCCGACCTGGCCGCCGGTCTCGTCGAAGAGGGCGAGGCCATCGTCGTCGGTGCCGGTACGACCACGCAGGAGCTGGCCCGTCGGCTCGCGCGGATCCCCGGTCTGACCGTCGTCACCAACTCGCTGCTGGTCGCCCAGGCGTTGGCCCATGCCAACCGGGTGGAAGTGGTGATGACCGGTGGCACCCTGCGCGGCTCCAACTACGCCCTGGTGGGCAGCGGGGCCGAGCAGTCCCTCCAGGGGCTGCGGGTCTCGCGGGCGTTCCTCTCCGGGAGCGGGCTCACCGCGGAGCGCGGCCTCTCCACGTCCAACATGCTTTCCGCGAGCGTGGACCGGGCCCTGGTGCAGGCCGCGGCGGAGGTGGTGGTCCTGGCGGACCACACCAAGCTCGGCTCCGACACCATGTTCCAGACGGTGCCGACGGATCTCATCACCCGTCTGGTGACGGACGAACCGCCCGGCCACGACGACCGTGCCGCCACCGAGCTGCAGGCCCTGGCCGACCAGGGGGTGCAGATCGCGGTGGCGGGCGCCGGAAGCGGCCCCGCGCCGGCCGAGACGCTCCCGCCGGGCCGCCAGACCCGCCGGGACATGCCACTGCCCGCGCAGCGCCGTACGCGCGGGGGTGGCCCCGGCGGGCCCGGCCCGCAGCCGCTGCGGAGCGCCGCGACACTGGCGGATCAGGGGCAGGGGGACCGGGCGCGGGTGGCGGATCTGCGGCGCCGGTAGGGAAGGCGGAAGTTCTTTCTCCGTGGCCCCACCCGGGCCACCCCCGCTCCCTCAACCCGCTGCCGCGTTCGGCCCCTTCAGCCCCTGCAGGGTCAGCATCAGCAGGCGCCCCGCCAACTCCGGATCATCCGGCGACTGCTCCGCGGCCAGCGCGATCGCATTCGTCAGCTGCATCAGGTCGTCGATGGACACATCCGCCCGCACGGCCCCGCTCGCTTGCGCCCGCGCCAGCAGCACCGCCCCCGCCTCGCGCAGCGGCACATTGCACTGCGAAAGCGCCGAAGTCTCGTCCCGTGACGTCGATATAAGTGCCTGGGCGATTCCGCGGTACTCACCCGCATGGGTGATGATGGCGCCCAGCCACTCCACCAGGCTCCCGCACGGCTGCTCCGCCCCCGCGAGTTCACGGGAACGGGTGATCAGGGTGGTGAGAGCCTCCTGGAAAACGGCGTTCATCAGCGCGTGCCGGTTCGGGAAGTGCCGGTACAGCGTGCCGATCCCCACGCCCGCATGTCGCGCGATGTCCTCCAGGGACGCATCGGTTCCGTGCTCCGCGAAGGCGGTACGGGCCTCACTCAGCAGCCGGTCGTAATTGCGGCGCGCGTCGGCACGCATGGGCCGGGCCGGCGTCTGTGCCGTGCTCATCGCCATTGCGCAGTCCTCCCTTTTCCGCCCCAGGGTCCAGCATGCCATTGGGCATTCTGCGCATGCCTCCGCATGGTTTCGGAGGTCACCAGTGCCGGTCGCGGCACCAAAAGGCCCCTGCGGAGCCGTACGACTCCGCAGGGGCCCCGGCAGAACGTCGGGTACCGCTCTATCAGTCCTTGATCTCGCAGATCACGGCGCCGGAGGAGACCGAGCTGCCGACCTCGGCGGCGAGTCCCTTGATGGTGCCGGCCCGGTGCGCGTTCAGCGGCTGCTCCATCTTCATGGCCTCCAGGACGACGATGAGATCGCCCTCCTCGACCTGCTGGCCCTCCTCGACGGCGATCTTGACGATGGTGCCCTGCATCGGGGACGCCAGGGTGTCGCCGGAGACCGCCGAGCCGCTCTTCTTCGCCGCGCGGCGCTTGGGCTTGGCGCCCGCCGCGAGGCCGGTACGGGCCAGGCTCATGCCCAGCGACGAGGGCAGCGAGACCTCGAGACGCTTGCCGCCGACCTCGACGACCACGGTCTCGCGGCCGACCTCTTCCTCCGCCTCCACGTCGGCGGTGGCGGTGAAGGGCTTGATGTCATTGACGAACTCGGTCTCGATCCAGCGGGTGTGGATCCGGAACGGGTCGCTGGTGAACGCCGGGTCGGCGACAACCGCACGGTGGAACGGAATGGCGGTGGCCATGCCCTCGACATTGAACTCGGCCAGCGCACGTGCCGCCCGCTGCAGTGCCTGCTCGCGGGTCGCGCCGGTGACGATGAGCTTTGCCAGCAGCGAGTCCCAGGCGGGGCCGATGACGGAACCGGACTCCACGCCCGCGTCGAGGCGGACACCGGGGCCACTCGGCGGGGCGAAGGTGGTCACCGTGCCCGGGGCGGGCAGGAAGCCGCGGCCGGGGTCCTCGCCGTTGATACGGAACTCGAAGGAGTGCCCGCGCACGGCCGGGTCGTCGTAGCCGAGCTCCTCGCCGTCGGCGATGCGGAACATCTCGCGCACGAGGTCGAGGCCGGTGACCTCCTCGGTGACCGGGTGCTCGACCTGGAGGCGGGTGTTGACCTCCAGGAACGAGATCGTGCCGTCCGCGCCGACGAGGAACTCCACGGTGCCGGCACCGACGTAACCGGCCTCCTTGAGGATGGCCTTCGACGCCGCGTACAGCTCCGCGTTCTGCGCCTCGGAGAGGAACGGCGCGGGGGCCTCCTCGACCAGCTTCTGGTGGCGGCGCTGGAGCGAGCAGTCACGGGTGGAGACGACGACGACGTTGCCGTGGCTGTCGGCCAGGCACTGCGTCTCGACGTGGCGCGGCTTGTCGAGGTAGCGCTCCACGAAGCACTCCCCGCGGCCGAACGCCGCAACGGCCTCACGGACCGCGGAGTCGTACAGCTCCGGGATCTCCTCCAGCGTGCGCGCCACCTTCAGACCGCGACCGCCACCACCGAAGGCGGCCTTGATCGCGATCGGCAGCCCGTGCTGCTTCGCGAACGCCACGACCTCGGCGGATCCCTCGACCGGGTCGGGCGTGCCGGCCACCAGCGGGGCACCGGCGCGCTGCGCGATGTGACGGGCGGCGACCTTGTCACCGAGGTCCCGGATGGCCTGCGGCGGCGGGCCGATCCAGGTCAGACCCGCGTCGATGACGGCCTGGGCGAATTCGGCGTTCTCCGACAGGAAGCCGTATCCCGGGTGGATCGCGTCCGCCCCGGAGTCCTTGGCAGCCTGGAGCACCTTGGCCATGTCCAGGTAGCTGGCGGCCGGGGTGTCACCGCCCAGGGCGAATGCCTCGTCGGCCGCACGTACATGCAGAGCGTCGCGGTCCGGGTCGGCGTAGACGGCCACGCTCCCGATCCCGGCATCCCGGCATGCCCGAGCAACACGGACAGCGATTTCGCCACGGTTGGCGATGAGCACCTTGCGCACGATGGCTCCCTCCTTGAAACAAGCTGAGTTTAGGGACTACCGACACGGCCCTACGACCCGTCCCCATTGGTGAGCTTGCCCACACGGAGTGTGATTCGAGGCTTGCTCAAGTCGCGAAATCCCTTGTGGCACCACGGTACGCCGGGATTCGTAACCGCACAGTAGCCACGAGGTGTGGTCCAGATCTCTGTTAGTGCAAGCAGCCGTGCCCGGTGTTTCTTTGTGGAGTTTCCACTAACGGGCGAACGATTCTTTGCCCGACGCACGAGGGGTGCGACACCGGGGTGCGGGGAAAGCGCGCGAGCGCGTGTCGTCGGCACGGGACGGGAGCGGAGATCGCCGGGCCCTTGTCCGGAGCGTTACCCTCCCCCAAGCTCTTAAGGAGCAGGGGGTGCCCCCTGTAGGGTCCGCGCTATCGCACGTACTGCAGGTAACAGGGGGTGGGCATCGTGGTGCGCAGACCGGTGGCGTTCGTGACCGCGATCGTGCTGTTCGTGGAGGCCGTGGGCATCGTGGTCATCAACGGCATCCTGGCGACGGTCGTCAAGAACCAGGACATGTCACTGGCCGGGCTGGAACCCGCCGCCATGTTCAACGGCACATGGGCGATGGGCGGCGTCTTCGGCCTGTATCTGGCGCTGTGCGGGCTGGTCCTCCTGCTGGCCGGCATCCGCGACCGGGCCCCCGGCCGTGTCGGCCGCATCGCCCTCATCATCTGTGCCGTGGTGCACGGGGTGCTGGGCGCGCTGACGGTGGGGCTGGTCGGCTGGGCCGCGTTCGCGTTTCTGACGGTGGTGCTCGGGCTGATCGTGCTGACGCTGGTGGCGTACGGCCCCGAGAAAGACGCGGACCGGCCTGTGGACGACGTCGAACCCAGCGCTCCTGCTACGGCCTGACGCAGATGGGGCCGGTTCGGGCCGCCCCCATCTGCCGGTCGGTCTCAGACCCGCGACCCGGCCGGTCTCAGACCCACAGCTCGGTGACGGAGATACCCAGCTCGCCCAGCAGCCGGCGCAGCAGCGGCAGCGAGAGCCCGATGACATTGCCGTGGTCGCCCTCGATGGAGTCGACGAACGGCGCCGAGCGGCCGTCCAGCGTGAAGGCGCCCGCCACATGGAGCGGCTCGCCCGAGGCCACGTAGGCGGCGATCTCGGCGTCCGTCGGTTCGCCGAAGCGGACGGTCGTGGAGGCGGTCGCCGAGGCCGTACGTCCGGTCGCGGTGTCGATCACGCTGTGGCCGGTCTGCAGCACACCGGCCCGGCCGCGCATGGACTTCCAGCGGGCGATGGCCTCCTCGCTTTCGGCCGGCTTGCCGAGCGCCTCGCCGTCGAGTTCGAGTACCGAGTCGCACCCGATGACCAGGGCACCCGCCACCTCCGGCCGCCCGGCCACAGCGGCGGCCTTGGCCTCGGCGAGAACGAGCGCCAGCCCAGCCGGCGTCGGGGCGCTCAGCGCGTCCTCGTCCACCCCGCTGACGACCACCTCGGGCGCGAATCCGGCCTGCCGCAGAAGGCCGAGACGGGCGGGGGAGGCGGAGGCGAGCACGAGACGGCGCTGATCAGTCATACGCGCCATCGTAGAAGGGCCGGGCCGGTGTCCGACCCGCCCGGGTCGTAAATCGCCGCTTCCGGGCCGACCACGCAGTGCGTCCTGGGTGACGAATCGGCCCGTCCGGCATGTGAGGCCGAGGCCCGGGGCAGCGGCCCGCCCCACCCCGCGCCCCGCCCCACCCCTCACCGCGTCCCGAGCACGAACATCGCGACCACCATCGCGAGCGCAAGCACCAGCCCCGCGCGTCGCATCATGTCCTGGGCGTCGCGCAGTTCCTTCGGCGGCTTGTTCTCCGGGTCGGACCACAGCATGGGACCGATATTGCTGCGGGGGGCGGATGCCGCGCCTGAGTACAGGTACTCAGACCGACCGGCAAATGAGGGGCGGCGTCGCAAGGTTGGGCACGCGCATCTGCCGCGTTGTCGTCGAGATACACCGGAGGTCCGGACCCCGAAGCGGCCCGGACCTCCGAAAACGTGCGCGAACAGGTAACTCCTGACTACCCGGGCCAGTACGTCCGCGCCCAGGCCCGCGGCCCCGGCAGACGGCGTTCGCGCCGGGCGATACGCGCTGGGTCGGACCACTGGCCGGGCAGCGCCGGTGTGCCGGACGACTCATCGGCCGTCGCCGCGGCGCGCGCCCGGACCACCGCCAGTGCGGCAGCCAGCTCCTCCGGGGTCGGGTTGCCCCGTACGACCTTGATCATGGTCAGGGCCCTTTCTAGAGGGGGATGTTGCCGTGCTTCTTCGGGGGCAGCGACTCCCGCTTCGTACGCAGCTGACGCAGCCCCTTCACGATGTGGGCGCGGGTGTCGGACGGCATGATCACGGCATCGACGTAGCCGCGTTCGGCCGCCACGTACGGGTTGAGCAGCGCGTCCTCGTAGTCGGCGATCAGTCTGGCGCGGGTGGCTTCCGCCTCGTCGGGGTCCGTGACGGCGGCGATCGTGCGGCGGTGCAGGATGTTCACGGCGCCCTGCGCGCCCATCACGGCGATCTGCGCGGTCGGCCAGGCGACGTTGATGTCGGCGCCCAGATGCTTGGAGCCCATGACGTCGTACGCGCCGCCGAAGGCCTTGCGGGTGATCACCGTGATCAGCGGGACGGTCGCTTCCGCGTAGGCGTAGATCAGCTTGGCGCCGCGGCGGATGATGCCGCCGTACTCCTGGTCGACGCCGGGCAGGAAGCCGGGGACGTCGACGAAGGTCAGGACGGGCACGTTGAAGGCGTCGCAGGTGCGGACGAACCGTGCCGCCTTCTCGCTCGCGTTGATGTCCAGACAGCCGGCGAACTGCATCGGCTGGTTGGCGACGATGCCGACCGGGTAGCCCTCGACGCGCCCGAAGCCGGTGATGATGTTCGGCGCGAACAGGGCCTGGGTCTCCAGGAACTCGCCGTCGTCCAGCACGTGCTCGATGGCGGTGTGCATGTCGTACGGCTGGTTCGCCGAGTCCGGGACGAGGGTGTCGAGCTCGCGGTCCTCGTCGGTGGTGGCGAGGTCCGCCTCCTCCGGGAAGGCCGGTGCTTCGGAAAGGTTGTTCGAAGGAAGGTACGACAGCAGCGACTTGACGTACTCGATGACGTCCTTCTCGTCGCCCGCCATGTGATGTGCCACACCGGAGGTGGTGTTGTGGGTGCGGGCGCCGCCGAGTTCCTCGAAGCCGACGTCCTCGCCGGTGACGGTCTTGATGACGTCGGGGCCCGTGATGAACATGTGCGAGGTCTGGTCGACCATGACCGTGAAGTCGGTGATCGCGGGGGAGTAGACCGCGCCGCCCGCGCACGGTCCGACGATCAGCGAGATCTGCGGGACGACGCCCGAGGCGTGCACATTGCGGCGGAAGATCTCCGCGAACAGACCGAGCGCGGCCACACCTTCCTGGATGCGGGCGCCGCCGCCGTCGTTGATGCCGATGACCGGGCAGCCGGTCTTCAGCGCGAAGTCCATCACCTTGACGATCTTCTCACCGTAGACCTCGCCGAGCGATCCGCCGAAGATGGTGAAGTCCTGCGAGTACACGCAGACGGGACGGCCGTCGACCGTGCCGTAGCCGGTGACGACGCCGTCTCCGTACGGGCGGTTCTTCTCGATGCCGAAGCTGGTGGAGCGGTGCCGGGCGAATTCGTCGAGCTCCACGAAGGAACCCTCGTCGAGCAGCAGGTCGATCCGCTCGCGGGCGGTCAACTTGCCCTTTGCATGCTGCTTCTCGACCGCACGCTCGGAGCCCGCGTGCGTTGCCTCGTCGATACGGCGCTGCAGGTCCGCGATCTTGCCCGCGGTGGTGTGGATGTCGATCTCTTCCGGCTCGGACATCGGGTGGCGGCTCCCTGCCTGGTCACGGGGACGACTTTGCTGCTGGTCAGGTACTGAACACCTACTGGTCCGTAGCGTATCGGCGTGCATACGGTTCGGCAGTGCGTCGTTTGCCACACCTAGTCTGGCTTGCATGACACCTTCGGATGCGTTTCACAGCCGCTGGTCGGACCTGGACCGTCCGCCCCTGAACGTCGCCGCGCTGCGCCGCGGGCTGCTGCGACCGGGCGGACTGTGGACCTCGCTCGACGTCGTGGAGACCACCGGGTCCACCAACTCCGATCTCGCCCGGCGCGCGGCGGCGGGGCTCGCCGAAGGCGCCGTGCTGGTCGCCGAGGAACAGACCGCGGGCCGCGGCCGTCTCGACCGCACCTGGACGGCTCCGGCCCGCTCGGGCCTGTTCTTCTCCGTCTTTCTGACACCGGGCGACGTCCCTGTCCAGCGGTGGGGCTGGCTGCCGCTGCTCGCGGGCGTCGCGACGGCGACGGGCCTGGCCCGCGCGGCAGGCGTGGACACGGCGCTGAAGTGGCCCAACGACCTCCTCGTGACCGTCCCCGAGGACTCCGGCAAGCTCCGCCCGGGCCAGACCCCACTGGGCGAGGAACGCAAGGCGGGCGGCATCCTGGCCGAGCGCGCCGGGAATGGAGTCGTCGTGGGTATCGGCCTCAACGTCTCCCTGCGCGCCGATGAGCTCCCCGTACCCACGGCAGCCTCGCTGGCCCTGGCCGGAGCGGTCTCCACCGACCGCGAGACGCTGCTGCGGGGTGTACTGCGCTCGCTGGACCACTGGTACGTCCAGTGGCGCGCGGCGGACGGCGACGCGGCGGCGAGCGGCCTGCAGGAGGCGTACGCGGCGGGCTGCGCGACACTCGGCCGGAGGGTACGGGCCCAGCTGCCGGGCGGCCGCACGCTCACCGGCGAGGCCGTGGCGATCGACGGTGACGGCCGGCTGATCCTGTCCACCGACGACGGCCTCCAGGAACCCGTATCGGCGGGCGACATCGTGCACCTGCGAGGCGTCGGGGGCGGCCCGGTCTGAGACGGCGGCGTCGTGCGCGCGACCGTCCCCGCGAACATTCCCGGAAGACTGAGGGACGTGAGCCACGGCACACCTGCCGTATCGTTGAGGCGATCCACCGACAGATCGGCAGGGCAGTGCGCAGGGAACGGGCAGGAGGCGGCTGGTGACCGTCGACGACACGACCTCCGGTGCGGGCGAGGAGCCCTCGTCGGACCCCTCGGTCCACCCGACACCGCATCACGAAGTCGACCATACGGCGGAACCGACCGACGATCCCCTCGCGATCCGGCTGGAACAGCTGATCCTGGGCGCCGACCGTCGCTACACGCCGTTCCAGGCGGCCCGTACCGCCGGTGTCTCGATGGACCTGGCCTCCCGGTTCTGGCGGGCCATGGGCTTCGCCGACATCGGGCAGGCCAGGGCCCTCACCGAGGCCGATGTGCTGGCGCTGCGCCGGCTCGCCGGTCTCGTCGAGGCAGGGCTGCTGAGCGAGCCGATGGCGATCCAGGTGGCCCGGTCCACCGGGCAGACCACTGCCCGGCTGGCGGAGTGGCAGATCGATTCCTTCCTGGAGGGGCTGACCGAGCCGCCCGAGCCCGGAATGACCCGGACCGAGGTCACGTACCCGCTGGTCGAGCTGCTCCTCCCGGAGCTGGAGGAGTTCCTGATCTACGTGTGGCGGCGCCAGCTGGCCGCCGCCACCGGCCGGGTCGTGCAGGCCGCCGACGACGAGGAGATGGTCGACCGGCGCCTGGCCGTCGGCTTCGCCGACCTCGTCGGGTTCACCCGGCTGACCCGGCGGCTGGAGGAGGAGGAACTCGGCGAGCTGGTCGAGGCGTTCGAGACCACCTGCGCCGACCTGGTCGCCGCCCACGGCGGCCGGCTCATCAAGACCCTCGGTGACGAGGTCCTCTACGCCGCCGACGACGCGGGCACCGCGGCCGAGATCGCGCTGCGCCTGATCGAGGCGATGACCCAGGACGAGACCATGCCCGCGCTGCGTGTCGGCATCGCATTCGGCACGGTCACCACCCGAATGGGCGATGTCTTCGGTACGACGGTGAACCTCGCCAGCCGGCTGACCTCGATAGCGCCGAAGGACGCCGTGCTGGTGGACGGGGCGTTCGCCCAGGAGCTGACCCGTACCGGCGACGCCCCGGCCTCCGAGGCGCAGGCCGCGGAGGCGGCCGCGGCGGCCGAGAGGGAGCGCCGGGAGGGCGTGGAGCCGGCGGCCGTGCCGCGGTACCGCTACGGGCTGCAACCGATGTGGCAGCGCCCGGTGCGCGGACTCGGCGTCGTGGAGCCCTGGCTGCTGGCGCGCCGGGGTACGTCCTGATCCACGAGGCCTGAACTCACCCGGGACCGCTGTCCGGGGCGACCCATAGGATCCCTCCGGTAACGATCGTTGACGACCTCCCCCGCGACTGGCACCGCGACGCCGCTGACAATCGTGGGCGAGGTCGTAACCGGAGGGGTGAAGTCATGACCGTCACATCCGAGCAGCGGTTCGGGGAATTCGTCGTCGTACGGGTCCACGAGGGGCAGGAACACGTCGCCGAGCTGGTCCTCGACCGGCCCAAGGCGATGAACGCCGTGTCCACGGACATGGCCCGCTCGATCAACGCGGCCTGCGCCGCGCTCGCCGCCGACCCGGGCGTACGGGTCACCGTCCTCACTTCCAGCCATGAGCGGGCCTTCTGTGTGGGTGCGGACCTGAAGGAGCGCAATTCCTTCACCGACGCCGAGCTGCTGCGTCAGCGACCCACCGCCCGCGCCGCCTACACCGGCGTGCTCGAACTGCCGATGCCGACGATCGCGGCCGTGCACGGCTTCGCGCTCGGCGGCGGATTCGAGCTGGCGCTGTCCTGCGATCTGATCGTCGCCGACCGCACGGCCGTGGTGGGCCTGCCCGAGGTGTCGGTCGGTGTCATCCCGGGCGGCGGCGGTACGCAGTTGCTGCCGCGGCGGATCGGTGCGGCACGCGCCGCCGAGCTGGTCTTCACGGCCCGGCGGGTGGAGGCGGCCGAGGCCCGTGATGCGGGGCTGGTGGACGAGCTGGTGGAGGCGGGGCGGGACCGCGAGGCCGCGCTGGCGCTCGCGGGCCGGATCGCCGCCAACTCCCCGGTGGGGCTGCGGGCCGCCAAGCGTGCGCTGCGGCTCGGGCAGGGCGTCGATCTGCGGACCGGACTCGAAGTCGAGGACGCCGCCTGGCGTTCGGTGGCCTTCTCCGGTGACCGGGCCGAGGGGGTGGCCGCGTTCAACGAGAAGAGGAAGCCGAACTGGCCCGGTGAGTGACCTAGTGCCGCGACCAAGGGACACGCAGCGGGCATCGTCGATGTCTCAAGCTGATCAAATCACCACAAAACTACATAAGCTGTAGCGATGGGTGGTGATGATGCGCGGCTGAGGGCCGTGGTTTCGCTTGCGCAGACGATGGCGGCGGCGCACACCCCGCGGGGGTCGTGGCGAGCGGCTGCGCTGGGGGCGTGCGAGGCGTTGGGCGGCAGTTTCGCCGCGCTCTCCGTGTGGGAGCGCGAGCGCGGGCGGCTGCGCGTGCTGGTGAACGCGGGCGAACGGGCCGAGGGGGAGGAGGAGTTCCCCGATGAGGAGACGTATCCGGTGCACCAGTTCCCGGAGATCACCGAGTTCCTGCACGAACGGTGGGCCGGCGGCGGTGAGCCGGACGCCTGGGTGCAGGCCGCTGACGACCCGGCGGACGGGTTGCCGGGGGCACGGGGGTACGGGGCTCGGTACTACCGGCAGCGGGTGGCTGCCCTGCGTCGGCGCGGGCGCGGCTGCTGTGTGGTCGCGCCGATCGTGCTGCACGGGCGGGCCTGGGGCGAGCTCTATGTGGCCCGCCCGGTGGGGATGCCGGTGTTCGGGCGCGAGGACGCGGACTTCGCGACCGTGCTGGCCTCGGTCGTCGCCGCCGGGATCTCCCAGACCGAGCGGCTCGAAGAGGTCCGCAAGCTCGCCTTCACCGATCCGCTTACCGGGCTGGCCAACCGCCGCGCCGTCGACGTGCGGCTCGACGAGGCGGTGGAGCGGCACCGGACGGAAGGCTCGGTGGTCAGCCTGGTCGTCTGCGACCTCAACGGTCTGAAGCGGGTCAACGACACCCTCGGCCATGCGGTCGGCGACCGTCTGCTGGAACGTTTCGGCTCGGTGCTGTCCCGCTGCGGTGCCATGCTGCCCGGTGCGCTCGCGGCCCGGCTCGGCGGCGACGAGTTCTGCCTCCTCTCGGTGGGCCCCGAGGTGGACGACGTGATCCGGGTGGCCACCGAACTCTGCGAACGGTCGACCGGGTTGGAGCTCGGTGACGGGGTGGCGTGCGGGATCGCGTCGACCGGTGATCCGATCGGCCCGGTGGTCTCGGCGCGGCGGCTGTTCCGGCTGGCGGACGCGGCCCAGTACCGGGCCAAGGCGGCCCGGTCCGCGAAGCCGGTGGTGGCGGGGCGCGACGGCGAGGTGATCCGGCTGGCCGACGCGCCGCCGAAGTCCCCGCACGACCGCCGCCACCTGCGCGGCAGCCGCCCCTGACCGTGCGACCGAATCGGTAAGGGGCCAACCGCTCAACCACTAGTGACATGAACGGATTCAATCCGTACGCTTCTGAATATGGATATGCATACAGTCGTGGTGGGGACGTCCGGTACCACCGCCCAGGACGTCATCGCCGTGGCCCGCGGCAACGCTCGCGTCGAGCTCTCCGCGGCCGCCGTGAGCGCACTCGCCGCCGCCCGCGAGATCGTGGACGCGCTCGCCGCCAAGCCCGAGCCGGTCTACGGCGTCTCCACCGGCTTCGGGGCGCTGGCCACACGGCACATCAGCCAGGATCTCCGCGCACAGCTCCAGCGCAACATCGTCCGCTCGCACGCCGCCGGCATGGGCCCGCGGGTCGAGCGCGAGGTCGTCCGCGCCCTGATGTTCCTGCGGCTGAAGACGGTCGCCTCCGGGCGCACCGGCGTACGGCCCGAGGTCGCGCAGACCATGGCCGACGTCCTCAACGCGGGCATCACACCCGTCGTCCACGAGTACGGCTCGCTCGGCTGCTCCGGCGACCTGGCCCCGCTCTCCCACTGCGCCCTGACGCTGATGGGCGAGGGCGACGCGGAGGGCCCCGACGGCACCGTGCGTCCCGCCGGCGAGCTGCTCGCCGCCCATGGCATCACCCCGGTCGAGCTGCGCGAGAAGGAGGGCCTTGCCCTCCTCAACGGCACCGACGGCATGCTCGGCATGCTCGTCATGGCCCTGGCCGACCTGAAGAACCTCTACACCTGCGCCGACATCACCGCCGCCCTCTCCCTGGAGGCGCTGCTCGGCACGGACAAGGTGCTCGCCCCGGAACTGCACGCCATCCGCCCGCACCCGGGCCAGGGCGTCAGCGCCGACAACATGCTGCGGGTCCTGGCCGGTTCAGGCCTCACCGGCCACCATCAGGACGACGCGCCCCGAGTGCAGGACGCCTACTCCGTGCGCTGCGCGCCCCAGGTCAACGGCGCCGGACGCGACACCCTCGACTACGCCGCGATCGTCGCGGGCCGCGAGCTGGCCTCCGCCGTGGACAACCCCGTCGTGCTGCCCGACGGCCGGGTCGAGTCCAACGGGAACTTCCACGGCGCCCCCGTCGCCTACGTGCTCGACTTCCTGGCGATCGTCGCGGCCGACCTGGGTTCGATCACCGAGCGCCGTACCGACCGGCTGCTGGACAAGAACCGTTCGCACGGACTGCCGCCGTTCCTCGCCGAAGACGCCGGTGTGGACTCGGGCCTGATGATCGCCCAGTACACCCAGGCCGCCCTGGTCAGCGAGATGAAGCGGCTCGCCGCCCCTGCGTCGGCCGACTCCATCCCGTCCTCCGCGATGCAGGAGGACCACGTCTCCATGGGCTGGTCGGCGGCGCGCAAGCTCCGTACGGCCGTCGACAACCTCGCCCGGATCGTCGCCGTCGAGCTGTACGCTGCGACCCGTGCCATCGAACTGCGCGCCGCCCAGGGCCTCACCCCCGCGCCCGCCTCACAGGCCGCCATCGACGCGCTGCGTGCGGCAGGTGTCGAGGGGCCGGGACCGGACCGCTTCCTGTCACCGGACCTGGCCGCGGCGGACGCGTTCGTACGTGCGGGCAAGCTGGTCGCGGCGGTCGAGCCGGTGACCGGACCGCTGGCCTAGAACTGAAAATCCTGGCCTGTTCAGGCGGACAGGGCGCCGGCGCGGCGTACCGAGTAGGTGACGAACGCTGCGCCGATGCCCAGGAACGCCGTGCCGCCGATCAGATACGGGGTGGTGTCGACCCCGGTCCCGGTGTCGGCGAGCCTCGGGCCGCTCGCGGTGTCCACGGTGGTGGTGATCTGTTGGCTCCGTGCGGCCGGTGCGTCGGCCGACTCGTCCGTCGCGTTGGCGGACGGTACGAACCACAGGGCGGCCAGCAGAGTGCCCGCGGCGGTGGCGGTCAGAAGCGGGCGGCGAGCAGCGGCCACGGAATCGATCTCCCTTGTCACAGCCGTGAGTCAGGCCTGTGCACCGATGCTAGTGAAAGCAGCGGGTCGCAGGAAAGTCGAGAGGGCGGGGAGCTTACGCTCCGGCACATGAGCACTTCTGAGACATCACGGTTTGTTCGACTTCAGGTCGAAATGGTGCTGGAGATCACGGACCCCGCCGCCCTCAGCGGTACCGCGCTGGAGTCCATCGCCGCCGAGTACGGAGAGCCGGGCGGCCAGTCCGCCGCGGAACGCATGCAGGCCGAGGCGGCCGTACGGGAGGACGACGCGGAGGCCCTCGCCTCCCTCATCGACCCGTTCGACCTGGTCAGTGAGGTGCCGGGGGTCGAGCTCGCCCAGGCGTCCTGGAGCAGTGAGACCGTCGACTACGACCCGGACGACCTGGACGCCTGGGACCTCGACGACGACGAGCACGAAGTGGACGACGAGGGAGGCGACGGCGACATGCCGCACAATGGTGAGGACGGCGGCGAGCACAGCGGCGTGAGCGGCGGTGCGGAGCGGCCGGTCTAGCAAGTGAGCCACGGCCCCGGCCCGCTTTCGGCGGGCCGGGGCCGTCGTGCGTACCGGTCGCCTGTACGCGACCGGCATCGGGAACCACCAGCGACGCGGATGCGTCGATGAGTGTTGTTCCCCACATCTCTCGTGGATGTGGAACGGAGGACCCTTTCCATGGGTTCTTGGAACATTGACGGGTTACGCCGGTCGCCGGCGGCTCTGTTCGGGGTTTTTGGGGATTAGGCAACGATGGAGAAGCGTGTGATGACGGTCAGTAAGCGGCGCAAGGGTCTGATGGCCGCGTCCGCACTGCTCGGTGGTGTTCTGGTGCTCACTGCCTGCAACGACGGCGGCGCGAGCGCCGGGAACTCGAAGCAGTCGCAGGCGGCCGAGGCGGACAGGGCCGCTGCCCAGGACGCGTCGGAAGCGCAGATCACGATCTCGCCGAAGAACGGTGCGACCAACGCGAGCATCAACAACGACGCCAAGGTCACCGTCGCCAAGGGCACGCTGTCCCAGGTCGCCATGACCACGTCGGCCGGCGCGGCCGTCAAGGGCACGCTCGCCGCCGACGGCAAGAGCTGGAAGCCGGACGTCCAGCTGGAGCGCTCGACCACGTACAAGATCAGTGCGACGGCCAAGGACTCCAAGGGCCGCGAGGCGCACGAGAACTCCTCGTTCACCACCGTGTCGCCCGCCAACAGCTTCATAGGCAACTTCACGCCCGAGGACGGCTCCACGGTCGGCGTCGGCATGCCGGTCTCGATCAACTTCAACAAGCCGATCACGAACAAGAAGGCCGTCCAGGACGCAATCACCGTGACGTCCAGCAGCGGTCAGGAAGTCGTCGGCCACTGGTTCAACTCCCAGCGTCTCGACCTGCGTCCCGAGGAGTACTGGAAGAGCGGCTCCGACGTCACGCTGAAGCTCGCGCTGGACGGCGTCGAGGGCGCGGACGGCGTCTTCGGAGTGCAGCAGAAGACGGTCAACTTCAAGGTCGGCCGCAACCAGGTCTCGACGGTCGACGCCGCCACGAAGATGATGACCGTCACCCGGGACGGCAAGACGATCAAGACCATTCCGATATCTGCCGGCTCCCCCGACAACCCCACGTACAACGGGCAGATGGTGATCTCCGAGAAGTTCAAGGAGACCCGGATGAACGGTGCGACGGTCGGTTTCACCGACGCCGACGGCAAGGGCGAGTACGACATCAAGGACGTGCCGCACGCCATGCGGCTGTCCACCTCGGGCACCTTCCTCCACGGCAACTACTGGGGCGCGCGGTCGATCTTCGGCAGCGCCAACACCAGCCACGGCTGCGTCGGCCTCGCCGACGTGAAGGGCGCGGGCGACCCCAACCAGCCCGCCGCCTGGTTCTACGACAACTCCATGGTCGGCGACGTGGTCATCGTCAAGAACTCCCCGGACAAGACCATCACCCCCGACAACGGCCTCAACGGCTGGAACATGAGCTGGGCGGAGTGGACGGCGGGCTCCCAGGCCTGATCCGCACGCACCTCCCGTCCCGCAGTCCCGAGTTCCGCACGAAGGCGGCGGCACCCGGATCCCCTCGGATCCGCGGCGCCGCCGCCTTCGGCGTTCGCAGAGGCGTCCGGCAGTCTGTGGGACCAGCGGTTACGATATTTGCATGGAAACGCAAGTTACGCCGTGGGACGCAGCCGGAGCCGAACGGGCGGTGGCGGTGCTGAAGGCGGTGGCCGATCCGACGCGCTACCGGCTGCTGTGGACGTTGAGCCAGCGGGAGCTGCCGGTGAGCACGCTCGCGAACATGCTGGGCGCGCACGTCGCCGCGACCTCCCAGCATCTGGCAAGGCTGCGGGCGGCCGGTCTGGTCACTTCCCGGCGCGAGGGCACCCGTATCTTCTACCGGGCGGCCGGGGCGCACGTCCGGGGGCTGTTGGAGGAGGCGTCGCTGGTGGTGGACGAAGCCGAGCGTGCGGCCGACTCCGAGGGCTCGCAGGCGGCGACGGTCGCGACTGCGCAGGAGCAGCCGGCCCGCGTCCGTCCCATGCCTGCCCGGCTCCGGCCGGTGGCCGGGCGGTAGGGCGGTCCGGACACGGCCTACGCCATCTGTCGCCAGGACGCGGAGACGACTGCCGGTTCCATGCGGTCCATGGCTACTCCTTCCGGAACGGGAGGACGCCGTCGGCGTGCGGGGTGTCCTGGTCGAGGTGGTATTCCTGCGGTTCGGCGTCGTAGGAGTACAGCTCGGCGTAGCGGCCCCAGTCGGTGGCCACCTCCAGCTGCTGGGTGACCTGTTCGCTGGTGAAGTGGTGGGCGAGTACGTCACGGAAGAATCCGGCGCGCAGGGTGCCGTCGGGGTTCTGCCGCCGGCTGTGGGCAGGGGGGGTGTTGGCGGCCGTGCGCTTGTCCGGCCCGATGCCTTCGGGGCGGCCGGGCAGCCGGGTCTCCTTGGGCCGTCCGGTCATCGTGCGGTAGACGCGGTCGATGAGATCGTCGAAGGCCTCGGAGTCGCGGTCGCGCGGGCGGGCCAGGCCGACCTCGAAGGTCTCCCGGATGGTGCCGTAGGGGCGGGAGCCGAGTACGACGATCCGGTCGGCCATCAGGACCGCTTCTTCGATGTTGTGGGTGACCAACACGATGGCGCGGGTCGGGAACTGGCCCGACTCCCACAGTTCCATCAGTTCGCCGCGCAGGTTCTCCGCCCCCCGTCCTGAGGAAGAACCAGACCGCGAGCGGGAAGAGGAAGTTGGCGGGAAAACTGGCCAGGACCTGAACGACCGGCTGGGCGATACGCGTCAGCTTCGGTGAGAAGCCGATCCGCACCCCGACCGGCACCCAGATCACCGTCGCGACCACCACGAGGACGATGACCCGGGCGAGGGTGGCAACGCCCAGCAGCAGCGGCTCACCGAAGACCCCCAGCCCCGTCCTGTCGTGGATATAGCGGCCGAGATCGAACAGGCCCCATGCGATCAGTCCGCCCGCCGACAGCGTGAAGACGAGGTCGCCGGTGCGCCGCCGTGCCGAGTCGAAGACCAGCGGCCGGTCGTCCATACCGAAGATCCGGCCCATACGGTTGATGACCTGCCCGGCCGGGCGCAGCACACGCCCCAGCAACTGCGGCCAGCTGGAACGGCGCAGGAAGTCCAGTACGACGGAGCGCTGCACCTCGGTGGCTTCGGACTGCTCGTTCTTGAACCGCTCGGCCCACGCGGTCAGCGGGCGCCAGAACAGGAAGTTCACACCGACGACCATGACCGCCATGGTGGCGATCGCCCAGCCGACCCTGATCAGGTCACCGTCGGCGATCGCGGCACCGGCGTACGACCCGACGCCGGGCAGTGCGTAGTCCTTGTCGTTGATGCTGATCGCCTCGGACGCCACCAGGAAGAACCAGCCGCCGCCGAAACTCATCATGCCGTTCCACACCAGGCCGATCGCTCCGGACGGCAGCTCCACCTTCCAGAACCGCATCCACCGGGTGAAGCGGAACGAGCGGGAGAGCTCGTCGAGTTCACGCGGCAGCGAGATCAGCGAGTGATAGAAGCCGAACGTCATGTTCCACGCCTGCGAGGTGAAGATCGCGAAGATCGACGCGCACTCCAGGCCCAGCATCGAGCCGGGAAACGGAGCGATGAACCCGGTCACCGCCACGGTCAGAAAGCCCAGCACCGGCACCGACTGCAAGATGTCCAGCGCCGGGATCAGGATCCGCTCCAGCCTGCGGCTCTTGGCCGCCGCATAGGCGTACGCGAAGGTGAAGACGGTCGCGGCGGCCAGCGCGACGAACATGCGCAGCAGGCTGCGCGCCGCGTCGTAGGGCAGTTGCGAGGGGTTGCGAGCTGCTGCCGGTAGCCGCTTATTGCGTCGATACGCAAATAAGGGCGGTTGCACCAGTGGCACGACCGGGTCGACTTCCCTTGCGCAAGAGGAGAGTTCGTCATCCGCCGGGGCGCGGCCGCTGCTTGGACCGGCCACAGCGCACTCCTTGTGCCCCGGAACCGTGGTGCAGCTGGCTACACCATGCTTCCGGGAGACCGGTCCCTCGTGACGGCGGATACGTGCCGAGAGAATGCATTCATCACCAACCATGAAGGAACCCCATGAAACCGCTGCTCTGGACCGTGCTCGTCGCCGCGACCGCCGCGAACCTCTTCTTCAATCTGGGCGTGAAGGACAGCGGCCTGCAGATCGTGCTGAGCGTTGTCTCCGGCGTGGTCGTGCTCGCGTCGGGAGCGGGGCTGTGGATGCTGCGCCGCCCGGCCGACACGTGAGCTTCGACACGGCCGGGGCGCGCCGCTCCCGGTCGTCCGATCCACCGAATTCCTTGGGCGGACCGGGCGAGCGGCAGGCCCGGTGACCTTGCCACGCACCCGGGGAACCGGCCCAATATGTGGATGCTATGGAAGATGTTCCGGAGCCCCTGGGAGAATCGACACGCCACAACGGTTCTGTACGTCGCTTTCGTGAGCCGCAGAGCGTGCGATGTCTGGGCGACGACCTCAATGGGGAGGGGGACCGCAGGTGCCTCCACGACGGGGCAACCTTCGCGCGCGATGCCGACCCATGGAAGGTCTTGATCAGATGCAGACCACCCCTGAACACGTAAGCCCGCACGCCACCGAGAGCCGCGTCATCGAGCCGCTGTACGCGGAGATACTCCGCCGCAACCAGGGCGAGAAGGAGTTCCATCAGGCGGTACGGGAGGTCCTGGAGACCCTCGGCCCCGTCCTCGCCAAGCGGCCGGAGTTCGTGGACGCCCGGATCATCGAGCGCGTCTGCGAACCGGAGCGTCAGCTCATCTTCCGCGTGCCGTGGTCGGACGACTCCGGGGACATCCACGTCAACCGCGGCTTCCGCGTCGAGTTCAACAGTTCGCTCGGCCCGTACAAGGGCGGGCTGCGTTTCCACCCCTCGGTCAACCTCGGCATCGTGAAGTTCCTCGGCTTCGAGCAGATCTTCAAGAACGCGCTCACCGGCATGCCCATCGGCGGCGGCAAGGGCGGCGCGGACTTCGACCCGAAGGGCCGCTCCGACGCCGAGATCATGCGGTTCTGCCAGTCGTTCATGACCGAACTCCACCGACACCTCGGTGAGTACACCGATGTCCCCGCAGGTGACATCGGCGTCGGCGGCCGTGAGATCGGCTACCTGTTCGGCCAGTACAAGCGGATCACCAACCGCTACGAGTCCGGAGTCCTCACCGGAAAGGGCCTCGGCTGGGGCGGCTCCCAGGCCCGCACCGAGGCGACCGGCTACGGCTGCGTGCTCTTCACTGCCGAGATGCTGCGCAGCCGCGGCGAGTCCCTCGACGGACAGCGCATCGTCGTCTCCGGCTCCGGCAACGTCGCGATCTACGCCGTCGAGAAGGCCCAGCAGCTCGGCGCGACCGTCGTGACCTGCTCCGACTCCAACGGCTACGTCGTGGACGACAAGGGCATCGACCTCGCCCTGCTCAAGGAGATCAAGGAGGCCGGCCGCGGCCGGATCTCCGAGTACGCCGCGCGCCGCGGCGAGCACGTCACGTACGTCCCCGGCACCGGCGTCTGGAACGTCCCCTGCGACGTGGCCCTGCCCTGCGCCACCCAGAACGAACTGCACGAGGCCGACGCCCTGGCCCTCGTCCGCAACGGTGTGAAGGCGGTCGCCGAGGGCGCCAACATGCCCACCACACCGGAGGCCGTACGCGTCCTCCAGGAGGCGGGCGTCGCCTTCGCCCCCGGCAAGGCTGCCAACGCGGGCGGGGTGGCCACCAGCGCCCTGGAAATGCAGCAGAACGCCTCGCGCGACTCCTGGACCTTCGCCCACACCGAGGAACGCCTCGCACAGATCATGCGCCACATCCACGACTCCTGCTACGAAACCGCCGAGCGCTACGGCAGCCCCGGCAACTACGTGGTCGGCGCCAACATCGCCGGCTTCGAACTGGTCGCGGACGCGATGCTGGCGCAGGGGCTCATCTGACCCAAGCAGTCCGGCGACGCCATCGGCCCGGCCGCCCGCCGGGCCGGGCCGATGGCCGGTCAGGAAGCGGGCGAGAGGGTCAGTCGTCGAGTGGCTGGGCCCCGTGCGCGTCGGCAATCTGGTCGATCCGGGCCGCGAGGTCGAAGTCGGCTTCTGTCAGCCAACCGGAGTATCCCGTTCCGGTGGCTCGGTGGGGACTGCCACATCGGAGCACGCCACAACGCGCACGGTTGAATCAGTGCAGACGTGCCCGCCGGCCAAAAGCAAGCAGGGGCACTCGGCGGGCGGGCAGTCTGTCACTCTCCAGCCGGAGCGATCCCTACCGGGCAGGCCACGCCCGTGCCGCCGATCCCGCAGTAGCCCGCCGGGTTCTTGTCCAGGTACTGCTGGTGGTACGCCTCGGCGGGCCAGAACGTGCGGCCCTCGGCCGGGAGGATCTCCGTGGTGATCTCGCCGTAGCCGGAGCCCGTGAGGACCTTCTGGTACGCCTCGCGGGAGGCCGCCACCGCTGCCGCCTGCTCGGGGGAGTGGGTGTAGATCGCCGAGCGGTACTGCGTACCGACGTCATTGCCCTGGCGGAAGCCCTGGGTCGGGTCGTGGGACTCCCAGAACAGCCTCAGCAACTCGGCGTACGAGACGGTCTTCGGGTCGAAGACGACGCGGACGGCCTCGGTGTGGCCGGTCAGGCCCGAGCACACCTCTTCGTACGTGGGGTTCTCCGTGTAGCCGCCCTGGTAGCCGACGAGCGTCGTCCAGACGCCGTCCGTCTGCCAGAACTTGCGCTCGGCGCCCCAGAAACAGCCCAGCGCGAAGTCCGCGACCTCCAGGCCCTCCGGGTACGGGCCCAGCAATGGGTTGCCGAGGACCGTGTGGCTGGACGGGACGGCGAATGCGGACTCGGGGCGGCCCTTCAAGGCCTCCTCGGGGGTGGGGAGCTGCGGAGTGCGGCGGTGCAGGAACATTCGGGGCTCCTCCGGGGGCTGGGGTTTCCGGTCCGTACAACGCGCCGGGGGCGCCGGAGATTCCGGCGGTCAGTCGTCCTTCGCGACTTTCAGCTCGCTGTACTCATGGCATTTGGTGAAGAAACTCCTCGGATACCTGTAGTACGACCACGGGGCGTACGGGTACGGGGTGTTGTCGTCGGCGGGGCAGTCGATCACGCGGAACTGTTCCATCGCCTCCTCGTACCGGTCCTGCCAGTACAGCGTCCAGGCGAGCAGGTGGCGGCCCCGGACGATCCGCCGGTCTCCGGGGTCGGCCGCCACGGCGGCTGCCACGTCGGCCAGGCAGACGTCGGCCGCGGCGATCAGCTCCGGGCTCTTGTAGTACACGTCCGGGTCCGTTCTCGAGTTGCTCCGCTCCTCCTTGAGCGCGGCGTACAGCGGGAGCAGCGAGAGCAGCCGGCCGGGACTGTTCCGCCGAGCCGCCTCGCGTGCGAGGTATCCGGCCGGCCGGTACGAGCCGGCCCAGCGGTGGCACCAGTACCGGAGCGCCGTGTCGTGGGCCGCGAGGTGGGGTCCGCCCCGCACGACGATCTTCGCCCACAGGGCACGGCAGTCGGCCTGGTCGTAGCCGAGGGCGAGGGCGCAGGGGATCTCGGCGATGTACGGGCACGGGTCGTCGCCCGCCAGCGACTGGGCCTCGTGACATGCCTCGCGGGCCCTGGCCATTACCTGGCGGAAGACGGAGGACTGCTCCCATGTGGGGTGCTGCGTCGGACGCGTACCGTGCACCTGCGCCGCGACACCGATCAACGCGCCGGCGTGCACAAGGGCCGCGCCCGCGTCCCTGGGGCGTTCGGCGCGCCAGGCCAGCAGCCAGGTGTCGTCGGCCGCGGCCTCGTCCTGGAGGACGGCGGCGCGCCGGAAACGCTCTTGCCGGTCCCGGCCGGCTTTGCGGAGGAAGCCGGCGCCCGCCCGCCAGTCGCCGGAGCGGAGGGCGGTGCGGATCTCCTCGTCGCGAATTTCCTGGTCGTGAAATTCCTGGTCGTGGATTCTTCTGTCGCGCAGGCCGGGGGTGGTCTCGGTGGCGGTCCACGGCGGCGTTTTCCGTGCCTTCTTCCGGACCTTCGTCCAGAGGTACTCGCGAGTCTGGAGGGACTCGCGCAGAGAGGTGACCGACGGGAGCAGCCGAGGTGTCGTTGTGGAGGGCTCCGGTTCGGTGCGGGGAAGGGGGCGGGGGTCAGGGTTGAGCAGGGCGCGCAGCGGCTTCGTGTCCGGGATGTCCGCCACCGCCGCGTCCAGCGCCGGCGCGAGCAACTCCGCGTGGCCCGGCGGCAGCTCCAGGGACGCCTCGTCGACGGTCCAGGGCAGCCGCCAGCGGGCGCGCCCCTGCCGTACGTACTCGGCCTCGGCCAGTTTCCGCAGCCCGGAGCGGAGTCCGGGCCTGGCGAACTCGCGGGCCACGCGACCGGTCGCCTCCCGGGCCTGGGCGGTCTTGTGGAGCCGGCCGGCGATCTGCCACTGTGCGCCCGCGTCGATCGCGTCGAGGGCGTCGGTCACCGAGCCGTCGCCGCCGGTCACCGCGGCGACCACCCTCCCCATGGACCGTGCCTCCAGCGCCTCGTACACAGTCGTCGACTCGTGCACCAGGTCCGGCCAGTCGACCCTGCGCAGTCGCAGCAGCTCCGGTGTCAGCACCTGCTCCTCGACAGCGGCCAGCGTGCGCTCGGTGTCGACGAGCAGGCCCAGGGCCGGTTCCACGGGCGCCGGCGCGCGCCCGTCGTCCGGCAGCGCCTCGATCCGGGCGATGCGTTCCGTGAACAACGGACTTGCGTAGGGGGCGTCCACGTCGGACGGCAGGGAGTCGCGCGACTCGTCCAGCAGGCCCCTGCGCGCGGCCAGCACATGCCGGAGACCACCGAGGACCTGGCCGGGCGGGGGCAGCATTCCGGCCTTCACACCGAGCAGGGCGTACCCATCCATGTACCCCTCGTGCGTGTAGTCGAGGACCTGGATCTCGCGCAGCGCGCTCGCGCTCACGTCGCGGCCCGCGATCCGCGCCGCGGCGACATCGGCCGCGGACTCCGCGCGGTCGGTGTCGGACATCGTGACGCGTGTGCAGAAGCGCTCGTACCTCCGGTACCGCCCTGCCAGCAAGCGGTACGAGGCACCGGCGTGGCCCGGGTCGATCTTCTTGGTCTTCCTGCCCTTGGTACGTGCCTTCGCGGCCTTCTGCTCCTGGCGTACCCGCTCCCTGGCGACGGCCTTCTCCGCCTGTTCCCGGAAGAGGGCGACGGCGCGGGCGCTCTGTTCTTGGCCGAGTGCGGTGATCGCGGCGAGGCGGGTGTCGGAATGGGCGTAGCGGCTCATCTCGTACGCGAGCACGAAGCGCAGCTGGGCCTCGGACATTCCGGCCAACAGTGGTATCCCGACGAAGAGCCGGCGTCGACCGGCGACCAGGCCGAGGAGTCTGGTGTGCTCGACGGCCGAGGCATTCACCTGGTCGGTGAGCACGATGTCGTCGGGCGCGCGGGTGCCGGCCTGGTCGGCGAGGTCGCGTACCAGGGCCCAGAGGCGGGGCTGCTGGGTGTTGTCGACGCGCAGTCCGCGTACGTCGTCGTGGTCCGGCGTGTGCGGCAGGGACATGGTGCGCACGATCGAGAGCGCCTGCACAGAGGTGCGGACGAGGAATATCACGGCGACGGGAAGCCACGCCCAACGGAACACGGCCCAGTTGGCGACGGAGAGGATGGCGAGCAGGAGGATGCCCAGCAGGTAGAAACCGGCGAGCAGGGCAACGGCGCGTAAAGCGCGCAGAGTTGGGGCCATCGGACGGATTCCCCCACGGGAACGGGAGTTGGCGGTGGTGGTTCCGGTGGTAATTGTGGTGTGCGTGGGGAATCGGAGTATGTCGTCCCGTGGGCGGGCGCGGCAACGCGATAGCGGCAACGCGATAACGGGGCAGCTGGGGACCGGGGCCGCGTCACCCTGGCCATCGCCCGGGGAACGGGTTCCGCGCCACCCGCCCGGTCCAGTGCCCGGGGAACGGGTGCCGGGCCGCTGCCCCGGTGGTGTCACCGCCATCCCGTCCCGGTTGTGTCACCGGTCTGCCTGGCGGGCACCCGTCCGCCACCGGGGCTCGCGACTACCGGGGCAGCGTCGCCGGGCTGCCGCCGTTCGCCTCGTAGCCCGCGACCGCCAGTGCCCGGTAGACCGTGTACTCGGCGGCCGGGTCGGGGCTCTGGGTCCACGGCAGCGCGCCCACATGGCCGTCGATGCGGACGAGCTGGTTCATCGCCTCCGACCAGCGTTCCATCCGGACCAGGAACAGCACCAGCAGATGGCGGACGTGCGCGAGCATCGGGTCGTCGGGACGGGCCGCGTGCACCGCGAACAGTGCGCCCTCGACCGCCTTGGTCACCACCGCGCTCCGGTAGAAGCCCTGGACGAGATTGACCTCGGGCAGATGCTCGTACACCGCGAAGAGCGGCAGCGCGGCCAGCAGTGAGCCCTGCGGGGCGCGGGCGGCGGCCGTGGTGGCGAAGCGGTCGGCGTCATCGAGGGAGCCGTGCCACTTCTCGCACCAGTAGTGCAGCGCGGCGAGGTGCGCGCCCATGTGGGCCGGGGCCCGGTCGATCACCTTGGCCCAGAGCTGGTCGAACTGCTCGTGCGAGTAACCGAGTCCACGGGCGACCGCCAGCTCGACGAGGTACGGGACCGGGTCGCCGGGCGCCAGCAGCGCCGCCTCGCCGCAGACCGTACGGGCCTCCTCCAGGATGATCCGGAAGTCGTCCGTCCCCGCGGTCGACGAACGCCATGCCTGCTGCACCAGGAATTCGGCGTGCACCGCCGCACCGCCCGCGTCCTTCGGCGCATCCGCCCGCCACTTGCGCAGCCACGAACCACCGACACCGGGCTGCTGCGCCAGCTCCAGCGAGGCGGCACCGGCGAACGCCTGCACCCGCTGCCACCGCACCTCGCCCTCCTTGGGCGTACCGGCCAGCAACTGCGAAGCCGCCCGCCAGTCCTGGGAACGCTGCACGACATCGAGCACATCGAGAAGATCCTGGTCCGGGCCCGGCAGCCGGACGTCCAGCTCTTCCTGGCGTGCGAAGCCATAGGCATCCGGGTCGGCGGCGTCCGGTGAACCGGGTGCGACCTGACGGATACCGCCGCGGCGGCGCAGTACGAAGGGGCCGACGATCGCGGCGAGCATGCACATTGCGATCAGGAACCAGAGAATCTCCATGCCCCCATTGTCACCGGACGGCCGGGAAGCGGGGTGGGGGGCCTCGCGACGAACTACGCTCTGGCCCCATGAGCGACCAGCACAGCTTCGAAACCCTCGCGATCCACGCGGGAAACACCGCCGATCCCCTCACCGGCGCCGTCGTCCCGCCCATCTACCAGGTGTCCACGTACAAGCAGGACGGCGTGGGCGGACTGCGCGGCGGCTACGAGTACAGCCGCAGCGCCAACCCGACCCGTACCGCCCTGGAGGACAACCTCGCGGCTCTGGAGGGCGGCCGCCGCGGACTCGCCTTCGCCTCCGGCCTCGCCGCCGAGGACTGCCTGCTCCGTACGCTGCTCACCCCCGGCGACCATGTGGTCATCCCGAACGACGCCTACGGCGGCACGTTCCGGCTGTTCGCGAAGGTCGTCTCGCGGTGGGGCGTGGACTTCTCGGTCGCCGACACCTCGGACGTGGCGGCGGTACGGGCGGCGATCACCCCGCGCACCAAGGCGATCTGGGTGGAGACCCCGTCCAACCCGCTGCTCGGCATCACCGACATCGCCGCGATCGCCGATGTGGCCCGCGCGGCGGGTGCGCGACTGGTCGTCGACAACACCTTCGCCAGCCCCTACCTCCAGCAGCCCCTCGCCCTGGGCGCGGACGTCGTGGTGCACTCCACCACGAAGTACATGGGCGGCCACTCGGACGTCGTCGGCGGCGCGCTGATCGTCAACGACCCTGGTCTGGCTGAGGAGTTGGCGTACCACCAGAACGCGATGGGCGCGGTCGCCGGACCCTTCGATGCCTGGCTGGTACTGCGCGGCATCAAGACCCTCGCGGTCCGCATGGACCGGCACTGCGAGAACGCCACGAAGATCGCCGATCTGCTGACCCGGCACCCCAAGGTCACCCAGGTCCTCTACCCGGGGCTGCCCGGGCACCCGGGCCACGAGGTCGCCGCCAAGCAGATGAAGGCGTTCGGCGGCATGGTGTCCTTCCGTGTCAAGGGTGGCGAGGACGCGGCGGTCCACGTCTGCAACCGGGCGAAGCTGTTCACGCTCGGTGAGTCGCTGGGCGGCGTCGAGTCCCTCGTGGAGCACCCGGGTCGCATGACGCACGCCTCGGCGGCCGGCTCCCCGCTGGAGGTGCCGGCCGACCTCGTCCGGCTTTCCGTCGGCATCGAGTCCGCCGACGACCTGATCGCCGATCTGACGCAGGCGCTCGGCTGAGACCGACCGGCAAACGGGGGGCGGGGGAAGGAGCGGTGCGGATGAAGGCGCGCGGGCGGGCTTGATCACTGAAGCCCGCCCGCCCGCCCTCACCAGCCGTCCAGCGGCGGTGTCGTCTCGGCAGGAGGCAGCTGCCACGGCTCCGCCGCCACCGCCCACACCGTGAAGGCCACCACCGCGGCGAACGCCATCAGCATCACCGGCCAGCGGGTGAAACGGCGCCGGCGCAGCAGTCGGCCGCCGCGTTCCGCCGCTTGCTGTGCCAGATCGGTGGGCACCTGCGGATGCGGACCGTCCAGCATGCGCCGGACCTCGTCCTCCCGGCTGCTGCCACGGCTCATCGCGCGACCTCCAGGGGCCGCTGCCACCCCCACCGCGCCGTGGGCCGGCGGGTGCCGCGCATCGTGGCCACCGAACGGTTGCAGATCGCCCGGATCCGCTCCACCGGTAGCCCGAGCAGCGCCGCGGCCTGCTCCTCCGCGACGCCCTCGTACAGTCGCAGCACGAGAACGAGGCGCTCCTGCGGTGTCAGCCGGTCCAGCAGCCCGCCGCGCGGCCGGTGGTGCCGCCAGACCTCATGGGAGAACCGGGTGACCAGCTCCCTCCGGGTGCGGTCGTACGGGTCCTCGCCGCGCAGCCGTCCCCACTGTGCGTACGTTCGTGCCAGCGCGGCCGTGAGCATCCGCTGGGCCCGGGGGTTCGCTCCGGGCGGCTGCATGGGTTCGGCGGTGAGCAGCGTGGCTGTGTGCAGCAGTCGGCCGGCCGCGCCCGTCACGAAGGTCTTGAACTCCTGGGCGCGGCGCCGCTCCCGGCCCGCCTGGCGTTCTCGCACAGTCCTCATCCGAGCCGTTGCGGGGCTCCTGGTCAAGAGGCGTGCGCCCGGCAACCTGCGCAGCGTCGTCAGGCGTTGCCGCTTCCGTTACCCGGCCGGGGCGCCTGGGGAGAGGTCTGGCGGGCGGCCAGTGCCAGATTGAACCGGGTGAGCAGCGTGCAGAACGTCTCGCGCTCCTCGGCCGTCCAGTCGTCCGTCACTTGAGTCATGAGTTCGCGCCGGGATTCGCGGACCTCTTCGAGCCGTGCCTGGCCGCGCGGCGACAGTTGGAGCACGACGGCCCGGCCGTCCTCCGGGTGCGAGGCGCGCTTGACCAGACCGGTGTCGACGAGGGGTGCGACCTGCCGGGTCACGGTCGAGGAGTCGATCCCCATGCCCGCGGCCAGTGCTTTGACGCCCATCGGCCCTTCCCGGTCCAGCCGGTTGAGCAGCAGATAGGCGGCCCGGTCCATGGAATTGCGCACCTGGCCGAGGCCGCCGAGGCGGGTCTGCTCGGCACGGCGGGCGAATACCGCGACCTGGTGCTGCAGCGCATCGAGGACGTGGTCGGAAGCCGTGGGTTCGGGGGTGGCGCCCCCGGAAGGAGACGCAGCTGTCGTCATGTCCTGAGGGGGCATGGCCGGGGGCTCTCTTCGTACGGTGTCGGGTGGGTGGGGGACAGAGTACGCGGCCTCGGGGCAACGCGTACCAGTGCCGCACAAACCTGTGGACAACGGCGCAGGAGGGGACCGCACAAAGCATCCGGCACACTGCCGAGCCGCAACGCCCGGTACACTGCCGAGCTGCGAGACTTGCGGTATGAACTTCCGCGCGCCCGGCCGTTTCCCCCTGCTGATCCTCGACGACATACGCGGGGCGCAGAAGATGCTCTCCGGCGTCGCCAGAGTGACCGCCATGGAAGGCAGCCGCCACCTGACCGAACTGGTGGGCGCGCCGGTCCACTTCAAGTGCGAGAACCTGCAGCGGACCGGTTCGTTCAAACTGCGTGGCGCATATGTGCGGATCGCGGGCCTGTCCCCGGTGGAGCGGGCGGCCGGAGTCGTCGCCGCGAGCGCCGGAAACCATGCGCAGGGTGTGGCACTCGCCTCTGCGTTGCTCGGTGTGCGGTCGACGGTCTTCATGCCGGTCGGGGCGCCGCTGCCGAAGGTGACGGCCACCCGCGAGTACGGGGCACAGGTCCGGCTGCACGGCCATGTCGTCGACGAGACGCTGGCCGCCGCCCAGGAGTACGCGCAGGAGACCGGTGCGGTCTTCATCCACCCTTTCGACCACCCGGACATCATCGCCGGACAGGGCACGGTGGGCCTGGAGATCCTTGAACAGTGCCCCGAGGTGCGCACCATCGTCGTCGGGATCGGCGGTGGCGGTCTCGCCGCGGGCATCGCGGTGGCGGTCAAGGCGGTCCGGCCCGATGTGCGGATCGTCGGCGTGCAGGCGGCGGGCGCGGCCTGCTATCCGCCGTCGCTGGCCGCGGGGCACCCGGTGTCGATCGGCTCGCTGAACACGATGGCGGACGGCATCAAGGTGGGGCGCCCCGGCGATGTGCCGTTCGAGCTGGTCAGAGAGCTGGTCGACGAGGTTCGTACGGTCTCCGAGGACGAGCTGTCCAGCGCGCTGCTGCTCTGTCTGGAGCGGGCGAAGCTGGTGGTGGAACCGGCCGGTGCGAGCCCGGTGGCGGCGCTGCTGAGCAACCCGGAATCGTTCCACGGCCCGGTGGTCGCGCTGCTGTCGGGCGGCAATGTGGACCCGTTGCTGATGCAGCGCATCCTGACCCACGGCATGGTGGCGGCCGGCCGCTATCTGAGTCTGCGGCTGCGGCTGACCGACCGCCCCGGCGCGCTGGCGACGCTGCTGGCCGTCCTCTCGGTGCTCGATGCCAACGTTCTTGACATCGGCCATGTGCGGACCGATCCCCGGCTCGGGCTCACCGAGGTCGAGGTGGAGCTGCAGCTGGAGACGAAGGGGCCGGAGCACTGCGAGGAGGTCTCGGCGGCGCTGCGCGAGGCGGGCTATCTGGTGATGAGCTGACCCTCAGGTTGCGCGATGTATCGCGTTATGGCGCTCTGGAGCGGTTCAGCCTCGCCGACGCGGCCGCACACGCGGGGAGCCTCCGGCCCGACGGGCCGGAGGCTCCCCGCGTCAGTGGTGCGGGATCAGCCCGTGTAGGGCTTCGCCGCGAGGATCTTCACGGTGGCCGTCTTGCCGTTCGGCAGTTCGTACTCGGCGTCCTCGCCCATCTTCTTGCCGTTCACGCCGGTGCCGAGCGGCGACTGCGGGGAGTACGTCTCGATGTTCGAGCTCGCGTACTCGCGCGAGGCGAGCAGGAACGTCAGCGTGTCCTCCGGGTCGCCGTCGAAGGCGATCGTCACCACCATGCCGGGCTCGACCACGCCGTCGTCGGCAGGTGACTCGCCGACCTTCGCGTGCTCCAGGAGCTGGGTGAGCTGGCGCACCCGCAACTCCATCTTGCCCTGCTCCTCCTTGGCCGCGTGATACCCGCCATTTTCCCGGAGGTCACCCTCCTCACGGGCCGCCGCGATCTTTACGGAGATTTCCGTGCGCGCGGGACCAGACAGGTACTCCAGCTCGGCCTTGAGCTGGTTGTACGCCTCCTGCGTGAGCCAGGTGACGTTTTCGCTGGTCTGGGTCACAGGTGCTCCTCGTCGGTACTGGGAATACAAAGCATCGCCCTACCCGTAAGCATGTGCCTCCACGGGTGGGCGAAACCACGAGCCTAACAATTCCACAGGAAAAGGGGGAGGAGGTAAGCCGTCAGGACTGCGTATGGGCAGGTCAGCGCCTATATGCGCGGTTCAGCCCCGGCGTGCGGCGGTCAATGTGCCGCCCCGCCGTCCTCGGTACAGCCCAGCAGCTCGACGCTGGTCGCCCGGGATGTCGTACGCATGGACAGGACGCGGTCGATACGGTCCGTTTGCTCGTCGAAGCGGAAGTCCTTGCGGGCCACGTCGCTGCCGTCCTCGTGCTGCGAGCGGAGCGTGCAGTAGCCCTTGGCGTCCGTGTCCTTGCGTACCTCCAGGTGCACTTCGACCCGCTCGTCCGAGACGACCTTGAACTTGATCACCTCGGCCCTGATGCCCTGCCCGGCGATGTAGTCGTAACCGATCCAGCCGATCATGCCGAGAAAAGCGACGCCCAGCACCGAACCGATGATCTTGAGCTTGCGGTCGGCGCGCTGGTCCGCGGAGCGGCCGTAGCGGTTCTCCGGAAGCGCCTCGCGCACCGCAGTCATGATCGTTCCTCCCGTACCGGGGATCCAGGAATTTTCCGCCCCCCGGTTCGGTCACTATAGAAGCCCGCCATCCGCCACCCGACCGCCACCCCACGCTGACGTCCCTTCGGACGACACCTCTCGACGGCGGCCAATCAACGAGGATCGAGTCTTGACTGAGCAGCTGCGACTGATGGCCGTTCACGCCCACCCCGACGACGAGTCGAGCAAGGGTGCGGCCACCATGGCCAAGTATGTGTCCGAGGGGGTGGACGTGCTGGTCGTGACCTGCACGGGAGGCGAGCGCGGCTCCATCCTCAACCCGAAGCTCCAGGGCGACGCGTACATCGAGGAGAACATCCACGAGGTGCGCAAGAAGGAGATGGACGAGGCCAGGGAGATCCTGGGCGTCAAGCAGGAGTGGCTCGGCTTCGTCGATTCGGGTCTGCCCGAGGGCGACCCGCTGCCGCCGCTGCCCGAGGGCTGCTTCGCGCTGGAGGACGAGGAGAAGGCCGCGGGGCGTCTCGTCCGCAGCATCCGTGCGTTCCGGCCGCAGGTCGTCACGACGTACGACGAGAACGGCGGGTACCCGCACCCCGACCACATCATGACCCACAAGGTCACGATGATCGCGTTCGACGGTGCGGCGGACACCGAGACGTTCCCCGAGTCGGAGTTCGGTCCGGCCTGGCAGCCGCAGAAGCTCTACTACAACCAGGGCTTCAACCGTCCGCGCACGGTGGCGCTCCACGAGGCGCTGCTGGCCCGTGGCCTGGAGTCCCCGTACGGCGAGTGGCTGAAGCGCTGGAAGGAGTTCGAGCGCGAGGAACGCACGCTGACCACGCATGTTCCGTGCGCGGACTTCTTCGAGATCCGCGACAAGGCGCTGATCGCGCACGCGACGCAGATCGACCCCGACGGCGGCTGGTTCCGCGTCCCGATGGACATCCAGAAGGAAGTCTGGCCGACCGAGGAGTACGAGCTGGCGAAGTCTCTCGTCGCTACTTCCCTCCCCGAGAGCGACCTCTTCGCGGGCATCCGCGACAATGCCTGATATGTACGCGACTCAGGCACTGACCCATCTCGTCCCTCTCGCCGAGGACCTCGACCCGGACAAGGTGACTCCCGGCGTTCTCGGCTTCCTCGTCTTCGCGGCGCTCGCCGGGGGCGTGTGGCTGCTGATGAAGTCCATGAACCGCCACATGGGCAAGGTCGACTTCGAGGAGGCCCCGGACCCGGAGGCGGCGTCCGGTGACGCGGTTGCCGCGGGTGCGGGATCCACGAAGCGGAAGTAGGCGCGGGGCGGTACCGGGGCGTCCGGTGGCCGCCTCGTCCTTCCAGTCATGGGTGAGGCCGTAAGACGCCCCCGATCGCCGGACGGGCTGGTCATGGCCGCAGCTGCACGCCCATGACCTCCCGTGCGTGGCGTGTGGGCGTCATGCCCAGGCGCCACGCCTGCCAGCCGTCCTCCAGGTCCACGCCGCGGTTCAGCACCACGGTGAACGCCTCCGCGAAGTCCGCCAGCTTGCTGTCGCGCGTCGGGTGGCCGGCCAGGAGCAGGTCGGCCAGTTCCTGCTGGGCCACCACCGTGCCCACCTCGCTGCCGCCCGGTGACGCGTACGGCAGCAGCGTGCAGCGCAGGAAGCGGGCCCAGTCCGCGCCCCGTGTGTCGCCGTAGGAGCCGAACAGCTCCGCGGCCTCGCCGCACAGCTCCAGCGCCTGCGGGGCGCGGTTGTTGCCCGCGTCGATCAGGGCCAGCTCCAGGCACGTCCAGGCCTCGCCGTGGGCGACTTTGATGCGCCGGAAGTCGGCCCGGGCGTCGATCAGGAGCTGGCGGGCGAAGCCGGAGTTGCGGAGGTTCCCGGTCTGGGCGGCCCGCTGGTCACGGGTGACCCGGCCGGAGTGGTGCCGGGCGCACGCCAGCCCGTACGCGTCCCGCATCCGGGAGAACATCGTGCGGGCCCGCTCCAGCTGCCGCACCGCCTGGTCGGTGTCACCGCTCTCCTCCAGGGCCTGGCCCAGGTAGTACAGCGTCCACGCCTCGCCGCGCGCGTCCTCGTTGTCGCGGTGGCGGGCCAGGGCCAGGTTCAGCTCCTCGGCCGCCGGGGCCGGGTCGCCGTCCAGCAGCCGGGCGCGGGCCAGCTGGGTCAGTGCCCACGCCTCGCCGCGCTCGTCACGGGTGCGGCTGTACAGCTCCAGGGCCGTACGCAGCGCGTCCTTTGCCCGCCCCACATCGCCCATCCGCAGCAGGGTCTGGCCCAGCTGGAACTGCGTCCACGCCTCGCCGTGCAGCGACTCGCCCTCCCGGTGCAGGGCCAGCGCGGTGTCCAGGAGGGCCAGCGCCCGGGCCAGATGGCCCCGGTCGCGCTCGACGGCGGCCAGGGCGTGCAGCGACCAGGCCCGGTCCTCGGCCTGCTCGTCGGAGGACTGCAGCTCGATCGCCTCCCGCAGCCGCGCCGACGCCTCGGTCAGATTGCCCTGGTGGTGCAGGGTGATGCCGAGCGAGCACAGCGCCAGCGCCGTACCCGCCTCGTGCTGCGCCTCCCGGTACAGCCCGACGACCGACGACAGCGTGGTGCGCGCCTTGTCCAGCTCGCCGAGCTGACGCGCCGCGATGCCGGTACGCCACTGCACGGACCGCTCCAGCAGCCCCTTGTCCACGGCCTGCGTCAACTCGCTGATCTCGCCCAGCCGGTAGAGATCGCCGCGCAGCAGGCAGTAGTCGCACAGCGCGCCCAGGAGATCCAGCACGGCCCCCTGGTCGACGCCCTCCGCGTGCCGCAGCGCCGACGTGATGAAGCTCGACTCGTCGTCCAGCCAGCGCAGCGCCGCGTCCAGCGAACCGAACCCGTGTGAGCCGAACTGCCCGGCCCGGGTGGACATCTTGCCGTCCACCATGCGGATCACGGCACCGGCCAGCTCCGCGTAGTTCTGGATCAGCCGCCCCTGGGCCGCGGTACGGTCCGCCGCTTCCTCCTCGTCCCGCAGCCGGGCCAGGGCGAAGCCCCGTACGAGATCGTGCAGCCGGTAGCGCGAGCCCCGCACATGGTCCAGGAGCCCGGCCCCGGCCAGTGCCGTCAGCAGCCGCTCGGCCTCCTGCTCGTCGGTCGAGAGCAGCGCGGCCGCCGCCGCGGCGCCCAGGCTGGCCCGCCCGGCCAGCGCGAGCCGGCGCAGCAGCCGCCGCGCCTGCTCGGACTGGTCGGTGTAGCGCAGCCACAGCGCCCGCTCGACCGGCCCGACCGGACCGTACGCGGCGAGATCGGCGGCGAGCGCGCTCCGGGTACGTGGACCGAGCGAGGAGCCCGCCAGACGCAGCGCCAGCGGCAGCCCGCCGCACAGTTCGGTGACCGTGTCCGTCGACTGGGAGTCGTACGGCCCCTGCTCCTGCGCCTCGGCCGCCTCACGCAGCAGCTCCTCCGCGCCCGCCGCGTCCAGCGCGCCGACCGGCAGCTGATGGACCCGGGCCGGGATGTCGGCGGGCAGCTCCAGGGGCTCGCGGGCGGTGACGAGGACGAGGCTGTCGGAACGCTCCGGGACCAGCGTGCGGACCTGGGCCGCGTCGCCGGCGTCGTCCAGCACGATCGTCACGGGGGTGCCGGTCAGATGCCGGTGGTACAGCTCGCTCAGCCGCCGTGCCTGCTGCTCGGCAAGGGCGCCGCTCCGAGCCCCCGGCTCCGCACGCCCGGCGGCGCCCCCGTCCCGGAACAGCAGCTGCTCGCGGGGCGCGCCCAGCCGGTTCAGCAGATGCAGCAGCGCGTCACGTGTCGGCAGCGGCGCCTCCCCGGCCACACCGCCGCGCAGGTCCACCACGCAGGCGCCCCGGAACTGATCCTTCAGGCTGTGCGCCGCCCGTACCGCGAGCGCGGTGCGCCCGGAGCCGGGCGCACCGTGCAGGACGACGACGGTCGGCTCGGTCTCCGTCGACGCGCGGCCCTCCCGCACCCACCGCGCGATCTGCGCCAGCTCGGCCCGCCGCCCGGCGAACGGCCCATCGGACGCGGGCAGATGACCGAACGACTGATCGAGGATCGCGCGCATACGGGCCGCTGCGCTGCGGTCCCCGCCACGCAGTGACGGGGCGGTCCCCGCCTGCGCGGAGACCTTCTTCGCCGGTGTGCGCGACGAGGCTGCGAGCATCCGCTGCTGGTCGAGGTACGGGCGGATGCCCCGTACCTCCAGCGCCGCCAGCCACTGCAGCCGCAGCTGTTCGGCGCCGCCGGGCTGCCCGAGCGCACCCGCACGCCGGTGGGCGGCGGGCCAGTGCGATGCGGTGACCTTGGCGACGGTCGTCGCGGCCCCCGCGACCGCGACCACGGCGCCCGCGCCGAGGGCCGTCCCCGCCGCCGTACCGAACGCGACATCCGCACCGAAGGCGGCGACCGCGGCAACTCCCGTGACCAGCAGTGGAGTTCCGATGGCCGATCGGCTGAACCGCCGTGACAGCGGACGCTGTCCGGCCTCCGCCGCGTCCAGCGCCTGGAGATACGCGGCGTACTCGTCCGCCGCGCCGGCCGCCAGGGAGTCGAGCGCGGCCCGCCCGCGCGCCATCAGCGCACCGGCATCCGCCCGGCCACCCGACCGCCGTACCTCTTCCTCGACGGCGCGTACCAACAGCCGTTCGGCTTCCGCCCGATGGCTGTCCCGCATATGCGTCCCCCTCCGGATACGACGAATGCAACTGCCCCCGCTGCCATCGCCGCCCAGTGTGCTGGGTACGGCGCGTCAGCGCGAGAGAGCGATGCGATCAACCGGGCCTGCGAGAGGACGGAGGTATGCCGAATCGCCTGGACCGTGAGACTTCCCCGTACCTCCTCCGGCATGCCGACAATCCGGTCGAGCCACGGCGCCCGTCCGGGTCGCAGAGGGCGATCGCCTCCGCCAGGTCGAGCTTCCGCGGTGCCGCGGATTCAGGGCGGCCCGTTCCCCGGGCCGCCCAGGGGCGGCTGTGCCGTGCCGCAGGCGGATCCCACCGCCCCAGTACGCGACTATGGACGTATGCCGAACCGCCTTGCCGACGAGACCTCCCCCTATCTCCTCCAGCACGCCGACAACCCGGTCCACTGGTGGCCCTGGGCGAAGGAGGCCTTCGACGAGGCCCGGGGGCGCGGGGTGCCCGTACTGCTGAGCGTGGGGTACTCCAGTTGCCACTGGTGCCACGTCATGGCGCAGGAGTCCTTCGAGGACGACGACACCGCCGCGTACATGAACGAGCACTTCGTCTGCGTCAAGGTGGACCGTGAAGAGCGTCCCGACGTGGACGCCGTGTACATGGAGGCTGTGCAAGCCGCCACCGGGCAGGGCGGCTGGCCGATGACCGTCTTCCTGACCGCCGACGCCGAACCCTTCTACTTCGGCACCTACTTCCCGCCCGAGGCTCGCCATGGCATGCCGTCCTTCCGCCAGGTACTCGAAGGTGTCGCGGCTGCCTGGACCGACCGGCCCGACGAGGTCGCCGAGGTGGCCGCAGGCATCGTCCACGACCTCACCCAGCGCTCCCTCGCACGCGGTGGCGAGGGGTTGCCCGGCGAGGCGGAGCTGGCGCAGGCGCTGCTCGGGCTCACCCGCGAGTACGACGACAAACGCGGCGGGTTCGGCGGCGCGCCCAAGTTCCCGCCGTCCATGACCATCGAGTTCCTGCTGCGTCACCATGCCCGCACCGGGGCGCAAGGCGCCCTCCAGATGGCCGCCGACACCTGCGACGCGATGGCCAGGGGCGGGATGTACGACCAGCTCGGCGGGGGTTTCGCCCGCTACTCGGTGGACCGGGAGTGGGTCGTTCCGCACTTCGAGAAGATGCTTTATGATAATGCGCTGCTCTGCCGGGTGTACGCACACCTGTGGCGGTCGACGGGCTCGGAACCGGCCCGCCGGGTCGCCCTGGAGACCGCCGACTTCATGGTGCGCGAGCTGCGCACGGCGGAGGGCGGTTTCGCCTCCGCGCTCGACGCCGACAGCGAGGACGGGGACGGCCGGCATGTCGAGGGCGCGTACTACGTATGGACGCCCGAACAGCTGCGGGAGGTCCTCGGCGACCGGGACGCCGCCTTCGCCGCCGAGTACTTCGGGGTGACGGAGGAGGGCACGTTCGAGGAGGGCGCCTCGGTTCTCCGGCTCGCGCGGACGGGCACCGCGGCGGACGCGGAACGGGCCGCCGATGTACGGGCCAGGCTGCTGGCCGCGCGTGAGCTGCGCCCGCGTCCCGGGCGGGACGACAAGGTGGTCGCCGCCTGGAACGGCCTGGCCGTCGCAGCGCTCGCCGAGACCGGAGCGTACTTCGACCGGCCCGACCTGATCGAGCGCGCCACCGAGGCGGCGGATCTGCTGGTACGGGTGCACATGGGCGACGTCGCCCGGCTGGCCCGTACGTCGAAGGACGGGCGGACCGGCGGGCACGCCGGGGTCCTGGAGGACTACGGCGATGTCGCGGAGGGTTTTCTCACCCTGGCCGCGGTCACCGGCGAGGGCGTCTGGCTGGAGTTCGCGGGCTTCCTGCTCGACATCGTGCTCCAGCACTTCACCGGCGAGGGCGGGCAGCTGTACGACACGGCGGACGACGCCGAGCAGCTCATCCGCCGCCCGCAGGACCCCACCGACAGCGCCACCCCGGCGGGCTGGACGGCGGCGGCCGGTGCGCTGCTCTCGTACGCCGCGTACACCGGCTCCGAGGCCCATCGCGCCGCAGCGGAGGGGGCGTTGGGCGTGGTGAAGGCGCTCGGCCCGCGGGTTCCCCGGTTCATCGGCTGGGGGCTCGCCGTCGCCGAGGCACTGCTCGACGGGCCGCGCGAGGTCGCGGTCGCCGGACCGGTCGGCGGCGAACTGCACCGTACGGCGCTGCTGGGACGGGCGCCCGGTGCGGTGGTGGCTGCGGGGGAGACGGCAGGGACGGAGTTCCCGCTGCTGGCGGACCGGCCGATGCTGGGCGGGGCGCCGACGGCGTATGTGTGCAGGCACTTCGTGTGCGATGCGCCGACGACGGATCCGCAGGAACTGGCGCGGAGTCTCGGATCGGGCCTGTCCGGGGACTGAGGACGGAGCTGTACGGGGACCGAGGGCGGTGCCGTACGGGGCCGAGGGACGAGCCGTGCGGGGCCGAGGGACGGGCCGTGCGGGGCCGAGGGCGGAGGGCCCCCTCCTACAGCGTCAGACCGCCTTCGAGCGTGTCCAGCGCCTGGCCGATCAGTGCGATCAGGTCGCCCTCCTGACCGTGCTCGCCCCAGTACAGCGTCACCTCGCGCAGCGCCCCCAGCACCGCCGCGATGAACACCCGGATCTCCAGGTCGTCGGGGCTGCGGCCGCTGCGGTCGGCGAGCGCCCGGGCCAGAATCTTCGCCGTGTCCGACATGGTCTCCGTCATCCGCGCCCGGATGGCGGGGACCTCCACCATCAGCCGGGTGCGCTGCCGCAGCTCCTCCTCCTCGGCCGCGAGAAACGCCGTCAGCGCCTTGGTCATGAGGAACCGCAGCGACTCCAGCGGCGGTTCGTCGGCCGGCCGGTTCCGCAGCTCGGCCTCCATGACCGGGTCGTACTCGTCGGTGAGGACGATGTCCTCCTTGGTCGCGAAGTATCGGAAGACGGTGCTCGGGGACACCTCGGCCGCCTCCGCGATCTGCTCGATCGTCGTCGCGTCGTACCCCTGCTCGGAGATCAGCCGGTATGTCGCCCGGCGGATCGCGATCCTGGTCCTGAGCTTCTTCCGTTCGCGCAGCCCCAGCTGGGGCTGCGTCCCGGGGGCGGAAACGGAAGGGGTACGAGAGGTGGCGGCCATGATTGCCATTGTCAGCCATCGACGGGCGCCGGGGCCATCTCCGTCCGCTCCTGCGACGGGGCGGGGAGGCTCGTCAGGAACGCCGGTGGTGTCGAGCCGGCCGCTGTACGCACCGGCGAGCAGGCTTCCCAGCAGCGCGATCCCGAGAGCGCTGCCCGTCTGCCGTACTCACAGTCAAGTGAAAGTAACTCTCAAAAGGTGGTGAGTGTCAATGTTTCTGGGGTGCCGGGGGCCTGGCATGACGAATGGCTGCGGCTTTCAAGCCACGGCCATTGCGGGAGAGGGGGGCGGAGGGTGCTCAGGGGTGGTTGTAGGCCACCAGTGAGATGCCGACGTAGTGCACGACGAAGGCGGCCAGGGTCAGCGAGTGGAAGACCTCGTGGAAGCCGAACCACCGCGGTGACGGATTGGGCCGCTTGATGCCGTAGATGACGCCGCCGGCGCTGTAGAGCAGCCCGCCGACGACGATCAGCACCAGCACCGCGACCCCGCCGGTCCGCATGAAGTCCGGCAGGAAGAAGACCGCCGCCCAGCCCATCGCCAGGTAGCAGGGCGTGTAGAGCCAGCGCGGGGCGCCGACCCAGAACACCCGGAAGGCGATGCCCGCGGCCGCCGCCGCCCAGACCGCCCACAGGAGCGGCGTCCCGGTCGCCTCGGGGAGCAGGAGCAGCGTCAGCGGGGTGTAGGTGCCCGCGATGATCAGGAAAATATTGGCGTGATCGAGCCTGCGGAGCACCGCCTCGCCGCGCGGCCCCCAGGTGCCGCGGTGGTAGAGCGCGCTCACACCGAACAGCAGGCACGCGGTCAGGACGTAGATGCCGCAGGCGATCCGGCCGCGGACGCTGTCCGTCAGCGCGACCAGCACGATCCCCGCGACGATCACGGCGGGGAACATTCCGGCGTGCAGCCAGCCACGCATTCGGGGCTTCACCGGGACGGTGTCGGACTCGGCTGTTTCCAGCCCGGCCGGCTCGGGCGCGACGGCAGCAGTCATTCCCGCATCGTACCTACGCCACCGTAGGTACGAGCCACGAGTGGCGATGCTCACGTGTGCGCTCCCCTGGACATATGGGTGAATCGGTCGGATGATCAAATGAGTGCGGTCGGCACCGGATGAGCGCCAACGAGATTCGAAGGGGTCGAAGCGTCCGGGTCGCAGCCCCCACGGGGCAACTACCAAACAGACACCCTCTTCAAGGAGCGATCGTGGCGCGCGACATCGCGGCTCCCCTCACTGCCCCCACCCATCACCAGGAGCTCATCTCCTGGGTGAACGAGATCGCAGCCATCACCGAGCCGGCCCAGGTGGTCTGGTGCGACGGCTCCGAGGCCGAGTACGAGCGCCTGTGCGGGGAACTCGTGGCCAAGGGCACGTTCACGAAGCTGGACGAGACCAAGCGCCCGAACTCCTACTACGCCGCGTCCGACCCGAGCGACGTCGCGCGCGTCGAGGACCGTACGTTCATCTGCTCCGAGAAGGAGGAGGACGCGGGCCCGACGAACCACTGGAAGGCCCCCGCCGAGATGCGGGCCATCTTCACCGGGGAAGAAGGAAACAGCTTCACGGGTGAGCGGGGCATCTTCCGCGGCTCCATGCGCGGCCGCACGATGTACGTCGTCCCGTTCTGCATGGGCCCCGTCGGCTCCCCGCTGTCCGCGATCGGCGTCGAGATCACCGACTCCGCCTACGTCGCCGTCTCGATGCGCACCATGACGCGCATGGGACAGGCCGTGCTCGACGAGCTCGGCACCGACGGCTTCTTCGTCAAGGCCGTCCACACGCTCGGCGCTCCCCTGGAAGAGGGCCAGGAGGACGTTCCGTGGCCGTGCAACTCCACCAAGTACATCTCGCACTTCCCCGAGGACCGCGAGATCTGGTCGTACGGCTCCGGCTACGGCGGCAACGCCCTGCTCGGCAAGAAGTGCTACGCGCTGCGCATCGCCTCCGTCATGGCGCGCGACGAGGGCTGGCTCGCCGAGCACATGCTCATCCTCAAGCTCACGCCGCCGCAGGGTGAGGCGAAATACGTCGCCGCCGCGTTCCCGAGCGCCTGCGGCAAGACCAACCTCGCCATGCTGGAGCCCACGATCTCCGGCTGGACCGTCGAGACCATCGGCGACGACATCGCCTGGATGCGGTTCGGTGAGGACGGCCGCCTCTACGCGATCAACCCCGAGGCCGGCTTCTTCGGCGTCGCGCCCGGCACCGGCGAGCACACCAACGCGAACGCCATGAAGACCATGTGGGGCAACTCCGTCTTCACCAACGTCGCGCTCACCGACGACGGCGACGTCTGGTGGGAGGGCATGACCGAGGCCACTCCGGCCCACCTCACGGACTGGAAGGGCAACGACTGGACGCCTGCGTCCGACACGCCCGCCGCCCACCCCAACGCCCGCTTCACCGTCCCGGCCGGCCAGTGCCCGATCATCGCGCCCGAGTGGGAGGACCCGAAGGGCGTGCCGATCTCGGCCATCCTCTTCGGCGGCCGCCGCGCCTCGGCCGTACCGCTGGTCACCGAGTCCTTCAACTGGCAGCACGGCGTCTTCCTCGGAGCCAACGTCGCCTCCGAGAAGACCGCCGCCGCCGAGGGCAAGGTCGGCGAGCTGCGCCGCGACCCGTTCGCCATGCTGCCGTTCTGCGGCTACAACATGGGCGACTACATGAACCACTGGATCAAGGTCGGCGCCGACAAGTCCGACCAGTCCAAGCTGCCGAAGATCTACTACGTGAACTGGTTCCGCAAGAACGAAGCGGGCAAGTTCGTGTGGCCGGGCTTCGGTGAGAACAGCCGCGTCCTGAAGTGGATCGTCGAGCGCCTGGACGGCAAGGCCGAGGGCGTCGAGACGCCGATCGGCATCCTGCCCGCCAAGGGCGCCCTGGACACCGACGGCCTGGACCTCTCCGACTCCGACCTGGACTTCCTGCTCAACGTCGACAAGGAAGTCTGGCGCGAGGAGGCGGGTCTGATCCCCGAGCACCTCAACACCTTCGGTGACCACGCGCCGAAGGAACTGTGGGACGAGTACCGCGCGCTGGTCCAGCGCCTGGGCTGACGCCCCCCGGGCGCACCCCGCGTGGGTGCGCCCCCACACACCCCGCGGCCGGGTCTCCAGACATCCGCCCTGACCTGTGGGGTCAACGGCCCGCCGCGGTAACGACCTCACCCGTGGGCGAGGTCGTAAGGCCCCCGGAATCCCCTCACGGTTCCGGGGGCCGCTCTTTCCCGCCCCTTTTATAGAGAACGTCCAAGCATCGCCGTATCCTTGCGCACAACACCTCCACAACGCTTCGATGTCCCTTCACATCACCTTCGGTCGAGCCTGGCCGGAGGGCCAACCGGGCCTGTGGGGGACTCAGTTGAACAAGATCCGGCACCATGGACGCATCGCGGCGACGCTGGCCGCGCTGACACTCACCACCGCGGGACTCACCGCACTCGCGCCGACCGCCGCCCGCGCGGCCGACGGTCCCGTGGCCGGCGACACCGTGGCGAAGCTGCCGATCTCGTCGTACTCGGCCATGGTCGTCGACTCCGTGCACGAGCGGGTCTACATCACGGACGACCGCAGGGACAGGGTCGCGAACCAGGTCCACGTCTACAACTTCGAGGGACAGAAGGTCGGTTCGCTGCCCACCGGCACCGCGCCGTCCGGGATGGCCCTCAGCACGGACAGCGGGACACTCTACGTCTCGCAGTCCTCGGGGATCCTCGCGTTCGACACCGTGACACAGGCGCGCACCGGCTTCACCTTTGCCTCGTACGACGTGAGCTGCCCGCGCGATGTCGCCTTCGCCGGCGGCAAGGTATGGCACACCGAGACGCCGTACTACTTCGACTGCGACACCCGCCAGAACTGGCTGCACGGCACGAACGGCACCCAGTCCGTCAACACCGGCTGGAACGCCACGGGTCGGCTGCGGCTGGCGAGTGGCCCCGAGGCGCCCGACCGCTTGGTCATGGCACAGGCCGCCAGCGCGGGGGAGCCGAACCCGTTCCTCACCACGTTCGACGCGAGCGGCGACACGCTCGTGCGTGGCCCGGAGCGGCGGTTCGCGGACAGCGAGGGCCGCGGCGCACTCGACATGAAGGACGTCGCGCAGTCCGCCGACGGCCGGCGGATCGCCGTCGCCGACGCCGCCCACGGTGCGGGCACCCGTCTCCTGGACGCCGCCGATCTGTCCGACGCGCCGACCGGGTACCAGCCGCTGCCCGAGGGGGCCAAGAGTTCCGCGGTCGCCTTCAGCGGCGACGGCACGTACATCGCGCGGGGCGCCGGCGCGACCGGGTCCACGCCCGACCTGCTGGTGCAGCCCGCGGACCCGGCTGACGGCACGGCACCGCTGGAGTTCGCCTTCGAGGGTGCGCTCGACGGGGGCCGGATCGCACCGCGCGGGCTCAGCTGGTCGAAGGACGGGGCGCGCCTCTTCGCCGTCACCACCAACGCGTCCGGCTCCGAGTACTGGCTGCATGTCATCCAGCCCCCGGCCGCCCAGTACGACTCCCGCTTCACCGGCGCGCTCTCCACCACCCCGGGGCAGCCCGTAGTCGGTGAACCTCTCGGTATCCGGGGCCGGTTGGAGCTGGACGGACCCGCGCCCGCCGAGCCGGTCAGGGTCACCGCGGTACGGCACGACGCGAACGGCGACCGCAAACTGGCCCCCGTCGAGGTCGACGCCGACGGTTCGTTCACCGTTCTCGACGTCCCGTCACTGGTCGGCGACGCCACCTACACCGTCACCTTCACCGGTGACGTCACCCACCGCCCGGCCGAGGACACCACCCTCTCGGTCACGGTCGCCAAGGCCCCGACCACCATCACGCTCACGGCCCCCGCGGAGGCGACCAAGAGCGAGGGGCTGACGATCACCGGCACCCTGACCGGTCAGGGACGTGCGCTTCCCGCCGGGATCACCCTTTCCGTGCAGCGCACCGACAGAAAGGGAACCGGCACGCTGACATCGGCAGCCGTCGCGGCCGACGGCACCTTCGCGATCAACGACCTGCCCCGGGCCGCCGGCCAGGTGACGTACGAGGTCGGCTACGCGGGCGACGCCCTGCACAGCGCATCGACGGCGTCGGCCACGGTGCGAGTCCGCAACTAGCTCTGTTCGTAGGCGTGTTGTGACCGGGTGAGTACGGTCCGGCTCATGGGCGCCACCCGGTCCACGCGCCACCCGGTCCACGCGCCGGCGGCCCGTGGACCGGGGCAGTCAGAGGGCGCCGACCAGGTGCGACGAGGCGGCGGTGGAGGTGGCGACCGCCTCCGCGTGGGCGTCCATGCGCTCGGCCGCGAGGATCGCGACGGCCGTGTCGGCGCGGGACGCGGCCACCACCAGAGCGCGGCCCGCGAGGGCATGGGCGCGGCGGTGGAGCGCGAGTGCGGGTGCATCGGTTCGACCGGCGTGCCGGGTGGGTGGCGTGCCGCGCAGCCTGGCCACCTGCTCGGCGATGCGGTCGCCCGCCGCGCCGAGGTCCAGCTCGTCGGTGACCGCGAGAAGTGCGGCCAGGCGCCCGGCGAGCTGGATGTCCAGCTCTTCCTCGCGGGAACGGTGCGGGTAGTCGTCGGCGCGGTCGGCCGGTGTGTGGACCGATTCGGTGCGGATCGGTTCGTACATGGATGGCCTCCTGGTGATGCTATGGAACCATCCTACATTGGATTCAGTCTAAAATTATCCGCGATCGATACCGTGGGAGAGGCGGACCGGCCGCCCCTGTTTGCCGCTCCCCGCATCGACATCAACATTCCTCTCCACCACGACGACGTCGGCTTCCATGACCAACCACGTCGTGGAAGCCGACGTCACGTGAGGACTCGAATTCGCCAGCAGCATCGGAATGGAAACTGTGGCCTGCCGGTATCCGGGGCCTACGCGCCCGGAGAGTCGTTCTTCATCGAGCCGTCATTCCGAACCGCAGCCCGGCGGCCGGAAGGCCTCCCGTCCCCGGTGCATAGGTGGTGACCGGCTGGACGGTGCCGCCGGTCACGTTCGTCCACTGCATCGCGTACAGCGAGCCATAGGCGCCGGGGCCGTAGGGCATGCCGATGTACAGGCTGGTCTGCGTGCCGTGCAGGCTGGTGCCCGTCTTCTGCGAGGTGCCCGGGGTACCCGGCATGCCGGAGCCGTTGCCCGCCTCGATCCATCGGTCGTTGTCGCCCGGCGCGCCGATCAGGCCAAAGACGCTCACCGCACCTGCGTCGACGACCGTGCCGATGTCCTCCCCCGGCACGCCGACGGCCATCACCAGGCTGGAGGCGGTGCTGTTCGTCTCGGGCGCGCGGTTGACGACGGCCACCTGAGCGCCCATACGGTCACCGGCCTCGGGCGCTCCGACGATATCGTCAGGGGCCTGGTCGTAGCCGGAGTTGACCTCATCGATCCCGACGCCCAGGAGCACGTTGACCACGACAACACGCCCGGCGTCGGCCTTGGAGGCCCCTGCGTAGGTGATGTCCTCGCCTGGGACGCCGATGGCGATGTACGAGCCCCGGTAGGGTACCCAGCCTCTGGTGGTGCGGGCCGCGGCGGCCGAGACCGCTGCCCCGAACTGGTCCCCTGCCTCCGCCTCACCGCTTATTCGGGGGTCAGCCTGATTGATGGATACCCGGTAGGTGGGGACACCGCTGCTGTTCAGCTCATGGCCCAGCACATCGACCTGACCAGAGACCACCTCGGCCCCGTTCGGGCCGCTCGTATAGGGAACGACTCCCTCGCCCGGAACGCCGACCACCAGATGATCGGCCGATCCGGCAACGGCGGAACCGAACTTGTCGCCCGCCTCGGCGGTGCCGGCCACGCCCGACTTCCCTTGGTTGAGCGCCCGGTTGACGGCGCCTCGCAGATAGAAGACGCCGCCGGCATCAGTCTTGCCGTCGACGTCCTCACCAGGGACTCCGATGACTATGTTCCGATGACTATGTACGGCTCATTGGCGAACGTGAGGCCGGCGGCGACAGCGGCGCCCATGCGGTCGCCGCTGTCGGACGTCGCGGCCAAGATGTCCCCTGACCCCGCGCCCTGCTCCAGGTGGAGTGCCGCCCGGCCGGAGGCGAGTCCACCGGAGGCTCCGTAGATGACGTCCACGGTGCCGCCGTCCGTCACGGAACCGACGTCCTCACGGGAGGCGCCGACAACCAGGTCGGTGCAGCCGTCCGCGTTGTGGTCGACGGTGGCCAGCGAGTCTCCGAAGTAGTCGTTCGCCTCGGCGTCGCCGGGAACCGTGGAGAGGTCCTGATTAATCTCGAAAGTGCCCTTGCCCCCGCCGTAGACGATGCGCACAAGGCCGGCTTTGGCATTCGGAGCCCCCGAGACCGGCCCGTTCACACCCGTGAAGCGGAAGCGGTGACCACCGGCCTGGCGTGATCGGGATCAATTGAGGCGTGTTGCAGAAGGCCGTGATCAAGCAGCTTGAACTGGGCTACCGGCGTGCGCTGGTCATGTAGGGCCCGGAACCGTCGCACTTGGGCTCGCCAGCCCAGCCCGGCCACAGAACAGGGCCGGGCACCGGTGCGGCGAGCCCTCCTCGGCCTCGCACCAGCCCTGACCTGCTACAAGACGCTCACCAAACACGCCACCTGGGACAACCTCTCTACGGCTGGCCGTATCCGTCCAGGAAGTGTGCGATCCGGGTCACCGCGTCCGCCAGATCCTCGGTCGAGGGCAGCGTCACCACACGGAAGTGATCGGGCTCCGGCCAGTTGAACCCGGTACCGTGCACGACCATGATCTTCTCGGCCCGCAGCAGGTCGAGGACCATCTGCCGGTCGTCCTTGATCTTGTAGACCTTGGGGTCCAGGCGCGGGAAGAGATACAGCGCCCCCTTCGGCTTCACACAGGTCACGCCCGGAATTTGGGTCAGCAGGTCGTACGCGACATTCCGCTGCTCCAGCATTCGCCCGCCCGGCAGCACCAGATCGTTGATCGACTGCCGCCCGTTGAGCGCGGTGGCCACGGCGTGCTGTGACGGCATATTGGCGCAGAGCCGCATATTGGCGAGGATCGTCAGGCCCTCGATGTACGAGGAGGCGTGCGCCTTCGGACCGCAGACCGCCATCCATCCCGAGCGGTATCCGGCCACCCGGTAGTTCTTGGAGAGCCCGTTGAAGGTGAGCACCATCAGATCGGGCGCGATCGTCGCGGTCGGGGTGTGGGTCGCTCCGTCGTACAGGATCCGGTCGTAGATCTCGTCGGAGCAGACGACCAGATTGTGGCGCCGGGCGATCTCCGTCAGCCCGCGCAGCATCTCGTCGTCGTAGACCGCACCCGTCGGATTGTTCGGGTTGATGATCACGAGCGCCTTGGTGCGGTCGGTGATCTTCCTTTCGATGTCGGCGAGGTCCGGCAACCAGTCGGCCTGCTCGTCGCACCGGTAGTGCACGGCCGTACCGCCGGCCAGCGACACCGAGGCGGTCCACAGCGGATAGTCCGGAGCCGGTACGAGGACCTCGTCGCCGTCGTCGAGCAGCGCCTGCATCGACATCTGGATCAGCTCGGAGACGCCGTTGCCCAGGTAGATGTCCTCGACATCGAGGTCGATCCCCTTGGTCTGGTAGTGCTGCATCACCGCCCGCCGCGCGGACAGCAGCCCCTTCGCATCGCCGTAGCCGTGTGCCCCGGAGAGGTTGCGCAGTATGTCTTCGAGAATCTCGGGCGGGCATTCGAACCCGAACGCGGCAGGGTTGCCGGTGTTCAGCTTGAGGATGCGGTGACCGGCTGCTTCCAGCCGCATCGCTTCCTCGAGCACGGGGCCCCGGATTTCGTAACAGACGTTGGCGAGCTTCGTGGACTGGATGACCTGCATGGCTGGGAGCTTACGGCCGTGTTTCACGAGCCGCCCGGACATTCGTCTCCGGTTACCCCGCCCGAGTAACCCGGGCACCCCGCTCCGGCTTCCATAACCATGAGCCCGCCGCCCCCGACCGTGGGAACGCGGGTCGGGGACGGGGGCTGGGCTTGGAAATGGGCGGAACGGGGACGCGACGGACGCGGACGGGTGAGATGCGCCACGTGAGCGGAGGGTGCTCGGGGCGTGAAGGGGGGTTTGTGGGAGCGTGGAGGCGCGAGAGGCGTGACGCATATTCCGGCTGTCGGGTTGACCATCGTATGAACAAGCCGTACGACTTCGAGATCGAGCCGGAGGTGCGGGCGTGGTTGGAGAGCCTGAGCGACCGCGACTTCAAGAGAGTCGACGAAGTGGCCGGGATGCTCGCCGACCTTGGGCCCGAATTGGGAGGCCCCTGGGCCGACCACCTCGAGGGGCCGGTCTGGGAGCTGCGACTGCGGTTCCGTGACGTCGCGCCCCGAGTGACCTACTGGATCACTCCGACGCGCACGATCGTGCTTTTGACCGTGTTCCGGAAGACGAAGCAGCACGAGCAAGGTCAGATCGACCGCGCTGTACGCGCCCAGAAGGTCTGCGAGAGCGTGCATCATGAACCGGTGACCGCGATGTATGAGAGGAAGGCGTGATGGCCGTACAGCACAGTCGCTGGATTCCCTCGGACACCCGGACGGAAGACCCGGAGCGGATCGCCATTCGCGAGGCCCTGGCCTTCGGTAAGGCCCTCTACGACCGCCGGACCGCACTCGGGCTCAGCGTGTCGGAGCTGGCCGTGCGTACCGGCATGGACGAGGACGACATCGAGTGCATCGAAGAGGGCGGTACAGCGCCGACACTCGAACTGCTCAGGAGCCTCGCGGCTGCCCTGGACGCGGACGTACGCCTCACAGCCGGCCATGACCTCGGCTCGCTCTGGTTCGAAGCGCACGCGGCCTGACAGAATCGGGATGCCCGACTCAACGAGGAGCCGGCACCGCTCGGCGCCTGGAGGAGGGAGAACATCCCGGTGGGCGCCGAGCGGCCGCTTCCCTGACGGGTGGGTGATCGCGCTCTACCTCGCCTTGTCCTCGGCGAGCGTGTGCGCGACCAGGGCGTTGGCGTGCCCGTGCCCCAGGCCGTGCTCGGACTTGAGCCAGTTGACGATCTCCAGGTGCTTGGTCAGCGGCGAGGAACGGATGAGTTCCTTCCACTCCGCTATCGGTCGGCCGTACTTCTTCTCGATCGACGGGAAATAGCTCGCGGGGCCCTTCACTGCATCGGTCATGGCGGGAATTCTGTCATCGCCGACGGTGACTGTCCGGGCGATATCCGGTGGCCGGGCCGGGCCGGGCCGTGCCGTGCCTCCGCTACCGTCGGCCGATCGCAATCCGAGTGCGGCGGTGGACCGCGCTCCGGCACACTGCGCCGATGAACGCAGTTCCTGCTCCGTTGCCGCAGGCGCGGGCCCTGAGACATGTCGATTCCCGGTCCGCGGGTCGGCCGCTCGACCCCGACCTGCCCCTCACGCTGAACTTCCACCCCGACCGGCTGGTCGGCGGCCGGCCGATCCTGGACCGGCTGGCCGAGGACGGTGTCTACCGGTCGCAGTTCGTCACCGGCACCAGCAACGGAGGCCTGACCGCGCACCCGGGCGGCGACCGGTGGCGCTGGGAGAGCCGGATTTTCGACGGCGCGTATGACGACGCGCCCGCCGAACAGAGGCCGGTGTACGGCGCGTTGAACTTCCGTCGGAAGTCCGTCGGTGCGGCGCCGAGGTTCGGTTCCTCGTACTTCCGGCTGACCGCGGAAACCCTGCCTCGGGCCACGTTCTGCTACCCGGACAGCGCAGCCGGGCCGACGGACTTCGGCGTCGCTTCCGGTACGCACCTCATCGAACTGGCCGAGGCCGACGACCGCGACGCGCTCGACGACTACATCGAGGCGCAGATCCATGGCTCTGTCGTCCTCGACCGCCACGTCGAGGCCCTGGTGCTGGACCCCGGCTACCGGTCCACACCGGTTGAGGAGGCAGCCGACCGGCTCCCCTGCCGGACGGAGTGGCACGAGGGATTCCGGCTGACCGTCGAGCAGTTGCGGCACCGTCCGGGCTACCGGGGCGCGGAGATCGTCGAACTCGGCGCCGAGATCGCGCAGGACGGCGTGCTCGACCCGCGCGTCATCGGGGACGCCGTCCGCGGCGGCCGGTACGACGCGCAGTCGCTCAAGATGGTCTGGCACTGCCTCGCCCGCTTCGGTGCACCACCGCACCGCCCGGCCGACCCGACCGATCAGGGCATGGATGGTCGGGTCCGACCGGGCACGCGCTTCCTGACGTGAGTGCTCGTAAGGGAAGGAGTCCGGGGTACTGGAGCGGCTGAACCAGGCCATGGAGCACATCGAGTGCCGCCTCGATCAGCGGATCGATGCGGCCGAGCCGGCGCGGCGACCGAGCGGCTTGGGACCGAACGGCCTGAGACCGGGCGGCTGGAAACCGCCCCTTGTGGGGGCCCCTGCCGTGCGCCAACATGCACATGTCAAACCGAAGGAACTTCGGTCGCAGGGGCCATGTGTGCCCTGCGCGGCTCACTGGAGGGGACCCCCACATGAAGAAGCCTCTCGTCGGCGCGCTTTTCACCGTTCTGCTCCTCGGGGCGGGAATCGCACCCGCGACCGCGGCCACCAGCCACGACGCGGCAGCGACCGGCACGGTCAAGCCACAGGTCAAGCTCAAGGAACAGATCACGCCGAAGGCGGTCAACTTCGCCGGGACCGTCGCGCTCAGCAACTGTTCCGGCTCCGTTGTCCGTACGCCCGACTCCCAGCCCTCCGACCCCGCGCTCGTGCTCTCCAACGGGCACTGCATGGAGACGGGATTCCCGGGGCCGGGCAAGGTGGTGTTCAATCAGCCGTCCACCCGTAGCTTCACCCTGCTGAACGCCGCCGGCAGCGGTGTCGGCACCCTGCGGGCGAGCAAGATCGCGTACGGGACGATGACCGACACCGACATCTCGGTGTACCAACTCACCCGCACCTACGCCCAGATCGAGAGCACCTACGGCATCAAGGCCCTGGAGCTCAACGCCGCGCACCCCGTCCAGGGCACCGCGATCACGGTCGTTTCCGGCTACTGGAAGCGCACGTACGCCTGCAACGTGGACGGTTTCGTCTACCGCCTCAAGGAGGGGGCATGGACCTGGAAGGACTCGGTCCGTTACACCTCCGCCTGCCAGACCATCGGCGGTACGTCCGGCTCCCCGGTGATCGACAACGCGACCGGCAAGGTCGTCGCTGTCAACAACACGGGCAACGAGGACGGGCAGCAGTGCACGGACAACAACCCGTGCGAGGTCGACGAGAGCGGCAATGTGACGGTCCGTCACGGCATCAACTACGCCCAGCAGACCTACGGCATCGTGCCGTGCATCGGTACCAGCAGCAAGTTCGACCTCAACCGGCCCGGGTGCGCCCTGCCCAAGCCGTGAGTCTGTGAATCCCGTCGCCGTCGCGATTGCCCGGTCGGGTGTCGTGGCGGCGACGCACTGGTGGGCTCACAGCGTGCGCGTGCGCGTGCGCCGGATCGCCGCCTCGATCCCGTCGAGCAGCACGTCGAGTCCCACGGTGAACGTCTCCCGCGCCTCGCGCTCCAGGTACGGCATCGCCTCCTCGCCGGGTGCGGAGGGCGGCTGTTGCGGGGTGCTCTCGCTTTCCATCGCGGTCAGGCTCGGATAACGGGCCGCGAAGTCGGGTGCCACCTCGCCCAGCAGCGCCGAGCGGGCGAACCACCACTCCTCGTCCGACTCGCCCGTCACCGCCGCGGCCTGCCGCGCCTCGGCGACCGTCCCGGCGCAGCCGCGCACGAAGTGGGACAGCGTGCCGACCAGCCGCCGCAGGAGCGGGGCGTCGAGGCCGGTTGCGTTCAGCAGGCGTACGAGCGTGTCCAGGCCGGCGTACTCGTGCGGACCGAGGACCGGGCGGGCCTGGGAGACCTGGAGCACCCAGGGGTGGCGGAGGTGGAACGCGAGGGTATCGTGCGCCCAATCGGTCAGTCCCGCACGCCAGTTGTCGATGTCGGCGTACTGGGTGGGCAGTTCGGCGTGGACCGCGTCGTACATCAGGTCCAGCAGTTCGCTCTTGCCGGGGACGTACGTGTAGAGCGCCATCGCGGTACGCCCGAGCCGCTCGCCCACCGCGCGCATCGAGAGCGCGGCCATGCCGTCCTCGTCGGCGACGGCGATCGCGACGGTCACGATCGCGTCCACGCTCAGCCCCGGCCTGGGGCCCGGGCCGGGGCTGCGGCGCGGCTGCTCCGGCTGCTCGGCCCGCCACAGCAGGGACATCGAGCGGCGGGTGTCGCCCTGTCCGGCAAAGACCACCACTTGCGACTCCTTACGCCGTAAAGTACCTTCGCCGAGGTAATTCCTTATGGCATAAAGTATCAGTCGCAGAGAGTGGGTGCCGCGATGGGGCAGGCGTTGCCCGTGTCGTACGTACGGGTCGTCGGCGTGGAGCGGATCACTCCGCGGACGGCGCGCGTCACCTTCGCCGGGGACGCCCTGGCGGAGCTCATGGAGGACCGGCCCGACCAGCAGATGAAGCTCTGCTTCCCGAGGGAGGGACGGGAGGTGCCCCGGCTGCCGGAGCCGGACGCCGACGACACGTACGGCATGCGGTGGTACGAGGCGTACCTCGCGATCCCCGAGCCCGAACGTCCGCTGATGCGGAGCTTCACGGTTCGCGCGTACGACCGCCGACTCGGCCTGATGGCCGTCGACTTCGTGCTCCACGGCGACGACGGCGGCGATGGCGACGACGGCGGCGACGGTGGCGGCCCCGCCGCCCGCTGGGGCCGGGACGCGCGCTCCGGGGACGTCCTCGGCATGGTCGGCCCGTCGCCGGCGTATGCCCGGCCGCTGCCCGTCGCCGACTGGCTGCTGCTGGCCGGGGACGAGACGGCGCTCCCGGCGATCGGGACGCTCCTGGAATACCTCCCGGCCGGGGCGCGGGCGGTGGTGTACGCAGAGGTCGCCGACGAGACGGAGGAGCAGGTGCTCGACTCACCCGGTGAGGTGACCGTCCACTGGGTGCACCGGGACCGGGGCGGGGCGTTGACGGATGCGGTGAGGGGCGCCGAATTGCCCGCCGGGTCCGGTGCCGCGTGGCTGGCCGGTGAGGCCGGGGCGGTGCGGGCCCTGCGCCGCCATCTGGTCGATGAGCGTCAACTGCCCAGGAATGCCGTGGAGTTCAGCGGCTACTGGCGGGTGAACCTGACCCAGGACGACGCCCCGACCGAGGAGGACCTGGCCTGGGCGAAGGAGCGTGCGGCCCAGGGCTCGGAGGCCTCGTAGGCCCTGGGTGTGTCCCGCCCTTGCGGGGTTGTTCTCCGTCCTCCGTCCGAGGGAGCGGAGAACAACCCCGTCGGGATCAGAAGGATCAGAAGAAGGTGCGGATGTAGTCCGTGACCGTGCCGTCCGCCTCCACCAGTGGAATCAGCGGCCACTTTTCAAAGCTGGTGCACGGGTGCGACAGGCCCATCCCCACCCAGTCACCCACTTCCAGCTCCGCGCCCGGCTCCGTACGCACCCACGCGTGCTGGTCCGACAGGCGGCTCACCGAGAGGCCCGTCGCGGGCCGGATCGTGCCGTCGCGGCCGGACCGTACGACCTGCGCCTCGGGGAGGTCGAGGTCGTACGCCGCATCCCGCTTGCCCGCGTTGAGGAACGCCTGCTCGGCGGACGGGCGCGACACGACCTGCGCCCACAGCCGGAAGGCGGGCTGCAGTGCCCCCTCGTCCGGGACGCGGTTGAACGGGGTGAGGCGGCGGTAGTGGCCGTCGTCGTGCGAGACGTACGCCCCCGAGCGCAGCAGCTTCAGCACCGGGGCGGAGAGTTCCGGAATCTCCGCCAGTACGTCCGCCACCACGTCGAACCACGCACTGCCGCCCGCACTGATCACGATCGGCTCGCCGTCCGCCAGCGCCGCGAATCGGCCGGCGCGGTCGAAGGCGACGGCCAGCGCGACGAGCCGGCGCACCCACTCCCGCACCCGCTCGCCGGACGCGTCCGGCACCTCGGCCTCGTAACCCGCCACGCCCACCAGGCGCAGCGTCCCCGTCGCGGCCACGGCGTCGGCGACCGCCGCGCACTCGGTCTCGGTCCTGACACCGGTACGCGCACCCTCGCCCGCGCCCAGCTCGACGACGACATCGACGGGGCGGGTGGCGCCCGCGCTCCGCAGCGCCTCGTCCATCAGCTCCACGCCGCGCTCCGAGTCGACGTAGCAGATGAAGTGGAAGTCCGGGTCGGCGTCCAGCTCGCCGGCGATCCAGCGCAGGGCCGCCGCGTCGACGAGCTCGTTGGCGAGGAAGATCCGCCGGATTCCGTACGCCCGGTAGACCCGCGCCTGGTGGGGCACGGCCGCGGTGATGCCCCAGGCGCCGTGCTCCAGCTGACGGGCGAAGAGCTGCGGGGACATGGAGGTCTTGCCGTGCGGGGCGAAGGCCAGCCCGTGGCGCTCCGCGTATGTCTCCAGAAGGGCGAGATTGTGCTCGACCGACTCGGCGGACAGGGCGAGCACCGGGGTGGTGAAGCCGCCCGTGAAGAGATTGCGTCGCTCGGCGGCGAGGGCGCCGACGGTCAGCCCTTCCGCGTCGGGCGGTAGTGCCTTGAAGCGGTGGTCGACCAGCTCGTCGGCGAGTTTGGCCACGGGGTTGTCGGAATGGTCGGGGCGGTCGGGGCGGTCGGGACGGTCGGGACGGTCGGCGGCCAAGGGGGCCTCCTCGATCTGAGTAGTCGTTGCAACATATGCAACATTCCCGGGTCCGTGGGTGAGGTCGTCACGGGACGCCGAGTTCGAAAAGGGCGTAGCCCGCGTACGAGCCGGAAGCCAGGGCCGCGACGCCGAGGAGCATGAGCTGGTGGGCCGGGCTGAGGCGGCGCAGGGCGAGGGCGAGCGGGAGGAAGAGCGGGAAGAGGGGGAGCAGATAGCGGGAGACGTTGGCGAATATCTGCTGGCTGCCCAGGATGAGGACGAGGGTCAGGACGGTGTAGACCACCAGGACGGCCGGGGGACGCAGCCGGATCAGCAGCGAGAGCAGTGCGAGCGCGAGCAGGACGACACCGACGCCGATCAGGTCCGCGAAGGGCCAGGCGGAGAGATAGTCGAAGTGGCCCACCGGGACGGATGTGAGGACGTCGAGGGTGTGCCGGCCGTAGTCCCACTCATGGGCCCAGGCATCGGACTGAAGCTTGAAGTAGCCGCCGTAGTCGCCCATTTGGTGACCCACCCAGCCGATATAGGCGAGGAGGCCGAGCGGGGCGACGGCCATCGCGGCCACCGGACGCAGGATGCCGTCCTGGCGACGGCAGAGCGCGAGCAGAGCCGCGACGGCGACGGCGGCGATCAGCGCCCCGGCGGTGGGCCGGTTGAGCCCTGCCGCGCAGGTGAGGAGACCGGCGGTGAGCCAGCGGCGGCTCAGGACGGCATGGCAGGCCCAGACGGCCAGGGCCACGTAGAGGGAGTCGGAGTAGACCGCCCACTCCGCGCCGGAACCGGGCCAGACGGCCCAGAGTCCGGCCGCGGCCAGCCCGGCCCGTCTGCCGCCGAGGCGTTCGGTGACGGCGTAGATGCCCAGGGCGGCGGCGAAGGAGGCGACGACGGAGACCAGCATGCCGGCGCCGTACACGCCGAGGCCGGTGAGCTCGGAGACCAGCCGCATCAGCGCCGGGTAGAGCGGGAAGAAGGCCGCCGAGTTCCCTTCGAGGGTGATCGGGCCGGTGGCGCCGGGGATCGGGACCAGTTGAGGGTCGTACCCGTACGTGGCGATCTGCTCGTACCACCAGCCGTCCCAGCTGGCCAGGACGTCCCACGGGTGGGCACCGCCGCCGAAGCGCGGGTGCTTCGTGCGGTAGTCCCCGGCGGAGTGCAGCAGCCACATGAAGGTGGCGAAGCCGATGAACTTGAGCGTGCCGTAGACGGCCAGTACGGGGCCGTAGTGCTCGGCTGTGCGGCGCAGCCGGTGCCGGCGGCCGGGGCCCGTGGTGGCGGGTCGCTGCGGCAGCTTCGCGTTCCAGCTCGGGGTGCCGGTCGCGTTCGTACGGGCGGTAGTCCTGATCATGCGCGGAACACCCACGCCCGGAAGAACAGGAACCGCAGCAGTGTCGCGGCCAGGTTGGCGGCGAGGAGTACGGCGAGTTCGACGGCCTGCCCGGCCGAGGGCGCCGCGTGGTGCAGGGCGGCGAGCGATCCGCCGGTGAGCGCCAGGCCGATCAGGAGGACGACCAGGCCCCTGCTCTGGTGGCGCAGCACACCGCCGCGGCCACGGAGGCCGAAGGTGAGCCGCCTGTTCACGGCAGTGTTGGCAACGGCGCAGACCAGCAGCGCGAGTGCGTTGGCGGCCTGGGGTCCGGCCACCGGGCGCAGCACCGCGTAGAGGAGCAGGTATGCGAGGGTGCTGACGGCTCCTACGGCGGCGAAGCACACGAGTTGGGTGGCGAGCCTGCCCGGTGCGTCGGCGCCGTCGTCGCGGAGCGACCCGCCCGGCGGCAGCGTGCGCCGCGCCAGTGCCCCGCCGATCCTGGCGATGCCGCGCAGGTCGGCCAGTGCCGTGGCGAGGATGTCGACCCGGGTGTCGGGATCGTCCACCCAGTCGACCGGCACCTCATGGATGCGCAGCCCGGCACGCTCGGCGATCACCAGCAGTTCGGTGTCGAAGAACCACTCCGAGTCCTGTATGAGGGGCAGCAGTCGCTCGGCCACATCACGCCGCACCGCCTTGAACCCGCACTGCGCGTCGGAGAAGCCCACGGCGAGGACGGAGCGCAGGAGGGCGTTGTAGCAACGAGAGGTGATCTCTCGCTTGGGGCCGCGCACCACCCGGGAACCGGGGGCCAGGCGGGTGCCTATGGCGATATCGGAGTGGCCGGAGAGCAGCGGGGCCACGAGCGGCAGCAACGCCGTCAGTTCCGTGGACAGGTCCACGTCCATGTACGCGAGTACGGGGGCCGACGAGAGCGACCAGGCGGTACGCAGCGCCCGGCCGCGCCCCTTCTCGGTCAGCCGAAGCCACTGTGCTTCGGGCAGTTCGTCTGCCAGCCGAGCGGCTATCCGAGGGGTGCTGTCCGTGCTGGCGTTGTCGGCGATGGTGATACGGAACGGATAGGGGAAGGTCTCGCGCAGGTGTTTGTGGAGCCGCCGCACGCTCGGCTCCAGATCTTTTTCCTCGTTGAACACGGGGACGACCACGTCCAGGACGGGCTCCCGGTGGTGCGTCACCACCGGTGCGCGGTGCGGCAGTGGGCTCGGTTCCTTCAGGGCAAGTGACCCTTGTTTTCTCATGCTTTGTCCTTTTTGTTACCTGGTGCGGGGTGTGCTGAAGACGCTCGGGGCGACGGTGTGCTGCGGCGTTACGGCGTTGCGGCGTTGCGGCGTTATGGGGTGGCGAGCGAGGACGGGGTGGTCGACGGCTGGTTCCGCGCGGCCGCCCTACCCGTACCCGGAGATGAGGCCGAGGTCGAGGGCGGCGGCGACGCGCTTTCCGTGCTCCCCGGCGGGGCCTCGGTGGCCGTGGCCGTACTCCCCGGCGGGGCCTCGGTGGCCGTGGCCGTACTCCCGGTCGCGCCCGGCGGCATGATTGCGGTGGCCCCGTCCGGGGACGCGGGGGCGGTGGAGGTGCCCGAGGAGGAGGGCGCGCTCGAGGACGCGTCGGGTGTCGCGGTCGAGGCGGAGGGCGACGGGCTCGTCGTCGGCTGTGGGCCGGGGTGGCTGGGCTCGACCCGGGTCGCACGGCCGGGCAGCAGGAACAGTCCGACGCTGAGGCCGACGACGGCCAGGACGGAGCCGGCTGCCCTCCGCGCGGCCCGTCTCCGACGTCGGGCACGCACCCCTGCCCAGAGACGTTCCCGTTGCTTCGGCTCGAACGGTGCGGGCGCCTCGCTGTCGCGCATCATCTGTGCCAGCTGCCGCTCGAAGTGATCCATGGGGTTCTCCTTCACCGCACCGGCTCGTTCACATTGCCCAGGAGCTGCCTCAGTCGCGCCACTCCGCGTGCGGCGTGGGACCGAGCCGTGCCCACCGGGCACCCGAGCGCCTCCGCCACCTGCCTCTCGGGCAGGTCCTGGTAGTAGCGCAGCACCACCGCCACCCTCTGCTTCGGCGTCAACTGGGCCAGCGCGGCCTCCAGCCGAGAACGCTCCGCCACGTCCGCGGACACATCGCCGGCCACCGCCGCCTCGGGCAACTGCTCGACGGGGCGTTCGCCCCACCAGCGCCGCTGCCCCGAGCGTGCCGCCGCACGCATCATCACCTTGCGGACGTACGGCTCCGGTGCGTCATCCGCGACCTTGGGCCAGACGAACCAGAGCTTGACCAAGGACTCCTGCAACAAGTCCTCGGCCCGATGCCGATCGCCTCCGACGAGCAGACGGGCCAGGTGGATCAGCGCCGACCAGCGGGCAGCCACGAACTCGTCGAACGCACGGGCTCGACTCTGCTCCATCCGCACTGTCCCTGTTCTCGCCGGTCGCCTACACCCTGTAAAAGGCACTGGCGTGCGACCCACGATGCACCTACGGCCCGTGATCTGGATCACATGGCATGTCGGCGACAAGCGCGAGTCGCCCCTCTGCCCCGTCCCGTTCCGTCCGTGAAGCCGACGACGAGGGCGCGGTCGCTCCATGGCCGCCCCGGCGCCCACCCGCGAACGCCCCAGCGGAGGTTCCGCAATGGCCCCGGCCCCCAAGAAATTGACGTTTTGTTGATCCCGGGTGTCCCCGTGCGGGTGACGCGGCCAAGATGCCCGGACAGTGACGAACCGGCCCCCGCCGTGGCCCGGTGCGGCAGGTTCCGCATCTGGTCTGACATGGGGAGAAGGAGTTCCGGCCGCAGGTGACCGGAAGGTGGATGCGTAACGCTCCGCAGTGGTACAGGAGTTAACGACTTTCGATTTGATCCGATTTGATATGGAGGTGTTGTGCAGGTGGCTCACACAGTTCGTCGTACTGGCCTCCGAAAAGTGTTCTCTGCCAGGTAAGACGTGGATAAAGTGCTGAGGCAGAACCGCGGAGCAGGAGCGATTGCGGCCGACGTATGACCGTCGTCCGGCCGGAGCCGAAACGGGGAACAGCGTGCCGACCGCAATAGCAGTGACCAGTGCTGACTTGGTGCTACCTCCCACCGACCAGCAGACACCGACAGCTGCCCTGCTGCAGGCGCCCGACACCCAGGCGCTGGAGATGGCCATCGGTGACATGCATGTGCTGCTCGAACAGCACGGCTACGTCGTCGCCGTCTACCCGACCGGCATCGCACCCGCCCATGAACGCCGGCTCTACTCCGTACGGTCCGTTCTGGAGAGTGACCGCATCGCCCTGCTCAAGGTGGACCTCCCCCCCTTGGGCGTCGCCGTGCTCGTGAGGCAGCTCCGCCAGCTGTCCATCTGCGACTTCAGCCCTGGAGTGGTCGCCTCCGCCGCCCGGCTGCTGTCCCACTACATCCATGCGGGCGCCCTGCTGAACTCCGTCACCAAGTTCGACCGGGTCCCGGTCGACCTCAGGACGCACGCCAAGTCGTGGGTGCCCGGCTCCCAGTTCGCCGTGGTCGCGGGCCCCAACCCGCAGCTCGTCAAGGTCGGCCCGAAGGCCGCGCCTCCGGCCGGCCCGGAATTCGCCACGCACCTGATGACCGCCAAAGGGCAGTCGCAGTCCGAGTGGGTGAAGCAGACCCTCGCGCCCGCGTGGCAGGTCCAGTCCATTCACGAGGCCGCGCTTCCTTCCGCTTCCCCGGCATGGTGGGGAACCGGAAAACTGGTGGAATTCGCTGCCTATCTGCCAGACATCTCCGTCCTGTACCAACTGGTGTCCTCCGTACGTCGGGAGAACTGCCACTGGTGCGGAATGGATCTCATCGGTGACCGCTGCGGGTTCTGCTCCTCCCCGCTACCCGCAGCCGAGAACCGCATGCACTCCGCCGGTGTCCTCAGCCGGCAAGCGCCCGCACCACCGCAGTCCTAGCGCTTCCGCTTTCCTCCGTAGACGCCCTCCTGTCCGCTGCCCCACGCATACGATTCGAACGAGGTTGTCCGGCCCATGAACTCCCGCCAGCGCCGCGGCGTGATACTCCTGCTTTTGTCGGTCCTGTGCGCCTTCGGCGCCTTCGCCGGCGTGCTCTCGGTGATCAGTGACGTCAACACCAAGGTCGGCCCCGAGGTCTCGGCCTACCAGCTGAAGTCCGACGTCGCCCCCTATACCGCCCTGTCGGCCGGGCAGTTCGAGAAGATCTCGATGCCGAAGCGCTGGCTCTCCACCAACGCGGTCACCGACATCTCCGAGGTGAACGGCAAGATAGCCGTCACCCAGCTGCGCAAGGGCTCGCTGCTCCAGTCCGACATGATGCAGAAGCGCCCCGAACTGCAGCCCGGGGAGCAGGAGATCGCCATCATGATCGATGCCGCGACCGGCGTCGCGGGCAAGATCACCCCCGGCGCCACGGTCAACATCTACGCCACCTTCGAAGGCGAGAAGGAAGGCAACCCCTCCCAGTCGAAGGTCATCGTCTCCAACGCCAAGGTGCTGGACGTCGGCAAGCTCACCGCCCTGGAGCCGAGCCGCGACGGCAAGTCCAGCATGGGCACCGAGGCCGTCCCGATCACCTTCGCACTCAACACGCTCGACACCCAGCGCATCGCCTACGCCGAGTCCTTCGCGGCGCACGTACGCCTTGCGCTCCTCGCCCCCGGCAGTGACAGCACCATCCGCCCGGGCGACCGCACCTACACGATCGACAAGGACAAGTGAGGATCGAATGACCACCAGGATCCTCCCGGCCGTCGGTGACGTCGACGCGGCCAGATCCGTCACCACCCTGCTCAGCCAGCTCCCCGATGCGGAACCGGCCACTCCGGCGGGTGACTCGACCGAGCTCATCGACACCCTCGCCCGCCTCGCGGGCGAATCGCTCGAGGAGCTGCCCGAGGTCGTGCTGGTCCACGAGCGGATCGGTCCGGTGCCGGCGCTGGAACTGATCCGGGAGGTCTCCCTGCGCTTCCCCGCCATCGGGGTCGTGCTGATCACCGCCGACGTCACCCCCGGTCTGTTCGCGTCCGCCATGGAGTCGGGTGCGCGAGGCGTCGTCACCCTGCCCCTGAGTTACGAGGAACTGGCCAACCGGGTCCAGTCCGCCGCCCAGTGGTCCGTCGGTGTCCGCCGCCACCTGAGCACGGGCACCGATGTCTTCACCGGCCCCGGCGGTACGGTCATCACGGTCAGCGGCGCCAAGGGCGGCGTCGGCGCCACCGTCACCGCCGTTCAACTCGCCCTGGCGGCCCAGGCGTCCGGGCGCTCCGTAGCCCTGGTCGACATGGACCTCCAGGCCGGCGACATCGGCTCCTACCTCGATGTGCAGTTCCGGCGTTCCGTCGTCGACCTGTCGGCGATCAGCGACATCTCGCCACGCGTCCTGTCCGACGCCGTGTTCAGCCATGGCACCGGCCTCGCGCTGCTCCTGGCACCCGGCGAGGGCGAGAGCGCCGAGGAGGTCAGCGACCGCTCGGCCCGGCAGATCGTCAGCGCCCTGCGTTCGCGCTACGAGGTCGTGGTGATCGACTGCGGCAGCCAGCTGCAGGGCGCCAACGCGGCGGCCATCGAGATGGCCGACGCGGCGCTGCTGGTCACCACGCCCGATGTGATCGCGGTACGCGGGGCCAAGCGCCTCGTACGGATGTGGGAACGGCTCCAGATCCGCAAGGCGGAGGAGACGGTCACCGTGGTCAACCGGTTCATCCGCAACACCGAGATCCAGCCGCAGCTGATCGAGAAGATCACCGGGACCAGGACGGCCAACACGGCCGTTCCCGCGAACTTCAAAGAACTCCAGAGCGTCGTCGACGCGGGCCGGCTGCACGAACTCGATTCCAAGAGCACGGTCAAACAGGCCCTCTGGGCCCTTGCGGGCGAGCTCGGCATCGTCAAGGTTCCTGAGAAGGCCGAGAAGAACGGCGCCAAGAGCGGCGGAATGTTCAAGAACGACCGGGGCTCGATCGGGCGCCCACGCATCGGCCGACGCGACGGCGATGTCCGGAACCGGGCGACGACCAAGGGGGCAAGTTGACCAATGGCACTTACCGAGACGGCAGACATGGAGATACGGGGAAGGCGTTGCGGTGAGCCATCCCCGGCACGGGGACTGACGCGGGGCCGGCTGTACGGCAGGCTGTTCGGCCGCAGGCGTGACAGCGGCCAGACCGCGATCGAGGCCCTGGGCATGACACCGCTGATCATCCTGCTGGCGGTCGTGCTCTGGCAGTGCGCGCTGATCGGCTACACGTTCTCCCTGGCGGGGAACGCGGCGGACCAGGCGGCGCACCAGGGGGCCGTCACGCAGGGCTTTCGGCTGAGGGAATGCCAGGAAGCGGCCAAGAAGGATCTGCCGAAGGCCTGGCGCAAATCGATGAAGCCGTCCAAGTGTCGCCACTCATCAGGCATGTACAAGGCTGAAGTCAGGCTGCAGGTGCCGGTCCTGGTGCCCGGTGTGCTCGACTGGCCGTTTCCTGTCAAAGGCAACGGCGCGTACCCGCTGGAGGCTGACCGATGAGCAAGCACACGCCCACACCCGGCCGGACAGCCGCTGCCACCACCACCGCCGCCCCCCGCCGCGACCGCGGCCAGGTCGCCATCGAGTATCTGGGCTTCCTCCCCCTGCTGCTCCTGGTCGGCCTCCTCGCGATCCAGGCCGGCCTCGCCGCATACGCCGCCAATCAGGCGGGCACCGGCGCCCGCGCGGCAGCCCGTATGGCCAGCATGTCGTCGGGCGGCTGCGACGAGCGGGCGGGCAAGGCCGCGATGAGCGACTGGACCGCCGGCCTGGCCAAGATCCGCGAGTCCTCCTCCTCCTTCGACGAGGTCACCTGCACCGCCCGCGTCGACGTGCCCGACATCATCCCGGGCGTTCATATCTGGGGCACGGCCGAACGCAGTTCCACGATGCCCCGCACCTGACCCCTGCGGCGCACGCGCCGCTGCCACACCAGCGGCTCAACAAGCAAGCCGGAACGAGGAGTTACGCAATGAGTCTGCGGGCACGCATGACCGCCCCCGAGAAGAACGGCGGGGCGCGGGAGGACAGCCACATGGTGGCCACCTATCGCGCCAAGCTGCTCGAAGAGATCGACCTGGCGGAGATGTCCTCGCTCGCCGCCGCAGACCGGCGGGCCCGGCTGGAGCGCGTGCTCAGCCACATCATCAGCCGCGAAGGTCCGGTCCTCTCAACCGTCGAACGCACTCAGTTGATCCGCCGGGTCGTCGACGAGGCCCTCGGTCTCGGCATCCTGGAACCGCTCCTCGAAGACGCGTCCATCACCGAAATCATGGTGAACGGACCGGACCAGATCTTCGTCGAGCGCAGCGGCAGGGTCGAACAGCTCCCGATGCGCTTCAGTTCGCACGAACAGCTGATGCAGACCATCGAGCGCATCGTGTCGACCGTCAACCGCCGCGTCGACGAGTCAAACCCCATGGTTGACGCGCGTCTACCCAGTGGTGAGCGTGTCAACGTGATCATCCCGCCGCTGTCGCTGACCGGTGCCACGCTCACCATCCGACGGTTCCCCAGGGCCTTCACGCTCCAGGAGATGATCAACGTAGGCTCGCTCGACGAGCAGATGCTGATCCTGCTCTCCGGGCTCGTCCAGGCCAAGCTCAATGTGATCGTCTCCGGAGCCACCGGTACCGGGAAGACAACGCTCCTCAACGCGCTCTCCGGCCTCATCCCCGACAGCGAGCGCATCGTCACCATCGAGGACTCCGCCGAGCTCCAGCTCCAGCAGAGCCATGTCATCCGGCTGGAGTCCCGTCCGGCGAACGTTGAGGGGAAGGGCCAGATCACCATCCGTGACCTGGTCCGCAACTCCCTGCGTATGCGCCCCGACCGCATCGTCGTCGGTGAGGTCCGTGGCGGCGAGTCGCTTGACATGCTCCAGGCGATGTCGACCGGTCACGACGGCTCGCTCGCCACCGTCCACGCCAACAACGCCGAGGACGCGCTCATGCGTCTGCAGACCCTGGCCTCGATGTCCGAGATCAAGATCCCGTTCGAGGCACTGCACGACCAGATCAACAGCGCCGTCGACGTCATCGTCCAGCTCACCCGGCACGCCGACGGTTCCCGCAAGGTCACCGAGATCGCCGTACTCGACTCGCACGGCCGCGACCCGTACCGCATCGTGACCGTCGCCCGGTTCGATGCCCAGCCGATGGACGCCGAGGGGCGGATCAACGGCGAGTTCACGTACCTCCCGATCCCGCGCAAGATCGCCGATCGCCTCTACATGGCCAGCCAGCCCATCCCGCAGGCCTTCGGGGTCGCCGCATCCGCCGAACAGCTCGCCACTCGAGAGGCCAACTAGGTACCGTGCCATGACAAATCTCCCTCTGCTCACGATCGGCGTGACGCTGCTCGCCGGCGTAACGGGCGTCGTGGGCCTGCACGCCTACTCCGGCGGGAAGGCCGACCAGGACGCCCTGGTGAACCGCCTTTCGCACACCGGCCACATCCCGGAGACCGGTCGCCACCGCCGCTTCCGCAGACTCGACACCAGGCTGCGCAGGACCGGCCTGGGCCGGAAGCTCGAACTGAAGCTGGCCGCCACCGGTCTGGAACTCACCCCGGGCGAGTTCTTCGTCTACGCGCTCGCCGCCATGGCCGGCCTCTGGATGATCGCCTCGTCGATGCTGGCCAGCTTCTTCGGGCCCGTTGCCGCCCTCATCGGCCTCTGGGGCACCAACGCCTTCCTGAACTGGCAGCGGACCAAACGCACCGAACACTTCATCAACCAGCTCCCCGAACTCGCCCGCATTCTCGCCAACGCCACCCAGGCCGGACTCGCGCTGCGTACGTCCATCGGCATGGCGGCCGACGAGATGGAGAACCCGGCCGGCGAGGAACTGGCCCGGGTCTCCCGCCGCCTCGCCGTCGGCGAATCCCTCGAAGACGCGATGAGTGAGCTGACCGACCGGCTGCCCTCCCGCGAACTTGTCGTCCTGGTGACCACCCTCGTCCTGTCCAACCGGGCCGGCGGTACGGTCGTCAGCTCCCTGCGCAACCTCACCGAGACGCTGGAGGAGCGCAAGGAGACCCGGCGCGAGGTCAAGACCCAGCTCTCCCAGGTCACCGTCACCGCCTACGCCGTCCCGATCTTCGGCCTGGGTGCCATGCTCCTGATGAACGCGGTCATGCCCGGCGCACTCGACCGCATGACCGGCGCCTTCATCGGGCAGGTCGCGGTGGTCATCTCCATCGCCCTGTACGCGATCGGATTCATCGTGATCCGCCGCATGTCCCGGATCGACGTCTGATGGGCGGGGCGAACATGGGCCTGCTGCTCGCCGGCGTCATGGGTCTGGCGGTGTACGGAGCGATCGCCGGTATCCGCATGTACCGGCGCGACGCGAAGCTCCCCGGCGACCTCGCGATCGCCCTGGAGGTCGGCTCCACCCGCACCAGCGCGGTCGGCTCCGGCATCGACCGCCTCGGCATGCGCTGGGCTCCCGCGGTCCTGCGGATGATGGGCCCCAAGGCCGTCAACAAGAAGCGGCGTCAGATCGACCTGGCGGGCAACCCGGGCGGTCTGACCATCGACCGCTACGCCGCCCGCCGCGCCGTCTACGGCGGACTCGGCGCGCTCGGCGCCTTCTCGATGCTCATGCGCGGCCAGATCTTCTTCGCCCTGTTGCTGGTCGCGTTCGGCCTCTTCTGGGTCGAGGTCGGTATCTGGTCGGCGGTCCGCATCCGCCGCGAGCACATCGACCGGACGCTCCCCGACTTCCTCGACGTCCTCGCCGTCGTCGTCTCGGCGGGCCTCGGCTTCCGCCAGGCGCTGGGTCGCGTCGCCGAGAAGTACGAGGGCCCCTGGGCCGACGAACTCCGCATCACCCTGCGCCAGATGGACATGGGCGTCAGCCGCCGCGAGGCATTCGAGCAACTGCGCAAGCGCAATGACTCGGAGCAGGTCGCGATGTTCGTGACCACGCTCCAGCAGGGCGAGGAGCTCGGTGCGCCGATCGTCGAGACACTGATCCAGATCGCCAACGACATGCGGCGCACCGACGCCCAGAACGCACGCCGGAAGGCCGCCAGGGCCGTCCCCAAGGCGACCTTTGCCGTCACGACGTTCCTGCTTCCCGGAACGCTGGTCCTGCTGACGGTCGGATTCGTCTACGGAGCCAACATCGACTTCGGCTTCCTCGCGGGCGGATGACGTGAACTCGGCGGACGGCGGGCAGGACGAGCGAAAGGAGGTGACAGGCTCATGTCGTTCCAACTCGGCGGCATCCAGACCGGACTGAATGCCGAGGTGCGTCAGGCGATCGCCGATCCCGGTTCACGCCCGGCGTTCGCGATCCAGCTGAACGCGCTCCAGGCGATGTGCCGCCAGGTCTTCGGATTCCGGCTCGCGATGATTGCCATAGCCACACCGTTCGCGATCGACCACACCGCGAAGGGACTGGCCTCCTGGCTGATCGGCTCGGCCATCCTCGTCACCTTCATGGGCTCATACCTCCTGTTCCGCGACTGGGAACGCTTCGGCCCCGTCCTCCTGCGCCACCCCTGGCTGCTCGGCATAGACGCCTTCTTCGGCGCTCTGCTGCTGATCACCGCCAGCCCCGAGTCCACCCTCGCCTACGTCACCGTGTGCACCCCGTTGCTGGCCGGGCTCGTCTCCGGCTGGCGCGGCGCGGCGGTGTTCGCCGCTCTTCAGATCGTCATCGTCCTCGGTGTGTACAGCACTGACCCGAAACTGCGACCCGCCGACGCCACGGCACTCCTCCTCCCCGGCTTCTGCATCATCGCCGGCGCCGTCGGAGTCACCCTGCGCAACTTGCTGCTCCGCTTCGGAACCGCCAGCCAGGCGCTCACCGAGACCAGGGCCCGCCTGGCCGTCAGCGAGGCCGTCGAGGCCGAACGCACCAGGCTCGCCCGAGAAATGCACGACTCCGTCGCCAAGACCCTGCACGGCCTGGCACTCGCCGCCGACGGACTGGCGGGCTCCTCCGACCGTATGGACCCGCTCACCGTCAAGCACCAGGCCGAACTGGTCGCCCGCGCCGCCCGCCGCGCAGCCGCCGAATCCCGGGAACTCCTCTCCGACCTGCGCCGCGAGTCCGGACTCGACGGTGGCATCGACGTTGTACGCGAACTCCGCGCCCGCGCCGAAGACTTCACCCGACGCAACGGACTCACCGCCACCTTCCGGCTTTTCAATGAAGCGCCGATTCCACACGTCCCTCAGGCCGTCGCACGCCAACTGCTCACCGTCGCCTCCGAAGCGATGGAGAACGCCCACCGCCACGCCCACCCCACCTATCTCGTTGTGCTGGCAGGCGTGCAGGGCTCCGTCCTGCGCGTCAGCGTGTACGACGACGGCTGCGGCCTACCGGCGGGCACCACCCTCGACGACCTCCGGCACGCCGGACACTTCGGCCTGGTCGGCATGGTCGAACGTGCCGCCTCCATCGGAGCCCGTATCCGTATCGGCAAGGGCCAGGCGACCAAAGGCACGGAAGTACGCCTGGAACTGCCGATGGCCGCCCTCACGACCACTACGGACGCATTACCTCACCGGACAGCACCACCGCTCCCGATGCACCAGCAAGTGAACTGAAGAGTTCCACCCCACTTTCACACCCCCCCCGTAGATCACTGAGAGGAGGTCGCAGATGCCGGACGACGTCTCCCACGCGTCGGGCCAGAACTGGGCAGCACGGAACCACGCCTCCCAGCACACGTCCTCGCACGTCACCCCGCTCAACTCGGAACCCAGCTCCCACGCGTTCCCAGTTCCCGCCCCCGCCCCCGTCCCCCCGCAGTCCGCGGCATCCGAGCCCCTGTCCCCCTTCCCCGCACCGAGTGCCCTGAGGGTTGTCGTCGCCGACGACAACCCCGTCGTCCGGGCCGGCCTGGGCGTACTGCTCTCCGGCCGCGAGGACATCGAAGTCGTGGCCGAGGCCACCGACGGCCGCCAGGCCTACGACCTGGCCGTACGCCACCGCCCGGACGTCGTCCTGCTCGACGTACGCATGCCGGGCGTGGACGGCATCTCCGCGCTTCCGCACCTCGTCCAGGTCGCACCCGTGATGATGCTGACCTACAGCCGCGAGAGCGAGGTTGTCCACGAGGCGCTGCGCCTGGGCGCGGGCGGCTACCTGGTCCACGGCGAGTTCACGGCGGACCAGTTGGTACAAGCCGTACGCGACACCAAGGATGGCCGGGCCCATTTCACCGCCACCGCCGCCAACGCGCTCCTGGCCCACATGCGCCAGGGCCCCGGACCACAGGGGCGACCACTTCCGGAGGGACTCGGAACGGCCCTGACCACGGGCGTTCCGTACCAGGGGCCCGGCTACGACGACCAGGTCCCGAGTTTCCCTCAGCAACACGGTGCGCCCGCACATGTGTCCCAGCCCGCACCGTCTCCACCTGCGACGCGAGCAGTCCGACCACCACAGGGTCTTTCGCATCTGCAACCAGTTGTGGCACAGTCTTCCGTGGCCGAGGGGACGGGTTCGGGCCTCAACAGGCGGAAGTACGGGCTGAGTTCAAGGGAGGTGGAGGTCATGGAGCTGATCGCGTCCGGCATGAGCAATCAGCAGATCGCCGCCACCTGCTTCATCAGCGAGAAGACGGTCAAGAACCACATCAACCGCATCTTCACCAAGTTGCACAGCACAAGCCGCAGCGAAGCCATCGCCCGCTGGCTCGGCACTGCCCCGACGGCGGGACCAGGGGCACGTGGGGCCGGTGGTCACCGTGGCTGAGCGTCGCAGCGAGGCCGGCCGTGGGGTCGTGGTCGTACGCGCGGGGCGTGGGGCCCAGCACGTACTGGCAGAGGCCCAACTGATGCTTTGGGCCCGGGAATGGGTCCTGGGACCCTCCGGTGAGCAAGGTGCGTCACCGTATGTTTCTCACGTCGCCAGCGGCACCGGCCAGGAGGAAGCCGGTACCGCAGGCGACGCCCAGAAAACGTCTGAGTCGGCCGACTACCGGTCGGCCGAACCCGGAGGGGAATTTCATGTCGAACATCACCCTGAAGACCGCCGTGCGTGTCAACGGCTGGGCCAACACGGCGGTCAGCGCGATCCAGAAGCGCTACGAGGCCAAGGACCGCGGCCAGACGGCGTTCGAGTACCTGGGCATCATTCTGGTCGTCGTGGCGATCATCGGCGCGATCATGGCGACGGGCATCGGCGGCGCGATCTCGGAGCGGATCCAGGGCCTTGTGAGCTCCATCACCTCGGGCACGTGATCGAGCGCAGTCGCCGCGATGCAGGGCAGGCCTTCCCCATCTACATGATGATGGTGGCGGGCCTGCTCTTCCTCGTGTTCGCGTTCTTTGCCGTCGGCAAGGCATCGGCCTTGCGTAACGGGGCCCAGGGGGCGGCGGACGCGGCAGCTCTGGCTGCGGCGAACGAGGCGCGTGAGAACTTCGAGGCCGGGTTCCTTGCCTCGCTACCCAAGGACCTGCTCGCCGCGTACCTGCGGAGTCACCCGGTCGTGGGCTGCCCTGCGGCCCAGAGTCTTGCCGCCGCGAACCAGGCGGATGTCACGAACTCGGGCTGCCGCGAGTTCCCCCGTGGCCGCGAGGACCGGATCGAGGTCGAGGTCGAGGGCCGCAAGCCGGTGGACTCCACGGTGCTTCCCGGTTCGGAGAGGACGCGCGCGAAAGCCACGGCCACCGCTGTCATCAAGTTTCGCTGTGAATGGACGTCGTTCGACTACAACAACGACGGCATCCGGGACATGTTCTTCTTCTGGTGCGGCAATGATTTCCTCAAAATCGAGCCGAGCAACCCCCCGCCCTGGTCCGAGGTGAGCAAGATTCTCTACGACGTGCACCTGGTCGACAATTGATGGCGAACGACGAGTAAAGGATTCAGAATCCATGAGCATTCGGCACTCCACCAGATCCCGAAGGGTTGTGGCAGCCGTCTCGCTGGCGGCGGCAATGGCCCTGACTGTCGTTGGGTGCGGCACCGATGGCGGTGGCGGAAAGACCGATGAAGCTGGTTCGTCGCCATCCTCCGCTTCGTCCAAGCCCTCGGGAGAGGACAAGGACGCAAAGCAGGAGGACACGGCTGCCGGTGACAATGTGGACCCGAATGTAAAACTCGCTCAGGTCAATGGCCGTAATGGGCTGACTCTTGTCGTCAATGAGGTAAAGCGCGACAGTGGCGGGTTCGTCACCGTCAGCGGCCTGATCAAGAATGACGGAGACGGCATTCAGAGTGGCGGCCAGTGGTCGGGCAACGAGAGCACCATCGTGGCCAAGAATCCGAATTCCGTAGCAGGTGCGACACTTGTGGACAAGGTCGGCAAGAAGCGTTACTACATTCTTCGGGACACGGATGGACGATGCCTCTGCACCACCGGGTTGACAGCGATTCAGCCCGGAAAGTCGGTCTCTGTCTTCATGCAGTTCCCGGCGCCGCCGGCAACCACCACTGAAGTCGACTTCACGCTGCCGACGTTCGCCACTGCCTCGCTGAAGATTTCTGGGTGATGGCCGACATGAAATGCGTTCGTTCACGGCGCGAGCGACACCATGTCGCAGGGCGTGCCATCGCTGTGGCAGTACTGCTGGCCGGCACCACTGTCTTCGGCGCGACCACGGCTCTGGCTGATGACGGCCCGAGCGTGCCGCCAGGCACCGAGGCCTCTTCCGAGCCGCCCGTCAAGGTGGACGGCAACGACCCTGACCTCAAGATGCCGGAGGGCGGCACTCTCGCACCGGGCAAGGTTCTCGACATCATCCAGGTTGTCGAAGACGAGGGCGGCGAGGAGCGTCGCGAGGACAGCAATGCGAACGTCAAGTTCGCGCTCCAGGCCGAAGTCCTCTTCGGCAAGGACAGCGCCAAGCTGAGCTCCGCCGCCAACTCCCGTATCGCGGCCATCGCCGCCGAGATCAAGAAGCAGAACGCCACCAAGGTGCGCGTCTTCGGCTTCACCGACAACCTCGGTTCCTCGGCTCACGGTGACGTGCTGTCCAAGCAGCGCGCCAACGCCGTGCAATCGGTGCTGGTCAAGGAACTGGGATCGACGGTCAGCTTTGATATCCGCGGCTACGGCGAGCAGTATCCGATCGCCAACAACAGCACGGAGGAGGGCCGCAAGAAGAACCGCCGCGTGGAGGTCTCCTTCCCGCGCGGCGGCGCTTCCTGAGGCATCCGCGCCCACAGGGGCCCGGCACCGCGAGCGCGTCGCGGTGCCGGGCCCTTGCCGTTACAGCAGGTGGTCGGCCTTGCCGGCCTTGATGTCGCGGATCATCTGCTGAAGCGCCTCGCGGCTGTCGGTGAGGAAGTGCTCCTCGGAACCGGCGACGGAGATGTAGCTGTTACCCCGTTCGTCTGTCCCGAGGCGGTAGCAGCTGGCGCCTTCGCCGCAGAATGGTTGTTCCCACGTGACGTCCTGCATGATGACTCCCCTCAGAGATGACGTGCGATGTCATGGATGAATCCCCGCGAATCCTGGGGCGGCAGCGCGATCCGCTCCATCCAGTCAAGGTGTGAACGATACTTCCCCAACTGGTCATGCTCGTACAGGAATTCGGGACCATGGGTGCTGTCCACCTGAACTGTGTCCAGCTGAGGTACGGGTCCCTCTGCGTAGTTGACCGTCTGCCCCGCACCGGGGAATGCGCCCGCCTCGAAAGGGATGACACGCAGCGTGATGTGACGGCTTTCGGAGACGGCGAGCAGGTGGTCGAGCTGAGCGCGGGCAACCGCTCGACCGCCGAACTGCATGCGTAGTGCGGCCTCGTGTATGACTCCCACGTACTCAGGTGAGGCGGTTCCCTCCAGGACTTGCTGGCGTTCCACTCGGTGAGCCAGCCGCAGGGCGACCTCGTGCTCCGGGAGGGCGGGGACAACCACTCGGAAGACAGCCAGGGCGTGGTCGCTGGTCTGAAGGATTCCCGGGATATGTACGGAGTGAGCGGTCCGCATCCGTAGAGCGTTTGCCTCCAACTCGGCGATGTCGAGGAGCCCCTCGGGAAGTGAGTCGCGATACCTCTCCCACCAGCCCCGCTTCACAGGCTTCGCCATGCCGGCCAGTGCCTCGATGTACGCCTGGTCCTGGCATTCGCACGCGCGGGCGAGAGTGCGCAGTCGGTCCTCGCTGATCGCTCGGATGCCCTGCTCGATGTTGGAGAGTCTGGACCGGTCTACCCCGAGAAGCCCGGCAGCAGCCTCGGCGGAGATGTCGGCAGCCAGCCGCATCTTCCGGAGTTCACGCCCCAGGCGCTTCTGTCGTTCGGTCGGGGACGTTCGCGATGCCATGTCAGTCCTTCCGTGACCTTGTCCGTGAAGTCTGCCGCCTGGAGGGCATCTTGAGCCACGCAAGGGTCAACTTCTCGGGTTTGGGTGGCCAATATGACCCACCGCACCCTACATTCAGTAACGCACCGCTCACACAGCGACGACGAGCCGGAAGTGCATCGCGTGGTCCTGCCCGCAACCTCCTGCCCTGGGAGGGGCAGTCCCGCGTCAGGGAGACAGGCCACTGCTCGTCCGCAGCAAAAGAGCCACTCGTGCGCGCCCACGCGAAAGAGAGAAACCGCCAACTCGCCACCCGTATCAGGGGAGTCAGCCATGCACCCATCTCGCGCCGCACTCTGTCCAGCTGCCACCGAGGCGCGTACGCCGGTCCCGTATCCGCATTTCGGCAGCCCGCAACCCGACTCGCGGCAGTACCCACAGCCCTACCTGCGCTCCAAGGGCCGCTCCGCGCGCGGCCTCACGATGAGCTTCACGCTGCCGGGCGATGTCCGTAGCGCGTTCATCGGGCGCACCGCGATTGCCGCCGCTCTCGAGGTGCATGGGCTCGCCCCGTACATCTGGCCGGCCACGCTTGCTGCGGCCGAACTCATCGCCGTCACTAGCAGGATGAGCCCGGGCAAGGAGCTCTACGTATCTCTGCGGCACCGTGACGACGCGCTCCGTCTCGTCGTCTGGGACCAGCACCCTCGCCACCTCAACCCTGACGTGGCCACGCTCTGTGAGACGCGGCGTCGGCGGGCGCTGTGGTTGCTCGCGGCCGTGGTGGACGACTGGGGCGGCGAGTGGGGTGCCTGCGAGGCTCCGCCGCCGCAGCTAGGCATCAAGTCCTGGGTGGCGTTGCCCCGCTGACATTCCCGATCGGGGGACTGTGCCCCGCCAAACCCCGAGGATGCGTCGACCGGGTGCCTCGTGAATCGCCACCGGGTCATAGGGATTGCAGGACATCCTCGACTGGTTGTTGTACGCGTCAGCCCTCTACTGCATCTCCATGCCGGCCGCGCTGGCCACGCACGCCGACCTGTTTGCTGCAAAGCAGTGAAGGGATTTTAGAGTGGATGAAAATTGGCCAGGTTTTAGGCATCCAACCCCTGGTTTCCGGTCAGTCGATACCGGCGATGCGGCAGATGCCGGATATGTTCCGGGCGGTTTTGCATTCACCTTTCCTGGCGCGAACGGATGCCTTAGGGTGAGTGGAGCGCCGTTCGTGGCGCTCCATGGGGGAGGTGTATCTGCTTTGACCACGCAGGATGCCCTGGAAACGGGTGCAGAGCCGCATGTCATAGCAAGCGCAGGGGTAGGTGTCGTGCCCGGTGATCCGGCGGGGGCTCCGCTTTTGACCGGCCGTGAGCGCCAGGTTCTCGTGTTGGTGGGGGGAGCTGCGGGGAATCGAGTGATTGCCCGGCGACTCGGCATCGCGGAGCGTACTGTAAAAGCCCATTTGACCAGCATCATGGGGAAAATCCGCGTGTCTTCCCGGCTGGAAGCCGCATTGTTCGCCTATGCCCATCACGAACTGATCTGCCCTGCAGGACAATGCCCTTTGGGTCACCTCCCCAAGGTCCAATAGTGGGAATCACCAAGAGCGTTGGAAACTCCATCTCACCAGCCGGAAATTCCGGCCAGGGCATGGTGGTTTACGTAACGCTTCTTGAATCGCCGTGCCTCCTGGTGAGCAGGAGGAGTACTGATGCACAACAAGATGCGTATGACCGCTGCCGCACTCACAGCGGCATTCGCGCTCGGTGTTGTGGCCCCCGCAGCGTCGGCTGCATCGGCGGCGGACGCCAGCCGTTCCAGGGTCGCGCCTTCCGCTTCGGCCGTACGGGCGGTCCCGGTCGGTGTCGCACTGTCCGCCGGTGCGACGAGCGTCGGCTCGTCGGCTGATGCCGGTTCGGCATCCCTTGGTGTGCAGACCGATGCCGGAGCGAAGGGCATTAGTGGCGCGGCCAAGAAGCTGGTCAACAAGATAGTCGAGAGCAAGTACGGAAAGGCTGCGATCAAGGCCGCTAAGAAGGGACGCAAGGCCTTCAAGAAGTGGGTTGACAGTCTGTCCAATTGGAATCCGCTGAAGTGGGCCATCAAGGCTGCACCCGCTTACGTGATCGACGAGGTCATCTCGTACTTAATCAGCAACTTCTAGTACAGCCGTGGAGGGATCGCGTCCCCTCTAAAAGGGAGGGGGTGCGCCCTCATCGATCCAGGAGGATTTCGTTGTCGGAACGTCAGGAAGTGATCGAGCGCAACCTGTGGGCCGCGCCGGCGCTTTTTGTATTCGTGGCGTGGGTGCTGTTCAAGGTGGATGCCAGTCCATTAATGCAGAGAAGCGCCTGGATCGTTTATGCTGCGGGCTGGATTCCGGTCCTGGGAATGCTCGGCCGGACCGTCGCGCAGCGCAGAAATCCTGGGATCGGTGCGGTCTTCGGCTGCGGAATCCTCTTGATCATGGGCGCCGTGTTCTGGGTAAACCATGGCTGATTCCTTGGCCGTGGGAAAACGACGCTGCGTCGTACAGAGCGTGGCGACGGTCTTCGACGGAGCCCGGCCGTCGAGCTTGTGGAGGAGCTGCGTTGCACCGACGGCGATCACTGGTGCGACGCCGACGCAGCCCGCCGGTTCCGGGGGGATACAGTGGAGCACCATGGGTGCCGACTCCGCCGTGCAGATCCCGCTGGGGCCGGGACCAGTGGGGCGGGGGTCGTTGTCCGGCATCGGCCTCACGGGGGCCATGGAGTCCGTGTACCGGGCGATTGTCGCTCAGCCGGCGATCCGGCCGGATGAGCTCGCCCTGGCGACCGGAATGACCGTCGACGGTGTTGCAGCCCTTATCGAGGCACTCGTCGCCCGCGGCCTGGTCGGCAAGAGCGGTGGCATGTTGACCGCTGTCTCCCCGTTGCTCGCACTCGGCGACTTGGTTGCCAACAGCGAACGTGAGGCCAGGATGGCTCGCTCGGCGCTGGACGAACTCGCCGAGCAGCACCGGGCAATCCGTAACCAGCACGAGTTTCGCGGTCTTGAGGTGGTCCGCGGGCGGGCGAACATCGGCGGCTGGGTCAATCACCTGATGCGTTCCACGGAGCAGCAGTTGCGGTTGTTCGCCAAGCCGCCGTTCGGGGTGATCGGTGTTGCCGAAACGGAGCAGGAGAAGGAGTTGGCGGGCCGCGGGCTGGTCGAACGGGTGATCATCGAGCGGTCGCTGCTCGACGAACCGGAGACCGAGAAGGAATTGCTGGCGTCCCTGGACCGCGGCCAGGAGATCCGGCTGGCCGAGACGCTGCCGAGCAAATTGCTGATCGCCGACGACTCCTTGGCCCTGGTGCAACTCGACGACGGCGGCCCGTCCCACGACGTGGTGGCGGTGGTGCGGCCCGGCGGTCTGCTCACATCCCTGGCGACACTGTTCGAGTCGTTGTGGGAGCGCTCGGTCCAACTGCGGGAGGCGCCGGGGCGGCGGCTCGAGCCGTATCCGGCGTCGATGGACGACCTGGGCGATCCGATGGATCGGAAGGTGCTGACCTTGTTGCTCGCCGGGCACACCGACGGGGCGGTGGCGGCTCGGCTCGGCGTCAGCCTGCGGACCGTGCAACGCCGGGTGCGGCATCTGATGAATCTGGCGGGCACCGACTCCCGGATTCTGCTCGGCTGGTACGCACGCGACCGTGGCTGGCTCTGAGTCGCCTCAGGCCGGCCACGGTCGCGGTCGCTACGCAGGAGCTATTAGGAGAGCTGCTCCGGTATGTGCAGCAGGACAGAGCTCGACGGGGCCCGGTTGGGCCCGCCTTCGCCGTAGAGCATCAGATCGTGGTTGTCGTTGATGCCGAAGCTGTACAGCGGCTGGAACCAATCGTCCCCGGGGATCATCGCCGACAGATCCCAGAGCCGGCCCTGCGGATCCCACATCGCCGAAACCTCGGCGTCGGGCGCCAGTTCCACGGTGCCGAGGATCCAGCCGTCGGTGGTGATCTTCTCCGCCTTGGCGTTGAACCCGTAGTCCGGCAAGCGCTTCATTCCGGCTTCCGACGTCCAGACGAACGCGTCGTCTCCGCTGGAGCCGACCACCGAGCCGACCGCGTTGATGCCCAGGGCAACCGAGTCGTACTGCCCGGGAAGGGTGCCGAGATCGGTGATCTTCCCGGTTGAGGTCTTCCAGGTGACGGCTCGCATTTGACCCTCAGCGGTGAGCGACGACCCGACCGCGGTGCCTTGGGCGTTGATCGCTCTCGGCTGGGTCTGCGTGGTGTTGTCCGACAGGTGGGCCAGCTTCGCGTATCCGCCGCTCTTGGTCCAGCTGAACGGGTCCACGTAGGTGTGTCCCTGACCGTTCTCCCGGTACTGAAGGTCCGCGAACCCGACGACGGTCCCGCTGTCGCTGATGCCGGTGGCGAACCCGCTGAGGTAGGCCTTTTCCCGCCAGTCCGGCAGACCGAGGTCCGTCACACTGCCGTCGGCCGCCCACATGGTCGGACGGGTGCCTCCCCCGCCAGGGTAAGAGAGTATGCCGGCCGCTTCCCGGCGCTCATTCATGTCCAGCGCCGAGCCGCTCTTCGCCGTCCCCAGGGCCAGGTCGGTGAACCCGGTCTCCTTGGTCCAGGTTGTCGGCGTCGTTTTGTAGTTGAACTGTCGATCGCCCGCGACGACGCCGCTGTTGGTGAGTTTGGCACCGACGAAAGGCTTTTCCCACTTCACCGCCGTCAGCTTCGGCGCGACAACCTTGTTGATCTTGACCTTCGCCGCGCCGACGACGGTGCCGTCGGTGTTGGCCACTCGGACCCGGCCGATCACCGGCTCGCTCGTCCGGGTGGCCGTGCTCAGGTCGATGTCGGCGGCCAGAGGCATCGACTGTCCCGGCTTGAGCCGGAACGCCTTGTCGGACTGGGCCGTGATGGTCCCGATGCCGCGGGAGAACATCTCCTCGTGATAGTCGAAGGTCACCGGGCCAGACGGGACGTTGGCGCCGGTCACCACCACGTAGTAGGTGCCAGGTGCCGGATTGTCCAGGACGATGCTCTCCACGCCCGGGCCGATGTTCATGCTGGTGGCTGCGAGGCCGCGGCGTCCGATGATGTACATGTCGAGATCGGCATCGTCGGAGCGTGGGGTCAACTTCACGTCCAGTCGCGTCGACTGCCGCGGCACGTCGACCCGATTCGCCGTGAGCTGTCCGTTGTCGACGGTGGAGAACAGGTTCCGGACGAACCCGAGCTCACCGTCGGTGGCCTTGAGCTTCGCCGTGCCCCAGGTGTTCGTCCCGGTGAACTCGACCGACTCCTTCTGGTGCACGGTGGCCGACGGCAAGGTCGTCACGTCCGGCGCAAACGACATTCCCTGCAACGAAACCGATGCGGCGAAGGGGTTCTCGGCGGTCTCGGAGGTGCGTCGGGCTTCCACGACGAACTCCCAGATGCCCGCCTTCGGCCGCATCACGGCCCTGGATCGCGGATCGCATCCGGCCGGATCGCTGTATCCGGTGAAGCAGTGATTGCTGGCGTTGGAGTCTGCCGGGATCCCGTCGGGATCGATGGGCAGGACTCGCACCTGGCTGTCCTTGGCCAGTCCGCCAAGGTTCAGCTGCAGGGCCTCGACGCCCTTCGGTACCGCGACCAGGAACGACGTAGCTTCGGCGCGACCAAGGGTTCCGGTCTTGCTGACCTGATACTTCGGGCCGTGCAACGCATCCGCCGCCAGCACGGTGACTGCTACGAACCGGTCGATGCCGGTCGTCGTCGGATCGTCGATCGTCATGATCGCGCTGTGCACACCGGCCGTCTCCGGAGTGGCGGTCACTGTCACGGTGCTCGAGGCGTCGCGCCGCGTCGAGAGGGTCTTCGGTGCACGGAACGTGCCGTCGTTGCCGATCCAGCCGATCCGGCTCTTGGTGCTTCCGGCCTTTCCGCTGGTCCTGGTCACCGTCACCTGGTAGGACTTGCCGGTCCCGACCGGCTGCCCACCCGACCCGGGCAGGCACCGGTTGTAGATCCCGGCGCCGCTGTTCGGCGTGGCCAGATTGCCCGACAGCGCCGTGCACACCGGGGCGGAGACGTCATAGTTGTCGACCCGCACGCCCTTCGAGAGCTGCTTCCAGGCGGCCGGGATGTCGACCAGTCCGGCGCCCTGGGCGGTGGTCGGCACTCCGTCGATGTGTGTCGCCGTACCTGTCAGCACGGCGCGCAGCGCCGTCGGGCCGGATTCGACGTCCTGGGACTTCGCCGCCGACAGCAACAGGGCAGCGGCTCCGGCCACCTGGGGTGCTGCCATGGAGGTTCCGTTCGCCATGCCGTAGCCGGCCGGCAGCGAGTAGCGCGCTTCCGGCACGGGCTGACCTTCCAGCCAGCCGGGGATCGAGGAGATCGCCGATCCCGGGGCGCTGATCGCGGGTGCGAGCGCACCGTCCTCGGACGGGCCGTGGGAGGAGAACCCGAACAGTCCCTGCCGTGCACCGACCTTGGAACCGTAGTTGGCCCACCAGGTTTCCTTGCTCACCGAGGCTGCGACGGCCAGCACCGACGAGGAGACCGCCGGGGAGCCGACGGTGTTGGTGCCCGCGCCCTCGTTACCGGCCGCCACCACGATCTGCACGCCGAAGTGACCGGTCAGCTTGTTGTACAGCTGGGATATCACGTCGGATCCGTCGTTGAGCGCAGGCAACCCGCCGATCGACAGGTTCACCACATCGACGTCGCGATTGACGACCAGGTCGATCATGCCTTCGGTGAGCGCCGCCTGTGTGCAACCGCCGCCCCAGGTGCAGGCCCGGGACGAGACGATCTGCGCGCCCGGAGCCACACCGTGCATCGCGCCGCCGAGCAACGACGTGCCGGCGGTGATTCCCGCGACATGGGTGCCGTGCGACCCCGACGGCAACCCGATGTTCACGAAGTTCGCCGTCTTGCCGACGTTGCCGCCGCCCTGCGGCGACAGGTCGACGTTGTCGCGGTAGTCCACGACGAACGGAATCCGTTCGGTGACAGCGGTTTCCGGATCTTCGGTGCCGAAATGGCCGATCTGCCGCTGCTGGCCGTACGGCAGCATCGCCGGCGCATCGGTGAAGTCGTGGTCGTTGTCGGCATCCACCCACACCCGGTGGGTCTGCGGGTCGTACAGCGCGCCGAACCTGTCGGTGGTGGTGCCGTTGTTGTTGAGATCGCCACCGAAATCGCTGTAGGTGGTGCTCATCTCGTAGAACAGGCCGAGTTGGAAGGACCCCTCCGGGGCCGTCCATGTGGCCCCGGCGTAGTCGAACCGGGGACCGGTCACTGCCTTGCTCATCTTTACCCAGGTGCCGTCGCCGTCCGTCACCGGATCGGTGGCCGTCACCCAGTCGACCACCTTCGGCCGCCCGTCGCTGGTCTTCTGCAGGGCCGGATGATCGAGGTCGACGCCGGTGTCGAGCACTCCGACGGTGATCCCACGCCCGTCCCACTTCTGGTGCGACTCAACGAAATCGACGGCACCGATGTCGTTGACCGGCATATACGGATTGTCGGCCGGCGTGGTCGCGCCCGGCGCCGCCGGATGAGCGGCCCTCGCCTTGGCTCCGGCCGGGCTGACGGCCTTGCCCAGCTCCGGGCTCGGCACACGGAACGTCTTGTCCAGATCGATGGCCTTCACCACCGGGAGCGCGGCCAGGCTCTGGACCTTGCCGGTCGGGACAGTGGCCCGCACGTAGCCGACCTCGGGCTCGACCTTGCCTACGGAGCCGCCGGCCTTGGCGACGGCCGCCGTCACCTCCTTGGTGTTGCCCGACTTGGCGAGCAGCATCACCGTGACGGTCTTGGCCTCGGTGGCCTGCGCCTGCTGCAGCACCTGGGTGTCCTGGGCGCCGAGCTTCTCCGAACTCTTGCCGGCGGGCGCCGTGGCGCCCAGCGGCTGGAATCCCTTGTCGTCCTTGGACGGCTCATACGGATCGTCGGCCGCCTGCGACGGCTCCGCAAAGGGCACCCGCGGGACGCTCGTCCCCGGACCGTCGTTCCCCGGACTGTCCGTCGCTGCCGCGGCGATGGTCGGCTGGCCGACCATCAGGACCGCAGCGGCCAATGCGGCTGCGCCGATCGTAGTGAGTGGTTGGGGTCTCTTGCGTCTCACGCTGCTCCTTCAGATGACATGTCCCGGCTCGGTCGCGAGTCCGTCCGGAATCTCGCAGTCCGAACCAGTGCGCAGCAATGGGCCGGGCCCGGCGGATCTGTGACATGGCGGCATTCCGCCTGCATCAACCCGCCTGTTGTCGGCACGGTCGCAGGGACGACGAAGGAGGTCCTTTGCGGTGCCGAAAGCAGATCACCGCGGCAGGAGGGCCGGACCCAGAACGGTCAGCTGCATGCACCTGCAGCCGTTCACCATCGGTTCCATTCACCGCCCGCGCGATTCTGAGCAGCTGACAGCGTCGGCCCTGTCCCCGATGATGAGTGCCGAACAGGGGGCGAGATGACGCAACTGTTGCGTGGGGACATTCGTCAGGAACAGGGGGCCGCACCGTCGTCGGTCTCGATGGCTGTGCTGTGGGTGGAGGGCTTTGGTCTCCTTCTGGCGATGCCGCTCTTCGGAGGAGTGCCGGAGGTGAGGTCAGTCTTTGTGCTGCCCCTGGCTCTGCTGGCTCTTCTCTTTACCGAGACTCTTGCAGAAGGCCCCGGCGTTCACGCCGGGGATGAATGCGTTTCAGGGCTGCTCTGACCTGCACTGAGCGGGCGTTTGTGCTGCTCGATGTACTGACGGACGATCGCCGGTGGTGTTCCGTCGCAGGATGCCGAGAAGTACGAGGGCGACCACGGGGCCTCGTGCGTGATGGTGCGGTTGATGTGGCCGGTGAACTCCTCGCCTGTAGTCGTTCTCCTGATTCATGAGATCAATCGTCGTAGGGTCTTGGTTGTGCAGCTTCGCTACAACTATCGGGCTTATCCGGATGCCGCCCAGCGCCGTGCGCTGGACCGGGCGTTCGGGTGCGCCCGGGTGGTGTGGAACGACTGCTTGCGTGACCGGAAGGAAGCGCACGCGGCGGGGCTGCCGTATGTGACGTCAGCCCAGTTGTCCCGGCTTCGTATCACCGAGGCCAAGCGCACCGAGGAACGGGCTTGGCTCGCGGATGTGTCGGCGGTCGTTCTGCAGCAGTCCCTTCGGGACCTCGACACCGCCTACAAGAACTTCTTCGACAGTCTCAAGGGAAAGCGGCAGGGCCGGAAGGTCGGGCCGCCCCGGTACAAGTCGAAGAAGGACACCCGGCAGTCGATCCGCCTCAACACCAACGCCTTCTCCCTGAAGGAGAACGGCACGGTGTATGTGGCCAAGGTCGGCGATCTCAAGGTGAAATGGTCGCGTCGGCTTCCGGCCGCGCCTACGTCCCTGACCGTCACCAAGGACAGTTCGGGGCGGTACTTCCTCAGCTTCGTGGTGGACACCGAGCCGGACATCCTTCCCGAGGTGGAGACGGAGTCGGGTATCGACCTCGGCCTGTCCGCCTTCGCGGTCCTGTCCGACGGCCGGAAGATCGACAGCCCCCGCTTCCTGCGCAGGGCGGAGAAGAAACTCAAGCGTCTCCAGCGGGACCTGTCCCGCAAGGCCAAGGGATCTAAGAACCGGGCCAAGGCCCGTATCAAGGTCGCACGCCAGCATGCCAAGGTGGCGGACCGGCGCCGGGACTGGCACCACAAGGTATCCACGCAGATCATTCGCGACAGCCAAGCGGTGTATGTGGAAGACCTCGCGGTGTCCGGTCTCGGCCGTACCCGGCTCGCCAAGTCCGTGCATGACGCGGGGTGGTCCGCGTTCGTCGGCATGCTGGAGTACAAGGCGGTCAAGCACGGCCGCACGTTCGTCAAGGTGGACCGTGCTTTCCCGTCCTCTCAGGTCTGTTCGGCCTGCGGATTCAGGGACGGTCCCAAGCCCCTGCACGTCCGGGAGTGGACGTGCGGAGCGTGCGGCACCGTGCACGACCGTGACCACAACGCAGCCCGCAACGTCCTGTTCGAAGGACGCCGTATCGTCGCCGCCGGACGGGCGGAGACGCTAAACGCCTCGCAGAGCGCCGGTAAGACCAGGACGAAAGTCCCGGCACAGCTCGTTGAAGCAGGAAGCCCCCGGAAGGGTCACACGACCCAGGCCGGAATCCCTGGACTTTAGGCCAGGAAGCACGTCAACGGCTCGTTGGTATCCGCCGCGTACGTACTGCCTTCTGTCGCCCTCGGCCATTGGCTGGGGGAGCGTTGGGGCAGCGGAAGGCGTTGGTGGTGGGTGGCGACCGCGGGCTCGTTGGTGCTGGCGCCCGTAGTGGGCACGCTGCTGATTGTGGCCTTCTACGGACGAGGACCTGCGTATATTTCATGGCAGGACATCCTCGACTGGTTGTTGTACGCGTCAGCCCTCTACTGCATCTCCATGCCGGCCGCGCTGGCCGCGCACATTACGGTTCTGCGGGCGGATGCAGGTCATCCAGTTCGGTCTGTTGGCCAGATCCTCGGATACGGATCACTCTTGTTGTTGGTGGAGTTGGCAGGGGTCCTGATCGTGTTGATGATGCTCGGCTGAGGAGGACTCACCGTCAGACCGGAGTCCCGGCCGACGGCTGAGTTCTATCTCCTGTGTCGCCGGTCAACATCCCGCAGAATCCTGTGCCCTCAGAGTCGTGGCACGTGCCGTCGGCGGCAGGGGAGCGCCTCATCGGCCCAGGCTTGTGGCCTTGATCGCGCGTTGCGTGAAGACGCCCTCACGGTTGTATTCCATCTGCCGCAGCGCGTCCTTGCGATCCCGCTTGGAGAGCCGGTCGAGATACGTGTGACCGAAGAGGTGGTCGGTCTCGTGCTGCAGACACCGGGCGAAGTAACCCGCCCCTTCGATGACGAGTGGATTGCCGTCCTTGTCGAACCCGCGAGCGACTGCACGATCGGTGCGGGGGACAGCCATGGCGGCACCGGGCACGGACAGGCAGCCCTCGAAGTCGTCAACGAGCCGGCGGCTACCCGGATCGGGCAGGTCCAGAACCGGGTTGATGATGTGGCCGACATGCCGGATCCCGTAGTCATCCGGGCAGTCGTACACGAACAGCCGTAGGTCGACGCCCACCTGGTTGGCAGCCAGGCCGGCGCCGTCGGCCACATACATCGTCAGGAACATGTCGTCGATCAGCGCCGATAACTCGGGGCAACCGAACTCGGTCACTTCCTGGCACGAATGACTCAGGATCTCCTCACCGACCACCGTGACTCGGCGCACCGAACCCCGTTCTGTCTCCGGCGGCAGAGCCGGATAAGAGTCGACTGGGCGGCCTTGCAGGCGGACTCGCCGGTCGACGGGGCGGGATCGCTCGTGACGAACAGACATAGCTGTCTCCCCTTCGGTGCACACCACAGATGCTGCGGATGTCGCCGCAGCCTGATTCCTTCAAGCAAGCGCTGCTTGCCAAGTGCTTTGCAAAGTAACAGACTTTGCAAAGTGACTGAAGATGATGTCAACACTCCGAACGACCAGACGCGCAACATGGGCGAAGAGCTGCGCGAGCACGAGGTCCGGACAGCCCTGCTGGGCCTGCTCGCCGAAGTCGGCGCCGTCACGGCGACCGAAGCCGCTTCCCGACTGGGCTACAGCTCCGGGCTCTGCTCATTTCACCTACGGCAGCTCGCACGCCACGGATACATCGAGGAAGCCCCCCGCAGTGGGGGGCGCGCCCGCCCCTGGCGTCTGAAGCAGCAGACCTCCACTGCCGACGGGCCTGCGGAGGAGCAATTCGGTGACTTGGCCCGAGGGCTGGAGGACGAGAGCTGGCAACGATGGCTGACCCAGCGCGATGAGGCGCCGTCCGCTTGGCGCCACGACGAGGCCTTCAGCGCCGTCGCCTATCTGACTCCTGAAGAGATGAGCCGGGTCGCGGGCAGGATCCGACGGGCGCTCGCACCCTACCAAGACCGCGAGCAACGCCCCCTGGCCCGACCCGACAGCGCTCGACCGGTGGCCCTCATTACCCGGCTGTTCCCCCTGCTCCCCCACGCAACGGACGACGCGGACCAGGACTGAGAAGCCGCCAGCTGTTTCCCCGCCGGGGCGAGGAAATGACACGAAGCTGAGACCGCGGGCGCCAGAGTCTGCCGTCTGTGCCGAGGGGATGGGCACCCATGCGTTGGATGCGCTGTTACTGGAAGGAGGAAGACATCTGGTTCTTCTTCGAGGTCGATGCCGAGGACCGGGTCACTCGCCAGGTTGATCTGCACGGCCCCGAAGGAATCCCACTCGCGGCGGCACTGCTCCTGGATGTACAGCGAGTAGGCGCCACCCCAGCCGGCCGAGGAAACCCGTGCCCACCGACGCCTGACCAAGGGGCTGAGCCCCCTGGTCAGGAGGCTGCGTCATCCGGACGCTGAAAGTCATTCAGTGAGCGTGAGTGAACGAAGGTCGGCGTCCAGCATGCGGATCAGTTCACCAACCCGTCCACCGCCACCTGGCGCCGCCGGGAAGCGTTTGAGTACCTCGACGACGATCGGTGTCGCACGATGCACCGCTCGCTCAACGTGTTCGGCACCCATGCCGGGATTGTCGCCGGCGACGAGTTCGGCTGCTCTGGCCGCGTGAGCGCCTGCTCCGAGAATGTGCTTGACCTGGGTGGCCTTGGCCAGCGGATGCAAGTAGGCGGCGCCCGCCGCAGCCATCGCTGCCCGAGCTGCCTCGCGCGCAGCCGCAGTGTCTGCGCTCTTGGCTGCTTTGAGGGCCGCCCACGCGGTGTCGCGCAGAGACTTCCCTCGCTCACCACCCCGAGCGAACTCCCACGCGGCACCGATAGCGTCCCGAGGCCGCGAATCGTCCGGCTGATCGGCCTCGAATACCTCGAGCACCACTTCGGCGCACGCCGCAGCGAACGCGGCGATCTCACGAAGGTCTTGCTTACTCAGAGAGATCTCGTTCGCTTCCCCTGCCACAATTCCATCCTCCCTCGCCCATTGCGCTGGACAGCAAGGTGGCGGGGGCTTCGGGCTGTTGAGCGGCGGCGGCGAGATGCGCGACAGCGGTCACGTCCGCCTCGTGCCGACCAGCGCCGACAGGTCCGGGGCCAGCCGCACCTCTGTGCACAGCAGAGCCGGATGCTCAAGCCAGGCGAGACGAGCGGCGTCCGGCCGGCCGTCGAGCAGCGGCGGCCATTGAGTCATGGGGGTGAAGTCGTCAACGACGATCGTGCCCGCAGGACGGAGCAGGCGCTCCGGATCCACGGGGGACGTCTTCTTGCCGTTGCCGCCGCCGTCGGGGACGAGCAAGTCGAAAGGACCGCGTTCGTAGATGCGGGTCCAGTCGCCGCAGAGGATCTCCACGTCGGGGACGTCTGCGAAGAGCTTGGCAGTCTCCTCGGCGCGCCGCTCGTCCCGCTCGACGCTGACGATCCGGACGCCAGGTCGACGTCCCGCAATCATCCAGGCGAGACCCACACCGCAGCCGGTCCCCGTTTCCCCGATGCTCTCTCGAGCACCGGCGGCCAGCGCGTGCAGGAGGCGCCCCTGTTCCGGACGGCAAGAGGACGGGAAGTCCAGCCGCCTGGCGAGCTCGACTGCCTCCACCACGAGATCAGGCAGGCCAGTCAGGCCTGCATAAGCGTCCGTTCCAGAACTGGACATGCTCCCCCTATTCACGTACGTCAACGACTGCGCAACCGTCCGGGCAGCCGACCGCTGTCAACCCCGACCAGCTTCGCTCCGCAGCCGTGGCCAGGGTCGCAGAAGAGCGCCTTTCCCGGCCACATGTGAGAGAGCGCCCTGCACCACAGTCCGGCTCACGCCGCGCCGGACGCGACGACTTGTGTACTCGGCGCGATCCCGCCGCCCAGCTCGGCCTCGTCCGAAGCGAGCAGCCAGGACCCTGAAGGGTCACGGACGAAGGTCAGTGTGTGGGGAAGTGAGTACTCCTCGCGCTCCGGGGCTCCTTGCGCCACTTGAGCTGGTGTGAACGGGTAGTAGAGGCGGGTGTCCTCCGTGATGCGCAGTGTCACGACGCCCCCTTCCTCGGCCGCATCGTTCACCGTCACGTCGACCGCAGCGCGGGTGTACCCGCCGTCGGCATGCTGGTAGACACGGCCTTGACGGACCAGCGCGGCGAACTCCGCCCGTAACTCCGTCCGCATCGACGGGGTGGCCGCGGCCGGAGGTTCGGCGGCGTCGGGGGATCGTGCGGCGGTCCGGGTCACCAGGTCGGCGCGTTGCTGAAGGTAGCTCTGCGCGAGTCGGGACAGCCGGACCCGGTCTGCCGCTGCCGGTGTCCGGGGAGCGGAGTTCGCCGATGCTGTGACGCCTCCCGCGATTGCTGCCGCAGTCAGTGCCGCGGCCAGGACGCTTGTACGTGATCCGCGTGCGCGCACGTGGTTCCTCCCCGGAGGCGTATGAACGGTCGAGGTCGAAGACGTCCTTTGAGACATCGACGTCGGCGGCGAGGTGAAGTCGCGTCCGAGAAGGGCCCATCTTTGACCCGTATGCATCGGTCGGGCGACAGGAACGGTGCTGTGTCGCGCGAGCCGCATTGCCCAGCGGCATCCATCCGGCATCCATGGCGTACCCGTGCTGATGAGCGCAGGGTCCGCCCGGCAGGGCGCACCGAAGTGCCGATGACGCCGACCTCGCGTAGCGTGATGAGCGACTGCGCAGAGTAGTCGAATGGGTGAATCGGGAGGCTGAGCGTCGAGGCGGTGCGGAGCGAGTACGCCACGCACAAGTCCTGAACACTTCGGCCGGGGCAGCGATGCTGACCAGGCCTGCTGCTCTCCCTTGACCTGCGGAGGTCGGATGTGAAGCTCGGCTTGCACTACTGGAACTACTCGACACCGGCAGACCCCGCGCTCATCGCCCCGACGCTCGCGGAGTCGGTGCGGATCGCCGAACAGGCGGGCATCGCGTCGTTCACCGTGATGGATCACTACTTCCAGATGGAGACCGGGCAGACCGTCGCCGACGAACCGATGCTGGAGGGGTACACCACGCTCGGCTATGTCGCGGCGGTGAGCGAGCGCATGACGCTCGGCCTGATGGTCACGGGAGTGATGTACCGGCACCCCGGGCTGCTGGCGAAGATCGTCACCAGCCTCGATGTGCTGTCGCGCGGCAGGGCCAGGCTGGGCATCGGAGCCTCCTGGTACGAGCGGGAGCAGTACGGGCTCGGAGTGCCGGTGGTTCCGATGGCCGAGCGGTTCGAACGGCTGGAGGAGGCGATCCTGATCTGCCTCCAGATGTGGAGCGACGACAACGGCCCGTTCCGGGGCCGTCATTACCAGCTCGCCGAGACGCTGTGCGTGCCCGAGCCGATCGGCGAGCGACCGCCGATCATGATCGGCGGCGGGGGCGAGAAGAAGACCCTGCGATTGGTCGCCCGATACGCGGACGCCTGCAATCTGTTCGCCACCGACCAGGAAGAAGTGGCCCACAAGCTCGATGTGCTGCGCGCCCACTGCGATATGGAGGGCCGTGACTACGACGCCATCGCGAAAACCGTGATGTACAACGGCCCGGTGCTGTCCAAGCCCGACGCGTTCCTCGCGGATGCGGAGGCGTACGCGGGCCTGGGGATCAGTGAGATCCAGCTGCTGCCGGACCGGCACCCGGTCAGCTTCACCCACCAGGTCGCCGAGCACATCGCGCCCCGGACCGCGCTGATCGGATAGCGCCGGACCGGGAACGAACCGGTCGCGGTGGCACCCCGGCCGGGGGAGGCGACGCCCCCCAAAAAACCTTTTCGCCTGATCGCTTCACCCGGTACGGTCTCGATCACTGCCACTGCGGGGAGCCTCAGGAGTTCTGCGCGGTCGCCCCGGCCGTCCCCGCGTTGAGAGTTGGTTTTGTCGATGGCATGTCGTATCAGTGAACTCGTGCTCGGTTGCCATGACCCCGAGGCGCTGGCGCGGTTCTGGTGCGAGGTCCTGGACTTCGTAGTGCTCGATCGTGAAGGGGACGACTGCATCGAGATCGGGCCGCGCGAAGGATTCGGCGGCCCGCAGCCGACGATCATTCTCCTCCGCGGGGACAAGCCGGAGCCGGGGAAGTCCCGGCTGCATATCGACGTCAACGCCACCGACCGCGATCAGGACGCCGAGCTCGAACGCCTCCTGAAGCTCGGGGCACGCCCGGCCGACATCGGCCAGACCGGTGAGGAGCCGTGGCACGTTCTTGCCGACCCCGAGGGCAATGAATTCTGCCTGCTCAAGGCCCGCCTCAATCCGCTCTGACGGCTCCGTTTCCCCGGTGCGGCTCAGGGACTTTCGAAACACGCCCTGGATCACACCCTCGCCCAGTGCTGAGTCGATTTCGACGGCTCGCAGGACGCCAGGACCGGCCAGGTGGCACTCTCGTCGAGACACAGGCTGCTGTACAGGTTCACGACGGTGCTGCTGGTACCCGTGCGCCAGCTCTGGCCGGTCCCGGAGCCGCAGTCGGCCATGTACAGCTGGTTGATGTTGACACTCAGGCACTTGCCGGTGGACTCGTTGTACAGCTTGTAGGAGCCGCCCGAACCGGCCTTTGTGGTCCAGTTGGTCGCCGGGCTGTCCGCGCAGGTGGCGAACACGGCGCCGAAGTTCACGGCCAGGCACTTGCCGTAGCCGGCGTCCCTGAGCTGGAAGTAGCCGCTGGGTGCGGGCGGTTTCGGCGAGGTCGCGCCGGATGCCCCACCGGAACCGTTGGAACCACCGGAACCGTTGGAACCGCCGGAACCGTTGGAACCGCCGGAACCGTTGCTGCCGCCGGAGCCGCCCGCGTCACCCGACCCGCCGGAGTTGCCGCCGACGGCGCCGGAACCGCCGGAACCGCTGGAACCGTTGCTGCCGCCGGAGCCGCCCGCGTCACCCGACCCGCCGGAGTTGCCGCCGACGGCGCCGGAGCCTTCCGAGCCTCCCGCTCCAGCGCCGCCCCGGGAGCCTCCTGCGTCGGAACTCCCGCTCTTTGATGCGGACTTCCTCGGTGACGGCGTGGCGTCCGACGGGACTCCACCCGAGGCCGACAGTGTGGGAGTGAGCGACGCCGGGACGGAGACGGACGGGGGCGCCTTCGCCCCCGTCTCCGGGGAGGACCCGAACGGCAGGAGCTGCACGGCGAGCGTCGTGCCCGTCGCCACGACCACGACGGGGATGACGCTGAACAGCACACGGGTCCCCCGCCGCTCCGGACGGGACTCGGGCTTCCGCTGGTCCTCGGACGGCGGCTCCTTTTTCGCCCGCTCCCCGTTCTCCCCGTTCTCCTCCTCCTTCGGGTTCTCCTGCTTCTCCTGTTTCGGCCCGGCGAGCGGAAGCGTCGCTACGGACTCGGACGGTAGGGCCTCGACGTCCGGCACGCTCGCGGCGAAGGCGGCCCGTTCGGCCAGTCGCCCGGTGACCGCCTCCGGCCAGAGTGGCGGCTCGAACGGCCCGTGCGTCGAAGCGAGTTCGAGCAGTTCGGCGGCGGTGGGGCGGGCCTCGGGGTCTTTGGCGAGGCAGGAGCTGACCAGATCGGCGAGCTCCGGATCCAGGTCTCGTACGGCCTGGAGGTCAGGCTCCTCGTGCACGATGCGATACAGCACACCGTGCCCGGACTCGTCCCCGAACGGCGGCCGCCCGCCCGCCGCGTACGCGGCCACCGAGCCCAGCGCGAACACATCGACGGCGGCGCTCAACTCAAGTCTGCCGGAGGCCTGTTCGGGCGACATGTAGGCGGGCGTGCCGACCACCATGCCGGGTCGGGTCAGCTGGCTCTGGTCGGCGGCCCGGGCGACCCCGAAGTCGATGAGGGTGAGACCGTCGAGGGTGAGCATGACGTTGGAAGGCTTGACGTCCCGGTGGACCATGTCAAGCGCGTGCACGGTCGCGAGCCCCGAGGCCGCGTCCCGCAGCAGCAGCCACAGCGCGTCGAGGGGCAGGGGGCCGCCGTTCAGCTCGACGGCCTCGCGCAGGGTGAGGCCGGGGACGTACGCGGTGGCGAACCACGGCGGCCGGGCGGTGCGGTCGCTGTCGAGCAGCGGTGCGGTGGCCTCGGCGGGCAGCCGGGAGAGGTTGTCCAGCTCGTGGCCGAAGCGTCGCAGGAAGTCCTTGTCCTCGGCGACCACGGAGGGCAGCAGCTGTTTGACGGCCGCGTACCGGCCCTCGTACACCCCGAGGTACACCCGGCCCATGCCGCCGGCCCCGAGCCGGCCGACCAGCGGGATCGCCCCGATCCGCCGCGGATCCTCGTCCTCCAGCGGCTCGGCGCCACTGCCGGTCAGGTCTGGCACGTCTTCCCCGTTCACGGTCACCTTGGATCGGTTGTACGGCCGCGGGCGCGTGCCCGCCCGTTCCGTTGTCTATTTCAGGAGCATCGGGGAGGTCCACGATTCCCGCAAGGCCGAGGATCAGCCATACGTTCGGTTCGCCGACGGCATCAGCGAACCGTCGCAGCCTCGACAGAGCCGCGTCCCCGACCTCACGGGTCAGTGGACCTAGACACCGGTGGTGCCGTCGACGATCTCCCGGATCACGTCGAGGTGGCCGTTGTGCCGCGCGGTCTCCTCGATCAGGTGCAGGACGATCCAGCGCAGATCGGGGTATCGGCCGTCCCTGCGCGGACGCTCGGCCGGAGTGTCCAGGTCGTGGGAGGCGACGAGTTCGCGATAGCGGGTGGTCCGTTCCTCGTACGCCGACAGAACATCGGCGAGCGGCATGTCCACCGCGATGCGCATCTCACGGTCGGGGTCCTCGTCCGTCCACGGCCCTTCGTCCTCGCCGCCGAGGAAGGCCACCTCGAACCAGTAGTACTCGACCCAGCTGAGGTGGTTGATCAGCCCGGAGACCGTCATCAGGGGGGAGCCGGGCAGGGGGGCCCGGCGGGCGTCTTCCGGTGAAATGCCCTCGCACTTCGCGCGTGCGGTGTCGCGAGCGTAGTCGAGGAAGGTGGCCAGCTGGGTGCGCTCGTCCCATGTGGGAGGCGTATCGGTGCGTGTCATAGGGGGAAACGATCTGCGATCCGCAGCCCCCTGTCCACCGCGTTGTTTCATTGGGGCCCGGCCCTGGGTCCGTGGGCCCAAGCCCGGGCGGGCGGGGGTGATTACGCTCGTACGCGACCAACCATGAGCCCACTGACCAGGCGCCCGCCATGGGCGCCTGTCCGGTGTGCCCATACGCGCATGGATCTGCACGCTCCACCTGTTTCCGCTGGGCGGCCGCTTCTCGTTCGATGCTGTTCGCCCGAAGCGGGGTGGCCACACTTTCATGGGGTGATGTGTCGATGAGTGACGGTTTCTTCTACTCGTACCACCTCGGCTGGAGCCGACCGGATGCCGAGTCGCTCTTCGGCGATCTCGACGCGGCGGGACTGCGGCTCAGGCACCCCGTCACCAGGCGGGTCACGCTCCTCGGCCCGGGGCCGGATCCGCGGGGGATCCCTTCGTGGGTGACGAGGGAGCAACTCGTGCTCCTGGCCGGCCTGCAGCGGCTCGACAGGGTCGACTTCCTGCTGTGGGTGAACAGCGGCACCGATGTTCCGGCGCGCATCCGGCGGATGGGGGACGGAGTCGTCGCGCTCGAATTCGGATTCGGGCGGCTGACGCGGGACGAGCAGGAGGTGGCCGCGCGGGCGATCCGGGAGGCGATAGGGCGGGCTTCCGTTCTCTGCATCGGCTTCGTGGTCGACCGGGAGGGCACTTCCGCGGCGACCGATTGGAGCGGTGTCGTCATCAACGGAACGACGTTCTTCGACAGTTGGCCGGACACACTTGCCGTACGGCATCAAATCGCGGCGATGCAGCCGCAGTTGTCCGGTGTGGAGTCATTCGACCAGTCGCCGTGGATGCTGTTCGGGAGCGAGGTGCTCAGCCGGTAGCGGCGTCGGCCCCCTGAACCTCTCAACCTCTCCATGTCTGCAACTCCGCGCGAAATCGGCAACTTTGAGCCTTGCATTGGGCCCTGAGGCCCATGCCCGAAGGGTGCCGGTGTGGTCGGATGCGTGGAGTGGCTGAACTGTGGCTGTACACCGGCAAGCTGGGGGACTCGTCGTGTCTGGCATAGGCGGATTTGTGGTTTCGGGTGGCGCCGGTGGAGGTGCTGCCGTGACTCGGCAGGGCAGGCAGCCGCTGCCGCGCCCGTTGCAGGCGGTGTTGATCCTTGTCCGGGTCCTCTTCGCGGCCGCGGTCCTGGGTGGCGCCGGTGTGCTGACGGTGGCGTCGGCGGTCAATGAGGTCGACGGCCAGCTGTTCGGGCTGCTGCTGTACGCGGCGCTGCCGAGCGTGACCGCATGTGTGCTCTCGCTGTATGTGCGGACCGGCGGCATCTGGATCTGGCGCGGACTCCTGGCCGTGCACGTCTGGCTCACCCTCGGTGCGCTGGCGACCCTCGGCCAGGACGGCGGCGGGCGAGGCGTCACCCAACTGGTGATGCCCGTAGTCGTCGTCGTCCTGCTGTTCCGGCCGAGCTCACGCGACTGGTTCGAGCTTTCCCTCGAACAACGGTCGCCGCACCGGCGGTTCAGCATCGCGCGGATGATCAAGTGGCGCCGCGACGACGACGGTCAGACCGCGATGGAATACCTGGGCATGGTCCTGGTGGTCGTGGCCCTCATCGGTGGACTCGTCGCCACGGGGGTCGGCGCCCAGCTGACCGGTGAGATGCGCAACGCGATCTGCCAGTTGACCGGTAGCGCGTGCCCTGCGCCCGGCGGCGATGTGGTGGCGGGGGACGGGAAGAACTCCGGGGGTACGGAGTCCGGAGGTGCGGAGTCCGGGAGTACGGAGTCCGGAGGTACGGAGTCCGGGGGGTCCGGCTCGGACTCCGGCGGGTCCGGGCCAGGAGGGTCCGACGCGGCCGGTGGTTCCAGCGCGGCCGGTGGTTCCAATGCGGCCGGTGGTTCCAATGCGGCCGGTGGTTCCAATGCGGCCGGTGGTTCCAACGCCGCCGGCGGCTCCGGCTCCGGCTCCGGCAGTTCCGGCGGAGGCGACACCGCCACCCAGGTCGACAACGGCGGCGACGACGTGGACACCTCCGGCGAGCCGGACGGTGGCGACGACATCGACGACAGCGGCAACGACAGCGGCAACGACGGCGGCAGCGGCGGCGACGAGAAGCCCGGCGAGAGCTGCACCTCCGGCGTCGGGGCGTTCTTCTCCTGCGCCGCACACCAGACCGGCGGCTTCTTCGAGGGCCTGATCGGCGACGGGCTGTGGGGCGACATCACCGGCACGTTCGACACGGTCATCCACCCCGTCGAGGCGTGGAACGGCCTGATGGACTACGGCAAGAGCCTCGGCGACAAGTGGAGCCAGGACTCCAAGGACGCCGGGGACAAGTGGTCCAAGGGCGACTACCTCGGCGCGGTCTGGGACTGGACCAAGGCGTCCGGTGGTACCGGGGTGAAGGTCCTGGACGACATGTTCATCGGCGACGACGTCCGCGACATGTGGGAGAGGGGCGACGAGGGCCAGGCGATCGGCACCGGCCTCTGGAACATCGGCTCTCTCTTCATCCCGGGCTACGGCGAGGCCAAGCTCGTCGGCAAGCTCGGAAAGCTGGGCAAGTTCGGGAAACTCGGCAAGCTCGGCGAAGTGGCCGAGAAGGCGTCCCAGGCCGCGGCCAAGGCGAAGAAGGCCGCCAAGGCGGGCGATGTCGAGGGCGCCGAGAAGGCCGCGAAGGAAGCGCAGCAGCACGCCGACGACGCAGCCGAGCAGGCCGGACTCAAGGGCTGCACCGTCGGCATGGGCGGCCGTGTACGAGTCCCGTACGGCAGCGGTGCGGGCATGGGGCTGTCCGGCTCGGGCATCGGCGTCATGGCCGCGGCCCGCACGTCCGTGCCCTTCGGGGTCCTCGCCGGAAAGTGCGACGAGGTCGACCCGGAGAAGAAGGCCGCCGCCGAGGAGGCCCAGAAGCAGGCCGACGAGGCGGACAGGGCCGCGAAGGCGGCCAAGCGCCGGAAGGCTCTGGAAGCCGCCCAGAACCAGCCGAAGCCGGCCTGGTACAAGGACCTCAAGGACCCGCCGGCCGGGGCCAAGGACGGCGGCGCGGGTAACTGGCAGGAGATCAAGCCCGGCGTCTGGAACTACCCGACCGAGATGGGCGCCCGCTATCAGGAGCAGATCTCCAAGGTGGGCCGCGGCAAGGAGTACCGGGTTCCGCTGGACAAACTCACCGGCAAGCCGGTCGACTTCGACGGCTGGGACGCCTCGCGGGGCACCTACCTGGAGGCGAAGTACGGGTACAAGGGCAAGGACTACTACAACGCCGACACCGGGACGCTCACGTCGAAGGTCGCCGACCGGTGGGCGGACCAGGCGAGCCGGCAGGTCGACGCGGCACGCGGCAAGCCGGTCGAGTGGCACCTGTCCGACCCGGACGTCGCCGAGGCGGCGCGAGAGATGTTCGAGGACCGCGGCATCCCGGTTAAGGTGATCCACACCCCGGGGGACGTGACCGGCTGAACGCCGGACGGGGGTGTGGAACCGCAGACCGGAGCCCGAGGAGAACGTGTCGTGCTGAACGTCGTAGTCAACGGTTTCTGGGGCCCCCGCGGGGAATCGGTGCCGGGCATCGCCGAGCGCTGGTCCGGCACGCTCACCGCGCTCAAGGACATCGACGGCCCGACGTTCGACGTATGGCACGAGGCCGGTGACGACCTCCCGTCCGATCCCGTGCTGGAGCCCTCGGTCCCCGCACTGGCGGAGTACATCGAGCGGAAGAACACGGGTCCCGACCTCGACGTGGTGGGCTACACGACGTCGCTGTGGGCGCAGAACCCCGCTGCGGCGCGGGTATCCATGGCCATTCACGCGGGCAGTACCTCGCACTACGCGGTGAACTCCGTCTCGCTCGCCTTCCGGTCGCGCGAGGTGGACGAAACAGCGGAGGTGATCCGGCGCGCTCCGGAGATCCTGCGTCTCCTCGCGGAGAACTGGGAGATCGACGCCGGGCAGGTGTACGACAGGCCCCAGTACCGGGCGGTGGCCGAGCGGTTCGACCTGGCGAACAGCGACCCCCGCTGCGGCCGGGCGGTCTTCCTCTCCGCCGGCCGTGCCGCCCTCGCACCCGAGGGGCTGCCCGGAACGTACGTCCGCACCGCACACGGCGGACTGGTCATCGACCTCACCCGTGGCGGTACGGAGTCCCCGGCCATCGAGACCGTCATCGAGGCGAACACGCAACTGCGGGAGGCCGGAGCGCTGGAGAGGCTCCCGGTGCCGTTCGACCGGGCCACGTTCTGACGACCTCGCCGACGACTGGCACCGCGACGCCGCTGACAATCGTGGGCGAGGTCGTGATACCCGCGCGCCCGTGAGCGGCGTGTCTCAGAGCCATCCCCGCATCGCCGTGAATCCGGGGGTCGAGTAGGAACCGCACAGAGAGTGCAGTTTGGTGTCACATGATTTGACAGTCGCCGCTGGCTACCGCTGCGACGGTGATCGCCTGGGCACTGATCCGATCCGCCGTGGAGGCGGAATCGGTCGATTGCGCCCCCTCGGGCCGATCCGATGACCGGATGCGAGCATATCGGGGTAAACCGGCACGTCGATCCAATCGGGCTCACTCCATCATTGCGCCTCCCCATTTCGCCCCCTTACCGTCATGATCCGGCGCCCGCCGGAACGACAAAGAGAGGGAACGAAGCATGACGGATCGCCTGTATCTGCGACACTCCACCGACAAGCAGACGAATGCCCGTCAACTTCATGCTCTGAATCATCTACTCAAGTCCGGCGCTCCCAAGTATGAGGACCCGGCGACGTCGTCCCGCGTCTACGCCATCAACCGGTCGGGGTTCCGCGGGCTGCTCGACGAGGCGGCGGTCGGCGACACCATCCGCATCGCGGACGCCGCGCGGCTGTTCCGCTCGACCAAGGACGTCATCCAGATCCGCGAAGTCTTCCAGCGGCGCGGCCTGCACCTGCGCATCGCGACCGGCGCCTGGTCCGGCTTCGACCTGGCGGCCGACGAACCGCAGACCAAGCTGTTCGTCACGATGCTCGCCGGGGTCCTGGAGTTCCAGCGCGACATGATCAGCGAGAACACCAAGGAGGGCGTCGCCGCCGCCGAGGCCGCGGGCAAGACGCTGGGCCGACCGGCCGCGCTCGACGAGGACCAGGCGGCCGACATCGTCGACGCCTACGCCAAGGGCACCGCGGTCAAGGCGCTTGCCCGGCAGTACAACGTCGCGCCCAAGACCATTCGCAGAGTGCTCGACGCGGCCGGCGCCCGCGACATCAGCTACGTCCTGGAGGAGTCCGACGGCGCGGCCATCGACGCCGAGCACCAGGAGCAGACGCCCGATCCCGAGCAGCCGCACACCATCGACGTCCCGGGCCTGCTCGCCGAGCACCTCAAGGCCACCGAGACGGCCGAGATCCGCGACGCGCTGCGCGACGGCAGGACCATCCGCCGCGGGCAGGGCTACTCGGTGCGCGTCACCGCTCCGCTCGCGCTCCATCAGGCCACGCTCAAGCAGTGCGCCGCCCTCGCGGGCGGGGGCGGCGCCCCGGCCGTACGCAAGGCATACCGCACCTATGCCGACCGGATCGCCGCGGCAAGGAGGAAGAAGTGAAAGGCCGTCACGGGGCCATGGCACATTTCCGCCGTATTCCGGAACCTCGGAGGGGGGAAGTGCTGGCTGGGGCTTGAGATCTACCTGCCGTTGCTTTACAGCGGCTTGTCGGCGCTCCAAATGGCCGTTTTTCAGATGTGCTCCAGGGAATAGATATAAAGACAGACTGGTGAAGTCACGTCTGGAAGGTGCATGACGTGCACGTCCGTTGGCGTCCATCCTCGCATCGGCCATCCGTACGTCATCAGCAATGATCCGCTGATCTTTCTTTCTTCGATGCGCTTTCTCAACTCATCATTAGTTTCGGGGTTGAGGAAGGCGAAAAGTACATCCGCTCGCTTGATTCGGGCATCTTCCATGGCGCCCTCCGTTATGCGGATGGCGTGCTGCATGCCCGCTTTGGCGATCCGTGACCGTGCTGCGGCTGCTGTCTGCGGATCCAACTCTAGGCCGAGGCCGCAGGCGCCAGTGGCCTTGCAAACGTCGAGGAGCACGGTCGCGTCACCGCATCCGATGTCAACAAATAGGCTGTGGTGCGACAGCCCCGCCAGTCGCACAATCTCCGTGGTGACGCGCTCGGGAGTCTGAACCAGATGAGCTGTTCGCGGGACCAGGGTCTGCGGCAGGTAAGAATGCCGCAGTAAAGAGACAGGTGCCGTGTGCTCGTTTCCGATCACGGCGTGTGGCACCACTCCCGAATGCAGGGCGAGCACTTGGCCGACTCTTAAAGGGGTCCTTCGGATCCCTGCCTGTGGGAGATAAATCTCCATTTCCGCTCCTGCGTCAGCCTGGAGCGTCATATACGCCTGCACTGCGAAAGATTTAACGTCCAGCCATCTTTGAGGGTTGGAGTCGGGTAGTCCTTCCACGATCTCAGCTGTTCCCATCGGAAGAAGTTTCCCGAAAGATTCCTCTAGGACCTGGAGGAGCTCCACATGTAAACCTGTTCGATAAGCGGCCGGGCTCAAAGCTGGGCGCCCGGTTAGGTCCAAAGGGCCCTCGGGAGTCATCATGCCTTCGGCCTGTCGAAGAAATCTCACCTCTTCTGGGGACAACCATGCAGCATGGGCTACCGGGTCGGCGACTTCGAGGCGCGCCAGAGTTCGCAGGGCCAGGTTGACACGCTCTCCATCCGGCTCCTCTGGGCTCGGTACTTTACCGTCGGGGGCCAAGCGGCCCAGGGACGACTTGAGTAGCCAGCCGTAGGCGATGCGTTCGGTGGGGGTGAGGCTGGGTAACACTGCAGATACGACATCGGCGTGCGCTGATTCATCAGGGCGTTTCACTGAGAAACCTCAAGGGCTTGATCATCTGATTGGTGGTCAGGTCGTCTCGCGTACCGAGCGGGACAAGATCAGCACAGCGGGCAGAACCATCAGCAGACCGACCACGAGGATCGTGCTGGCCGGGCTGAGTAGGAGCCCGGCAACTCCACCCACGGCGAAGCCCGCAGGGACGGCCGTCAGGTTAACCGCGCGGTACGCTGCTGTTGCGATGGGCCGGTCCTTCTCGGCGATCGCGCGAGCACGGAACGCCTGGATCCGGACCAGAACCACGCCCGAGCAGAACTCGTCCAGCACGAAGCCGACCAGCACGATCACCAGCCCCTCCATGCCGCCGACGTACACACCGACGCCCAGCAGCGCGTACGAGGCGACCGCGCCGCAGCCGAAGACAGAGGTGCCCAGCCCGCTGCGCAGCGAGGTAGGCAGCCGCTCGGCGGCCCAGGCTCCGACCGCAGCGAACAGCACCGCACAGGTACGGATCACGCCATAGGACGCCGCAGCGACGGGGGTCCGGTCGAGGAGCGCGATGAGCAGCAGTGCTTCGATGACGCACTGGCCGAAGTTGTAGGACACCGCCCACACCGTGATGATCCGCAGGGGCGGGGTCCGGAGATTGAGGCTCAACCCGCGGCGCAGTGTGGAAGGTGGGGTGGCCGTCGTTTTGCCGCCGACCGTACCGGAGGCGGCATACAGCCGTGGAATCCGCAGCAGCAGCCCGCAGGCCCCCAGGGCCAGGGCCGCGGCCACGCCGAACGTCTGGGAGACCCCGATCGCGGCGAGCCCCAGCCCGGTGAGGAAGGGAGCGGCGGCGTCGGCTGTCGACTCGGCGATGCCCAGCCTGGCGTAGATCCTCGGTAGCTTCTCGTCCGCGAAGACGGCCGGCACCAGCACTTGTGTCGCCACGGAGGTCAGGATGGAGGCACAGGCCAGCGCGATGTTCGCGACGGCGAAGATGCCCAGTCCGATCCCGGAGCTGACGGCAAGGGCGAGCGCCGACAGGACGAAGGCAGCGACGCGCAGCAACTCCGAGCCGAGCATGACCGTCCGCAGGTCGTACCGTTCGACGACGCGCGCCGCGCTACGGGCCAGCAGGACCTGCGGCGCGAAGCGGCAGACGCCCAGTGCCGCGATGACGAGCGAGTTGGCGCCCAGTGTCGACACGGCCACGAACGGTACGGAGAACTCCACCGCGGCGATGGCGAAGTAGGACAGGAAGTTGGCGACGGGCAGGGCGGTCGCCAACGAGTCGTCGTGCCGGGACGCCTCGGTGTTCGTGGTCATCGGGCCTCAGGCTTCTACGAGTAGTCCGGCGCGCAGGCAGTCGAGGACGAGGCGGGAGGCGCTGTCGGCCGCCGCCGTCTCCCGCTCGCATAGGTCGAGGAACAGTTGCCGGTCCACCGGACTGGAGGCGTTCTCGTCGCTCAGCAGGTAGCGAGCCCCGGCACCGGTCCCGAACACGGCCATGACGACCGACTCTGGACGCCGCACCTTGATGGGTCCGGAGGCTGGTGTGGCGAACAGGCACTCGTCGGTGAGCAGATGGTCAACCACCGGATGTCGGACGAACTCCAGCGCGTCGTCGGCGGAGTCGATGATGGGCTGGCCCGGCCCGTTGAAGGAGGTGTTGATCAGGACCGGCACCTGCCCCAGATCGGCGACCCGGGTGAGGAGATCGTGCACAGCTGGGTTGTAGTCGGCGGAGACGGTCTGCACCCGGGCGGTCCCGTCGGTGTGCGTCGCCTCGGCCAGGACGGCACGGAACTCGTCACGCACCACGAAGTTGAAGTTCATGAACGGGGACTGGTCCGGTCCCAGGAAGTACGTGTGCAGATCCTCCTCCCGCACGATGGGGGCGACCGGCCTCCAGTCCTGACGTCGCTTGAGCCGATTCAGCTTCGCCCGGGCATCGTCGCAGGCGACGGGATGGCACAGCAGCGACCTGTTGCCGAGGGCGCGCGGGCCGAACTCCGCACGTCCGGCGTAGCGGGCCACCACCGTCCCCGCCGCGATGACCTCGGCGGCCCGGGCCACACTCGCGTCGGTGTCCCCCAACCGGGTGAGCGGCGTATAGCCATAGCTCCCGGCGTGTTCAGGGGTGATCCTCTCGGCCGGACGACCAAGGAAGTCACTGCGCAGGCGGGCGGTGGGAGCAGCGCGGCCCTTCCGGGCGCGGGCCCAGCCAAGGAAGGCGGCGCCGACGGATATTCCCGCGTCGTGCGGGCACGACGGCACATACATATCACGGACCTCGGGCAGCTCCGAGATCGCGGTGTTCGCCGTCAGATTCAAGAAGACTCCGCCGGCACAGCAGATGTCTGGCAGGCCGGCCAGCCCGACCGCGCGCCGCGCGTGATGGGTGAGTAGCCTGGTGAACGCCTCCTGCACGGCCGCTGCCACGTCCGCGCTGTCGACGGGGTCCGGGCCGGCCTCGAACAACTGCCAGCCGTTCCTGATCCGCGGCGGCGAGCCCGCAGTGACGATGTCGCCCGCCACCAGTTTCGGCGGCCGGTTCACCGGGATCCCCGCCAACGCCATGAGCTGGCCGTGGGCGTGCTCCTTGCGGAACAGGAACCGCGCCACGTTGTCGTAGAGACTCGCCTCGCCTTGCACGAAGACGTCCGGCTGGTTGTGGGGCTTGCCGAACGCGCGGTCGAGCAGCTCGAAGCGGCCACCGCGGAAGGCGTAGATGGACCGCATCTCCGTGAACAGCTCGCCTGCCGACGCGTCCACGTCCGCGTAGTACCTGCTGAAGAACTGCCCGAATGGCAGGTCGTAGTCCGCTCCGTCCCACGACGTCGTCCCCGCACTGTCCGACACGAGCACCGTCGCCTGGGGATAGCCCGACGGATAGACCGCCGACGCGGCGTGCGCCAAGTGGTGGGACACGACGTGGTGGCGGACGTCGAACGGGTCGAAGGCCGAAAAGCCGGGAGAAATCAGCGGCCGCTGGAATCCGACCGCGGAGGGCCCGGCAGCCTGGAACGAGCTGACGATGACGTCGACGTCGTCGATCGTCAGCCCGGCAGCGCCCAGCGCCACCTCGATCGGCAGCCGGCTGGAGAGGAACTCCTGACCGTCGTACTTGCGGCGGGTGACCCGTTCCTGCTGGATGGCGGAGACCAGCCGTCCGTCCCGTACGACCGCGCACGAGGACTCGTGTCCGCAGTGGATTCCGAGGGCGACGGTCACCGGCGGTAGTTCTCCAGAGGTGCTCCCTCCGGCATGAAGCCAAAGGTCAGAATCGTGACACGTTCGTCCTCCCGGATGGGCGTGCGGCTGTGCGCCTGAGTACCCGCTAGGAAGATCACCACTTCACCGGGCTCCAGTTGCAGCCGCTGTTCGCTCCCGTCGGCGAAGTGCATATAGAGCGCCGACGGCTCGGCGAGACCCGGCGGAATCTCGTGTTGGAGCATCATCAGCACGTTCAGCGAGAAGATGTCCGTGTCGATGTGCGGGATGATTCCCTGGCCGGCGTCGCGGTAGAACAGATAGCTCGCGATACCGGTCGCCTCCGCCTTGGGCACCACCGACGCCACGAGCCGCGCCAGGTCCTCGCTCGTCGCGATCCGGTCCGCGACCGTGCCGCCCATGCCGAGATAGTGCTCGTCGAACGGCACGGCCTTTTGTCCGACCTGCTCTGCCTCCGCGACGAGTGCGCCGAGCAAGTCGTCGGTGAGGAACTCCGGACGCCCCCGGTACTGGATGCCACGGGGATCGGCGACGTCGTACGGGCACAGGATTTCGAGCGCTTCGGACACCGCCCGGCGGCCCCGCTCGGAGCCCGGGTCCTTGTCCGGGACCAGCCGTCCAGCCGACAACCCTAGGATCAGCTTCAGATTCGCCTGTTCGGCGGGCGTGAGCGTGCGGTGCAGTTCCGCGAGCCGCTGCCCCATCGCCGTTGTGTCGGTCATGCCGCACTCCCGATGGTCCGGTAGCCGAAGGACACCAGCCGGATGGCCTCACCGGCGACGGTGCGTGTGCGCTGGTGGGTGACGCTGTCGGCGAAGAAGACGAGTGATTCGCCCGGCTCCAGGTGAACGTGCAAGGCTTCCTGGTCGGGCGGGTAGAGGATCAGCTCAGACTGCCGACGGTCCGGCCGGTGTTCCAGCATCGTCAGTACGTTGAGCGAGAACTCGTCCTTGTCGACGTGCGGGTCGATACCGAGCCCCGGTTCGTCGTAGTAGAGGTAGTTGGCTTTGTACGTGGGAAGGACGGGCCCGACCTGAGACGACAGGTAGTCGTTGACCGACTGCGACAGCGCCAGCTCTCGCGCGATAGGGGCGCCCGAGGCGACGTAGTGGTCGTGGAAGCGCTCGGCGCGCACCCGGTACGCCAGGGATTCCCGGTCAAGTACGGCGAGGTCGTCGTCCGAGAAGAACGGCCCCCGGCCGCAGAACACCACGCCGGTGTCGAAGTCGGGCCGCAGATTGCCGTGGAGCTTGGGCAACGAGTGCTGGGCGGCGGTCAGCGCCGCGTCGCGCAGCGGCTCGGAAATGGCCCGGGCATGGCCGCTGAGGAGTCCCCCAGCGGCCATACTCAGCAGGAATTTCAGGTTCTCCCGCTCTGCGGTGGTGAGCTCTGACGACAGCTCGGACAACCGGTCAACCAACGTCGAACGTTCCACCGCAGTCTCCTCTGCTCAGCTGCTTTGCTCGGCTTCTCCGGTCTTGCGTCGCCACTCGGTGAACCCGAGCACGTCGATCGCTACTCGGTGAAGCCGAGCACCTCGGGCAGGTCGAGCAGCCGCTCCCTGATGGTCGGGGTCGCGGCGGCCGAGATCGGCTTCGAGTAGATGTACTCCGCCTCGGCGTTGATGCTCTGCAGTTCCTTCAGGTGCAGGCTCGCGGACGTCACGATGCTGCTGAGCACCGCGCGCTCGTCCTCGGTGAGCGTCGAGGACAGGCTGCCGAGCTTCTCGGTCAGAGTCGGGAGCGCGGCCTCCAGCGCGGCGGCGTCGAGTTCCGCGTCGAGTTGGGGGTCGGGCGAAGTGGCGAGTTCGGGACTTGTAGCCATGGTGCGCCTCCGGGTTCCGGGCGAATGCCCTGATCACATGCAAGGTGCAACGATCTTCAAAGCTAGCTCTGCACCACTGGCCGTGAACAGCCAGCATTCAGCCAGGAGTTGGGCACTCGGCGTGAGACGGGCTCTTGACGGATACGATCCGTGCCGTGTCCAACACAACCACTTGGCCGACCGCCACTCCCGTCATGACGTCACGCCTGCAACTCGAACCGCTGCGGGTCGAGCACGCGCCGGAGGCTGTATCGGTCTTCGACGACGTACGACTGCACAAGTGGACCGGCGGAACGCCGTGCACATTCGAGGAGCTCGAAGCCAAGTACCAGCGGCAGTCGGCCGGGCAGTCCCCGGACGGCAGGCACGGCTGGCTGAACTGGATGCTCCGGCGGCTCGCGGACGGGCAGCTCGTCGGTACCGTCCAGGCCACCCTCTACCACCCGAACGCGGGGGAAATCGAGGCCGAACTCGCCTGGGTGATCGGCAGCGCCCACCAGGGCAACGGCTACGGGCGTGAGGGAGCACTGGCCATGGCCGACTGGCTGCGTGCACGCGGCGTGGACGGCCTTACCGCGCACATCCACCCGCAGCACGAGGCATCGATCGGTATTGCACGGGCGCTCGGTCTGCGTGCGACGAACAAGGTGTCCGGGAATGAAGTGCTCTGGAGGGGCTCCCGTCAGTGAAACGGCCCCATGTCAGCGCGGCCCGCACCTCACCCGACATCCACGTCTCCGTCGCCCCGACCTCGCCTAGCTAGGTTGTGGCAGCCCTCCACCTCGACCTGACGGCCACGGCGTGGACATCGAGCCCCGGAGGCCACACCACGACCTGCAGTCGGGCCACCTCGTCCACCCATCCAGCGGCAAGTCAGTGCTGCTGGATGGCCTTCGGCGATCGACCGTCTGAGCTCGCCCGCCTCGCCGTCCGACTCGACCTCCCCGATCCCACTGACATGCTCCGTCTCGCCGCGGCCGTCTGGACAACACAGCCCCGCTTCGTGGACCGATGACCGCCGTCAGCCCAACGCTGACCCGGGTTCCCCCTCTGCTGATCATGTGACTTAAGGTGAGCCCCGTCACAGCGCAGGGAGAAGCAATGGGGAGGGGCAGGACGGGTGGCGTTCCTGACCGACGAGCAATGCCGCAACTACGGCACGTTCACGCAGGTGCCGGACGACGGGCAGCTGGCCGGCTACTTCCTGCTGGACCGCGAAGCGAGGCGGCGGGCGATGGCCCGCCGGGGCGCGAGGTCGCAAGTCGGCTACGCCGTCCAGCTCGGCACCGTACGGTTCCTGGGCACCTTCCTCGACAACCCCGAGGACGCGCCCGCCGAGGTCGTCGAGTACGTCGCCGACCAACTCGGCCACCCCGCCTCGGTGCTCGCCGGGTACGGCGCAGAGCGCACCCGCTGGGACCACAGAGACGCCATCAAGGACGCCTACGGCTACCGGGATCTGAAGGGCGACGCCTGGTGGAAGTTGGCCCGCTGGCTGTGGGACCGGTGCTGGTCGGGTAATGAACGCCCCATCGCCCTGTTCGACCTCGCCACCTTGCACCTGGTGGAGAACAAGGTGCTGCTGCCCGGCGCCACCGTCCTCGAACGCATGGTCACCTCCATCCGCGAGCACACCAACCGCAAGACTTGGCGCACCCTGGCCGCCAAACCCGAAGCCGCCCAGCGGACCGCCCTGACCGCGCTGCTGCCGGTGGAGAACAGCCGCCGCACCTCCAAGCTGGACCGGCTGCGCCGCTCCCCGCGCGACATCACCGGCCCCGGCGCGGGCAAGGCCATCGACCGGTTCATCGAACTCAACAAGCTCGGCGCCCACACCTGGGACCTGTCCGCCATCCCCGCCGGCCGCCTCCACGCCCTGTCCCGCTACGCCTCCTCGGTCCGCGCCCGCGCGGTCGCCGACCTCGCCGAGCCGCGCAGGATGGCCACCCTGGTGGCGTTCGCCGCCGCGATGCGCAACCGGGCCGCGGACGAGGCGATCGAGGTCTTCGACATGCTGATGTCCGACCTGGCCCGCACCTCGGCGAACCTGGCGGCCAAGCAGCGCATGCGCACCCTGGGCGACCTGGACTCCGCGGCCCTGATGCTGCGCGAGGCGTGGATCACCCTCAGCCACGCCGCCGCCGACCCCGAGGGCGACGTCCGATCCGACTTCGACCTGCTCGACATCACCGCCATGCACCAGGCCGCGCGCACCGTCGGCGAACTGGCCCGGCCCGAGGCCGAGACCATCGCCGCCGAGCTGACCGCCCGCTACCGCACCATCAACCAGCCGCTGCGGCGACTGGCCAAGAACCTCGGCCTGGAAGGCGTCGAAGAGGCCGGTCCCCTGATGGAGGCACTCACGTTCCTGCCGAAGCTGGAGCGGACCCTGGCCAAGAGCCGGCAGAGCGAACTGTTCCCCTCCGTCCCCCTCAAGCACCTCGGACCCACCTGGCAGACGAAGGTGTTCCCCACCGAGGGCGAGCACGCCGGCGGGGTCGACAAGCACGCCTGGATCGTCGGCACCGCCGAGGCCCTGCGTGGTGCCCTGCGCCGCCACGACGTGTTCGTGCCCGGCCTGGACAAGTGGGGCGACCCCCGCAAGGCCCTGCTCCAGGACGACGCCTGGGAAAACGCCCGCACCCGGGTGTGCCGCAGCCTCGGCCTGTCCGCAAAGCCCGGGGTCGACCTTGACCGCTGGTGCCGCGAACTCGACGACGACTACCGGCGCCTGAACGCCGGACTCGCCGACAACCCTCACGTACGCATCGAGCAGCGCACCGAGAACGGAAAACTGCGCGACCACCTCGTCCTCACCGGCCTGGACAAGCTCACCGAACCTGTCAGCCTCAAAGACCTGCGCGAGGCCGTTGACGCCCGCATCCCCACCGTCGACCTGCCCGAACTCCTCCTCGAAGTCCACGCCTGGACCGGGTTCCTGAACCACTTCCACCACGTCTCCGAGGCCGGCAGCCGCGCCGAGCATCTCGTCGTATCGCTGGCAGCGGTTCTTGTGGCCGAGGCGTGCAATATCGGGATTCAGGCGATGGTGTCCGAGGACGAGCCCGGTCGCTCCCGCGACCAGCTGTTCTGGGTCGAGCAGAACTACCTGCGCGCCGAAACCCTGCGCCTGGCCAACGCGGTCCTGGTCGACTACCAGGCCACGCTGCCCATCGTCGGGCACTGGGGCGGCGGCGAACTCGCCTCCGCCGACGGCCTGCGCTTCGCCACCCCGCTGCGCGTCCTCAACTCCGGCCCCAACCCGAAGTACTTCGCCGCCCGCGGCATCACGCTCTACAACTACCTCTCGGACCAGTACAGCGGCTTCAACCACATCGTCATCCCCGGCACCCGCCGCGACAGCCTCTACCTGCTCGACGGCATCCTGGACCAGCCGACCTCGCTGAACCCCACCGAGATCGCGACGGACACCGCGGGCGCCTCCGAAATGATCTTCGGGCTGTTCCGGCTCCTGGGCTACCAGTTCTCCCCGCGCCTCGCGGACGCCGGACACACCCTGCTCTACCGCGCCGACCCGACAGCCGACTACGGCCAGCTCAACCCGCTGACCACCGGCCGTATCCGCAAGCGCACCATCACCGAGAACTGGGACGACCTGCTGCGCCTGGCGGGCTCCCTGCGCGAGGGCACCGTCCGCGCCTCCCAGATCCTGCCCGTCCTCGCAGGCCAGGGACGCCCCAGCCCGCTCGGCCGCGCGGTCATGCAGATCGGCCGCCTGGACCGCTCCGCCTTTCTCGCCCGCTACTACCACAGCGAAATCTTCCGCCGGAAGATCAACACCCAGCTCAACCGGCAGGAATCCCGCCACGAACTCGCCCGTCGCATCTTCTACGGCCAGAAGGGCGAACTGCGGCAGAAGTACAAGGAAGGGCAAGAGGATCAGCTGTCGGCGCTGGGACTCGTCCTGAATGCCTGCGTTCTGTGGAATTCGGTGTATATCCAGGAGGCGGTCAACCAGCTCCGCGCCGAGGGCCGCCACGTCTCCGACGTCGACCTCGCCCGGCTCTCCCCGCTTGGCCACGACCACATCCGCATGATCGGCCGCTACCACTTCCGGCTCTCGCCAGAACTCGCCGCCGGCAAGCTCCGCCCCCTGCGTGCCACGCGGGAGACCATCGTCAGCTGACCGGCGGGCCGCCCCCGGCCTGCCGCTCGGCCAGCAGCCGCCGCACCTGCTCGTGTGAAACCCCGCAGAACGCTCCGATCCGCCGCAGTCCCCACCCCTCTTCCGAGGCCGCCGCCATCGCCTCCACCCGGGCCTCGTCTAACGCGCCCACCAGCGCGCTCCGTAGCTCCTCCAGCAGACGCATCCGCAACGCCGGGGCCAGCCCGTCCAGCTGCTGACAGAAGCGCTCCACATCCGAGCGCAGGAACCCCACCCGCGGGTCACTCACCTCATCCACGCGGCACAGCGAACAGCCAGCCCAGCCCGGGTGTCAAATAGTGTGACACCAAACTGCACTCTCTGCGCGGTTCCTACTCGACCCCCAATCCCAGCAGCAGTCCCACCGCGAACACCGCGAGCACGACCGCGAACACCGCGGGCATCACCACCGGCCCCCACGCCCCCGGGCCCGCCACCGTGGCGCGTCCCGAGGGGTCCGCCGGGTCGTAGCTGACGCGAACCGGCGCCCCGACCTCGAAGCCGAACGGCCCCGGGGCGTGGTCGGTGAACTCGATGTCCCGGCCGTCCCGGGTACGGAACGCGAAGACGTACTCCGTGGCGTAACTCCGGTCCATGCCCGGACCCCGGTCGACGGTCCGGCGGTCCGCGCACCGGCCCTCGGCGTGCTCGCCGTGCCGGACCAGCCGCAGCACCCGGTTCAGACGCAGCGCCGACCGGATCGCGAACGCGCCGAGGAACAGGCCGAACAGGAGCAGGAACGTGGCCGTGCCGCCGGGCAGGATCTGCATGAACGAGCGCCTCTGATCCGCTGCTTGACCGCTACCGGGACTAATCACTTGACCGTGATCGAATCGACGAACGCGTCGAGGTCCTGCCGGCTCAGCGAGCCCTTCACCGCATTGATCCGGACCGCGAACGGCACATCCTTCGAGTCGACGCCCGCCACCACGACCCCCGTCATCTCGGTGCCGGGCGCCGGGGTCCGCTCCTTGCCGCTCGACGTGAACTCGTAGTCGATCCTGCGTGCCTCACGGGCACTCTCCGCACCCGCCAGCCGCACGTCGGAGGTTTCCTTCCGGGTCGCCCCGAGACCGATACCGGCACCTGCCGCGGCCGCCGCCTCACCGGCGTTGTCCACGCCCGTGGCGAAGTCGAGCTGCACGGAGACCATGCCGGTGCGCAGCCCGCCCTCCTCTTTCAGCGCGACGGCGGCGTTGGCCTTGGCCCGGTCGGCTGCGGGCTGTTCCTTGTATCCCTTGTCCTCCGGGTAGCCGACGGAGAGGCTCTTGGTGTCGAGCTTTCCCCAGCCCTCCGGGAGCGCGGCGGCGTCACCGCCGCAGCCGGTGAGCAGGGCGAGGCCGATGGCGGCGGCAGCAGCTGCGCCGATTGCCCGGGACATCTTTATCGTCGTCGTCATCGCCTATCGCCTCTTCGTCGTGCGTGGTTGGTGCTGTGCCGTACCCGTACCGTGCCGTAGCCGTACCGTCGTGGCTACTTGGCGCAGTAGCTGTACGGAAGGTACGAGCGCTTGTCGCCCTGCGGAGCCCCGAGGAACTGCGCGTTGGTCAGTTTCTCCTTCTTGTGTTCGTCCGAGATGGAGAACCCGAGACTCATGCCGAGCGATATCTCGAAGCCGAAGTCCTGGGCGTCCGTCGCACCGTGGTACTTCATGGTGCTCGACAGGCCGTCCTGGAACATCAGCTGGTCGAACGGGTCGGTTCCGGTGGGCTTCTGCTGCATGGAGTGGTCACCGAACAGGTACTCGAACGGGGCGGTGTTGTTGCCGGAGCCGTCCAGCCACTGCTCGGCGATGGCCCGCTTGTCCTCGGTGGCCTGGTCCGTGTCCTTGCCGAAGACGATCGAGTTCGTCACGATCTCGATGCCGGTCTCGCCGGAGGAGTCGGTGCCGCCGACCTTGCCGCCGCGCTTGTCGCCGTCCTTCTTGCCGTTGTCGCCCTTGATGTCACCCTTGTCGGACGTCGAGTCCTTCTCGACGGTCTGGGTCATGTCGATGCGGACGATCTTGCCGGTCTTCTGGTCGCGGGTGACGGTGATCGCCCCGGTCCGGTTGTCCTTCGAGGCGGCCGTGCGGCCGAGCGGACCGGCCGTACCGCCGGCCTTGCCCTCCAGTTCGAGCTTGGCGGTGTACGTGTACGACTCGTTGCCGCTGATGTCGTCCTTGGTGATGGTCACCTCGGGGGAGAACTTGGCCTTGCCGCCGAGCTTGAGGCCGAGTTTGATCTCGTCGCCCGCGCTGATGGAGAGGCCGCCGTCCGCGTACACATTGAGGCCGACGGTCGAGTACGAGATCTTCTTGTCACCGATCTTCTTCTCGATGTCCTGCTTCTTCTCGGCCCACTTCATCGCCGAGTACCAGTTGCCGCCGTAGGCGCCGCTGTACTTGGTGGAGGACTCCCACATCTTCATTTCCCCGATGTCGTCCCGCAGCTTCTGGGCGTCCTCCTCGCTCTTGAAGACCCAGGTGTCACCGTTGGTGATCTTGATGCCGCCGCCGACGTCCACATCGGCCTTGCCCAGCTTGCCGAGCTTGATGCCGGGGGTGCTGGCGGTGCCGCCGGCCGAGGTGGCGTCCGTGAACGTCATGTAGACCAGCTTGTCGTTCTCGTCGACCTTGCCGTCCTCGTTCACGTCCGTGTTGGCCTGGCTGACCTTCTGCTGGAAGCCGTAATCGTTGCCCCACTCGAACCAGCCGATCTTGACCTTGCCGCCGGCGGTGTCGGAGATGTTGGAGACCTGGCACATCTTGGGCTCGTAGTCGGCGTCCGTCTTCGGCTTCGCGGTGGTGTCCCCGCCGCCCGTGGAACAGCCGGCGCCGCCGCCCATGGCGTTGATCGCACAGCGGATGCGCTCCCCGATCTGCCCGCCGACCCCCGCCATGGCCATCGCGCCGATCATCGTGACGACGAGGACGATCACCCCGAGGTACTCCAGGGCGGTGGCGCCGCCGTCCCGCCAGGAGTACGGGGACGACGTGTGCGACCGGTCGTCGTGATCGTCGCGGTCGTCCAGCAGCCGGTCGACGGCCAGTCCCGCGGCCGAACCGGTCACCAGCGAGACGATCGGCATCAACGTGCCCTCGAAGCCCATGAGATGCCAGGACACGGCGAATCCGTAGGCGAGCCCGGCCAGCGGGACACCAAGGGAGGCCAGCAGCGTCAACAGGCGGGACTCGCGCTGCTCGTCGGGCAGGACGCGGGCCGAGGCCAGGACCGTGAGCACGGTCGTGATGACGTTCGGTATGTGCAGCAGGGCGAGGCGCCAGCCGAAGGACGCGAGCCGTTCGTCGGTGGCGAGCATTTCGACGAGCCCGCGCGACACCAGATATCCGGCGGCGAGGTAGACCAGAGCACCGGTGGCCCAACTACGGGTCAGTGCGAAGAAGACGCCACCGCTCGCACCGGAACCACCACCCCCGCTCCCCGGTGGTATGCGGCCCGCGCTTCCGCTTTCCCAGCCCCCGCCACCAGTCACGGTTCTTCCTCTCCGACGTCCACTTGGCATGCCTGTGCCCGCAGTTCCGCATTCGGGTGTGGCGTGAGCGTATGGGTGTACGGGCCGGTTGACCTGGGCCCTTGGCCCCAATGTCGGGCCCAACGAGCGATGCCCGGCTCCGCCCGCGGGGGTGCGGGGGAGCCGGGCGTCGGGAGAGGAGCCGGGCGTCGCGGGAGAGAGGGGGAGCGGAGGGGAGGTGGGGCGGGCAGGAGAGGCGCGGGTCCGGACCGGCCAGGGGGCGGCCGGTCCGGACCCGCTGCGGAGGGTCAGTCCAGGTCGTCCGCGAACGTCCCGGCGCGTTCGGCGACCTCCGGCCTGCGGATCCGCAGCACGGCGAAGCCGACGATTCCGACGACCAGCGCGCCGACGAACACGTACGGCAGCACGTTCAGCGGCCAGGCCGGGACCGGCCACAGGTTGCGGTAGAAGACGTAGATCATCGCGGCGGCGCCGATCAGCCCCAGGCTCCAGGTGACGAGCAGGCCGCGGGTCCCGATCCGGCGTACGAACAGCGGCGCGGCCAGACACACCAGGGTGTAGCTGAGCATGTAGCCGAAGACGCCGATGGTGTCGATGTACGACGTCGCGTCCAGCGGTGCGGTCCCGGCGCCGACCACGAGCACCGCGGGAACGGCGACGAACGGGGCGACGGCCCAGATCGCCACGGACGGGGTCCGGTGACGGGGGTGGGCGACACCGAGCCGGGCCGGCATCACACCCTCCTTCGCCATCCCGAACAGCAGCCGGGCGGCGACGGTGATGCAGGCCATCACCACGGCCACGAAGGATGCCGCGAAGCCCGCGTGCAGGAAGAACTTCAGGAAGCCGAGGCCCGACAGCTCCGCCAGTTCGTCCATCGGGTCGGAGCTCTGCGCCAGGGCGTCCGCCCCGCCGAACGCGGCGACCTGTGCGTACGTGGCGAACATGTAGAGCACACCGGCCAGCACCGCACTGCCCATCACCGAGCGGGGGATCGCCTTGTACGGGTCGGTGGCCTCGGCCCCGAGCGAGGCGGCTCCCTCGAATCCGACGAAGCCGAGCACGCCGAGCACCACGGCGAAGACGACACCGTCGAGGGTGGAGCCGCTGAGGGTCAGCTGCTCGGTGTCGATGATGTTCCCGCTCTTGAAGAAGGCGGCGACCAGTACGACGACGATGAGGACGATCGACACGACCTCCAGCACGGAGGCGACGCGCGCCGCCGTTCGCACACTGGCGATCGTCAGCCGGATCGCGACGGCGGCCAGCAGCAGATCGAGCAGGATCTGGCCGGGGATGCCGGTGAAGATCCCGATGCCGATCTGGTCGAGGGCGCGCGCCGTGTAGTACCCGGCGCCCGCGAGCGAACCCGAACCGATGCACACCGCGCCGATGAGCAGGGCCCACCCGGTCACGAAGGAGCCGGAAGGCCCGAGCGAGAGCCGGGAGAAGGCGTACAGCGAACCGACCCCGGCACGCCGGCGGGCGAACACGCAGATGCAGTACGCGATGGCGAGAACGGCGGCCATGGCCAGGAGGAACGAGAACCAGGCGCCGTTGCCGGCGGACGCCGCCATGCTGGCGGGGGCGAACGCGATGACGGCGCTGGGCGCGACGTTCGCGACGCTCTGCGCGCCGACCTCGAACGTGGAGACGGAGCGGTGGGCCAGGCCGTCGGCCGGCTTTCCGGGCGAAGCCGGCTTTCCGGGCGCGGCCTGCTTTCCGGCGGTGCTCATGTCCGGTCCTCCGTGATCAGCAGCTGACGCAGGGCGTGGCCTGCGGCGAGGTCGGCCAGGGCGTCGCCCGCCTCGTCCAGCGGGCGCCGTGCCGAGATCATCGATTCCACGTCGAGCTCACCCGACACCACGAGGTCCACCAGGGCCGGGATGTCGCGGGCGGCATCGACCGAGCCGTAATTGGAACCGAGGATGCGCTGGTCGGCCTCGGCGAGCGCGAGCGGGTCGAAGCGTGCGGTGCGGCCGGTCGGCGGCAGGCCGACGATGACGGCGGCACCGCCCTGCCCGAGCGCGGCGATGGCCTGCTCGGTGGTCTCGATCTTGCCGATGGCGTCGAACACGTAGTCCAGGCCCTCCGGGACCAGGGCCCGCAGCGCCTCGACGACATCGCCGTCACGCGCGTCGACCGCGTCCGTCGCACCGAGCCGGCGGGCCAGCTCCAGCTTCTCGGGGACGACGTCGACGGCGACGATGCGGCCCGCCCCCGCCAGCCGGGCGCCCTGCACGCAGGACAGACCCACACCGCCGCAGCCGATGACGGCGACGGTCGCTCCGGCCTCGACCCCCGCGGTGTTGCGGACCGCGCCGACACCGGTGGCGATGGCACAGCCGACCAGGGCGATCACATCGAGGGGCGCGTCCTCGCGTACCTTGATCGCGCCTGACGCGGGGACCACGACGCGCTCGGCGAACGAGGAGACGCCCAGGTAGTGGTGGGCCGGCTCGCCGTCGACGGAGAGCCGGCTGGTGCCGTCGTACAGCACCCCGCCCGGCGCCACGACCTCGGCGACCAGGCTGCACGCGGCCGGACGCCCGGAGAGGCAGAAGCGGCAGGTGCCGCAGGACGGGACCCAGGACAGCACGACGTGATCGCCCGGTTCGAGACCGGTGACGCCCTCGCCGACAGCGGTGACCACGCCCGAGCCCTCGTGTCCCAGCACGACCGGGGTGGGGTGGTCCCACTCGCCGCGGATGACATGGAGGTCGGAGTGGCAGACGCCGGCCGCCGCGACGGCGACCTCGACCTCTCCGGGGCCGGGCGGGGCCAGGGTGACGTCGGTGACGGTCACCTCCTGCCCCGGTGAGCGGAAGACGACGCCGCGCACGGTGCGCGCGGTGCTCTCTTGGGAAGACGGGGAGCTCATCGGCTTACTCCTCGGACGGTGCGGTACGGGTGGGGAGGGGGGAGGGCGGCACAGCGGTCCACCGGGACGCCTTGTTTAGCGCCATTAAACTTTCGTCAAAGTTTTACAGCACTAAACTCGACGGGTAAAGACCTTTCCGGCCTGCGTTTGTCCCCGGCCACTGACCGTGACTCCCTCGACAGGTAGCGTGTGCGCCATGTCCGAAGCCCCTGACAGCCACATGTCCACGATCGGTCCGCGGCTGCGTGAGCTCCGCCGGGCACAAGGACTGACGCTCGCTCAAATCGCCGAATCCACAGGCGTGACCAAGGGGTTCGTCAGCCTCGCCGAACGCGGCAAGACCTCGGTCTCCGTCCCGACCCTGATCCGCATCTGCGAGGCGCTCGGAACCAGCATCGCCGCGCTCTTCGAGTATCCGGACCAGGACGTCGTCAAGGGCGGCCTGGGCGCCAAGCTGGAGATGGGCGGGCACGGCATCGAGGAGTTCCTCCTCACCCCGGCCGAGGAACGGCACGTCCAGGTCATGCGGACGATCCTGCGGCCCGGCGGCGGCTCGGGCGGCGCGTACAGCCTGGAGGCCGAGACCGTGTTCGCCTACCTGGTCCGCGGCACGCTGCGCCTCAGCGTGGACGGCGAACCCAGGTTCCTGGAGGCCGGTGACTCGACGACGTTCTCGGCCCGCGCCGCACACGCCTGGGACAACCCCGGCGAGGAGGAGGCCGAGGTCCTCTGGTCGATCGCCCCCGCCCTGCCGCTCTCCCGTACCAAGCTCCGGCCGTAGAGGGCGTGTTCCGGGGCCGCACCCGTCCCGCGACGTCCGGTACGTCCCCGGGGCCCGCCCGTGCAGGATCTGCCCGCCGGTGAAGGGCCGGCTCCGCGCGTGAAGGTAGGGGGCTGTCCGCTGCGCGACAATCGACAGCATGCCCGACGACGAACCGGCCGCTCAGGCCACCGCCCCCGCACAGCAGCGCGTTCGGCAGCGCAGCAGCCGAACGCAGCCGCAGCCCCCCGTCCGCGGCCGCCTCGCCACGGCCCTCGCCGCGGCGGCACCGGCCCTCGGGGCGTACGCGGCCGTGCGCCTGATCGGCCTTGTCGTCCTCGCCGCCGCCGCGTCCAATGCCGACAAGAGCGCCTTCCACCTCCTCAGCGGACGCTGGGACTCCGTCTGGTACCAGCGGATCGCCGAGAACGGCTACGGCTACTCCGTCACCCTCCCGAACGGCGACGTCCACCCCGACCTGGCCTTCTTCCCCCTGCTGCCCGCTCTGGAACGCGGCATCGCCGAGCTGACCCCGCTCTCCCTCGCGGGCGCCGGACTGCTGGTCGCCTGGGTGGCCGCGCTCTTCGCCGCCTGGGGGATCTACGCCGTCGGGGCGCATCTGTACGGGCGCCGGACCGGGGTGGTGCTGGCCGCGCTGTGGGGCGTGTACCCGACGGCGTTCGTGCAGTCGATGGCGTACACCGAAACACTGTTCACCGCGTTCGCCGCCTGGTCGCTGTACGCCGTACTGACCCGGCGCTGGATCGTGGCAGGCGCCCTGTGCGTACTCGCCGGGCTGACCAGGCCCTCCGCGGCCGCGCTCATCGCCGCCTTCGCGATCAACGCCGCGGTCACGCTGGTCCAGGAGTACCGGGCCGGCCGGACGAACGGCATCATCCGCCGCAACGCGCGGATGCTGACCGGTACCGTGCTCGCCCCCCTGGGCTGGCTCGCGTACGTGGTGTTCGTCGCCGTACGGGAGGGCAGCCCGGTCGCGTACTTCGACGTCCAGGCGCAGTGGGGCAACAGCATCGACGGAGGCGTGGCGCTCGCCTCGTTCATCCTCGGGCTGCCATGGCCCGCCACGCTCGGGCTGTGCGCGGCGCTGGCGGGCCTGGGATGGGTGGTGTTCCTGTGTGTACGGCAGCGCCAGCCGCTCCCCGTACTCGCCTACTGCATCACCCTCGTCGTCATCTCGCTGATCGGCTCCGGGTACTTCGGGTCCAGGCCGCGGCTGATGATGCCCGCGTTCCCGCTGCTCCTCCCGCCCGCCGTCGCGCTGCTGCGGCTGCGCACCACGGCCCGTACGGTGACGGTCGTCGCCGTGCTCGCGATGGCTTCGGCGGCCTACGGGGCATGGACGCTGCTCGGCCCCGGCCCGCCGTGAGCGCGAGACGTGAGCGTGAGCTCGGCCGGGGCCGGGGCAGCTGAATACGAGCGCCCCGGCCGCCCACACCTCAGAGGTCGCCCGACAGGCTCTCAGCCCCGGCTCTCCTCCCCCTGGACGATCCGCACCCGCGACCCCGGCCGCAGCCCCCACTTCTCCATCGCCCCGGCCTCCGCCTCGATCACATGACGGGCCCGCAACCGCGGCATCCCGAGCCGGCCCGGCTTCATCGTGTGGACGGCGACCACCTTGAACTTCCGGTCCAGGTACGCCACATCGATGGTGAACCGCATCCGGAAGGTGTGCACACTCCCGCACGGGGTGATCAGCAGGGCGCCGTCGATCCCGTCCTGTCCGAGCAGCCCGCGGCTCCTGGTCCGGTACGTGGCCGCGATCCGCAGCGGTATCTCAGGCTCCTGCCCTTCTCGCTCCTGCCCTCCTCGTGGATCGGTGACCGTCAACGTCCCATTCCCATTGCGCCATTGAGCCATGGCCACGACGGTAGCGCCCGGTGACGGCCGCTGGGTCCGCAACGGTGCGCAGTGGGCCCCAGGACCCATGACCCGTGACCGGCACCCGCTTAGGGTCTGCTCCGTGTACGCCATGCTGACAGTGCTCGCCGCACTCTGGGGCGCAGCGGCCGGACTGCTGGTCCCGCGCGCCGCCTACCGGTTCTCCGTCGAACCGGAGGACGCCTGGCGGGACACCTGCCCCGCGGGCCACGCCCTGACCGGAGCCGCCCGCGGCTGGCTCGGCTCCACCCGGTGCGCCCTGTGTACGGCGGCGGTGCCGGTCCCCACCGCTCCGGGCGCCGAGCCGGGAGACCGGAACGACACGGAAGGCACCGCACGGCCCGCGGCGCGCTACGCCCCCGGCGTCCTGATCCCCGTCGTCACCGCGCTCGCCTGCGCCGCCCTCGCGGCGGCCACCGGACCGAGGCCCGAGCTCGCCGTCTGGCTGCTGCTGGCCCCTGTCGGCGTACTCCTCGCGGCCATCGACCGCCGCGTCCACCGCCTGCCCGACCGGCTGACACTGCCCGCCGCGGTGGCGGCCGTCGTACTCCTGGGCGCTGCGGCGCTGCTCCCGGAGCACGGTGGATCCTGGCTGTCCGCCCTGCTCGGCGGAGCGGCCCTCGGCGCCTTCTACTTCCTGCTCTTCCTCATCAACCCGAACGGAATGGGCTTCGGAGACGTCAAGCTCGCCCTGTCGCTGGGCGTGGCTCTCGGCTGGTACGGCTGGGCCGTGGTGTTCGCCGGGGGCTTCGCCGGGTTCCTGCTCGGCGCGTTGTACGGCTTCGGGCTGATGGTCCTGAAGCGGGCCGGGCGCAAGACCGGCATCCCGTTCGGGCCGTTCATGATCACGGGCGCGCTGCTGGGCATACTCCTCGGCGGACTGGCCGCCTGACCACTGCTCGGCCTGCCGCCCGCCCCGCCGTATTACGGTCGCCCCGGCCACCCTCGGGTGACACCATCCCCGTATGCCAGGGACACCCGAAGAAGCAGCGGAACGCGCACGGTTCGACGCGCTCGTCGCGGAGGCCGCCGTCTCCGTCGACGGCTGGGACTTCTCCTGGCTCGACGGCCGGGCCACCGAACAGCGCCCCTCCTGGGGCTACGCTCGCGAACTCTTCGACATCGGCGCCGTCGTCTACTTCCTGCGGAAAGTGATCTGGATGGTGCCGGGCTTCACCGTCGGGGAGTACCGGCCGCAACTGGCCGCGCTGCACCACCGGATCGAGACCGAGGGGCCGTTCGTGGCCCACACCACCCGATTCCTGATCGAGGCTCGCACACCGCAGTAGGCCGGGCCCCCTGCTTTCGCCCGAAGGATGCGACCCTGGACGGTGAGCGCATGGGAGGGAGCCGGTCATGAGGGTGGGGAACGAAGAGGAAGCACCGCGTGTCCCGCGGCAGGGGAAGGCCGACTGGCTCAGAGGTGCACGGATCGTCGGAGTGCTCGGCGTCTTCTACCGGCCGGAGGGACGGATGGGGGAGCCGGAAGCCGTCGAATTCCTGCTGGCCGACGGTCAGTCGGTGCTCCTGACCTGCACATCCGACGGGACCCTGCACATCGGCCCCGGCGCCTGGCCCCGGCTGCCCAACTGGTGCGTACCGTCGGCACAGTGGGAGTTCGCCGTCGTGTCGAACCTCCCGCAGCCCCCCGGCGGCGGCTGGACCGTCACCCGCACCGAGGAGCGCAGGAACGAGCGGGGCAAGGTGTGCGAGGCCGTCATCCGGTGCGAGGGCGGACGCTTCGTGGTCCTCGGCGGCGACACCGTGGCGATCCGCTTCACCCGCTGCCACCGCGGCGCACCGGCGAGGAGCTGACCCGGAGGGCACCGGATGCGTGAAGCCGGCCGGTGGCCACCGAGGTGTCGGCCGGATGCCGTGCGCAGCGGAGTCCGGTGCATTCGGAGAGTAATTGTGGAGTGGCGTGGCACGCAGCATCACTTACGAAGGGTTATGGTGGAAACCCCCCCTCGGGCCGGTCCGTATCCCCCCCCACGGACCGGCCCGTTTTTTGTGGGTCCGCCCGGCGGCCGCGTGCCGACCGCTTACGCCCTCGCGAAGGCCGCCCCGGTCAGCTCCGTCCGGCCCAGATGTTGGTGCCCTCGGTGTCCACGGCGAAGGCGTCGATCTCCTTCAGCTCCTCGGCGGACAGCGGTGCCCCGGCGAGCGCCGCGACGTTCTCCTCCAGCTGCTTCACGCTGGAGGCGCCGATCAGCGCCGACGTCATACGGCTGTCCCGGAGCACCCAGTTGAGCGCCAGCTGGGCGAGTGACTGCCCGCGCCGCTGCGCGATGTCGTTCAGCCCGTTGAGCCGGCGCAGCACCTCGTCGGAGAGCAGGCCCGGGTCCAGGGACTTGCCCTGGGCGGCGCGCGAACCCTCGGGGATGCCCTTCAGGTACTTGTTCGTGAGCAGGCCCTGGGCAAGCGGTACGAAGGAGATGCAGCCCATGCCGGCCGTCTCCAGGGTGTCGAGCAGCCCGTCGTCCTCGATCCAGCGGTTGATCATCGAGTAGGACGGCTGATGGATCAGGGCCGGTACCCCCATCTCCCTGAGCAGCCGGGCAGCCTCGGCGGTCTGCTCCGCGTTGTACGAGGACACACCCGCGTACAGCGCCTTGCCCTGCTGTACGGCGGAGGCGAGCGCCCCCATCGTCTCCTCGAGCGGGGTGTCCGGGTCGAAGCGGTGGGAGTAGAAGATGTCGACGTAGTCGAGCCCCATCCGCTTCAGCGAGGCGTCGAGCGACGACAGCAGGTACTTGCGGGAGCCCCACTCGCCGTACGGGCCGGGGTGCATGTCGTAGCCGGCCTTGGTGGAGATGATCAGCTCGTCCCGGTACGGGGCGAAGTCCTGCCGGAATATCTTGCCGAAGTTGAGCTCGGCGGAGCCGGGCGGCGGCCCGTAGTTGTTGGCCAGATCGAAGTGGGTCACCCCGAGATCGAAGGCGCGGCGCAGGATCGCCCGCTGGGAGTCCAGCGTGCGGTCGTCGCCGAAGTTGTGCCAGAGGCCGAGGGAGACGGCCGGGAGCTTGAGACCGCTGCGGCCGGTGCGGCGGTACTCCATTGAGTCGTAACGCGAACCGGCGGCCTGGTAGAAGAGAGGAGAATCAGTCACGTTTCTCTCCTTATCACGGACTTGTGACAGGCTGGGTTGGGCCGGTGCGCCGCCTGCGCAGTAATGTGGCGGCTTCGGGTACTGCCACGGCACGGCGGGGCGATGGACTCTGCGGAGTAGTGCGGCGATCCCCAGGGGGACGACCCCGGACCCGGGCAATGGGGCGGGCGGGCCCGCACGAAACCGAGAGGTGAACTCAGTGAACTTGCGCGACCTGGTGTACGGGCTCTACGCGCGCCGGGTGGAGGCCCGCCTCGACCATACCCAGGTGCCCAAGCACATCGGTGTCATCCTCGACGGCAACCGACGCTGGGCGAAGGCGTCCGGCGGCACGGCCGCGCAGGGACACCAGGCCGGTGCGGACAAGATCCAGGAGCTGCTCGGCTGGTGCAGTGAGACCGATGTGGAAGTTGTCACACTCTGGCTGCTCTCCACGGACAACTTCGACCGGCCCGAGTCCGAGCTGACACCGCTCCTCGGCATCATCGAGAACACCGTGCGCGACCTCGCGGCGGACGGGCGCTGGCGGGTCCACCACGTCGGCACGCTCGATCTGCTGCCCGCCCACACCCAGACCGTCCTCAAGGAGGCCGAGCAGGCCACGGCCGGCATCGACGGGATACTGGTCAATGTCGCCGTCGGCTACGGCGGGCGTCAGGAGATCGCGGACGCGGTCCGCTCGCTGCTGCTGGACCACTCCGCCAAGGGGACGTCCTTCGAGGACCTGGCGGAGATCGTCTCCACCGACCTGATCTCCGAGCACCTCTACACCCGGGGCCAGCCCGACCCGGACCTGGTGATCCGTACAAGCGGCGAGCAGCGGCTGTCCGGCTTCATGCTCTGGCAGAGCGCGCACTCCGAGTACTACTTCTGCGAGGTCTTCTGGCCGGCCTTCCGCCGCGTCGACTTCCTGCGAGCCCTGCGCGACTACGCAGCCCGCCACCGCCGCTACGGCGGCTGACACCGCCGCCTCCACGGACGGAGCCATTCGGGTGGCGTGCCCGAACCCACAGGCCCGGGCCACCACTCCCGGCTCACCGCCAGCCCCCAAGAGGGCATGGCTTCGCGTGTTCGAGGGAATACCCCTGACAGGTCGATGTCCGGTCACCAACCAGGCGGACGTCGTGTCCAAGTGAGCGGCACGGAGTCCGCTCGCCCGGGAGGCCTCTTGCACACGAAGGACCGTACACACAGTGCGGCCACGCGGAGGGCCGGCGCTCGGCCCGTGCATCGGGGTCGCAGCCCGGCCAGTCCTCTCCCCTTGGGATGCTCCGCGACGCCGTCGCACCCCAACCTCATACGAGGGGGTACGTCCTTCCGTGGTGACCAGCACAAAGCGCCGCATGCTCGACAGGCGCACCTATGTTCTCGACACCAGCGTCCTGCTGGCCGATCCGAACGCCATGGCCCGGTTCGACGAGCACGAAGTCGTGCTCCCGATCGTCGTGGTCACGGAACTGGAGGCCAAACGGCACCACCCGGAGCTGGGGTACTTCGCCCGGCAGGCCCTGCGCCTGCTGGACGACTGCCGGACCCGGTACGGCCGGCTGGATGCCCCGATCCCGCTCGGGGACCTGGGCGGGACACTGCGCGTCGAACTCAACCATTCCGACCCCGGCGTGCTGCCCGCCGGCTACCGGTTGGGGGACAACGACTCACGGATTCTCGCGGTCGCGCGCAACCTCCAGGCCGAGGGGTACGACGTCACGGTCGTCTCCAAGGACCTGCCGCTGCGCATCAAGGCGTCCTCGGTCGGGCTTCTCGCCGAGGAGTACCGTGCCGAGCTCGCGATCACCGATTCCGGCTGGACGGGAATGTCGGAACTTCCCCTCGCCGCCGAGCAGGTGGATCTGCTCTACGCAGAGGAGACGCTGTACGTACCCGAAGCCGCAGAACTGCCCGTGCACACCGGACTGGTTCTTCAGTCCGAGCGCGGCAAGGCGCTCGGCCGGGTCACCGCCGAGGGCCATGTGCGCCTGGTGCGCGGTGACCGGGAGGTCTTCGGTATCCACGGACGCAGCGCCGAGCAGCGCATCGCGCTCGATCTCCTCCTCGACCAGGACGTGGGAATCGTGTCGCTGGGCGGCCGGGCCGGCACCGGAAAGTCGGCGCTGGCGCTCTGCGCCGGACTCGAAGCCGTCCTGGAGCGCAGGCAGCACCGGAAGGTGATGGTCTTCCGCCCGCTGTACGCGGTCGGCGGGCAGGAGCTGGGCTATCTCCCCGGCACCGAGGCCGAGAAGATGAGCCCCTGGGCGCAGGCCGTCTTCGACACGCTCTCGGCGGTCGCCGGCCGCGAGGTGATCGAGGAGGTGCTGGGACGCGGGATGCTGGAGATCCTGCCGCTCACCCACATCCGGGGCCGCTCGCTCCATGACGCCTTCGTGATCGTCGACGAGGCGCAGTCCCTCGAACGGAACGTCCTTCTGACCGTGTTGTCCCGGATTGGTGCGAATTCCCGGGTGGTGCTCACGCATGACGTGGCCCAGCGGGACAACCTCAGGGTCGGCCGGTACGACGGAGTCGTCGCCGTGGTCGAGAAACTGAAGGGTCATCCGCTCTTCGCGCATGTCACGCTCACCCGCTCCGAGCGTTCGCAGATCGCCGCGCTGGTGACCGAAATGCTGGAGGAAGGCCAGATCTGACACGGGATACGACAGTTGGTGCCGCCCGGCGAGCGAAGCATCCTAGCCGGGCGGCGCCGTGCTGCGGTGGCATTCCATAAAACACTTGCTCCAAACGGGGTGTGAGCTTTCACACGCAACGGGGAATTGCTTCCCGGCGTGCCGTTCCGGCAGAGTCTTGCTTCCGTCAGGCCCCGCATACGGCACACCAGCACCTCCAGAGGTGCCACGCACCACACAACTCAACAATCGCCGTCCGTATGCCGCCCGCGAGTACCACGCGGCACTCCCTCCGGGGAGTTGTCCACCGGGCCCGTGCCTCCCGTGACCTGAGCAGTAGGGGGCCAGTGCCAGGGGCACGATTGCGTCCGCGAGGTCACCTAAGCGGGCGATGCTGGAAGGACACCGTGTGAGCCGGATCTCGGTCCGGGGGTTCGCCGTGGCGTCAGCCACCGCGGTCACCACCGTCGGCGCCGTCGTAGGCGTTGCCTCGGGCGGCACTGCCGTTGCCGACGACAACAACTTCGAGGCGACCGCAGCCGACACGACGCTTCTCGCCGACATCCCTGCGGGCCAGCAGGCCCAGGTGCAGACCGCCTCGCTGACGCAGCAGGCCGATGCCCAGGCGTCCGCGGCCGACGCGGCGGCGAAGAAGTCCGTGGAAGAAGCGGCCCGTATCCAGGCCGCCGAGGACGCCAAGTCGAAGAAGCGGGCGGCCGAGGCCAAGCTGGAGAAGGAGCGCCAGGAGGCCAAGGACAAGAAGGACGCGGCCGAGCGCGCCAGCCGTTCCGAGATCCGCAGCGCCGCCACGTTCGCCCAGCAGAGCTCGTACACCGTGGCCGAGGTCCAGGCGATGGCGCGTCAGATGGTGCCCGCCGACCAGTTCCAGTGCTTCAGCAACATCGTGAACAACGAGTCGACGTGGAACTACCGGGCGAGCAACCCGTCCTCCGGTGCCTACGGCCTCGTCCAGGCGCTGCCCGGCTCGAAGATGGCCTCCGCCGGCGCCGACTGGCAGACCAACCCGGCCACACAGATCAAGTGGGGCCTCAGCTACATGGACGGCCGTTACGGCAGCCCGTGCGGTGCCTGGTCGTTCTGGCAGGCGAACCACTGGTACTAGGAACCTCCCGAGGTCCCGGTCTCAACCCCTCGAAGCCCCTCTCCGTCCTGCGGTGAGGGGCTTCGCGCGTGTACGGTCGATCCGGACCGGCTCGGCGGGGGAGCGGTGGGGAGAGAGGGACGGGGGAATAGGGTCGATCATGTCGAAACTTCCGTGGTGGCTCGGCCGTCTGGGCGCCGAACTGACCGAACTCGGTGAGCGGCTGGAACAGCGCAGGACCGAGGCCGAGGGGCTTGAGGCCGCGCCGGTCGAGCCGCCGGAGACCGCCGCCGTACCCGTCGCTGCCGTGCCTCCCGTGCCTGCCGTCGCTGCCGTGCCTGCCGTACCGGCCGAGGCGGGCCGGCGTGCCGCCGTGGACGACCGTGTGCCGCCGCCGCCCGCGTACGCCCCTTCCGTGGGCGCCCGGCCCGATCCGGTCGCGGCGATCCCCTGGGGCATGCGGGTCGCGGCCGAAGCGGGCTGGCGGCTGCTCGTCCTGGCGGGCACGCTCTGGGTGCTGATGCGGGTCATCAGCGCCGTACAGCTGGTGGTGCTGGCCTTCGTTGCCGCGCTGCTCGTCACCGCGATGCTCCAGCCGACCGTCGCCCGGCTGCGGCGGTACGGTCTGCCGCGCGGACTGGCCACCGCGGTCACCGCGGTCCTGGGCTTCGTCGTCATCGGGCTGGTCGGCTGGTTCGTGGCCTGGCAGGTGATGGACAACATCGACACCCTCTCCGACAAGGTGCGCACGGGTATCGACGATCTGAAGAACTGGCTGCTCGACAGCCCCTTCCACGTCACCGAGCAGCAGATCAACGGCGTCGCGAAGAACCTCAGCGACACCATCGGCACCAACACCGAGCAGATCACCTCCGCCGGACTGCAGGGCGTCACCGTGATGGCGGAGCTCCTCACCGGGATGCTGCTGGCGATGTTCTCGACGCTCTTCCTGCTGTACGACGGGAAGCGCATCTGGCACTGGCTGCTGAAGCTGGTGCCCGGGCAGGCCCGGCCGGGTGTCGCGGGTGCCGGGCCGCGCGCCTGGCGGACGCTGACCGCCTATGTGCGGGGCACGGTCGTCGTGGCGCTGATCGACGCGATCTTCATCGGGCTCGGCATCTGGTTCCTCAAGGTGCCGATGGCGGTGCCGCTCGCCGTCTTCATCTTCCTCTTCGCCTTCATCCCACTGGTCGGCGCAGTGATCTCGGGTGCGCTCGCGGTGGTTGTCGCGCTGGTCACCCAGGGTGTGTTCACCGCGCTGATGGTGCTGGCCGTGGTGCTCGCCGTGCAGCAGATCGAGGGCCATGTGCTGCAGCCGTTCATCCTGGGACGCGCGGTGCGGGTGCATCCGCTCGCCGTCGTCCTCTCGGTCGCCGCGGGCGGCATGGTCGCGGGCATCGGCGGAGCGGTCGTCGCGGTGCCGCTGGTAGCGGTCACCAATACGGTGGTCGGCTATCTGCGGTCGTACGGGCAGGAGGAAGCCCTGCGGCACGCGCCGCCCCCGCGCGGGGCGACCGCGGTCGATGTCGCCCCGACGCCCGCACCGGGATCGCCGCCCGATGACAGCGGCAGAACCGAGTGAACAGGAGAAGGGCCCCGAGGACGGTCGGTCGTCCTCGGGGCCCTTCTCGTACAAGGGGTACTGCTGGTCCTACTCGGCGAGCACGGCCTCGGCATCGAGCGTCACGCCGACCGCCTGGATCACCGAGGCGATCTTGACGGCTTCCTGAATGGTCTCACGGTCCACGCCGGCCTTGCGAAGCACCTGCTCGTGGGAGTCCAGGCACTGGCCGCAGCCGTTGATCGCGGAGACGGCGAGCGACCACAGTTCGAAGTCGATCTTCTCCACGCCCGGCTTGCCGATGACGTTCATCCGCAGACCCGCACGGAGCGTCCCGTACTCGGGGTCCGACAGCAGGTGCCGGGTCCGGTAGAAGACATTGTTCATCGCCATGATGGCGGCGGCCGACTTCGCGGCGGTGTACGCCTCCGCGGAGAGGTTGGCCTTCGCCTCGGGCTCCAGCTCGCGCAGCACCTTCGGCGAGCGCGAGGCGATCGCGCAGGCGAGGACGGTGCCCCACAGCTGCTGCTGCGGAAGTTCGCTGTTTCCGATGACCGAACCGAGGTTCAGCTTCAGGTCCTTGGCGAAGTCCGGAACGGCGGCCTTCAGTTCGTCGAGTGCCATGTCGCTGTCAGCTCACTCGCCGGCGAGGAGCGCGACCGGGTCGAGGGTGCTCTCGCCCTTGGTCCAGTTGCACGGGCACAGCTCGTCGGTCTGCAGGGCGTCGAGGACCCGCAGGACCTCCTTGGGGTTACGGCCCACGGAACCGGCGGTCACCATCGTGAACTGGATCTCGTTGTTCTGGTCGACGATGAAGACGGCGCGCTGGGCGAATCCGTCCTCGCCCTCGATGCCGAGGTCACGCATGAGCTCGTGCTTCGAGTCGGCCATCATCGGGAAGGGCAGGTCGGTCAGGTCCGGGTGGTCCTTGCGCCAGGCGTGGTGCACGAACTCGGAGTCACCGGAGAAGCCGAGGATCTGGGCGTCACGGTCGGCGAACTCGTCGTTCAGCTTGCCAAAGGCGGCGATCTCGGTGGGGCACACGAAGGTGAAGTCCTTCGGCCACGCGAAGACGATCTTCCACTTGCCCTCGTAGGTCTTGTGGTTGATCTGCTCGAACTCCTTGCCGCTCTCCAGCGAAACACAAGCAGTCAGGTCGAACTCGGGGAACTTGTCACCGACAGTGAGCACTTGCTCTCCTTGCAGCGTAGGAACTCCCTTTTCGGGGAGTTCCTGAGGGTTGGACGGTCCCCACCTTGGCACAGAGTGCATTGATCAGGGAAATAGCTACACTCGGTTGTGATGATCGGAGGTGCCTATCAGTGGTGCAGAGGAATCAGGGTATTCGCCCCAAACAGCCCAGCCTGTCGCAGCTGCGCGCCTTCGCGGCCGTTGCCGAGTGTCTGCACTTCAGGGATGCGGCGGCAGCAATCGGGATGAGTCAGCCGGCGCTCTCCGGAGCCGTGTCGGCGCTGGAGGAGGTACTGGGTGTCCAGCTCATCGAGCGTACGACGCGCAAGGTGCTGCTCTCGCCGGCCGGGGAGCGGCTCGCGGTCCGGGCGCGGGTGGTACTGGAGGCCGTGGGCGAGCTGATGGAGGAGGCCGAGGCGGTCCGGGCGCCGTTCACCGGAGTGCTCAGGCTCGGCGTGATCCCGACCGTCGCGCCGTATCTGCTGCCGACCGTGCTGCGGCTGGTCCATGAGCGCTACCCGGAGCTGGACCTCCAAGTGCACGAGGAGCAGACCTCCTCGCTGCTGGAGGGGCTGGCCGCGGGAAGGCTGGACCTGCTGCTGCTCGCCGTGCCGCTCGGGGCGCCGGGAGTGACCGAACTTCCGCTCTTCGACGAGGACTTCGTCCTGGTGATGGAGCGGGACCACTGGCTGGGCGGGCGTACCGACATTCCGCGCGAGGCCCTGCGCGAGCTGCCGCTGCTGCTGCTCGACGAGGGGCACTGCCTGCGTGACCAGGCGCTCGACATATGCAGGGAGGCGGGGCGCACGGAGGGGGCGCCGGTCACCACGACCGCGGCCGGGCTCTCCACCCTGGTGCAACTGGTCGCCGGTGGGCTCGGGGTGACGCTGCTGCCGCGTACCGCGGTGACGGTGGAGACCGGTCGCAACGACGCGCTGGCCACCGGGTATTTCGCGGAACCGGCGCCTTCGCGGCGGGTGGCGCTGGGGATGCGGACGGGGGCGGCGCGGCACGAGGAGTTCGAGGAGTTCGCGGCGGCGCTGCGGGAGGCGATGGCGGCGCTGCCGGTACGGGTGACGCAGGGTATGTAGGCGGAAGGGGCGCGGTCCCGGGGGCCGCACCCCTTGCGGCTACCGCCGCATCATGCGCCACAGCGGTGGCAGCGAGACCAGGGTGACCAGCAGGATCAGTGCCGCTCCCGCGCCCACCATCGGCAGGAACAACCACCACTCGGTGACCTCCTTCGCGATCATCCAGGTCATCACCGCGCCCAGGCCGAGCCCGCCCGCGACGGCCACCACCAGACCGATGACCACGGGCACGGCGGTCTGCCAGAGCACCGACCAGCCGAGTGTGGCCCGCCGAGTGCCGAAGGCGACCAGGACGGAGAGCAGGCGCTTGCGCTCGCGCAGCTGCTCCAGCTGCGAGACCAGCATCGCGGCCGCGATCAGCAGCAGGGTCGCGGTCGCGCCGACCTGGAGACCTTTCTGCACGCTGGCGTACTGCCGGTCGCGGGCCACCGAGTTCAGGGTGCCGACCCGCATCCCCGGGTCGAGCCGCGCCGCCGTGTTCCGAACGTACTCGGCGACGTCGTCGACGCTCGGGTCCACCCGGATCTGCGCGCTGGTCTGCGCGTGGGGCAGGGTGCTCGGGTCGATCGCGCCGACCGTCGCCATGATGCCCCAGTGCTCCTCGCCCATCGGATCGCGGCGGCCGAGAACGGTCGGGGTGCCTGCGGGCAGCGTCCACAGCTTCGACTTCTCGCCGGGCTCCGACCCCGCCCGGGCGTTGAGTTCGACCGCCTTGCCCTTGCGGGCCGTCTCGTCCACCCACTTGCCGAGCGCCTTGTCGTGCTCGGGATGGACGACGAAGGCGTCGCCCTCCTTGCAGGAGCCGATCCGGGCGATCTCGCGCAGGGTCGCGCAGTCGCCGATGGTCAGCGAGGTGGTGGGCCGGAGGTCGTCGCCCTTGTATGTGCCCGGCTTGACGACGAACGACTCGACCGTGCCGATGACCGCCGTCACGCCCTTGGTGGCCCGGAACTCCTTGATGGTCCGGGTGGCCGCTTCACCGGTGACGGCCTCGGAGAACGTGCGGAACTGGGCGCGCGTCGGGTCCTGCCCCGTCACCCGGTTGAAATCGTCGGCCACCGCGGCGAACAGCATCTGCAGCGCCACCGCACCGGCGACGGCTACCGTGATGCCGCTGACCGCGCGGGAGGCCGCGCCGCTGTTCAGCTGGAGTCTGCGGGTGGCGAGCTGCCAGGGCACAGGGCCGCCGGGCAGCCGGTTCACACACGCCTCGACCAGCCAGGGCAGCAGCAGCGCGAGCCCGATCAGGACCAGTACGGCGCCGGCCGCGATCGGATACGGGTCGACCGGGGAGTACACGTCGACCTTGCCGGTCAGCGCGAGCACGGCCAGGCCCGCGACCGGTATCAGCAGCCGCCACCAGAGCCGGCGCTTGCGGATCCGGCCGCCGCGTACGACGCCGAGTGGCTCGATCACCACCGACCGCAGGGCGGTCAGCGTGACGAGCACCGCCGCCACCGGAACCGCGACGGCGATCAGGGCGGTCAGCAGGGGATCGGGGACCAGGTCCGACGGGAAGGCGCTGACGTCCCACACCTCGACGCAGCCCATGAACTGACGCCCCGCCAGGAAGAGCGCCAGGCCGATCAGCAGGCCGAGCACCGCTCCGAAGAACGCCTCCCCGGCCGCGATCCGGCGGGTCATCCGGATGTCCGCACCCACCAGACGCAGTGCGGCGAGCCTGCGGTCACGGCGGTCACCGCCGAGGCGCACGGCTGTCGCGATGAAGATCGCGACCGGCACCAGCAGCACCACGCAGATCATGATGACCAGCACGATGAGGATCGGCGGCATCTCCTTGGCCGGGCCCGGGTTGCCGTAACCGGCGATCCGGTGGCCGCCGTCGGCGGGGGTCAGGGTGTCGCTGCCCGCGTAGAAGAGCAGCTCGCGCGGAGAGACCAGGCCCGCGTCGGTGATCGTGCCGGTGATCCGGTAGGGCAGCCGCTCCTTGAGCAGGCTGCCCTCCGAAGAGCCCAGCAGCTCCTTCAGCGCGGGGGAGACCACCATCTCGTCGGCGCCGGGGAAGCTCGCGACACCCGGTGGGACGACCGGGTGGCCGCCGTCCGCGCGCATCAGGAAGCCGTTGACGGTGCGGCCGCGGTATTCCGTCTCGGCGTTGATCCGGAGCACCGAGGTGTCCGACTTCTTGACCGCGGTGTCGGGCGAACCGGAGATCGCGGCCTCGGAGCGGGCCTGATCACGGGCGGAACGCTCGTCCATCAGATGTGGTGCGGAGGCGGCGGCCAGCAGCAGGGCCACGCCGAGGCCGACACCGACGGCGGTCAGCAGGGTGCGGAGCCAGCCCTCGCGCCCGCCGGAGACGGCTAACCGGATACCGAGGCCGAGATCGCGCAGCAGGGCGGCGATGCCGGTGGGCCGCGTCGGCCGGGGCGGTGCGTCGGCGGGGGCGTTCCTGTGATCGAGCAGGGTCATACCGCGTGCTCCAGGTCGCGGGCCCGGCCGTCGCGCACGGTGACGTCGCGGTCGGAGTACGCGGCGACCCGGGCCTCGTGGGTCACCAGGACCACGGCGACGTTGGTGGACCGGGCCGCCTCGGTGAGCAGCTCCATGACCCGCTCGCCGTTGAGGGAGTCCAGGGCGCCGGTCGGCTCGTCGGCGAAGAGCACCTTCGGGGATGCGGCCAGCGCACGGGCCACGGCGACGCGTTGGCCCTGGCCGCCGGAGACCTCGCCGGGGCGCTTGGCGCCGGTGTCCTCGACCTCCAGGCGCTCCAGCCAGTGGCGGGCGGTGCGTTCGGCGTCCTTGCGCTTGGCGCCGCTCAGCCTGAGCGGCAGGGCGACGTTCTCGACGCAGGTCAGCTCGGGGACGAGCTGGCCGAACTGGAAGACGAAGCCGAAATCGGTGCGGCGCAGGGCGCTGCGCTCGGCGTCCGACATCGCGGAGAGCTCGCGGCCCGCGTAGGTGATCGTGCCCCTGTCGGGGGTGACGATTCCGGCGAGGCAGTGCAGCAGGGTCGACTTGCCGGAGCCGGACGGGCCCATCACGGCCACGACCTCGCCGGGGTGGATGGAGAACGAGGCACCGTCGAGCGCGGGCGTGGACCCGTACGACTTGTACAGGCTGTCGGCGCTGAGCAGGGAGCCGGCGGGGATCATGCGCCCACCTCCGCGGCGAGCCGGTCCAGCCGGGCGGAGGTCAGTTCCAGCCAGCGCAGATCGGCTTCGAGGTGGAAGAGTGCGTGGTCGCAGATCAGCTGGTCGGCGAGGTCACCCTTGCGCTTGCGATCGGTGAGGATGCGCATGAGACGCAGGTGCTCGGTGCGCTGGGCATCCAGCAGGGCTTCGGCGCTGCGGCCGGTGAGCAGGGCCAGGACGACCTTCGTGTAGAGCGTCGACTGGAGGTACGGCTCGGGCTTCTCCGGCTGCGTGAGCCAGGTGCCGACATCGGTGATACCTGCCTCGGTGATGGCGTACCGCTTGCGCTCGGGGCCGCCACCGCTCTCGATGCCGTCGACCTCGACGAGGCCGTTCTTCAGGAGCCGGGACATGGTCGAGTAGACCTGGCCGTAATGCAGGGGGCGGTCGTGGCCGAACTTCTCGTCGAACGTGCGCTTGAGGTCGTAGCCGTGGCGGGGGCCGGACTCCAGGAGCCCGAGCAGGGTGTGGCCGATAGACATGCCGAGCACTGTACATTGCGTGTATACCTAGGGTGTATACACGGGGGTTCGGCCCCCGGGCCCCCGGTCCTCAGTCGTCGGACGGGCTCGGCCTGTCCTTCGGAGGACGCCCCCGACGGGGGATCGGGCGGGCCGTGCCGGGCAGGCGGCCTGCCTCGGCCAGCGCCCTGCGCAGCAGGAACTCGATCTGGGCGTTCGCGCTGCGCAGCTCGTCGGAGGCCCAGCGGGCCAGCGCATCGTGCACCGCGGGATCCAGCCGCAGCAGCATCTGTTTGCGCTGCGGCGGCTGCCCGCGCCGGGGGGTCTCTTCCGTCACTGGTAAAGAGTGCCCGTATTGAGGACCGGCTGCGCCGCACGGTCACCGCACAGCACCACCATCAGATTGCTGACCATGGCCGCCTTCCGCTCCGAGTCCAGCTCGACGATGTCCTGCTCGGCGATCCGGGTCAGCGCCATCTCGACCATGCCGACCGCGCCCTCGACGATCTGCTGCCGGGCCGCGACCACCGCGCCGGCCTGCTGGCGCTGAAGCATCGCGGAGGCGATCTCGGGGGCGTACGCGAGATGGCTGAAGCGCGATTCGATGATCCGTACGCCGGCGGCCTGCACCCGGGCGGTGAGCTCCACGGCCAGCTTCTCGGTGATCTCCTCCGCGTTGCCCCGCAGGGAGAGGCCGCCCTCCTCGTGGGCGTCGTACGGGTACTCGATCGCGATGTGCCGGAGGGCCGCCTCGGTCTGGGTGGCGACGAACTCCAGGAAGTCGTCGACCTCGAAGAGCGCCTGCGCGGTGTCCTCGACCTTCCAGACGACGATCGCGGCGAGCTCGATCGGGTTGCCGTAGGCGTCGTTGACCTTCAGGACCGCGGTCTCGTGGTTGCGGACCCGGGTGGAGATCTCCCGGCTGCTGGTGAGCGGGTTGATCCAGCGCAGCCCGTCGGCGCGGATCGTGCCGACGTACCGGCCGAAGAGCTGGATCACCCGCGCCTCGCCCGGTGCGACCATCTTCACCCCCGTCATGCAGAAGAACGAGGCGATGACGAGCAGGCCCCCGAGGACCAGGACCGGGACGCCCACGCCGTAGTTCTTGTTCGAGCAGGCGATGCCGCCGCCGACGGCGAGACCGATGCCGACGATCACTCCGATCACGGTCAGCAGCAGACCGAGGCCGCCGGGGATGCTGTGCGCCGTCACCTCTCTCACCTGCGGCTCGGGTATCTGCGGGGCATCGGATGCGAGGTCGGCGGTCACCGTGGACGCGTTGTGCGGATTGTGTGGGTTGGACATGGAATCCCCCGTTTCGAAAGACGATTTGGTGCTAGCAATGTGATTACACATTACCTGAGGTGGCAACCTTGGGTGTCTTTCGTGAGTCAGTTCCCCAGTAAGGGGTGCTGATTGTCACGTCCGGAAAAGGCCACACCGCTTGCTTCTTCTCCCGGCCGACGGTGTTAGCTGGCGGGGCTGATCTGATCGAGCAGAGAAACAGGAGCAATACAGAGATGGGTCGAGCGGATGCGCGACGAGCCCAGAGGCGCGGAGCGCGGCGGGCCGCGAAGAGCGGCGGCATACGCAGACTCTTCACCTGGCGGAAGATGCTGGGCGCGTTCTTCGGGTTCTGCCTGCTGAGCATGGGCGCCTTCGTGGCGCTCTACCTGTACGTGGACATACCGCAGGCCAACGCCATGGCCGAGCGGCAGAGCAACGTCTACCAGTACAGCGACGGCACCGTGCTGGCCCGGACCGGCAAGGGGGTCAACCGCCAGAACGTGGATCTCGCCGAGGTCCCCGAGAAGGTGCAGCACGCCTTCGTGGCCGCCGAGAACAAGTCCTTCTACAAGGACCAGGGCGTCGACCTGAAGGGCACCGCGCGCGGCATCCTGAACACCCTCGCCGGCAGGGGCAAGCAGGGTGGCTCGACCATCACCCAGCAGTACGTGAAGAACTACTACCTGACGCAGGACCCGACGATCAGCCGCAAGCTCAAAGAGCTGGTCATCTCCCTCAAGGTCGACCAGAAGTACAAGAAGAGCGAGATCCTCGCCGGGTACATCAACACCTCGTACTACGGACGAGGCGCCAGCGGGATCCAGGCCGCGGCGCAGGCCTACTACGGGGTCGACGCCAAGGATCTCAACGTCTCCCAGGGCGCCTATCTGGCCGCGCTGCTCCAGGCCCCCAGCCAGTACGACTGGGCCACCGCCACGGACACCGGCAAGAAGCTCGTCAAGGACCGCTGGGGCTACACGCTCGACAACATGGTCGAGATGCACTGGCTCGACAAGGCCGAGCGCGACAGCCTGAAGTTCCCCTACCCGGACAAGCCCAAGCCCGCGCCCGGCATGGACGGCCAGACCGGTTACCTCGTCGAGGCGGCCAACAAGGAGCTGGAGAAGCAGGGCGTCACGGAGGCCCAGCGGGAGGCCGGCGGCTGGACCATCACCCTCAACATCGACAAGAAGCGGCAGCAGGAGCTGGAGAAGGCGGTCGACCGCCAGCTGGAGTCCAAGCTCGACCGCGAGAACAACAAGGTCGACGCGACCGTCCAGGCGGGCGCCACCTCCGTCGACCCGAAGACCGGTGCCGTCGTCGCGCTCTACGGCGGGGTGGACTACGTCAAGCACTACCTCTCCAACGCCACGCGTCAGGACTACCAGCCCGCCTCCACCTTCAAGCCGCTGGTGTTCGCCTCCGCGCTGGAGAACGAGTCGAAGACCCAGGACGGCGATCTGATCGGCGCCGACACCCTCTACGACGGCACCAGCAAGCGGCCGGTCGTGGGCAGCGACACCCCGTTCGCCCCGCAGAACGAGGACGACATCAGCTACGGCGACGTCACCGTGCAGCAAGCGATGGACAAGTCGATCAACTCGGTGTTCGCGCAGATGGTCGTCGACGTCGGCCCCGCCGCGGTGAAGCAGACCGCGCTCGACCTCGGGCTGCCGGACAAGAACTTCCCCGAGCGCCCCGCGATCACGCTGGGCACGATGAACGCCTCGACGTGGGACATGGCGGGCGCGTACGCCACGCTCGACAACCACGGCAAGAAGGTCACCCCGTTCATCGTGAAGTCCGCCAAGCACCGCGACCGCACGGTCGAGCCGGTCGAGGGCATCGGCAGCCAGGTGATCAGCCGCAAGTCCGCCGACACTGTCACCTCCGTCCTGCAGCACGTCGTGGAGGACGGCTCCGGCCGGGCGGCCAAAACCTCGGCCTACGAGGCGGCGGGCAAGACGGGCACCTCGGAGAACAACAAGGCCGCTCTGTTCGCGGGCTACACCCCGGAGCTCAGCACGGTCGTCGCACTGTTCGGAGAGTCCCCCAAGAACGGCGCGCAGGTCAGCCTGACCGGTACCGCCAACTCCGGCCGGGCCAACGGTGGCGGCTTCCCGGCGCAGATCTGGGCGGACTACACCCTGGGCGCGCTGAACGGCGGCTCCAGTGCCAAGTTCGACCTGCAGGACGTCGAGTCCGGCGAGGTCACCCTGCCGACCAGCGCGGCGACGACCCCTCCGGCGGCCCAGAGCCCCGACACGTCCCCGTCCAGGCAGTCGAGCCCGCCCGCGCAGAGCAGCCCGGGCAACTCGCCCAGCCAGTCGGCCAGTCAGTCCCCGGAGGAGTCGCCGAGCCAGTCCCCGGAGGAGTCGCCGAGCCAGTCCGCGGGCCCTCCGGACGAGGGAACGGACTCCGGGGGGCCGGGCAACGGAAACGGCAACGGCAACCCGCCCAAGCAGTGAACGCATGAGAGAGCGGTGAACGCATGGGTCAGGGGCGGTGCCGGCCGGCACCGCCCCTGACCCATGCGTCCGCGTGCGACGGTGTCAGCCGCCGTTGACCTTCTTGGCGACCCGGTCGCCGAGATCCTTGTCGACGTTGCGCCAGTACTGCAGCGAGCGCTCCAGGACCGGGGCGCTCACCCCGTCCAGCAGATGGCCGGAAATGTTGGACACCAGCCGCTCCCGCGCCGCGTCGTCCAGGACCTTGCGCACCATCGTGCCCGCCTGGCCCCAGTCGTCGTCCTCGCGGTGCAGCTTGTACGCCTCGTGCACCATCTCGCCCGCCGTGGCCCAGCCGGCCGGGTCGCCGAAGCGCTCGGTGTCCGCGGCCGGACCGCCGTACGAGTTCGGTGCGTAGACCGCTCCCGTACGCGTCGGCTCGTACCGCATCGGGCCGTCCTTCGCGTACGAGTTCCGGCCGAACCGCGGACGGTTCGGCGGCAGCTGCGCGTAGTTCGGGCCGATCCGGTACCGGTGGGTGTCCGGATACGAGAAGAGCCGGCCGAGCAGCATCTTGTCGGGCGACGGACCGATGCCGGGCACCAGGTTCGACGGCTCGAAGGACGCCTGCTCGATGTGGACGAAGAAGTCCTCGGGGTTCTCGTTGAGCGTCATCCGGCCGACCTCGATCTCCGGGTAGTCGCCGTGCGGCCACACCTTCGTGAGATCGAACGGGTTGAACCGGTAGTCCGGTGCGTCGTCGAACGGCATGATCTGGACATACAGCGTCCAGCTCGGGTGGTCACCACGCTTGATCGACTCGAACAGGTCACGACGGTGGACGTCACCGTCGATGCCCGCGATCTCGTCGGCCTCGGCCTGGGCGTAGAAGTCGATGCCCTGGTCGGTCTTGAAGCGGTACTTGACCCAGAATTTCTCGCCGCCCGCGTTCACCCACATATAGGTGTGCGAGCTGTAGCCGTTCATGTTGCGGTACGTCTTCGGGATGCCGCGGTCACCCATCAGCCAGGTGACCATGTGCGCGGACTCGGGGGAGAGCGTCCAGAAGTCCCACTGCATGTCGTGGTCACGCAGGGCACTCTCCGGGCGGCGCTTCTGCGAGCGGATGAAGTCCTGGAACTTCATCGGGTCGCGCACGAAGAAGATCGGCGTGTTGTTGCCGACCATGTCGTAGTTGCCGTGCTCCGTGTAGAACTTCAGGGCGAACCCACGAGGATCGCGCCAGGTGTCGGGAGAGCCCTGTTCACCGGCGACCGTGGAGAAGCGGGCGAGCATGGCGGTCTGCTTGCCCGGCTGGAAGAGGTCCGCCTTGGTGAACTGGCTGATGTCGTTGGTCACCTTGAAAATGCCGTAGGCGCCGGAGCCCTTGGCGTGGACCACTCGCTCGGGGACCCGTTCCCGGTTGAACTGGGCCATCTTCTCGATGAGGTAGTGGTCCTGGAGCAGGATCGGACCGTCGGATCCGACAGTGAGCGAGTGCTCATCGCTCTCCACCGGAATTCCGGCGTTGTTCGTGGTGTAGGGGGTGTTCCTGGTCTTCGATTCCTCGGGCACGAGCGTCCTCCCGTCGGTGGGGGTTTCGGTCAGGTCGTCTCGTTCACGACTGAAGTCAACTCCGCCGACAGGAGGTCGGCAACATTTGGCTACCGTCCGTGCAGGGCTCTTGTCCGCCCCGGCCCGGACCCTCCTACTGGCCCCGGACCGGCATCTCGAACCAGACCACCTTGCCGGTCGAAAGACGTGTCGCTCCCCACCGTCTGGCCAGCCGGTTCACGAGGAACAGGCCGCGGCCGCCCTCGTCCATGTCCCGGGCCCGGCGCTGCCGGGGCAGCTGCGGCGCGTCGTCGCCGACCTCGCAGCGCAGGATGTCGGTGCGCAGCAGCCGCAGAGTCACCGGCCGCTCCGCATAGCGCACCGCGTTGGTCACCACCTCGCTGACCAGCAGCTCCACCGAGTCGGAGAGATCGTCGAGCCCCCAACGGCTCAGTGCCCGGCGGGCCAGCCTGCGGGCCCGGCCCGGAGCGGTCTCCTCCGGTTCCAGGTGCCAGTACGCGACATCACTTGGCGCGATCCCGTCGAACCGGGCGGCCAGCAGCGCGATGTCGTCGTCCCGGTCGCCGGGGCCGAGCATGTCGAGCACGTCGTCGCAGAGGGCCTCCAGTGGCGGCGAATGGTCCGGGCCGGTGAGCTGGGCGGTGGCGGCGAGCCGTTCGCGCAGCTGCTCGATCCCGGTCCAGACGTCCCGCAGCCGGGACTCCACCAGACCGTCGGTGTACAGCAGCAGCGTGGCGCCCGCGGGCGCGTCCAGCTCGACGGCCTCGAAGTCCACACCGCCGACGCCGATCGGGGCGCCGGACGGCACCCGCAGCACCTCCGCGAGGCCGCCCAGATGGAGCAGGACGGGCGGCGGGTGCCCGGCGTTGGCGATGGTGATGCGGTGCGCCACGGGGTCGTACACCGCGTACAGGCAGGTCGCCATGCGGTCGCTGCCGAGCCGCTGTGCCTGTTCGTCGAGGTGGTGCAGCACTTCCTGCGGCGGAAGATCGAGCCCGGCGAGGGTCTGTGCGGTGGTGCGCAACTGGCCCATGATCGCCGCGGACGTCATGGAGTGGCCCATGACGTCGCCCACGACCAGGGCGACCCGGCTCCCGGGCAGCGGGATCGCGTCGTACCAGTCGCCGCCGACCCGGGCCGTCTCCGCGGCCGGGAGATAACGGGAGGCGAGCCGGACGCCGGTCGGCTGCGGCAGCGAGTCGGGCAGCATGGTGCGCTGCAGCTCGTCGGCGATGTACGCCTCGCGGCCGTACAGCATGGCCTTGTCGATGCCGAGCGCGGTGTGCGTCGCCAGCTGCGCGGCGACCAGCAGGTCGTTGGCCTCGAAGGGCGGCCGCTCGGTCCCGCGCAGGAAGACGGCGGCGCCGATCACCCGTCGCCGTCCGCGGAGCGGGGCGAGGATCGCACGGTGTCCGGTGGGTGCGCTCCGTCCGGTGCCGAGCAGTTCGGGCAGCGCGGCGCGGGCCGCTGCGGAGTCGCCGAAGACCGGCCGTACACCGCGCAGCACCTCGGCGAGCGCGCCGCCCGAGCGGACCTCGCACAGGTCGGCCGCCGGAGGCAGATCGCCGTGCGGATCGATGGCGGGCAGCCGCAGTCGTTCGATCTCCGACGAGCTCTCGGTCTCCTCCTCGTTTAAACGCAGCCGGTCCGACCGGCGCAGCCGCAGGACGAACGGGGAGACCGGCCGCTCGTCACCGACCGGGAGCGGGTCGCGGAGGTAGACCAGTATGGCGTCGGAGAACGTCGGCACGCTGGCCCGGCACAGGCCCAGCACGATCTCGTCCAGGTCTATGCCGCGGGCGATCCGCCGGGTGGCGGCCCCCACGAAACGCAGCCGGTCGCCCTCGCGACGGGCCGCGGCCTGTGGGTCGAGTCCTGCGGGGCCGGCCGCGGGGGCCGCCGGATTCGCTCCTGCGCCCGGCGCCGTGGCCGGGCCGGGGATCGCGACGGCAGGGGAAGCAGCCGGCTCGGCATCCTGCTGCCGAGGCCGGGTGCGTTCCTGCGACCGGGCGGCGAGAGGCTGCCGGCCTTCGTGGGAGGTGGGATGCTCCGTCACGCGTGGGGTTCCGTCCGTCCGGGCCGGTTGTATGAGGCAATCACCTCGTGGGGCGCTACTGTGCCCCGGTAAGAGCGGCGATAACAACGGCTGTCACCGGATGCCCACGAACGAGGGGCTGAAACCGGATGCTCGCAGCATGGTTCGGCGACAACGTTTCCGGCGCCGGGGCGGGCGACAGCGAGCACGTCTCCACCCCCTCGTAGTGGCTCAGGCGACTCATACGGCTGATGCCGCTCATACAGCTCGTGCAGTGCGTGGTGCTCGTGCGATCACTTGTGGTCAGGTCCGGTGCCGCGTCCGCCGGTTGGAGCGGAGCGGCCCTCCGGAGGGCGATCCTACGGTTGCCCCCCTGGGGTGCATCAAGGGTCTCACGACGGCATATGCGAGGGGATGCGGTCCCAGTCATCCGGAAGTGCGGGAACCCGCCAGCGCGGATCGGGCCGCCAGTCCTCCCAGCCGTCCCGGAAGGGCGTGCCCCAGTCCCGGATCACCTCGACGGCCGCGAGGCCCGCCTCCCGTACCCGCTGCGCGGTCTCGGGGGGCATCAGGCCGACCCGCTGAGCCTGGGCGAACTCGTCCTCGTCGCGCCAGACCCAGCTGCGGTCCGGGTAGACGGAGATGTCGAGAAAGTGATCCTCGGAGTCGATGCCGCCCGCCCAGCGGGTGCGCGGTTTCTCCAGGTTCACGTACCAGCTGCGGAACCGCCAGCCGGGCTCCCAGAACAGCCAGACCGACCAGGGTTCACCGGGACGGGCGAGCTTCAGCACGCCGTTGCCCAGCCAGGCCGAGCGGACGGTGGTGCGCGGGGCGGTGTAGCGGGTGGCGAGCGGCTCGTCGTGCACGTCGGTGCCGTTCGCCAGCACCGGCTTCACACACTCGGTGCCGGGGGCCACCCATACGGCGAGCAGCTCGTCGGTGTCCTGGACGACGGTGACGGGCCGACAGATGTGGACCGGCCCCTGGGCGTGACCCGGCGCGGCGTCCCGCCGCGGCGTGCCGTTGCCGAGGTAGCGCCACAGGATCTGATCGCCCGGCGCCCAGCGCTCGATGTATCCGGTACCTGCCATGGGCAGATCTTAGAGATGCCGCAGCCCGGTTGCTGCGACACATGTCACGGGCGGGTCATACGCAGCACGTCCAGCGTCTCGTACAAGGGCTGTCCCGTAATCCCTGGTGGGCGCACGACGACAGCTGCGGCACCTCGCCCCATGGGGTTCAACCTCCAGAAAAAGTTGAGCACTTGTCTTGTTCTGTCTATTCCCAAGACGCCTACTGACCAGTAGACACCGGGGTGCTGCATTTTCCCGGGGGACGACCCCGTACCCCCATGCAGCAACCCGGGGAGGCGCAATGAGGCGTACCAGGCACAGACTTCGCAGTACGGTCGCGGCCGCCGCGGCCATGGCGGCGGCATTGGGCGGTATGGCTCTCGCCGCGGGACCGGCGGGCGCGGCAGACCGGTCCGGTTCCACCACCACCGCATCCACCCCCCTGTCGCCCGAGCTGGAGGCCATCCGCGCCGCCGAAGCCACCCGGCTGTACGGCGACCCGGCCGAGCGTCCGCTCGCCGACCGCAAGACGGGGCTGATCTCGCTCGGCGACAGCGAGATCTCCGGCGAGGGCGTCGGCACGTACGAGGCGGGCACCAACGGCCCCGACAACTGGTGCCATCGCTCGTCCGACTCCGCCATCCACCGCACCGGCATCCCGGCCGACGTGACGTACAACGTCGCCTGCTCCGGCGCGTACACCGGCAACATCGTGATCGGCGGATCGAAGCAGTACGCCGACGAACTCGTGCAGAGCGACAACCTCGCCATCAAGGCCCGCAACACCCGCATCAAGATGATCCTGCTGGTCGCCGGCGCCAATGACGACCTCCAGTTCGGCCCGGTCATGACGGACTGCGTCCAGCGCTGGGTGCTCTCCCAGGGCACCTGCCAGCCGAAGTACGAGGGCGGCTGGCAGGCGCGCATCGACGCGCTCGTCCCGAAGGTCGAGAAGACGGTGCGCGACCTGAAGACCGTCATGTCCGACGCCGGATACGGCAACAACGACTACAAGCTGGTGGTCATGGGCTACCCGAGCCCGATCGGCCCGGACTTCTACGACAACCCGAACTTCCCGGGCAAGCTTCCCGGAGGCTGTGCCGGTTACGACTCCGACGCCTCCTGGGGCCGTAACGTAGCCGTCCCCGCCTTCGAGCGCGGTATGCGCAAGGTCGCCGCCGACACCGGAGCCGTCTACCTCGACAACTCCCGGCTCTTCCACGGTCACGAGGTGTGCAGCGAGAACACCTGGGCCCGGGGCCTCTACATCGACCTGGCGCACTTCCCGCCGGACTCCAACTCCGTCCGGCAGTCCTACCACCCGAACGATCGCGGCCACGCCGCCTTCGCATCCTGCCTGACCCAGATCTACAACTCGGGCCTGCGTGAGGCGAGCTGCGCAGACCCGGCGAGCACCGGGAAGCCGGTGCTCCAGCCCGCGGCGTGGGACGACGTCTTCAAGCCGCTGAAGAACGAGGCCACGGGCACCTGCGTGGACGTCCCTGCCTCGGTGACCCGCAACGGCACCGGGATCAGCGGCTGGGACTGCCACGGCGGCCGCAACCAGGGCTGGTGGTACGACTCCGGCACGAAGAGCATCCGCACGGAACTGAGCCACGACCGGTGCCTCGACGTGCCGGGCGCCGACTACAAGGCGGGCGCCTCGCTCGTCGTGTGGAACTGCTCGGGCGCGGCCAACCAGCAGTTCGTCAAGGAGTCGGGCACCTTGCGCCCGGCGGCCTCGACCGGGCTGTGCCTGACGCTCGCGGCGGCCAAGGACCCGCTGAAGCTGCAGAGCTGCGACGGCAGCGCGAAGCAGCGCTTCGCGTAAGACCGACCGGCACATGGGGGGTTGGAGAAGGGGCGGGGGGGGCGCGGCCCCCCCCCCCCCCCCCCCGGGGGGGGCCCGGCGGCACCAACCCCCCCCCGCCGGCCCCCCGCAGGACCGGCACGGCGGCCCCCCCCACCCCCCGCGCCC